>NZ_CAXTTT010000133.1:0-19439 GCF_964247315.1 uncultured Nostoc sp.
CTCCATTAATGAGTCTTTGAACTCCATTAATGAGTCTTTGAACTCCATTAATGAGTCTTTGAACTCCATTAATGAGCCTTTGAACTCCATTAATGAGCCTTTGAACTCCATTAATGAGTCTTTGATATTAAATACGTTACGTAAGCGAAACTCGTCGTAGACATCGCACCTTTGCCAAAACCTACCAGCTAGCCGACGATCGGATCGCAATCAGCCTCAGTGCCCTACTAGACAAAACGCACACCAATTATGATTAGTGTGCGTCTGCGGTTAGATTTTAGAAATTCTCGAACTTAGCGATCGCATCCTTCATCTTATCCACCACCTCATCGACAGGTATAACTCCCAATTCTCCAGAGGCGCGGGTACGGATACTTAAGGTGTTGGTTTCCACTTCCTTAGCTCCCACCACAGCCATCACGGGTATTTTTTCTTTCTCTGCATTGCGAATCTGTTTACCCAAGCGATCGCCACTGGTATCAACTTCTGCACGGATGCCCAATGCTCTCATTTTCGCAACTACATCTTTAGCAAAGTCTAGCTGTGTATCACCCACTGGGAGTAATCTAGCTTGCACTGGTGCTAACCACAAAGGAAAATCACCCGCATATTCTTCAATTAAGATCCCAATTAGCCGTTCCAGTGAACCAAAAGGCGCACGGTGAATCATCACTGGACGTTTGCGAACACCATCTTCGGCAACGTACTCTAAATCAAAGCGTTCTGGCAAAATGTAATCTACTTGTACAGTTCCTAATTGCCACTCCCGTTCTAGAGCATCACTAACAATAAAATCTAGTTTCGGCCCATAAAAAGCTGCTTCTCCAATTCCTTCAAAATGTTCCATCCCCAAGGTTTCAACTGCACGGCGAATAGCATTCTCAGCCTGGTTCCAAGCTTCATCAGAACCAATATATTTATCACTAGCTGGATCGCGGAAACTCAGTCGTGCTTTGAAATTCCCCAATTGCAAAGTCTTAATCACTGACAATATTAGATCGACTACCTTGAGGAATTCGCTGTCTAACTGTTCTGGGGTGACAAATATGTGGGCATCATCTTGAGTAAAACCCCGCACCCGTGTTAAACCGCCCAATTCCCCTGATTGTTCGTAGCGGTAAACAGTACCAAATTCTGCAAGCCGCATCGGTAAGTCCCGATAGGAACGCAACTCACTTTTATATATTTGGATATGAAAGGGGCAATTCATGGCTTTGAGAACAAAGCCTTGATCCTGTGCAGCAGCTTCTGAGTTTTCTGCCATCATTGGGAACAGATCGTCTTTATATTTCTGCCAGTGTCCAGAGGTTTTAAATAAATCCACTCTGCCAATGTGAGGGGTGACAACCTGCTGGTAGCCACGTTTGATCTGTTCTTGCTTGAGGAAGTCTTCTAAAGTACTCCGCAACAAAGTACCTTTAGGTGTCCATAAAGGTAAACCCGGCCCTACTAGATCGGAAAATATAAATAATCCTAGTTCCTTACCCAGTTTCCGGTGATCTCGCCGTAGCGCTTCTTCTTTACGTCGCTTATATTCAGTGAGTTGTTCTGGACTTTCCCAAGCGGTGGCATAGATGCGTTGTAGTTGGGCTTTGGTTTCATCCCCACGCCAATAAGCGCCAGCAACGCTTTCTAGTTCAACTGCTTTCGGGTTTAATTCACTAGTATTTTCCAGATGAGGCCCCGCACACAAATCCCACCATTCATTCCCCAGATGGTAAATCGTAATTGGTTCGTTTTTGATATCTCCCAGAATTTCTAGCTTGTAAGGTTCATTAATTCCTTGAATCCGGCGTTCGGCTTCTTCGCGGCTGACTTCTTCCCGAATTACTGGCAATTTACGATTGATAATCTTCGCCATCTCTTTCTTGATGGCTTTAAGATCGTTTTCGCTAAATGGTTCTGGATTATCGAAGTCGTAGTAAAAACCGTTTTCAATCCAAGGGCCGATTGTAACTTGTGCCTTGGGAAACAGCTTTTGTACTGCCATTGCCATAACATGGGAAGCAGTGTGGCGAATCTTTTTTAAGTTCTCCGATTCGCTGGTACGCGGTAAATAAATTTTTTCAACTTGTTCTGACTGTTCGGACTGATTCGATGATTTTAGCGACATTGGCTGCTGAACCGTTGGCGAAGTGATTACAAAAGGTGATTTATCTAAATCTGTAGGCTTATTCAACTATAACGACTTTGGTTTTTGCCAGTTAAGCTTTATCAACAAAGAATTCACAATAGTCACAAGTCAAAATAAATTTGAATTCGACTGGCGTAATAAATAAAGGGGTTTAAGACTCCGCTAAATATATTTTCTTTAATGGTGTTTCTAGGTGGCGGGTTTGAATTCCCCACTATTTTGATTCTGAGTCCTGAATTCTTCTTCAATCCAAAGATAAATTTTTGCTTTTTTACCTGAGTGTCAAATTCAGGATTGCCTGCGTAGGCGTAGCCCGTCGTAGACATCACTAAATTTTCTTATGAATTGCAACTCGATGTCATATATACCTATAGATGCCTGTCCAAAGGCACTGTACAAACCAGATATCAAGACTATATAATTAAATTTGTGTTATTTGTTACAAATTTTTATATCCGAGAATTATGAGAGGAATCAAAAAAATGTTAAGAAACGTAAATAACGTTAATATTAGTAAGCAAGTTTGAAATATACCTCTTATTTATGTCAGACTCAAATTTACCAGGGACTGAGTTGCTGAAAACGGTTTTAGATCCGCTGCTGGAAGATTTTCAGCATTGGTTTACGCGATCGCGCCATTTACTCGAAACTGAGGAACTATCATTTATGAGCGACCAAGAGCAATCTGACTTGCTCTTACGCGTCAAGCAAGCGCAGGATGAATTAAATACGGCGAAGATGCTATTTAATGCAACGGATAAACAAGTCGGCATTGATATGGCAACGTTAATGCCTTGGCATGAATTAGTAACAGAATGCTGGAATGTCGCAATGCGCTTTCGTCAAGAACGTGAAGTCTAAGCAACGCTTGGGAGCATCTGCCAAATTTCGGCAAACTACTTACACTATGTCTCTTGACTTACCAAAAAAGCGTCTACGCAAGATGGTAAATTAGTCGTTAAAAAGATAGTAGAAAATTCTTAACAATTTCTTAACATTATCTTGATTAACAAAAGAATGTATCCTATGCTACCGTTAAGTAAAATAACGGTTGACAAATAGCTCCATATAAATGTAAGCGCATGAAAAGTGCCTAGAATGCTCGTCTCAACTGTGAGTCACAGTATCGGCGAAACAAAGTGTTACAAAATAAAATTTTAAAAATTTGCTGTTCTGGAGGAAAATACAATGTTACATCTGCTTTACATTCTTGCTTTTACAATCCTTGCATTTATAGCTGTTGGCAACTTAATTCGTAACCTGATTATGTTCAGTTTTGATCGGGAGCGAACTTACCCGACAAATTCCTCATCAATGAGTAACCAAGGCAACTATGGTTATTCATCTAAAAAACAGTTTGTACCCCATCCAGAGTTATTAGATAACGCTGGAAACTTAATTAAAGAGCCACTTTTGGTAATGCGTTCGATTAACGTTGAAGATGCGCGTCAACATCTTGATGCACTTTACGAAGCATCCCCAGGACAGAAAAGAGAAAATTCCGAAGAAGCATAACAAAGTTGGAGACGCGATTAATCGCGTCTGTTAGTAGTTTGGGTGTAAATTATTGTTGTTTTTACATCCTCAACACTTTGATTAGCAGAAATTTATTCCCATATCAAGAAGAGTGAATGTAGATTTATTGCATTTTGTTAAAAATACTTAATTTGTGGACGATTGAACTCATCATTGTAAGGACTGCGATCGCAGGCAGATACAATTTTCATTCTTGAAGATGTGATTGAGGATTTGAAACGAGTAGCGCTGTTGTTAGGATTTTCTGGTTATCAGCCATTAGTCAGTGCTTGTATCGAAACAAAGACTCAGAGACGATATTGAGCAACTTGAGGGTAATACTGTTTCTATTTAACGAATTTTCAATTCTTTTTTGGCACTTTTCAACTGTCTCCAGAGGATATGAATTTGTTTGTAAGCCTCTTCTGGGGAAAGTTTACCACTAGTTTGGAGGCTGCAAATGTAGTTTACCCGTTGAGAAAAATCTTGAAGATTAGCGTTAAATACTAGATACTCTGGTTTAAATTGTCCATAATATGGACTACGAGGATATAGAAAATCGCATAGTTCGGATAGCAAATCAGATTGTCGGTTCATAAGTATTTAGAGTATTACGGATTAGAAATTATCTAATTGGAAAATTTTAACAAAGCTTTTGCCGACCCTTTTGACAAGCATTACAGAAAGAAGTTTGAGGTTTAAAGTCAAGACAGCCGAACGCTTCCTCAGAACAAGCTTTAATTGGATGTACAGTACACTTAAGGCGATAGTCATTAGTGAAATATTCACAAGCATGACAAGGAATTTCATGTAGCTTTTTTAAATGATTTATCCCTTGTTTTAAGGTAAACCAGATACTCAAAATAAAGAAAATCAAAGTGGCCCAAGCAAATGAAGCACAAAAAATTGTAGCCAGCATAAGTTATCCTCCTAAAGATTAGAAAAAAGTGCCCGCAGTCAACTGCTTTTAACCGCAGGCATGAAATATTATTTAGCTGGTGTTGAGTGAAACTAAATTAACTGAGTCAGTAGGTAGACATAAATCAATATGTCATTGCCTAAGCAATCTAATTATTAACTTGACGCAATGAGCGCCAAGAATGCCAAACTTAGTGAACGCCAATACATCAAGGAAGAACTTAGTCCAGAAAGTCATCAGGACTGCTTGTGCTACATGAGCGCTGATAAATAAGCCAGCGAGGTTGGCAAAGCAGGCGTTACCAACCCACCAATCAAATTTGACATTAGGATTGCCGTATGTATGCATTTCTTACTAGGTGGGTTTATTGATATAAATACTGATTCAATCAGGACTTAATTTCAGCCGTTGAATGTTGCATCAGCAGATAAAGTCGTCTTTTACAGGTGGAGATAGCTTAAACTTTTAGACTTGAATAAACTGAATCTGAATGATGTGGAAATTGTCAGAAATCGAGAATCTGTTTTGCTACAAGAGTCGGTTGAAAGAAGTGAAAAAAATGCTGTCCTTGTTGATATTCCCAACAGCAATCGCCTTCCATTAAATAAGGTCGCCATCCTTGCAGAACCTCACATTCTGCGATGATATCGTCAGTGCTACCACAAACCATTAAAGGTAAAGGTACAGGATAGCTCGGCACGTATAGCCGTTTAAACAACGAGTGAGGCGAGAGCGAACAATCTAAGTCTTGCTCTAATTTATAGTAAAGACGTAGAATGCTACGTCTTTACTATCATGGGTACTAAATCACTAGATGATTAAATCGAGTTGATTGCGATCGCACCGAATAAAGCAATACTAGTTAATAGCAGATAAGCGAAGATTGCTCCACCAATTCCACCAATCAAAAAGCCCTCAGTAAATTGACTCCATTCGGCGACAGTATTGATGCTCTGTGGAACTTTGGCAACTGTTGCAACCGAAACCGATCGTGAATAGATTTCCTGTTGTCTTTCGTAGCTAGTAGTGCCATAAAGCGAAAAACCAATTGTCAGGATGATAATCAAACTGCCTGTGGCTAGTAAACCAACCAAGCTGCCCACATTAGAATTGCGTAATAAACCTAATGAACCTAATGTCGCAAAGGGGCCAACTAGCCAGTAACCATGAGCCATGCCAATTTCTAATCCCCGCCACAAAGCAGATATACCAGGGCGGTAAATTGGCAAGTATTTGAGAAACTTCAGCGTCAGATCAGAAGAATTGACTACGGTTACTTGATTCCTCGTTTGGCGCTCTACACGTGGAGGCTGAACCATATCACCATTTTTAAAATCAAATCCGCCTGCGATCGCACGAGCGCGGAGAGCGTGCCAAATGTGACCTAACAGAAACATCAGCGCTAGGACAAAATGGAAAGTTACCAACCAACCACGAGCAGAAACTATACCAGCAGAAGTTTCTATAGCTTTAACTGGGCCATAAAAAACTTCGGGATAGACGGTGTTATTGACTGAAGCAAAGTATGCTGCTAAAAAGCCCATGTATGCTACAGCACCAATGCTGTAAGATAAATATGCTTCCCCTGAGTAAATCAAAATTCGGCGTGCCCAAGCAAATGGCTTAGTCAAGATGTGGAAAATACCACCGCCAATTAACATCAAACCAACCCAGATGTGACCGCCAACAACATCTTCTAAGTTATCAACAGCAGCCAATCCCTCTGGTCCCCAAGCCCCAAATAGGTAGCCAAAAATACGGAACGGATTAAGTGTCGGATGATTGATTATCCTGACATCTCCACCGCCAGCTACCCAAGGATCAAACAGTCCACCCCAAAACATCGCCTTAGCAACTAAAGTCAAAGCACCTAAACCTAAAAGCGTTAGGTGAATGCCCAAGATGGTAGTCATCTTGTCCTTATCTTTCCAGTCATAGCCAAAAAAGCCAGCCCAAGTGGGATTATCTTGTAACACCTCTGGCCCTAGCAGAGAGTGGTAAATACCACCAGCTGCCAGAATCACTGAAGGTATCAGATGTAAGACGCTGATTACAAAGTAGGGATAGGTACTAATAACTTGCCCACCAGCACCGACACCCAAACCTAGAGTCGCTAGATGAGGCAGTATGATTAACCCTTGCTCATACATTGGCTCATTAGGGTTGAAGCGCGACAGTTCAAACAGCGTCATCCCTCCAGCCCATAACAAAATCAATGCAGAATGGGCAACATGAGCGCCTAGTAATTTTCCTGATAAATTAGTGAGACGAAAGTTACCAGCCCACCAACCAACATCAGGTATCTGTTGCTTATATGGGCTATCTTCAATTACTGCTGTCATTTATAGTACTCCTTGAGAATTTTTAGCAATTTTGTTGAGGTTCTACTTCCAGATAATTGCAAATATCTTGCATTAACTGGAATTTAGCTAATTGGTTGCGGAATTACCGCTTCCTGACTCACCCTACCTTTGCGAAAATCGAACCCACGCGCCCGCAAGGCGTGCCAGATATGACCTTGGAGCAAGAAGAAAGCTAACCAAAAATGGGCATTAGCTAACCAAGTCCGGGCAGTTACAAGGTCAGGGTCAGGTGATGAAAAGTACGGCACGATATTCTGTCTAACTACAAGCGCCGGCCCATAAAAAACTTCAGGATAAACAGTGGTGTTTACCGATACAAACAGAGTTGCAATAAAACCCATCAGTGCCAAAGCGCCCAGACTGTAAGAAAGGTAAGCTTCTCCAGACCAAACAAATAGTGGATGCGTCCAACTAAAGGGCTTAGTAGCTATGTGGAAAAGTCCACCAATAATCAACATTGCACCAACCCAAATATGTCCACCAACCACGTCTTCTAGGTTGTCAACGCCAGCAATCCAGAATTTCCTAATTGCGCCAAACAGATAACCAAAAATGACGGCTGGGTTTAATGTCGGATTTGTAATTACCCGCACATTTTCAACATTTGGGTCGTACAAACCGCCAAAGTACATTGCTTTGGCGACTAACAATAATGCACCACAACCTAGTAAAACCAGATGTATACCAAGGATTGTGGTCATTTTACCCGTGTCTGACCAGTCGTAGCCAAAGAAAGGAACTTTACCCTCCAATTTTTCTGGGCCACGCAGGGAATGAAAGATTCCTCCAAAACCCAAAAAAGCTGAGGAAATTAGATGCAAAGCTCCAATTACAAAGTAGGGATAAGTATCCACAACTGCACCATTTGCACCAACACCCCAACCTTGAGTAGCTAGATGAGGTAGCAAAATTAAGCCTTGCGAGTACATCGGTTCTGCTGGATTAAAGTGGGCTAGCTCAAATAAAGTCATAGCTCCTGCCCAGAAAACGATCAGACCAGAATGAGCGACGTGAGCGCCTAGTAATTTCCCTGATAAACTGGTGAGTCTGGCGTTACCTGCCCACGAAGGCGAGTCGGTAAGGTCTTGCTCCACCGACAGCGGACTTGTAGAAGTTGTCATTTTACATCCATCCTTCTATTGAGAATATTATTCAATAGACTTAGAAAAAAGTCTACACTAAAATCTAAATTAATAAAAGAAAGTCTCATTAATAATTTTGAATGCAAATGAAAAATTAATTACATTTCAATAAGTTTGGTGTTAATGATATTTGACTCTGGAAGATTCCCCCAAACCCTATCAGTGACTCCTGACATTATGGATAATTTGTCAATAAGTAATAGTGCTTAAAGTGCCTATCGTATTATTTATTGGGTTGAGGAAGACAACAAACAGGTAAACATTGCAAGGTTCTGGCACACATCAAGATTCAGCGTTGAATTGTAATTGTAAACTTTTACAAAAAAACGTATTGACAACGTAAATACATCTTGCCTAGACTATGAGGTATAGATGTATTTTTCATGCTTAATGGTGTCACCTTCCTTTGGAACGAGGAGAAAGCTCGGATTAATCCTAGTAATCATGACGGCATAACATTTCAGCAAGCCGTAGAAGCTTTCTTCGATCCGTTTCTAGTGGTGGTTGATGCAAGCCGCAATGATGAGGAGCGGGATGCTGTGATTGGCTTGGACAGACGATGGAATCTTCTGTACGTCGTCTACATTGAGCGTGAAAAGGACATGATTCGGATCATATCGGCTCGGAAAGCGACGCGCAAGGAACGTGAATACTATGAAAGCTGAAGATTTAAGAAAGCGACTCGATAAAAATCGTCCAATGATAACAATTACAATTCGTATTCCCGAAGATGTGATTGAGGATTTGAAGCGAGTAGCACCATTATTAGGGTTTTCTGGTTATCAGCCATTAGTTCGTGCTTACATCGGACAAGGACTTCGATCTGATCTTGAGCGACTTGAGGGTGATACTGTTTCTACATTGATTGCCAGCCTGAAACGGCATGGTGTGAGTGATGAGATAATTCGTGAAGCACTCAGCGAAGCTACTGGGCAACACAGCAACAGTTAGTAATGGCAGTAAGAGAAAAGCTAAATCCAGCTGAGTAGTGAGAGTTATCTGCTTGTGTTCTAGGTTACTAGTATAAAATAAACTTTGATCTATTATTTAAAAGTGCATTGACCAGATTTGAGTTCATAGTAGATGGGCCACCAGTATCACAACAGGCTTGTAAGCGCGGTAAGGGCAATCGGCTTCAAGATTGGAAAAAGACAGTGCGACAAGAGGCTGAAAAATACTGGTCTTCGGAACAAAAAACAGCTACTGGGTTGGTTATGCTCCAGATAACCTATTTCTATGATTCTGTTCAAATAGATGTGGACAATATAGTGAAACCTATTCAAGATGCAATTAAAGGATTAGCCTACGTTGATGATAACCAAGTAAGCGATCTCGTAGTTAGAAAAAGGAATTTGTCAGGTAACTTTAGAATAGAAAATATGACCTCGACATTGGCGGAAGGCTTTGCCCGTGGCAATGAGTTCTTACATATTGTCGTAATTGATGCTCCTAACCAGGAGGTACTTACTTGATGGAAACTCCAACCGCAAACTTAGAAAGAGAACGATTACTAAAACTAGCAGATGAGTATAGGGAGAAGGGATACGAAGTTTTTTTTCATCCAAATCCAGAAGATTTGCCTGACTTCCTTAATAACTATCGCCCTGACATGATAGTACGTCGGGGAGAAGATAATGTAGTTATTGAAGTCAAGTCACGCTCCTCACTTAACTCTTCTTCTAATCAATACTTAGGTAATTTAGCTCAAGCGGTAGAAAAACATCCTGGTTGGAGATTTGAATTAGTAATGACCAACCCAGAGGATACAACCTATTCTCCCAAAGCAGAGGCTTCTCTTCAAGAACATGAAATAGAATCACATCTGCAAGTAGCAAGGCAACTTACAACGCAACATCCAGAATTAGCTCTCTTATCTTCTTGGTCTTTAGTAGAAGCAACTTTGAGACTTATTGCCCAAAAGGAAGAGCTAAGTTTACAAAGATTTGATCCACGCTACTTAGTAAAGCAATTAGCAACTGAAGGTGTAATTTCAAAATCTGAGTATCAGTTACTAATGAATGCACTCCCATTACGTAATTCCATTGCTCATGGCTTCAAAACTACACAAATTACGCCAAATTCTGTATATGAATTGATCGAGCTTACAGAACAACTCTTGAGAACTCTACACACTGGCGATGAAGCAGGCTAACACTGCGTTGGTTGAAGTGGATAGCACTGCGCGATGTCTACGACGGACTATGCCTACGCACCAAGCATATCAGCCTAAAATAGGGAGTGGTAAATTCCCTACTCCCTACTCTCTCTCTAAGCTTCAATAACTACCCGTAAATTACCCCGTTTTTTCGCAACGCGACAAGCAGTCGTAGTCCCAGAACGCTCAAATTCCAAATCGAGGATGGTGGGGCCGACTCGCAAATTATGAAATGATAGGCGATTAATCGATTCTGGCAAAGCCGGGTCGATTATTCGCAAGCAGTTATTTTGAGCGTCAGGCACCAAGTTGACCATCATTTGCAGTAGTTGGAAAATACTACCAGTAGCCCAAGCTTGGGGAGTGCAGGCAACTGGATACTGCACAGGGGCATTATCACCGTTGCGTTCGTAGCCGCAGAAAAGTTCTGGAGGACGTTGATAGGGTTGCTGCTGAGTCATATCGAATAAACCTTGGAATATTTCTAGGGCTTGATCGATAAGACCGAGCGATCGCAATCCCATTGCAATCAGAGCGTTATCATGAGGCCAAACCGAACCAATGTGATAACCCATCGGATTATAAGCGGGTGACAAACTACTTAGAGTCCGAATGCCCCAACCATTAAACATATCTGGTGCCCGCAACCGTTCTGCTACACTATGAGCTTTTTCGTCTGTGAAGAGTCCCAAATGCAGACAATGACCAGGATTTGAGGTAATACTGTCTACTGGCTTACCATCTCCATCCAAAGCCAGGGCGCAGAAATCTTGATCTTCTACCCAAAAATCTCGATTAAAACGAACCTTAAGATTTCTCGCCTCTTCTTGCCAACGATCTGCCAAATCAAGCCGCTTCTTCATCCTAGCTATTTCTGCTAGACGCATTTTTGCAGCATAGACGTAAGCTTGCACCTCACAGAGGGCAATTGGGCCGTTGGCTAATTCTCCCTTGCGGTCTACAACACAGTCGCCGGAATCTTTCCAACCTTGGTTAACAAGACCGCGTTTGGATCTACGGAAGTAGCTGAGGTAGCTGGTTTCTTTGGTATTGCGATCGATCCACTCCATTGCAGCTAGAGCATTGGGCCAAAGTTGCTCTAGGAGTTCTTGATCGTTAGTCCAAGCATAATGTTCGGCATAAAGCAGCAGCCACAAGGGAGTGGCATCAACTGTACCGTAGTAAGGTGTATGGGGAATTTCTTCACAACGAGCCATTTCTCCCAAACGTAACTCGTGCAAAATCTTACCCGGTTCTTCTTCGCGCCATTCGTCATCGATTTTACCTTGGTATGTCGCCAGTAATATCAGAGTTTCCTTAGCGATTTGCGAGTTTAACATCAGGCTTTGAGAAGCTGTAATCAGCGAATCTCGCCCAAATAATGTTGAAAACCAGGGTACTCCAGCGGAAACAGTCTTATGCTTACCAAAAGACTGGCGCAACAAATACATATCTTGTTCAGCCCGCTCAATCACTCGATTGAAGGTACTCTTATCTGAGCTAATGCGGGTAATTTGTTGTACCCAGTGTTGCTCCTCCATCCACTCAGCAGCTTTTGCCTGTCCTAATGTGGTGGCGGCGCTCACGGTTGAACTGGACTGGTTGTTTCTCAACATATTCACTCGGTAGCCCAGCTTTTGAGTTTCGTGAGAAGCCAACTCTAGCTGCCAAACCCCAGTGTAACCTTTGAAATAGTCTGGTTGCCGATGCTGGAATAGAATCCGGGATTCCATCACTGAGCCATCCAAACCTTGATAGGCGAGTGTTAAGGATTCTTCTCTATAGGCAGATGGCTCTTTAGGTACTGGTGCAACACCATCGATGTGAGAAGATGTTCCTTCCTCAGTCGTCGGTTCTACTAGGCGTAAAAGCCGACCTCGTTTTTCTCTGTCATAGCCCCGGACTTCAAATAAATCAAGAAAATCCGCATCAAAGCTGATGGTTAGTTCAAAATTGACAGTAGTTGTGCTGTAGTTAGATATTTCTATTTCTTCAAATAATGCTCCATTCAGCACGATTTCTCGGCGAATTCCTACGGTTTCGGCTTTTAGGCGTTCCTCAATTCTAGGGTTGGTACACAAAACTGAGAGTGAAAACCCTTTTTCGGCAGTACTACTGAGGAGTACAGGCGATCGCCCTTCAATTTGCAACTCCAAGCGATTTAGAAATCTCGTATCACAACAAAACAGTCCCATACTGGGATTGCCATCGTTGATGGAACAGCCAGAAATATTCCCGATAGTATCTGTCACAAAAAATAAATCATCATCTTTAACCGTTAGTGTCGGTTGCGATCTTTCAGCCACAACACAAGGCCACTCCGGGATCGGTAACTGTTCGGCAGGAATAAAAGTTTTTCCATCCAGAAAAATTTTTTCTGGGGTGATTAGCGTATCCGGTGTCATTAGACAAAGTTCCGTGTACAGGTCTATATTTTTGTGGTCTTTTGAGTAGAAGTCTCTTACCCAAGAGGCAGAGGGAAAGAATAAATACCCTTTTGCTTTGAGACAGAGCGTCGCAAAAAGAAAGATTTGTGTCGAGACACGTAGTTTAAACAAAGGACAGTGTATCGTAGAGAGACAGAAAGTGCGGAGTCAGATCAGCAATCTTGCCTTGCTTTTACAGCGCTTTTCAAGTAATTGAACTACACTACTCCCTACTCCTTGTCTTAGTCTTGATCTAAATACCTGAAAACCTCTGTAAATATGCGGTTTTCTCTTTGCCCCATCCTCTCTGCTTCTTGTTCATCCTCACAACTTCCGAAAAAAGACGCTCTTTAAAACTCGTTTGAGCTATTCGAGCCAAAATAATCCTGACATATTGCTGACAAAATAGCAGCGCTCATATCCATATAAACATAAGTAAATCTTATTAAAGGAGGTAGGAGGCAGACTCTCCTCAGCAATAACTGCCTTTGTCGATAAATTTATATTTTTAGGACTTACGCATTGACAGGAAAAACTAAAGATGGGGTATAGATTTCAGGCATTAAACCTTTATTTTTCGACACTTTTTAGGCGATCGCTATTTATCAAAGAATGATTGATAAAAGCCTGAAACGACATATTTTCGTTAATTCACAAGATAACAAATTTGTACAGTGCGTAAGTCCTAATTTTATAAGTGTGAGGTCAAGACTTAAAACTGAGGGTTTTGAGATAATTTATTAGCCGTTGAACTTTCAAAGACACAAGGTATATAGTATACTCAGTGAAAATGTGAAGCTTACGGTTTTTGTTGGACATAGACAAAATCGTATTCTTTACTAGAATACGATTTTGTCTTAAATATCTTTGGTATTTGATTAGACTAATTTATGATAATTAATTAATTAATTGATTAAGTTTAATCACTAATTATTGATTAAGTTATGTGAATTTTACAGTCATGATTTTTGGGTAAGAAAATTTCTTTAGCAAGCATAAATCAACGTCGGCAAAATAGGCGATGTCTACGACAGGCGATTTTGCCGATGCATGGACTGTAAATCAATCGTCTGTGGTTATTAGCGAACACAGTAGTTCAAACCATACAATAATTAATATTTTAGTACTTATTCCTGAAAGATTTTACCTGTGCAAGCAAAAGCATCAGTTGCCCTGAATGTATATTGGGCGTAATAGGTTGTCAATCAACAAATCAAGTGTACCCACGCCCCTTAGTTGGTAACAAAGTGTTGCGACTGCTTTGGCGAAAAGCGCTTTTTAGCGTTCTTTACATATTGCAGCTGTCTATTTAACTTGAGAGTCCCTTGGAATTTGTACAATGCAGCTGTGACGTGGATCTGATCGAGGTTGAGCGTTTAACAATAATTCATGAGCATTTCGACTTCTGTGCTGAGTGATCTGCTAAAGTCCCTACCCTACTTGCGGCCCCAGCTATATTTTAAGGCTTCACTAACGGCGCTCTCCCACGCGATGGAAGATCAAGTTTTGGCTGCGACTTTAGCACAACCCCTTGTAATTGCTAGTTTCCAGCGAGAGCGATTCTACCGACAAGAAGCTCATCGCTACCTGCGACTAGCCTTACGGAGTAACCAAATATACGTATTATCTGCTCCAGAAACGGATTTCACGAACAGTTCGGAACATTACGAAAAAGTGGCTTTTGAGCCAACGGATGGCTTAAGTCAGGAGTGGCATTTGGTAGTGATCGCTGACAATTATGCTACTTGTCTGGTTTGCCGAGAAAACCTTGGTTCTCTTGCCAAAAACAAGCAACTACCGGAACTAAGCCCTAATCTAGATATAGACACAGCCCGAAGATTTGAGGGAATTTGGACATCAGAAAGGGGAGTTAGCCTCAAAGCAGCCGAATTGCTGTTAGATAGGGTTTTGGTTTACAGACCAGAACTGACAAATAAAATTCAACAGGCACGTCAGAGGTTTGGCATCGGGGAGCCGCGAAACCACTCTGGAGCCGAACAGGTAAACGAGTATGCCTGTGACATTGATACAGATCCCTTTGTGCAGCGCTTAGTAACTTATTTGCAAGCTAGTCAGTACAAATTGCACAAAGCCTACCGTTCTATTGCTGCTCAAGCACGAAAAGAACGATTAGTCAACTCAATTAGTACTGCCATTCGGCGATCGCTCGATCCTCACGAAGTTCTCCAGGTGGCGGCACAAGAATTAGGGCAACACCTAGAAGCTTGTCGGTGTTTAATTTACCGCGCTCAAGCCACAGATAGCCAAGCGATAATTGAACACGAGTTTTTGACTCCCGGTGTTTTATCTGTTTGTGGGCAAACATGGGAGTTAGAGAAAAATTCACTATTTCGGGACATTGTGGAACAAGGCGAAGGTGTTTGTGTCAGCGATACGCTGAGTGACCCTCGCGTTACCAAATCGCCAGGACTTTCCACCATCGCCAAAAAGTTTGCCATTCGTTCTTGGCTGATGGAACCAGTGTTCTATCAGGGGCGATTATTGGGGATTGTGGAGTTACACTACTGCCAGATGCCACCGCACGAGTGCCAACCTGGCGAATTGGATTTGATAGAAGCGATCGCTACCCAAGTAGGAGCAGCTCTCATCCAAGCGGAAGCTTACGCTAATCTAGAAGAACTTAACCAGCAACTAGAAGCCCTAGACCGCACCCGCAGCAACCTCATAGCCATCACCGGACACGAACTACGTACCCCCCTATCCACAATTCAAGTGTGTCTGGAAAGTCTTGCTAGCGAACCGGATATGCCCTTGGAGTTGCAGCAGGTCATGCTCAACACCGCTCTTTCCGACTCGGAACGGATGCGAAAACTGGTACAAGATTTCCTTACACTTTCCAACTTGGAAAGCGGCCGAGTGGAATGGCATCCAGAATCCCTCACCTTACAAGAATGTGTGGATTTAGCACTCAGCCGAAATCGCACGCGTTCCTCAATGGAAAAGCCGCCCCAAATCAAGACTCAAATTGCCGAAAATCTACCTCTGGTCAGAGCTGACGGTGATTGGCTAGTCGAGGTACTGGCAAAACTCATGGACAATGCTTTGAAATTTACGCCACCCCAAGGAGAAATCACGATTAAAGCGATTTACAACAGCCGTCAAATGGTCGAGGTAACTGTAGCTGACACTGGACGCGGCATTGAACCAAATCGTTTAGAAGTAGTTTTTGACCGCTTCTATCAAGAAGAGGGAGCGTTGCGCCGCACCACTGGCGGGACTGGGCTTGGTTTAGCAATTTGCCGTCAAATTGTTAATGGCTGGGGTGGGCAAATTTGGGCAGAGTCAACTGGTAAAGACCAAGGTAGTCAGTTTCACTTCACCATCCCGATTGTTCGGAGTAGCCAAGAGGAAAAGCGGACAAAAGTCAAGAATAAATAGAACTGGGTATTGGGCATGGGGTATGGGGCATGAGGTATGGGAATTAATTTTTAACAAATGACAAAGAACAAAGGATAAATGACTAAAAACTGTTACAGTCTATGACGCGATCGCAATATGATCCTGGTTGCGGTGTTAGGATTCCCTAAAAACGTTGAGAGAATCAATCTTTATGGCAGAAACACTCTCTGGACAAACCCCGCTATTTGCTGGCAGCACTGGTGGTTTGCTAAATAAAGCAAAAGTTGAAGAAAAGTACGCTATCACTTGGACTAGCCCGAAAGAGCAAGTATTTGAATTGCCTACAGGTGGTGCTGCTATTATGCAAAAAGGTGAAAACCTGCTGTATGTAGCTCGTAAAGAATATGGCATCTTTTTGGGCGGTCAGCAACTCCGTAAACTCAAAATCACAGATTACAAAGTTTACCGGGTTTTACCCAACGGAGAAACTACCTTACTTCACCCAGCCGATGGCGTCTTCCCTGAAAAGGTGAATGAAGGTCGTGAAAAAGTGCGTTATGTCCCACGCAGCATTGGGCAAAACCCCAGTCAAGCACAACTCAAGTTTAGTGGTAAAGCTACCCACGACGTATAGGGACTAGGGATTGGGGACTGAGAACTGGGAACTGGGGACTGGGAACTGGGAAATCCTTCTGATACCCAATCCCTAATCCCTAATCCCCAATCCCCATTACCCCTTATCCCCAGAGGGGCCCCACCTTACCCAATGCCCCATTCCTAAGCAATTTATGGTATTCCCCGATTTCTCCGAATTTTCTCAGCTAGCTCTACAAGGCAACTTCGTCCCGGTATATCAAGAATGGGTGGCGGACTTAGACACGCCCGTATCTGCTTGGTATAAAGTTTGTGCGGGTCAGCCTTATAGCTTTTTGTTGGAATCGATAGAAGGTGGGGAAAAGTTGGGACGCTATAGTTTAGTAGGCTGCGATCCGGTGTGGGTTTTGGAAGCAAGGGGCGATCGCACGACTCAGAAAAACCGCGATGGTTCGCAGGTGGTTTTTGCAGGCGACCCTTTTACAGCTTTAGCCGAATGTTTAGCACCTTATCACCCAGTGAAATTACCACAGCTACCGCCAGGAATTGGCGGTTTATTTGGGTTTTGGGGCTATGAATTGATTCAGTGGATTGAGCCGCGTGTGCCAATTTATCCACCAGATGAGCGAAATATCCCTGATGGGTTGTGGATGCAGGTAGACCACCTATTGATTTTTGACCAGGTGAAGCGGAAAATTTGGGCGATCGCTTATGCTGATTTACGCGACCCGAATGTAGATTTCAAAGTAGCATATCAACAAGCTAGCGATCGCGTCACCCAAATGCTCGAAAAGCTGTCTCTACCCCTATCGCCACAAAAAACTCGATTGGAATGGAAACCGCCAGGGAGTACAAAAGCAGAGGAGCAGGGTAGCAGAGGCGCAGAGGAGTATCAAAGTAATTTTACCCGCCCTGATTTTTGTGTCAGCGTTGAGAAGGCGAAAGATTACATTAAAGCAGGTGATATTTTTCAAGTAGTAATTTCCCAGCGACTATCAACAGGATACACAGGCGACCCTTTTGCCCTTTATCGCTCCCTACGTCAGATAAATCCTTCGCCTTACATGGCTTACTTTAACTTCCAAGATTGGCAAATCATCGGTTCCAGTCCTGAAGTGATGGTGAAAGCTGAAACCGATTCAGATGGTGGAATAATAGCGACGGTACGCCCAATTGCTGGGACGCGTCCACGAGGTAAAACCACTAAGGAAGATGCGGCCTTTGCTGAAGATTTACTCCAAGACCCGAAGGAAATTGCCGAACACGTGATGCTTGTAGATTTAGGGCGGAATGATTTGGGGCGTGTTTGTCAAAGTGGTAGCGTCAAAGTCGATGAATTAATGGTGGTTGAACGCTACTCCCATGTGATGCACATTGTTAGCAATGTTGTGGGGAAATTAACAGTTAGTAAAACAGCATGGGATTTATTGAAAGCTTCCTTCCCAGCAGGTACGGTAAGCGGCGCACCCAAGATTAGGGCGATGGAAATTATCCACGAGTTAGAGTCTAGTCGTCGGGGTGTTTATTCGGGTGTGTATGGATATTACGATTTTGAAGGACAATTAAATACTGCGATCGCAATTCGCACAATGGTAGTGCATGATAATACAGTGAGCGTACAAGCCGGTGCAGGTTTGGTAGCTGATTCTGAGCCAGAGAAAGAATACGAAGAGACGCTGAATAAAGCTAGAGGTCTATTAGAGGCGATTCGTTGTTTGCGTTGAAGTGGGGACTGGGGACTGGCAATTGCGGAGAAAAATAATAACTCCTAACTCTTAACTCCTAACTCAGCACTCAGCATTCAGCACTTATGAATTGCACACTGGTTTTTGTTACTTAATTGTAAAACCGGGCTTGATATAAGTACAGTAACAGTTCGATCTGCTATATAGGCATCCAGACCAGACTTTAAAAGTTGATGTACCAATACCCTTCTATTTTGAATTACATAGGTTTTACTTTAATGAATATTGCATGGCGGTTTTTGCTAGATCCCCAAGGCAAAATATTCTTTGTAGCGATTGACTTGCTGGCTTCTCCAAAAGAACTGCTGAAGCTAGTACGTAAATAGAGAACTAGATTAGTTGCTGCTTAAGCGTGGATGAGTAAACGAGCGTAGTATGATGTCTAAGCTAGTAATGAAAAGTTTGTAGTAAGCACTTTAGTGCTTAGAAAATCAAGGACTAAAGTCCTGACTACGAACTTGCTTACCCATCATTTAAACTTGACAGACTAGTAAGCCTAGCCCGTCGTAGACATCGCTACCTCACCACGCTTAAGCAAAAGAAACTGATAACGGCTTTTTTGGTATCTTCATGCTGCGATCGCCATTGAAAACAACCGATTCCATCAGCGCTCTTTTAAAAGATTATTAAATAGTTTTCAGCGAATACGGACTTTTTTACGTATTATAATATACAAAATTTTAAAAAGTAGTATTGACTTCTAGAACCTTTCTCGCTTAACAGCATCTCAACTATTCTTTACTTGTTTATATTTAAATAACAATATATCTTTTGATAGAGTAATAAATTATTCATCTACCAAGAGTAATAGATTATCAATGACTTTTTTCAATCCCTCGGAGCCGCTCCTGCGTGAAAAACAGCAAGAGCTAGATTTTCAAGATATTCAAGGTCTAGTCTGTCTAAACTACGAAATTGGAAATTTCATCCTCTTTTCAAAGTTTTCTCTCAACGGGACTAATTATGACCGTTAGTTTACTGTTACTAGCAGAATTACAATGGGATATGCAATCTTCAAGTGATTACAACCAATTAACCCGAATTTCTCACAAACTCAGAAAAAAGCGGAGGTTAAAACTGGTAAAA
>NZ_CAXTTT010000134.1:0-19260 GCF_964247315.1 uncultured Nostoc sp.
AACTGGTTTACCCATTCTTGTTACTGTACTTCACCAGACTAAGAAACGCTATATAGCAAGCGATAAAGAACAGCAAATTACCTTCTCGGTTTTCGCCTATAATGCCCATTTAAATTCACCAACTTACCATTTCTCTCATAAGGGCCGATATATACATAATCACTTGTATTAGAAATTGTCTCATACTCTTTTAGCGTAATCCTTTGCTTTGTTGCCTTTCTTAGAGGCTTTGGTGGTTTTTTTTGCAGGGGTGGGTATAGTGGAATTCGTTGTACCGATTTTTGAGATGAGTTTCTCAGAGGAGATTGTGCTTCCCCTTTTGACGCGTATGGGGGAGTTGGTTGTACTGGTTTTTGAGATGGCGGTTGAGATGAGCTTTGAGAAGGTGTCTTTGTTTGTTGATTAACCCGTTGTTTAAATTTAGCAGCAGAAGTAGCTCTGATGTTGCTGACTTGATATCTTAGTTGATGAAAAACAGGAAACTGATTTGTAATCTCAGGGTTTCTATGAACGAATTTCCCAAGTAAATCTTGAGCCAAAGCTGAGGTCGCAATTACCTTTTGAAGTTTGTATGTATCCTCAATAGCATTTAAATGTGCTAGTTTTTCACAGGAAAATTCATAAAATAGACCGAAGCTACCAGCTAATCCTCCAAACACTACCATAGCCCAGTACAATTGAGCGAGTTGTCCCAAAGTTATATAACCGACCATGCACAAAATGGCTAGTGTCCAACTCCAGTCAACTATTTCTTTAATCCGCTGAAAATGCTGGCGCAGTGATAACATTTAAGAATACTGAAAAAGTTAACTATTAGGCGTAGACCTCTTTTGAGGTACTGAGCATTTCAAGAAAATAGGTTTAGGTCTATCAGGGTTACTTTTCAAATTTAAGTCTTGCTTATAAGGCTCACAATAATTTTTATATATGCGAACTTTAACGTAGTCTGTAGTTGGTATTTGAACTCGGAAAGCGCCTAAATTATCAGTTGTATCTGTATCAGACCCACCTTCAGATTCCATTATTACTTTTGCGCCAACTATAGGAACTTGAGTCGCTTCATCAAAAACGCTAACTTTTACACTACTTGAGTTTAGTACTGTAGAAGGTTTATTTTCAGCGCTTTCTTTATCTGAGGTATTCAGCCCTGGAACGTGAGTTGCAGCCCCATAGCCTATAGTCAACAAGAGAAATCCAGTCAGGGCGTACCAAATAGGTTTCGGTATATTACTCAGATCCATATACTTGGCAGATGCGGATGTGTATTGATTAGCAAAGTGAAATTCTAAACATACTTATACTACCGCACGGTAAGAATAGTTTATGGAGTCTTCACGAAACAAGCGCGCCTGTAAAAAACTGGTTAAGAATGTGGTGAAATTGAAAAATCACTAATCGTTTCACTATGACTTTTGAATATCTTGGCGAAACTCCCTAATTGCTTCCAAGGGAGACGATAACAAAAGACAACGATTGAGCATAGATAAATCTAATTCTGCTAATAGCTCACTTTTAACAACTTTATCAGATTCTTGTTCTCGTAAGCAGTAAACCTCAAATGTGCCATCTTCCCAAAACCAAACTTCCGGGACTCCCATTAATTTGTACTTCTGTAACTTTATGGGACTACCGCTAGTAATGACTACTTCAATACAGAGGTCTGGTATAGGTTTGTCGTTTTCAAAGCAATAAGATAAGTCAGCTTGATATTCTACTATCTTGGGAATAACCTGGCTAAAACTCCCACTAGGAAAAAATTCAATACGCTTAATTTCAAAATAAGTAATCAGCAATGCAGCAATTAAACACTTAATCGCCTCATGAGGCTTATCAATAGTCACTATTTCTAAGACTCCATCACAATAAAATAAGCGCACTCCTGGTATATTTTCAAAGCTAGCTTGAATTGCTTTAAACTGTTCCCAACTTAACCCATGTCGAAAGAAGCGTTGTTCTTCTGGTAAGTTAACAGCATTTTCTAACGTTTGAGTCATAATATTTTTACTCTCTCAGTTAGTAGTCACAAAGTTTATCTCATTTCCATTTTAAGTCAAAACCAAATTATCCCGATGAATCACGGTTTCTGCACCGACATATCCTAAAATTGTGGAAATTTCTCGTGAATGACGCCCAGAAATTTTTTGCAGTTCATTGCTGTTGTAATTTACAAGTCCTCTAGCAATTTCGTTACCGTTGGTGTCACACAATTGCACTGCATCTTGTGTGTCAAACTCTCCTTCTACTAGCTTAATTCCCGCTGCTAATAAAGATTTTCCTGCTAGAGAAATTGCCGCGATCGCACCTTCATCTAAATACAATTTACCCGCAGGTACAAGTCCGTAAGCTATCCAACGTTTACGCGCCGAAGTTGGTTCCGGTTGCGGTTCAAAATGTGTCCCAATCAGTTCTCCTTGAATAATTTTTTCAATATTCTGGGGAAATCGCCCTTGAGTAATTACGGTACGCACTCCAGCCGCGATCGCAATTCTCGCAGCCGAAATCTTTGTCACCATACCACCAGTACCCCACTGAGAACCTTGGGAACCTGTTTGTATTTGTAATTGAGTTAATTCTTTAATGCTACTCACTAAAGCGATCGGCCGCGCATCTGGTACGGAACGGGGATCGGCTGAATACAGCCTATCGACATCGGTGAGCAAAAATAGCCAATCTGCTTCTACTAAACTGGCAACTAATGCCGAAAGGGTGTCATTATCACCAAATTTTAGTTCGTCTATTGCTACGGTATCATTTTCATTTACTATGGGGATCACTCCCAGTCCCAATAGTTGCTGAAAGGTATTGTAGACGTTGAGATAGCGGCTGCGCTGTACTAAGTCACTGCGAGTCAGTAATACTTGGGCGATCGCTTGTTGCAAGGTAGTAAATAAATCATCATATATCCGAATTAACCTGCCTTGTCCAACTGCTGCTACAGCCTGTTTGAGTGCGATCGCTTTAGGACGTTCAGTTAAACCTAACCGCGCACAACCCACGCCTACAGCGCCAGAAGAAACCAAAATCACCCGATGTCCTTGGCGTCTTAAATAGCAGAGTGTTTCCGCCAATGTAGCGATGGTAGAAAGTGCTAATTGTCCCGTTTCTGGTTGAGTTAGGCTAGAAGTGCCGATTTTGACAACAATTGTTTTAGTCATTGGTCATTAGTCATTAGTTATTGGTCATTAGTCATTAGTCATTGGTCATTAGTAACTGACGAATGACAACGGACAAATGACAAAGGACAAATGATTAAAACAATTGTAAAGCGCCAATCCTTCTATAGTGAAGGTTGACGCTTTACGGAAATATATTTACTTAGTATGACTTAGGGTCTTTTTTGGCTGACCCCATGTTATTAATACTTATGATCCCCGATTTTTTGCTTCCAGTAAGATTCCTTAAGCATTTCTTTAGATTTACTTTCCTGAAGATTTCTCAACTTTTGTGAATTTTCTTTTTCTTGGGAGTAATAGAGGCTCCCAAAATTTCAGATATCCAAACTTCAAAGTTGCGGACGGGATGAGAACGGAGAGCCGCATCGGCATGAACAATCGGTTCGACTAAAATGGTAAACATTCCCAGACGATTACCTGCTAAAACATCGGTAAACAAGCGATCGCCTACCATTCCCACTTGATGCACTGGTAGATCCATTCCCCTAAGTGCTGCTCTAATTTTGCGTCGGGAAGGCTTGGCTGCACCTAAGTAGTAAGGTAAGTTGAGCGATCGCGCAATTCCACCAATTCGGGCTTCACTGAGGTTGTTACTCACTAAGCACAGTGCAGTACAGGTACGGATTTGCTCCACCCACTCTCGTAGTTCGGGGGAAGCTATCCCGACTGTAAAGGGTACTAAAGTTTCATCTACATCCAATACCAGCCCTTTAAGCCCGTATTTTTGGATAATATCTGGTGTTAGGTTCAACACTGAACCCTCTAAAATCAAGTCAGGTTGCAAAAGATTGTTCCAGACCATAATCAACAGTCAAATGTAGATAGCTAAGAAAAATGAGCATAACCCAATATAGTTTAGTTAGTCGAACTCCATCCTGGAATGCCTCCCTGAACATTTTGAGATAAAATCCCTAAAATCTTATCTATCTCTTTAATGTAATAATTATTCAAATCAATAAATATATCGTTTTCTTCTAACTTCAAAAACTTCCAAATCTCCCCTGTTGTTACCGCACCGTAAATTTTTCTGATTTCATTTCCTTCTTGTTGATTAAACAAATGTGCTGCCAACATTGCGGCTGCGCATTGACCTAATCCACCTTTAATATTTTCATTTTTGGCATCAATAATAACCACCACCGGCACATTAATCGTTAGCTGCTCTCTAGAACGATTAATAATAAAGTCACAATATCCATTCAGACCTTTTTCTGCATCTACATTAAAATCTGTTCCCGAAAATAAGCTAATTGGATAATTAGCCCTGCGTCTTACCTCCAACAATATCGGAGTAATAATCATTTCTGAACGAGCTTTTTCAGTATTAATCGCTAAAGCCAATTCTGTAGTTTCTTCTAAAGAGTTTTTGAGTTTCTCACTTGCCTGTAAAGGTTTTATGTCGGCACATAAATCAGTTTCTTCATCAATGCGGATGCTGAATGACTTTTTAAATTTACTTAATGTAAAATCGCTATAAGCCATTTTCAGCACCTTATACTAATTTGGGATTTTAGATCGCGGAATTCAAAAACCCTACCAAAATGCTTTTTCCAGGATTTTAAACAATACTAGTTGCCCCAATGTAATGTTAATGTTTCATTGCTTCCAACATTTAATGGGACATAGTAAAAGATTTAAGTAAATTGTGATTTCAATGAAAAACTACCAATTAAAAAATTCAAAATGTAATATTTTCATTTTGAATTTTTAATCTTATTCC
This sequence comes from uncultured Nostoc sp., assembly GCF_964247315.1. GTDB lineage: Bacteria > Cyanobacteriota > Cyanobacteriia > Cyanobacteriales > Nostocaceae > Nostoc. The sequence goes on from NZ_CAXTTT010000134.1 coordinate 4,894, forward strand.
ACTTCATTAAAAAGATGTTCTTCTAACAGAGGCTGCACTTTGCGGAACTCTTCTGGAGAAAGCAATTCAGGTTCACCTGTTTTTGTTATCCGTGCAAAAAACAACAGAGGATCTAGGGGTGTATAAATTGCATACTCCTGATCTTCATCATAAAAGCTAGCCAGCAGCTGTAATTGCTCAGGCTCTAAATCTGCCTCTTCGTCTTCAATTTCTAAGGTGAAAAGTTCTGATTCTTCCACTGGTGGTAAATCACCTGCAACAGTCAGAGCATAGGCTGTGTTCTTTAATATCAAGTTCTGCTCAGATAGTACAGCTTGGGCATTAGCAAAAATTTGCTCAATTATCGTGTCATCTTCTACTAGAACTGCTTCTTCTTCCTCACCGTCACCTTCCCAAGAAAAAATTTCTACAGGTGAATCTACAGGAAGAAGCAAAACGTATTCTTGTCCATCTACCTCTAGGGAATGCTCTACATAACAGTCGAGCGATCGCCCTTTGTCATCGGTTAAAGTGATGGAACCCGCATGAGCGTTATCATTTTCTTCAGGAAATTGAGAGGAAAACATAGCCGAAATCTAGAAATTTAATAAATACCAGCAAATTGGAAAATCGCTTAACTATAGTTAATGACATATTAATGTCAAACAAATAGCTTTATACGTAGATACAACTGCTGGCTAATCGTTTTCAGAATATCATGTTAAAAGGTATCAATATTCAATAGCCGCAACTGAGCTACGGGAGTTGGCACGTTTAATATCCAGCCATTGCTGCAAAATCAAAGCGGCTGCCTTGCGGTCAATTAAACCTTTATTGCGTGATGGGGAGCGCTTTTCAGCTATCAGCAGTTGCTCTGCTTGAAATGAAGTTAATCGCTCATCCATATATTCCACAGGCAAGTTTAGTGCTTTAGCAAGTCTTTTAGTAAATTTTTGAACTTGACGAGCCTGAAATCCTAGTGAGCCATCCATTGAATAAGGTAAGCCCATAACTAGAACTTGTACCTCACGTTCATTAACGATTTGTCGGATTTGCTCGACATCCTGCTCAAAAGATGTGCGCTCAATTGTGGTGATTCCCGTGGCAATTAAACCCGTGCGATCGCATCCAGCCACACCAATCCGCTTGCGACCAAAATCTAGTCCCAATGCGGAAATAAACGGTTTTGGTTGCTCTTGGGATACCACACTACTTCTCCTGCTGTCCATCTGCTGATTCAGCAATCGGCGATGTTTCTATGCTAGGGTTTTTTACCGAAAAGTTAATCGGTTCTGGCTTGCTTGGCAGAGGTTTATCTGAGGATGGCAACTTTCCTGGTTGTATCCATGACATCCCACCTGGTATAGGTTTACGAGTCGGTTGTAAACCTTGCAGCATATCAGTCCACTGCATTCCTTCTAAGGAGACGAATTTCGACTCCCGGAGCTTATGCCATACAGAGCGAGACATCACTAATGTATGTTCTATGCGTTTTGCCCCAATTCGCTCTAAATATTCTTCTCGTTCTGCCTGATAGTCTGAGGATGCTAGTTGTAACCCTTGCTGGGGAAAATCTTGGGCAATGCGAGCCAGTTGAGATAGTAATTCTGGATAAAGCCAAGTGTAAGCAGGATGAACTGTCAGCGTTGCAGCATGGGGAACTTCACCCTTGCGATCGAGTTGCACCTGAAAATAGCCGATCGCAGCTTTGCGTTGCGGTTCAAATACGTAACCACTGACTACTTCTGTTTTGGTCAGCCATTGCTTGACTGCATCAGTTAAAGCGCTGAACAAGCTGGTTTTAAAGTCGCGGGTATTGCGATCGAAAACCTGACGCACCAGAGGTGGCATCGATGCCGTATCTAATTGATATAGCAACTGGGCATCAGCATTACTTACAGGTAAGAGGTTGGGCAAGTCTGGCTCTGCTTGCGCCAATTCAGCCAGTAATTCTGGCCCAATTTCCCAGTATGTCATTTCTGCCAGACGCTGGAATCCATTTTGCCGATATAGTGCCAGCGCCTCTATGTCATTGATATTAACTTCCAGTAGCCAAGTGCGAGCTTCCAAAATCGACTCAAAACAATGACGCAAAAGTTGCGAACCAATTCCTTGTTTATCGACACCACGTTCTAGTAACACTCGATCAATCCGCCAAGTGCTGCGTGTGCGGTTAAAGGGAGACACTTGAATCATTCCTAGAAGTATCCGCCCTTGCTCTGCGACATAAGCACAGAGGCGATACTGTAGCGGGTTAGGAAACCAACTTAAAAATTTGAGTAATCCATACCAGCGACGCAGCCTTTGCATCCGGCTGATGGCAAAACCTGCTCCCTTCGGAGTAAGGGCTGCGAATGACTCTTGAGTTATGCGCTCGATTCCATCCAGATCCCGGTATTGGACTGATCGAATAACAACGCTGACGTTTCTGGGAAGTAATGAAGTCATTTTAATTCGAGCCGCCATTTAGCCTTAACTAACTGCTCTTCAAAGGAAGGAACTGTTGCAATAATCTTAACTAGTTTCTGCTCTCTACTATTGTGCCAAAAGGGTGATTTTAGTAACTTAATACTTAAAAAGCAGAAAAAGCAGACCTTGTGAGAACACCATTGGCATTGACCCAACAACATCTGCCCTTATTTTATTTGAATTTTGATTAAAATTTGTATATATTTTATAACCCTTGCCGAGAAACTAGCTTTTCAAAGTGGGCTTGGGTTTGATGGAGTAATTGGTGGCGACTATCTACGAGTGTTTGCTTCAGCGTTGGAACAAGATTGCGAGCTTGTAGAGTCATGTGAAGTTGCAGGTTGGCGACATATTCACTGAAATCTTGATTCATTTCATCTGCGCCCGCATCCGTTAATAAATTTGATTCCATTGCCACTGTGTTCTCCTGTGTTAATCCTGTGCTGTCTCTCTTCATGACCAAAAATTATCACATTGTTTGGACTAACTTCTTTCTTTGCAATGAAGTTTAACGCTTCTTAGGGATAGCGTGTCCCTTAAAATCTCAAACCAACACCACCTTGTACTGAGATAGCTGTACCACTGCTATCTCGGTAGGCATCAAAAGCAATAATGGCATTGCCAAAAAGGACAGTATTGCTATTTGGGATCATATAATCAATGCCCGGTTGTAAGGCAAAACTAATTTTATCGCCCACAGGAGAAGAACCACCACCACCAGCCAACACTAATCCCGCGCCCAGGTAGGCATCAGCTTGCCAGTTGAGGGGTAAATCGTAAGAAACCGTTGGTACAACAGCCGTATTACTACCAATTAACACTTGGGCACGCAGTGAAATTGGTGCTTCCAAAAGCTTGTAGCGCCCTGCTATCACCCCCCCAAATTGGATACCATCGGTAATACCAATAGTGGGGCCAATACCGATATAACTACCATAAGCTACTTGAGCTTGTGCTGGTTTAGTACTCGCCAGACTCAAGACTAAACCAGCTCCCAAAACTGAAACCAAAGATGGAATATACTTCATAACCGACTCCTCACACCATTTTATTATTGGGCATTGGGGATGGGATATTGGGGATGGTTATTTTCCTTATCCTCCTTGTCCCCTGTACTCCTCTGCTCTCCTGCTCACTCCATTCTACGGGCAACGGGGATGAATACCTCCTTGAGTACAAATGTACGCTAATTGCTTGGCATCTAAATTTTTAGCTTGAGAAAAATCAACGCCTTGGACTACGGCAGATACTGAACCTAAATCTGGGGTTTGGACAAATTGATCAGCTGGATCTTGTTTGCTAGGAGCGAGAATTGCTCCTTTGAAATCTGCTCCAGCGACATTTGCCCCTCGTAAATCTGCAAGACTCAGGTCGGCATTTTGCAAGTTAACGTTTTCCATTTGGGCAGAACGTAAAACAGCACCAGTTAAACGAGTAGCACTCAAGTTAGCATTGCTGAGATTAGCACGATCCAAATAAGCTCCTGATAAATCTGCTCCTTGCCAATCAGTGTTAGTTAAGTTGGCAAAAGATAATTGCGTTCCGATCGCAGTGGCGCGACCTAAACGCGCTGCATACAGATTGGCTTCGTTCAATTTGGCATCGCCTAAATCTGCCCCAGTCAAGCTGGCTTTTTCCAAAACTGCGTTTCGCAGATCGGCTCCTACTAGTTGGGTGCTGTTGAGTTTAGCATCATATAGACGTGCGTTGGATAAGTTCGCTCTGTTAAGAGTAGCGCGACTCAAATCGATCCGGTTCATCAAGACGCGACTGAGGTTAGCATCAGTGAGATTGGCTTGCTGCAATTGAGCTTGGCTTAAATCAGCCATTACATCGTCGTAGGTATCCCAGCGTCCATCCTCACCCACACTTCGGAAACGGGTACCCTTAAAGCTGGCTTGGTTAAGATTTGCAGATTTAAACTTAACTCCTGATAAATCAAGATTGTCCAGTACCAAGTTGAACAAGGAACTTCCTGAAGTCCCGCTTTGACCTAATTGAGTACTACTAAGGTCAACACCCTCGATTTTTTTACCGCTGTAAACAGAGAGAATCTTGTTGATTGTCCGTTGGTTTCTTTGTAGCCGCCCTTGCCGTAATTCCCGCTCTTTGGTTGCAGTGCTACCTACAGATTCTAGTTCACTGACCAAAAACTGATTCTTATTTTTGAGTTCCGGGATAGCTTGGGGCCCGACAGTTGTCAAAGCTTGTTGAATCGTATCCAGAAGGCTGGGGTTAGTTTCACTAACTAATAAATCCGCGAGAAATTTAATGGATTGTAGGTCATTAAGACCACCCATAGCCAGAATTGCACTTTGACGTTGCTCATTAGTCGCCCCAGAGTTGGGAGTCAATTGTTTGACGAGTTCAAGGAATTGTTGGCTGTTGATTTGGTTAGTTGCTCGCTGGGATTGTTGAATTTGGATATAAACTTGAGTGCCAATTAAAGTTGCCAACACAGCAGTCATACTCGTTAGCCCGATCCCAAACAAAGCCAGATTGGGATTTTGCTGTATCCGCCGCCACAAATTAGGCGACTGGCTGGTTCGATCTGTCGCTAATTCTTCTCCCTCTGGCCATTCTTCTGCTTGATCGTTATTGCCAGCAGACTGAGCTTGTCTGTTGCTAGCTAAAACTGCATCGATGGTATAAGTACCTGCGAGTTGATCGTGGAGTGCGCGACGCCCCCGACGCGACGGTAAGCCTATCCCTTCACCCACAATCATTAATAAAGACAAAAATGTGAATAATCCTAAATTCGGAAAAGCAAAGCTGTATCGCCACAGCAGATAGGCGATGGAAATGGGTACAGTCCAACGCCCAATGCCTTCTCTAATCACAACTGCCCCCAATCCAGGTGGCTTCCCTTGCCCGTTGACAACCCGCACTTTTAACCAACGTTTCCCAATTGTGCTACCAGTCTTAGCTAATAAATACAATTGCCACCACGAGAGAGTTACAGGCGCTAACAAGGCGATTGTCCACAGAATATTAGTCGGCCATGCTACGTTACGGATGCCATAGCTCACAGGTAGAGCTAGGGGTCTGGCGATCGCTCTTTCTGTGACTACCAGCACGGGATTAAGCGGCACTCGGTTCAGATCGCTTCTAGAATTGGCATAGACACCAATGCCGAAGGGAATCAACCCACTAGTAACCACTAATGTGATTTCAGCCGCCCAAGCAGCAAAACGTCTACTTGCTAGCAGTAGCGAATTGGCTCTTTCCGATTTTTTTGACTGACCAGATTGATTACTAGTTCTCCTGACAATTGGTGACGTCATCGTATAGTTTCCTTTGATATTATTTCTACGCCGCGATCGGCACAATTAAAATAGACTAAGCTAATCAGCAAAAAGAAAAGCATATTGAAATAGGATTTAGAAGTTATAAGTCAGGAGCCTTTTGTATTCTGGCTCCTGACTCTCATAACTCCAGGCAGAGTGCAAAGTAAATGCATATCAACTTATTGCTTGCGTTGAAAGCTACCAGACACAAAAAATTTGTATCCAACATACACTAACACTGCCAAAAGCGCCAGACTGATTACAGATGCAACTAGTTTAAACACTGCTTGCAGTATCGCCAAGCCTACTAGTACCGTCACACCCGAAACTACCAGCTTTTTCACACCAGATAAGCTGTTGAACCAAATCTGAAATCGCTCCAGTTGCAAGTTGAAGCTGGCAAAAACAGACTGAGGCGTTTGTTTTTGTTCTTGTGAAACTACCCCAGGCGGGGAATTAATCTCTGCCTCTAGCTGATCGAGGCGACGCTGTAAGTCTTCTTTTGGTTGAGGATTCATCAATTTTTCCTACCTCATTAGCATACTTATTCAACAATAGACTAACCAAATTCTATTTTTGGTGGTTGTCTTAGTGATTTTAGCTAATGTTCTGTAAGTGCCAGACCTTTCTGGACAGGGAAAAATTATGTTTTTTTTGTTGCCTTTCAGACATCAATAATTGTAGAGACGTTGCAATGCAACATCTCTACAGATATACACCGATTAAATCTTCACAAATAATCCCGAACGGATTGGTATTGCTTTATACAACAGCTTTGGGAACTAAGACGGTTTGCTGTCGTCTATATAGATCGGACTATATAACAATATTGCTCTAAAAAAATCTGGAGCATTAATTAATTAAAATGAAGACGCTTAGGCTACTTGCAATTATTCCCACAGCTTTGGCGATGAGTTTGGTTTTCACTGAGGCTAATTTGGCACAGACACCAACAATCCAAATTAATCGGAATTCCCAACCAGATCCATTGATTTTGAACGGAAAGTCTGGGGGAACTGTCAAAAGTGATTGTGGCAATATTACCAGTGAACCTAATCAAGTTATCCAAGTTACAGAGTCACTACCTTATTTGCGATTAGCAGTAGAAAGTAAAGGGAAGCCAACACTGTTGATCGACGGGCCTGGGGGGCGCTTTTGTGTACTAGCAGATAGTTATTCTGGAGGTAAGTCAGAACTTTCTGGTTATTGGCAGGCAGGAAAATACTTGCTGTATGTAGGCGAACTATCCCCGCAACAGTATACTTACACCCTCTCAATCTCGCAAAAAAATAAATAGTCGTCATTAGTTATTAGCAAAGGACAAATGACTAATGACTATTCTTCTAGTGATTTGGCTGGAACTTCGACAGCAGTGACATCAATTGTGCCTTTTGGTGTGAAGCGCTGAAAATGACTATTTTGTACTAACAGTAACTCCTTACAGTTAGGACATTGCAACTGACTGTTATTTAAACCTGTAAATTCATATCCACAGACGGGACACCGATCGGCAACCAAGTTGCGTTGCAACCACCAGCGAAAGCCAAAAAAAGCCACAATAGGTGCCAACAACAGCAACCCGAAAATAATTAGCAATGAATTAATCAACCAACCCAAGCCCACTGATGCCAGCAACCAAATAACTGCCAGCAGAGTGAGCCAAGGGCGGAGATTTAAAAGATTCAATTGAAATGACTTAAAGCTCATTTTTTAAATATCGTTCTGCTCTTTTTCTAGGATAGCGATTTTAGTCATTAGTTTATGACTCAGTTTATGAGTCATTTATTATTTGTTATTTGGACTCAAATGCACTTCATTACTGAGGATAGCAGCATTTTTTGCAAGTGCTGTTGGAAGGCATTTATGCCAAACAGAGCGATCGCCTGTTTTCGCAGCCACTCTCCATCACATCGCTGGTCATCCCCTTGAAGCATTTCTATACAAGCTGCTGCTACAGCATCAGGACTGCGGTGTGGTACTCGCCATCCCAGTTTACCATCCTGCAAGGGGTCAGCGGAACCATCGTTGTCACCGGATAATACAGGTACTCCACAAGCCATTGCTTCTAGATAAACTATGCCAAAGCCTTCTTGCGAAGGCATAATATAGGCATCAGCAAGGCGGTAATGTTCCATTAATTCTTCTGTGGCAACGAAACCAGCAAACACGACGCGATCGCTCACACCTAAATTTTCTGCAAGTTCAGCTAATCGCGGTTGGTCATCACCGCGACCAATTACCAAATATTTCACTTCTGGAAAAACCTGAGCGATTTGTGGTAATGCCCGAATGGTAACATCTACACCTTTGTAAATATCTCCTGACCATAACCGCGCTACTGTCATTAACACTTTCGCACCAGTTAAGCCATATTTCTGGACTAATTCTGGTTGTTTGGAACCAGGAGTAAATTTATCCCCATCAATTGCACAAGGCATCATCTGTACCATTTTCGGGTTTAGACTATTCGCAACACAAGCGCGATCGCGGCTGTAGCGACTAATTGTCCAAATTCCTGCTGCTGATGTCAGGGCGTGACGTTCCTGATTTTTCAACGGTTCCCAGACTTCTTTGCCGTAAGTTAGTACAGTGTAAGGAATCCCCAAGGGCTGGCAAAGTGTTTGGATTAATACTGCTAAGTTAATGTGACCGCAGAAAACTTGCTGCGGACGGCTTTGCAACAGGCACTTCAGTAAAGCTACTGCCATTTGCAATCTCCCCAAATAGGGAGACTGATTTTTAAAGTAATGAAATTTTAAGTTCTCGTCTTCAAACGGATTTAAGCTATCAGCACTATCTCGCAGCAAAAAGACTTCTGCTTTATAATCTTGGCTCAATTCCAGATAAGCGCGAAAAATATCTTTTATATACGATTGAATACCACCTTCGTGAGCAAAAATTTCTAAAAAGACGAAGACATGGTTAGTTTTTTTGTTAACTTTATCACCTAAATTCAGGTTTTTTGCCACTGTAGTGATGTGTATCTTATATTATTTATACTCGCGGTAAGGGTGCGAGCGCACCGCTTTGTAACCGCTCCAAATCTGTTTTTACCATTTTTTCTAAAAGTTCCTCAAAGCTTACTTGGGGTTCCCAATGGGTCGTTCCAGGAGTCGGGTACAAAACTGGGAGCCGCCAAATTATAAATTTCTTGGGGACGCAGTTGTTCAACTGCGGTCAACAGTGCCGCATTATCCCTCAAGTCAACCGTAAAAATTTCTACCTGATTTGCCAGTATTCCCAGTTTTGTCAAATTAGGTTGTCGATGTGGGGGTACTAATCTAACAACTCGATAACCACGGTTGAGGAGCAAATGACTGAGATAGTAGCCATCTTGACCAGTAATTCCTGTAATTAGGGCTGTCTTAGTCATATTTTGTCCCCTATTCTGTCTATCTCTTTAAGCACTAAATAGCACTTGTTGGAGAACAAACATTAAGACTCTCAACACTGCTGACAAATCTTAACAAGGGAGCTTGTGTAACTCGAATGCTATTTTTACTATATTCACTAATTCTTTTTATACAAAAATCTTATTTGAGATTTTACAAAAAAATCATAATGAATAAGCAATTTCACGTAAAAAACATATTACTCCTATTCAAATAATATTGAAAAAGGAGTATACTTTTATCAATCAAATAACTATGTATTTCAGCCGCAACTGCTCTATTTTAAAGTGAGTGGCTCAATTTTGAGCAAAATTTTTGTTAGCTTGGTGACGACTATATGAGAAGTTTTATTTGTTTGACTCCTAAGTACCATCGAGTTAGCAAGAGAGTTTTGTAGAGAAGACAAGCCCTCGTTTTTTATAGGCGCACTTCCCTACCTCCACTCCGCTCACAAGCCAAAATCGACATCAGAAGTATTCTTACCTTCCTTTATCCTTGACTATTTCACTGTTACTTTTGTGCTTCTACAGAGTATTTGACAATGAGCAAGCAATTTCTACCATCCTCACCACGTTCGTATACAACCCGGTCAGCCAACCGCCGGAGGAGAAACCATCCATACCCACCGACTTGTAGAGTACCTGGGGCTGGCTCTGCGATCGCATCAGGATTGAAAGGTTTTCCATAATCCCAAATTCTAATCTCTAGGCGGTCAATCCACAGATAAACGTTAATTTCAATGGTTGTTTCCGGGGGTAAAGCATGATGAGCGTGACGAACAGCGTTGGTAAAGCCTTCTGCTAATGCTAAATTGAGGCGATCGAGTTGGGTTTTTGACCAACCAAGTTGAGACAAGTGTTGCAGACAAAATTGCTCAAACCATTCTTGCACCTGGTTTAAAAGCCTGAGTTCGCTCTTAACCGTCAGATGGTCTTGCCGCACTATACTAAGCATTAACTGTGAGTTGAATATAAGTAAACCCAAGTTGCTAGTTATTAAATTCTGCGCTGTTCGCAAAATTTCTCTCGCATCAAAAAATCTAAATTGACATATTCTGTGTACCAAAATACAAAACATGAATGATTTTGGCAGTCTGAGGGTTATAACTAACAACTTACGTTAAGTAAGTAAGAAATGTTTGTATTTGTTGACTTTTGATGATTTGAGATTTTGGAATAGCTTTTCCATCCAAAACTTCAAATCCTAAATGCAATCTGAACGATTGAAGAAGAATTCAGAATAGAGAATTCAGAATTCAAAATGCAATCAGTGAGGGATACTCTGCGGGATCTTGCTACAGACCCAAGACTATCTTGTTGACCACTAAAAAAAGCATATTTAGTGTAGAAATTAAACCCGTTTATTCAGACGCTATCTACGAGACACTGTGCGTAACTTGCTTCCCCGTAGGATATGCGGACTTGCTTTGGGTAGCATTATCCGCTTTTTCATTCAGAATTAAATTCTGAATTCTGGCTTCTGGCTCTCTTGTTAAAATTGACGCCTGTTGATTGTTTTCAAAAGCACATCTGCATTTGCTCTTGAAACTCACAGGCGTCAAAGCACTTTCTGGTGACTAATCTAGAATAGTCCCAAGGTCAAAGATTTATCCAATGGCAAAGCAGCACCAATACCTAGCCACAGGGTGACAAGAGTACCAACAAGGAATACTGTGGTTGCAACTGGACGGCGGAAGGGGTTTTGGAACTTATTCACGTTTTCAATAAAGGGAACGAGGATTAGACCTACTGGAACAGAACCCATTGCTAACACTCCTAAAAGTTTATTAGGAAGCGATCGCAAAATTTGAAAGACTGGATACAAATACCACTCTGGCAAAATTTCCAATGGTGTGGCGAAAGGATTTGCTGGTTCACCGGTCATTGCAGGATCTAGCACAGCTAGAGCTACAATCGCAGCGAAGGAACCCATGATCACAATTGGAAAGACGTAAAGTAAGTCATTAGGCCAAGCTGGTTCACCATAGTAGTTGTGACCCATGCCTTTAGCGAGTTTGGCTCTTAACTGAGGATCGCTCAGGTCAGGTTTTTTTTGTGTTGACATTTTGAAATGTGTTCTCCTGCTTAAGTTAAATTAAAGCATTTATGAAAGCTATCAGCTACTAGGCAACCAACAGGCAAGAAGCAGCGTTTCTATATCTACAGTCATCTGCCTGAAGGTTTTCTAGAGCTTGAGGCTTCAGATACAAGTATTTATTTTTTGAAACTTATGTGCAATTAATTTCTTGTGTTTCATAAGTTTAAAACAAACAACTCGATCTGAAAACTAACAAATGTTGCCTTTCGCTAATAGCTGAGATTACAAAGGCCCGGAAATGCCTTGCTTGCGGATCATCAAGAAGTGAAACAGCATGAAAACCGCAATCAACCAAGGCAGTACAAAGGTGTGTGCGCTGTAGTAGCGAGTTAGTGTTGCTTGACCAACACTCGAACCGCCGCGCAGCAGGTCGGAAATCAGAACACCAACTACAGGAATTGCTTCTGGTACGCCGCTAACGATTTTCACAGCCCAGTAGCCAACTTGATCCCAAGGTAGGGAATAGCCGGTGACGCCAAAAGAAACGGTGATCACAGCCAGGATGACACCACTTATCCAGGTCAATTCGCGGGGCTTTTTGAAACCACCGGTTAGGTAAATCCGGAAGACGTGCAAAATCATCATCAGCACCATCATGCTGGCAGACCAGCGATGGATGGAGCGAATTAGCCAACCGAAGTTGACTTCATTCATGATGTACTCCACTGAGGAGAAAGCTTCAGTGACTGTTGGCCTGTAGTAGAACGTCATGGCAAATCCAGTGGCAAACTGGATGAGAAAGCAAACCAGGGTAATTCCACCCAGGCAGTAAAAGATATTGACGTGGGGAGGGACGTACTTGCTAGTAACGTCTTCGGCGAGTGCCTGAATCTCCAGGCGTTCCTCAAACCAGTCGGAAACGTTGGCCATACTAATCTCAAGTTCCTAAAAGTCAGTTGCGGTTGATAAATCCCGAAGTTCTGAATCGGCAGAAGCCTTCACTCAGACTTCTCTCCCAATTAGCAATTTTGGGATTTTAGTAAAGGGGAGTTTTTTTCTTTGCATGTCAGCTTTTGGCGTGCTAAGAGACTTGAGAAACTTTACACTCTGTAAAGATGGAATATATTGCGATCTCTTTACGCCCCTACACACAAAATGGTGGACACAAAGTAGATTTTATCCTTTGGTGAGTGGATACGAGGCATCAGTTGACTGAACAACTTGATGAGAAAAATGCACCACTTCTATAAAAAAAGTAACATAATCGAGAGATAGATTTCATCAACAACAGGGGAAGTGGGCATTATCTAGACAATTTGGGTTGAGGTGGAATTGATAATGGGGTTCATGAACAAACAAGTCTTTCGGGTTGGATTTTCACTGTTAATGGCGTTTTGCTTGGCGTTGGGTACGCTTACTCAGTCGGCGGTGGCTTTGACGGGGGAACAAAAGCTGGTTTTGGAAGTTTGGCGAATTGTTAATCGTACTTATTTAGATGAGACCTTTAATCATCAAAACTGGGCGGCTGTGCGGCAAAAGGTTCTAGAGAAGCCACTGGCAGACTCAAATGCCAGTTATGCGGCAATTGGGAAGATGCTCAAGAGCCTCGACGATCCTTTTACTCGTTTTTTAGATCCAGAACAGTATCGCAGCTTGCAGGTTAATACTTCTGGCGAATTGACTGGGGTAGGATTGCAAATTGTCCTGAATCCTGAGAATAGGAAGTTGGAAGTAGTGGCTCCCATCGCCGGCTCACCGGCAGATAAAGCGGGGATTCGACCACGCGATCGCATTCTCAAAATTGAAGGCGTTTCCACAGAAAATCTCACCCTTGATGAAGCTGCAACCAGAATGCGCGGGCCAAGTGGCAGCCTTGTGACTCTCTTGATCGAACGGGACGGAGAGACAGAAACAGAAATTAGACTGATACGCGATCGCATTGCTCTTAACCCTGTGGTTTCAGATTTGCGTGTTTCTGCTGAGGGTACACCCATTGGCTACCTAAGTCTGACACAATTTAATGCCAACGCTTCAATGGAATTGGCACACGCTATTTCTAGTTTAGAAAAAAAAGGCGCTGCTGCCTACATTCTAGATTTACGAAATAATCCTGGGGGATTATTGCAATCAGGAATTGAAATCGCCCGTCTGTGGTTAGACTCTGGGATTATCGTCTACACTGTTAACCGACAAGGCATTCAGGGTAGTTTTGAAGCCCTTGGGCCAGCCCTGACCAAAGATCCTCTGGTGATTTTGGTGAATCAAGGAACTGCTAGTGCCAGTGAAATTCTCGCTGGCGCACTCCAAGATAACCATCGTGCCCAGTTGGTAGGCGAAACCACCTTTGGCAAAGGTTTAATTCAATCCTTGTTTGAATTATCAGATGGTTCGGGCTTGGCAGTGACAATTGCTAAGTATGAAACTCCTGAACACCGAGATATTAACAAGCTAGGTATTAAGCCGGATAAAGTTATTTTCCAACCAGCGATTAACCGCGAACAGATTGGCACCGAAGCGGATCTGCAATATCAAGCAGCAGTCGAACTTTTGGCGAAAAACTCGGTGGTAGCGGGGAAAGCTTAAAGAAGGGTACAAGGAGACAAATCAGATGGGGATTCAGACTCCATCTGATACCAGAACTAACAAATAAGATTTAGTTATGCCGATAACGGTAGCTGAATCACAAATTCAGTTCCTTCGCCAAGTTGAGAATTCACCGCGATCGCTCCGCCGTGTTTTTCTACAATGATTTGACGAGCGATCGCCAATCCTAATCCTGTACCTTTACCGACAGCTTTTGTGGTAAATAAATGGTCAAATATTTTTTGTTTTACTTTTTCATCTATACCCTTTGCATTATCGGCGATTGTAATTTTAACTGAATTAGTTGCTACTGTAGTTGTAATTGTAATACAGTTTGGATTCGCTTTAATTTCGTTAAAACTTCGGTCAAGATTCGATTCTTCCAAGGCATCAATCGCATTTGCTAAGATATTCATAAATACTTGATTTAATTGTCCAGGGAAACACTCAACTTGAGGTAAAGTGCTGTATTCAGTTATCACTTCAATTGCTGGACGTTGCTCGTTAGCCTTGAGACGATGTTTTAAAATTAAAATCGTACTGTCGATACCTTGGTGAATATTAAAGGGAGCATCCCACTTTTTATTTAGGGAGCAAAGATTAATCCATTAAGGTAGGCA
>NZ_CAXTTT010000135.1:0-19093 GCF_964247315.1 uncultured Nostoc sp.
GCCCAATGCCCAATGCCCAATGCCCAATGCCCCATTCCCCATGCCCAATAATTAACGATCGCCAGAATCTGGAGTTACTCCCAAATTACCGCTGTCATTTGATGCTGGCACCCTTGACTGAGGTGGTTCAATTACCAACGAAGTCCCAGAGGAACCGTCTAAGATTAGTTGCTCTGAGCTTCCGTCCACGGTTTTTGGATCTGGAAATACAAATCGTAACAAGGGAGGAGCTAAAAAGGTTGTCAAGATAACCATCATGATAATTGCTGCCCCTAATGGTTTCGAGAGAGCGCCACTGGCAGCGCCGACACCAGCAAACACTAACCCAACCTCGCCTCTGGGAATCATCCCCACACCGATCGCTAAACGGTTGATTCCCGGTTGACCAAACACGCTTAAGCCTGTGATTACTTTACCGAGAATGGCTACTATAATCAGGAAAGTTGCCATAATTAGACCTTCCCGATTGTCGGGAATTGCTGGGTTTAATACTCCCAAATCGGTTTTTGCGCCAACAGTCACAAAGAAAATTGGCACTAATATATCGGCAATGGGACAGACTTGCCTTTGCAGTTCTTTACGCTTATCTGTCTCTTCTAAGACTAAACCAGCTGCAAAAGCTCCCAGAATTGCTTCTAAGTGGATGACAGCGGCCAGGTATGCCATAGCAAAGGCGAAAATGAATGCTGGGATTACTAGTCCACCACGTGTTTTGAGTTGATCGGCGATCGCTACAAAGGACTTATTAAAAACATTGCCTAGTAAGATTGCTCCCAAAATAAAACCAGTGGCGCTGATAATCAAGTAAATGACTTTGCTGACATCTACCACGCCGTCTTTAGCTAAACTGGCAACTACTGCTAAAACGATGATTCCTAGTACGTCATCAATTACAGCAGCACCCAAAATAATCTGCCCTTCTTTAGAATTGAGTCGCCCCAGTTCTGACAGCACTTTGGATGTCATCCCAATACTAGTAGCAGTCAAAGCCGCCCCTGCAAAAATTGCAGGTATAGCGCTAATACCAAACAAAGTCATCAGTCCCACAGTCCCAGCGGCAAAGGGTACTGCTACCCCAACTACTGCGACGACAGTGGCTTGGATACCAACTGCCATTAAATCTTTTAAATTCGACTCTAAGCCAATTTCAAACAGCAGAATGATCACACCCAATTCTGCCAAAACGGAAATGACCTCGGACTGGGCTGCAAACACCGCTGGAGCGGCTTCAGGCGTTAAACCAGCAGTGGTTTGAAGGAAGGACACGATCAAAGAATTAGAACTGTCTGTGCCGCCTTCTGGAAACACTAAAAGATGGAAAACAGAGATGCCAACTACCACACCGCCAACGAGTTCGCCTAAGACAGGCGGCAAACCCACTTGGTTTGATAACTCTCCACCAACTTTGCTGGCGAGATAAATGACTACTAAGCTTAGTAGCACTGCTTCGACTACCATTGAACTGTCTGCGGCTTGTGTTGCGCTGGCCAGCAGAGGAAAAGAGAAGTTGATTGGTTCTAACAAATGCATTAGGTTCTCTGAAAATCCTTCTCTTTGATTCTGACGCGTTTCTGAAAAACATCATATAAAGACATAATCCAAATTCAAAATTCAAAATGAATACAGTGTAAACGTTTCATTGACGCTGTGCAGTATTAGTGTATTTTTTTTAGTTTCAAAAAATGTAACCATTTCAGCTTTTGACGATCGCAGTGTCAAAGTAAGAACATAGAAATCGTATCTGGTGATCGCACTTGAGTTGTGAAAAACTTGTGGTGGCTGTTGATTCTCAACGACCACCAGAAGATTGCTACATACCTTTATTCAAAACATCTGTGGATACTTTGAGGAGTGCAAATATGATGACTAGAGCCGCTTTACCCGGTTCTCAATTTCCATCGGGAAACTTGTGGAAAATACTGCCTTTAGCAATGCTTTTATGTACAACTTTTGTACTACCTGCATTTGCACAAGAAAAAGATAAATTGTGGCGAACCCTTAGTGTCAGTGGTCGCGGAGTCGAAACAATTCCAACAACTCTGGCACAAGTCAGTTTAGGAGTGGAGATTCAAGGGAAAACAGCCCAAGAGGTACAACAAGAAGCCGCTCAGAGGTCATCTGCGGTGGTTGCGTTTCTCAAAAGCAAAAATGTTGAAAAATTACAAACCACTGGTATCCGTCTTAACCCAGTTTACAGCTATACCAATAATGTGCAAAGGATTACAGGCTATGCTGCCAATAACACTGTAAGTTTTAGAATTCCTGTTGAGCAAGCTGGGACATTATTGGATGATGCAGTCAAAGCTGGTGCAACACAAATTAACGGCATTAGTTTTGTTGCCAACGATCAAGCGATCGCAGCTGCTCAAAAACAAGCATTAAAAGAAGCTACTCAAGATGCACGGCAGCAAGCTGATGCCGTTTTCAGTGCTTTGGGTTTTAAATCCAAAGAAATAGTCAGCATTCAAGTTAATAATACTAGTGCGCCTCCACCACCACCAATGTTTTTACGGGCTGAGGCTGCCAAGTCGGCTGATGCTTCCACCCCTATTGTTGGTGGTGAACAAGAAGTAGAAGCATCGGTGACGTTGCAAATTAGTTATTAGTCATTTGTCATTTGTCCTTTGTCCTCTCTTACAAAGTTCTGATCGCCGGAAGTCGGCGCTCAGACTTTGCGCTTTGTCATTTGTAAAAGGCAAAGGACTAATAATCAATGCCCAATGCCCTTCAGGAGTGCTGAGTGCTGAGTGCTGAGTGGGGAATCTCATTTCTTTACTCGCTTGCCGAGGAACTCGAAACTCAGAACTGTTTTGCCCAATGCCCAATTAAAAATGTTCTGAAGACATATCTCCTGTATTGCCTTCTGCATCTCGCTTAGAGCCTAATAAATCCAGCTGATCTACTTGGATCACCGGTGACGAGCGGTTTGCTCCTGTTAGGCGATCGCTCCATGTGTCAAACTTCAAAGATCCTTTGACAGCAATTTGCTTGCCTTTCCGTACATAATTACCTGCCACCTCCGCCGTTTTTCCCCATAGTTCCAAATTAAACCAGTCGGTATGTTCACCTTCTTTTGTGCGACGATTAACTGCTAGTGTCAATCTACACTTCACACTACCAGACTCAAAATACTTAATCTCTGGGTCGCCGCCTACACGACCAATGAGGTTGACAACATTGATACTCATCGCGTTACCTTCCAGTACAAACGTACTTAGCAATTTCGACTTTCATCATAGCGAATTGTGAAAGACTTGAAAATAATGTGTTAAACAGTTAACAATATAATTGACTTGAAAATTTATACACACTATTTGGAGTAAACACATAAAATTATACGGATATACTAAATTTAACCAGAGAATATCAAAAAGTACGGCGCTTGAAACATACTAAATATTCCTGGGAATCATATAAAAATATTGTCTAGTTTACTCAACTTAGGATACAAACATAATCGAATCAAGCACGATTAACTCTTACCGTTGTAGTCAATAAGTATCGCACATAGGGGGCTTACAGACGCGTGGGTATTTTTAGGAACTTTCGCACTTCATGGGATATGGGTATCGACCTCGGTACCGCAAACACCCTAGTTTATGTATCTGGTAAAGGTATTGTACTACAAGAACCTTCTGTAGTTGCGATCGATGTCAACGAAAAGGTGGCACTAGCAGTAGGAGAAGAAGCCAAAAAAATGCTCGGTCGCACACCAGGAAATGTGATTGCTCTCCGTCCTTTGCGGGATGGTGTAATCGCTGACTTTGAGATCGCCGAGCTGATGCTCAAAAGCTTTATTCAGCGTGTAAATGAAGGTAAATCTCTAATTTTACCCCGGATTGTCATTGGTATACCCAGTGGTGTCACAGGAGTAGAAAGGCGAGCTGTCATGGATGCAGCTCACCAAGCAGGAGCAAGAAAAGTTTATTTAATTGATGAACCTGTAGCTGCGGCTATTGGTGCAGGATTACCTGTTGCTGAAGCAACTGGCAATATGATCATCGATATTGGTGGTGGGACAACAGAAGTTGCAGTGCTGAGTCTTCAAGGTACGGTGATTAGCGAATCAGTACGCATTGCTGGAGATGAACTGACTGATGCGATCGTTCAGTATATTAAGAAAGTTCATAATTTAGTCATTGGTGAACGTACTGCTGAGGAAATTAAGATTCGGATGGGTTCTGCCTATCCGACTAATGATGATAATGAGGCAATGATGGAAGTCCGAGGCTTACACCTGCTTTCTGGTCTACCGCGAACTGTAACAATCAAAGGGCCGGAAATCCGTGAAAGTATGTTGGAACCGCTATCAGTAATTATAGAAGCTGTGAAGCGGACACTAGAACGTACACCGCCAGAACTGGCAGCAGACATTATTGACAGAGGTATTATGTTAGCTGGTGGCGGTGCTTTGCTCAAAGGCATAGATACCCTCATTAGTCATGAAACAGGGATTATTACCCACATTGCTGCCGATCCTTTGAGCTGTGTTGTGCTGGGAACAGGTCGTGTGTTAGAAAACTTTAAACAGTTGGAACGAGTTGTCATCGAAAGCTCTCGCAATATCTAACAAAAAAAAATATCAGACTTGAGTTCTATTTGAGTTCTATTTGGGTTCTATATAAATAGAATCCAAGTAGAACTTAATTTATATAAGTATATACGGGTATATATGGTGACAATACGACGTTGGTGGGATCGTAAAGGGTTGCAAATTGGGTTGTTAGCTTTAGTAGTTGGTAGTGCTTGGATATTGCGACAGACTCAAGGTGAACTAGTACTTGAGACATACCAGGCAATTACCCGTCCATTAGAGATGTTGCAGTCAGGGCCAACTCCAGAAGAACGTCTTAGAGATGCCCGGATAATGGAATTGCAAACCCGTATAGTAGATTTGGAAAGTCAAAAGACAAAGTTACAAGATTTATTAGGCTATGTGGAAAAAGAGCCGCTGGCATCACGACCAATTCCAGCACGGGTGGTAGGACGTAGTGCTGACCAGTGGTGGCAACAAGTTACGCTGAATCGCGGTGCAAATGCAGGGATTCAGGAAGGCTTCATAGTCAAAGCAGAAGGTGGATTGGTGGGTTTGGTGGAGAGTGTAACTCCTAATACTAGCCGCGTGTTGTTAATCAGTGACCTTAAGAGTCAAGTGGGTGTATCGATTAGCCGCACAGCAGCTAAAGGCGTTTTGCGAGGAGATTCTTCTGCTGAAGCTGTATTGGAGTTTTATGAAAAAGTTCCAAATGTTAAAGTAGGAGATTTAGTTTCCACATCTACTTATAGTCAGAAATTTCCCTCCGGTTTGGCAGTAGGACGAATTAAGTCGCTGGATTTAAAGAAACTTCCGGCATCAGTGGCGAAAATTGAGCTTTTTCCGCCAATCCGTTCTCTCGATTGGGTAGCTGTTTATCCCAAACTAGAAAACCAAGAGTCAGCAAATCAAGTGCCGCAAAAGTCTAAGTAAATTCTTTGAAAAAATCCATAGAAAAATGAAGATTCCTGCATTTAATGGTAGCAGGCAGAAAAAGCCAAAATCGTCAGAGCGAAAATCGAAATTCCGAATCCAGCCGCTTGCTCGTTGGCATCCCGGTATACGTCAGTTGTTTGGTTGGATAGTGACGGCTAGTTCTGTACTGTTATGTTTACTATTATTACCAACCCGATTCCCAGGTATGGAATTGTTAGGAATTGGCCCTAATTGGCTATTAATTTGGGTGGTAGCTTGGAGTGTGAAGCGCACGGTGTTTGCCGGAGCATTGGCAGGTATAGTTCTGGGGCTACTTCAAGATTCAATGACATCACCTAATCCAACTCATGCCATCAGTTTAGGGATAGTGGGTGTTTTAACTGGTCTGCTCCAGAAACAGCGTTTTATCGAAGAAGATTTTATTTCGATTGCTGTAATTGTCTTTATTATGGCAGTTTTGGCAGAAACTATCTTTGGGTTGCAATTAACTTTGCTGGGCAATGAGCGCAAGGTGACAGATATTTGGACATATTATCAGCGTGTCGCTCTTGCCTCTGCCATTCTGAGTAGTCTTTGGGCACCTGTAGTCTATTATCCGTTGAATCTTTGGTGGCAACGGATAAAATTGTTGGAGCAACAGTAAAGGGAGTTAGAAGTTAAGAAGGGGAAGGGTTACAGGTGACAGTCAAGAAAATTATCTTCTGTACCCTGTAACCTAAATCATTATGGAATTTGGGCAACCTCTGGCAATATGGATTCAAACTACAGTAAATAACTCTTAACCCCAGCGTATTGGGTTTTAATTGGAAATTAACCTATTTAGTAACTTTTCTTAACTGTGTTTTCCGAAGCATTTAGTTATTGTATTTAGGGATACGCAATTATTTTTTACAAATAAGCGTTAACCAATCAAACATGGCTAGAATATACTATACCTTCCTGGCAGGCGGCCTTGTTATATAGTCCCTGCTGGGTTTATTTGTTACAAGTTTTAAGTTTTTTCTAAATTTTTGTGAGTTTGCATTAGCATAAATCAACATCGAACTAAGAATTATACACTCAAAAATTGTGAGAGATTCAAGTAATAATGTTGACTTTACCAGTGTCAATATCGTAACAAGCACCAACAATTTTTAGTTTACCTTCACGGAGCAATTTAGCTAAAATAGTTGAGCTTTCTTGCAATTTTTCAGTTTGATACTGAATGTTGGCTATAACTGCATCTTGCATATTATCACCCGATTTGAACTTTACCCTTTCTACAGATGGTTTGATGCCCTCAATAATCAAACCAATTCTTCCAGGAAGTGGTTCGTTTTTGATTGCTTCTGCTACTGCACCGCATCTTCTATGACCCAAAACCATAATCAACTGCGAACCCAATACTGCTGTAGAATATTCCAGACTACCTATAACCGTGTCACTGACAACATTACCAGCAACTCGCACGACAAATAAATCTCCAAGTCCTTGATCGAAGACAATTTCCGCAGGTACTCTAGAATCTGCACAGCCTAATATGGCGGCAAAGGGATACTGAGCTTTAGCAACTAATCGTAGGCGTTCTAGTGATTGATCGGGATATTGACGTTTTTGATGGATAAATCTTTGATTACCATCAAGCAAGCGTCTGATAGCTTCATTCGGACTGATTGAATTAGGGTTAACTGGATGAATATCAGCAACAGCAGTTTGCTCTGGATTCCAAAAGCTATCACCAAAAGTAGTAGCTGCAATACCTACAACACTGGCGAATTTCAAGAAATTACGTCGCCCGACAAATCCATTAATTCGACTCATCAATCTACCTGACAACAACAAAGCTGTTCTCCAGAAGATATCAGACTTAAGTAAGATGCAAGAGTACCTGATGACACGGTTTAAGAGTCATTTAATATTCACGCGATTTAGAGTTGTTAGAATCCAGTCTGCGTTAGCGATGAAAGCAGCTGAACAAGCGATAAAAGATAGTCGTTAAAGCGGCTCTGTCGCTCCTTTTCTAAATTTTAATAATCACTCAATTCATAAGTTTTTTAAAAGTCTTTCTGTGGAAAAATTCTAGATAGAGTAGAATTCAGAATTCATGAGTCAAAATAGGCTACACTTTGCGGTGCTAACAGAAGTAAAACAGTTTTTTACCTGACTTCGAGACTTAGATTGTGTACTTATACCAATTTAATTAATGATTGCAACCCATCCTTGGGTAAAGACGCGATTCATCGCGTCTCTACAAATAGTCTATTTGTCGCATTCTTTTTTCAAATTGGTATTAACTCACTTGAAATCTTCTGTAAATATAAAGTACTTCTATCTAAACTCAGGTTAGACATTTATTGCCAGCAATGGCGGCAAAACCAGTAGGTTTCTTGTAAACGAATGTGAGAAAGCATTTGGTTGGAAAAGCAAGGGCAGTTTGTCATAGAATTGTTGTTTTATTAAAAAAGTTAAACACAAACTAGTAGTTCGCTCTTGGCTTCACTACCAACAGCTTTAATTTATAAACATAAAATAAAGAACTAATAAAGAAATGAAAGTAGTAAAAAAACTTTATAAAATATTAACAAGCGCAATGTGCGACTTATTCTTAAAACCCCTCTCCAAACCTCTCCCCGCTTCGGGGAGAGGCTTTAAGTCTTGCTTCCCAACGCTAGCTCTTAAGGGGCTGGGGGTTAGGTTTGAAAGAAAGTTGCACACCGCGTTAACAATTACTTCATTAGCGTTGGGTGGCAATAACCGCAGGTATTGCTGATTCTCTAAGACAGTCTATTTATACAAGAACGATTACGCCCGTTTGCTTTGGCTTGATAAAGGGCTTGATCTGCTGCCTCAATCAAATTTAAAGGAACCATATTGGGTGTTGGAATCACTGTAGCAATTCCAATACTCAAGGTGACGTGATGTTTCACAGCCGATGCTGCATGGGGAATCTTTAGCTGTTCTAGAGCTTTATGAATTTCTTGGGCAACGTAAAAAGCCCCATCACTATCAGTGCTAGGCAAGATGACAACAAACTCTTCTCCGCCATAACGAGCAACTAAATCTCTAGAACGTTTGACACTTTGTTTGAAAGCTTGAGCAATAAAGCGTAAACAATTATCTCCGCTGGCATGACCATAAGTATCGTTATATTGTTTAAAATAATCAATGTCGCATAAAAGTAGTGAGACAAAACCTTGTTCTCGTAAAAGATATTGCCACACAGAATTAAGTTTAATATCAAAACATCGGCGATTGGCGATTTGAGTTAATTCATCCACCATCACCATATTTTCAAGTTGCTGGTTAGCACGCTGCAATTGTTGATAAAGTTCTGATTGTTGAATAGCGATCGCTACCTGTGTTGCCAATTGCTGAAGCAGTTCGCTCTCCCAAGGTTGCCACTCACGCGGGGTGCTACAATCATGAGCAACCAAAAGTCCCCAAAGGCGATCGCCTTGTAAAATTGGTACAACTAGCTTGGCTCTGACTTGCAACTGTTGCAATAACTCTACATGACAAGGGGAAAATCCGGCGCTATAGATGTCTGGAGTGACTTTGAGGGTACTTTGTTGATAATACTGTCCCTGTGTTTCTATAAAATAGTTGTCTGTAATTTCCATATTCAAAATCGCCTGCCAACCTTCTGCCACAGACTCGGTGACAACCACACCACTCCAATCAGGGTTAAAGCGGTAGATGATGACGCGATCGGTTTGCAAAAAACGTCGAACTTCAGTAACAGTTGTGTTCAATATTTCATCTAAGTCCAAAGACTTGCGGATATGTTGAGCGATCGCATAAACCATGCGTTCCCGTTCTGTTTGCTGTTGCAGGGCAATTTGTGCCTGTTTGCGGTCTGTGATATCTGTAAATGATGTCACCACCGCAGATGGTCTGGATTGATCGGATTCAAACAGTGGCTGAGAATTGATTGAAATCCAAGTCAAGCTGCCATCAGGTTTGTGAACTCCCATAATGACATGAAATTGGGGTTGTCCGGTGCGTAAGGTGACAAAGGCGGGGTGAGTTTCCTCTGGAAAAGAAGTACCATCTTCATGAATCGCTTGCCATCGCGGATCGATAGAAGTTCGCCCGATCATTTGATCGGCTGTTAACCCTAAAATTCTTTCGGCACTGTCATTACAGGCGGTAATCCGCCCATCTGATTGCTGTAGGACAATACCTTCTGCCATCACTGTAATTACAGAACGATAGCGTTGTTCGCTTTCTCGCAGTGCTTCTTCTATACGCTTGCGTTCAGTAATATCAGTATGGGTTCCTAGCATCCGTAGGGGAAAACCATTGGCTGCGCGACTCGAAATTTGCCCCCGATCTAGAATCCACTTGTAAGTTCCATCTTTGCACTTAATCCGATATTCACTGACATATTGTTGGGTTTCACCGTACAAATGCTTGATAATCTCTTCGATAACCCTGGCTTTATCATCTGCGTACACCCGTTGTTCCCATTCACCGAGGGTATTTCCAATTTCATGCTCTGCAAACCCTAACATTTCTTTCCATCGCTGGGAGAAAAAGACTTCGTTAGTTTCAGCATTCAAATCCCAAACTCCGTCCCCATTTCCTTCCAAGGCATACTGCCATCTTTCTTCACTGGTTTTGAGTGCGGCTTCGATTTGTTTGCGTGAGGTGATGTCTTCAAAAATGTATAACCGCCCAAAATATCGATCCTGAGTATCTCGAATTTGGCTGGAAAAGCGGCGAATCGTTCGCCCATCAACAAATAAAATTTCATCTTCAATCGTGCTACGATTTTCTTCAGACTGCAACAGTTTTAAGGATTCAATAAATACCGATACATCAACAATTGAAGGTATACACTCAGGAATGATGTCATTATTTTTTAAAGCACCCAAACGCATTTGGTCTTCTAGATGTTCGATGCCCCAAATTTTACAGAAGTGGTGATTGAAATAAAGGATTTCGTCGGTGTGATTGTCAACAACAAAGAATCCCAGCAAAGAAGTGTCAGTCATGGAACGCAGCAAAGTTTCCCGCCAGCGCAATTCTGACTCTGCACGCTGGTGTTCTTGTAGCACTGCTTGTTGCTTGGTAATATCCTTTTCGTTAACGAGGATGATGGAGTTACCCGTTACAGGATCGCGGGTGCATCGTATATCTATCCCATGCCATTGAATCCCTTCAGTAGTGAACACCTGAGCCTCTATGCTGAACATCTCACCTAAATTAATCGCTTCCATAGCCTGTTGCCCTACACTCTTGTCGACAAAGTGACTTAGGAAAATATTCTCAACTGACGAGTTAGGGTGTAGGGTATCCTGATAACAGCGAAGGGCTGCCGGGTTTTGCATCAAAGGCACACCATCCATCGTGTAAAGTGAGACGATCGCTGTGGTATGACGTAGGGCTTCAATCGATCTGAGTGTTTCTCGATCGATCTGATTGATGACTTCTGTTGATCCTTCAACCAGCATCGCTATTCGCCCTTGTTCAATTTGAATTCCAGAAAAGATGCAGCGAAGAGAAACAGGTTTTCCTTCTGGGTAAAATGTCCAGTTTTCAGCGATGGTTTTCCCTTGCTGAAATTCTTGCAAATAGCTTTGCAATCGAATGTGAGTAGACTGGGAAATATCACTGAAGTTGCGATTGAGCAATTCTTCTCGACTTTGAGCATTCCAAATATGCAGTGCGGATTGATTTGCCCACCACATCTGCAAGTTTTGAATATCATAAATCCAAATTGGAGTTTGTAATCGGTCAAATGCAATTAAGTCTGCAACTGATATATTCTTTGGCAATGCTGTTCTTGTTATAATGGATTCTCTAAAATTCTTATACAGAGTTTTTTTGATTGACCTCAGCTTCAACTTTGGCTGAACTGTCAAGTTTTTTAGGTTTTGATTGAGTTGCAGCGTTAGGTTTTGGCAGGATGTAGCCTTTTGCTGATGGCGTTCTGCTTCCCCAAGAGCGATTCCTAGCTCTGCGGCTATCAGTTGGAAATACTCAATTTCTAAAGAACTCCATTGACGTGAGCCACTGCACTGGTGAGCAATTAGTAAGCCCCACAAATGAGGATATATATTAGAAACTCCATCAATTTCTTGATTGTTTACTAAAATTGGTACTACTAAATTAGCTCGAACCTGCAAGTCCGTTAATAACTTTTTATAACAAGGGTCAAGGGTTGTAGTATGAATGTCTTCAATGACACCAACGCTTCCATCTCGATATCGCTCTACCCATGTCGCATTGAAGCAAGGATCGTAAATTAATTGCCCTAAAATCAGTTTCCATTCATGACTTACAGACTCTTCTGCGATGACTCCATCTCCATCGGACAAAAAGCGATAGATAATAGCGCGTAGGCGTAGCCCGTCGTAGACATCGCTTTCTAAAGTTTTTCTAACTTCGCTGACAATAATCTTGAGAATTTCACTCACTCCAAGTGACTGATGAATTTGATCGGCGAGCATCCTAATTTGATCGAGGATTTGCTTTAAATCAATTTCAGAACCCGATAGACGATTGAACAGCATAGTAATATTATAGTATTAGTCTATGTATTTACACTTAGTTAATGTAAAAATTTATTTCAGTATTTCATTTTATTCTAATATTACCCAAAACGTTAAGTTAAATTTAAGCTTAAGCTTGATAGTTGGTAATAACTTCAAAATCAAACCAATTGCTCAAAGGTTAAACCTTAATATTCGTACTGCAATTTATAACAATTTTCATTTGAACTATTATATTTATCTCCTCTAGCATGTTCATTTTATTTCATTACAAAAATAAAAAACTAATATTGAAGTATGTATTCCGACAAAATTATATCTGTGGATTGGGCTACTTTCCGCAAAATTTAGCTTGACATAAACTAAGACAACTACAGATTCAAAAACGTAAGGATTCAGGTCATACCAAAATGTCTACAATCGTTTCCTGATAACGCTTTCCGGGGATTAGTCACAATTGGATATTCTCAATAATAATTACCTAACGCCTATATTTCCGTGGCTTATTGCGACTAAAGGTATGTTAATAAGCCAAAGTCAATTTTGAAACTAGCTCTGTGACTGGGTTTCAAACACCTGAATCCTTACTCAAAAACTGCTATCGCCGACTGAAATCTGTGTCAGTGCATTTATACTATATATTTTATGTTTGATTTCTAGCCAGTTGTAGTGAAGCGGTGACGCTTGCGCTGCATCCACCTTAAGGTGGTTCGGAGAGCGTGAACGTCAACAACTGGCCATTGGGTAGGATTTTGAGACGGGAATTGATCCCTTGTAGAATTTTCTCAATGTCCCTGTAACCCTGTTGATATATAAATTAAAACTGCAACAGAAAAACTTTGGATGCCAAATTGCCAAAAGCACGTATTTCTAACCTACGATGTACACACAAGTCGAAAAAAGCTTGATTTTCCATTGTTCTGTCGTTTATCTCGTTTTCGTACTCTGGGAATGGCTATTAGATGCTGCTGCCTCCAGTCAGGCATTGAGTCAGAGACTCAATGAATGCATTCCCAGTCTGAGACTGAAAACGAGAACGAGAAAAGTCTTATCAAGCTAGGTTTTCAGGACTTGTGTATACACCGTAGGTAAGGCGTGGGGGAGTGCATTTGATTTAAGAGTTTATGATTTTTCCTCTAAAATTGGAGGTAAACTCATAAACTCTATTCCAAAATAATGATGTGGCAACACGAAGACGGAGATTTTAGAGAACTGGTATAAAATCACTCTCTGTAATCAAACTGGGATTAATGCCGCTCAAAATCGCTAATGTCTCATTTGTGGAAGTAATCCGAATAGAAGTCTTATTACTATTTGCAGAGATAGTTAAAGCCCCATAAGTTAAACCACTGAATAAACCAAGTTTGTCGATGCCATCCTTAAAATCAAAGATGGTATCACTGCCGTTTCCTGATGCGAGAACAAAAATATCCGCACCTGTTTGCCCATAGAGTAAATCGTTGCCAGCACCCCCAATCAGGATGTCGTCACCTGCACCACCATAAAGGTAGTCATTGCCAGCATTACCAATCAGGCGATCGCTGTCATTCTGACCGTACAGGTAATCATTGTTACTGCCGCCTAAGAGACTATCATTACCATTACCGCCATAAAGATAGACACTAGCAATCGTGAATGATGAAGCATTTAAAGTATTGTTACTAATGCCACCTGTCAGCGTTACTCGTTCAATATTGATCGGGCTATCATTACCTAAACCGACTAGTTGAGTGTTAGTTAGGGTAAAATTGACATCGGCGGATTCACTTACCGAATCAATGCCATCACCACCGTCGAGAATATCATCGCCTTTACCGCCATAAAGGTAGTCATTGCCAGTACCACCAATCAGGCAATCGTTACCATCCTGACCATAAAGGTAGTCATTTCCTGCATAGCCATAAATAGTATCATCAGTTGTACTGCCATTTAGCCTATTGCCTGAAGATGTACCATAGATGGTTTTTTCGCTGACATCATTAAGATTGACAGCGATCGCTTGTTTGGCACTTGTATCAGTGCCATCACTGACAGTAACTTGTAATTGAAAGTTAGGATGGCTCTCAAAGTCAAGATCATCGCGATCGTTAACAATAATTTGTCCTGAAGTGGGGTTAATACTAAAAGCAGTTTTCCCATCTCCATCGAGATCGAGATTACCATCAATAATTGTCCAGTTAGAAAATGAGCTAGTTCCCTCAATATCGGTAGCAACTACAGTACCAACTACCGTGTTATTACTGCTATTTTCTTTAACGTTGAAGCTTTGATTTACAGTAACAACTGGGGCATCATTAACAGCAGTCAAGTTAATCATCTGGGAAACTGTGGCACTAGTACCGCCATCACCATCAGTCAACACAAAGCTGATAGTACGGGTAGTAGTGGAAGGATTCTCAGAGATGTTGGCATAAGTAATACTACGTATCAAGGCTTGGATAGCAGCAGGTGTAGCTTTAGAGTTAAAGTTGATTACCAAGTCTTGAGTACCAATACCGCCACTGAAAGTAGCAATCAAGCTAGTATCGTACAAAATGCTTGTGTCGTTGACCGCAATTTTATTTATTGTGTTGCTTTGGATGATGAGGCGATCGTCAGCACTTCCGCCATTACTGAATTGAATAGTCAATTTACCGGAATCGAAGTCTTGGGAATCAGGGTCTAGGACGGTTGCACTAGGATTAATGAAAATAGCAGGGTCATTTTCAGTGTAGGTGGGATTAGTTCCTGGCAAACTGAGTGTAGGAGAATCGTTGACAGCAGTAACATTAATCGTCTTAAAGACATTAGCACTAGTACCGCCATCACCATCAGTCAATACAAAGCTAACGTTACGGGGAGTAGTAGCGGGATTCTCAGAGACATTGGCGTAACTAATACTGCGTATCAAAGCTTGGACGGCAGTAGGCGTAGCTTTAGAGGTAAAGTTGATTACCAAGTCTTGAGTGCCAATACCGCCACTGAAAGTACCGATCAGGCTACCATTGTACAAAAAGCTTGTGTTGTTGTTGACTTGAATTTTATTTGTTGTATTGCTTTGGATGATGAGGCGATCGTCAGCAGTTCCACCATTACTGAAGCGAACAGTCAATTTACCGGAATCGAAGTCTTGGGAATCAAGGTCTGCAACAGTTGCATTAGGATCAATGAAGATAGCAGGGTCGTTTTCAGTGTAGGTGGGATTAGTTCCTGGCAAACTGATTGTAGGAGAATCATTGATAGCAGTAACGTTAATCGTCTTGGAAACTGTGGCACTAGTACCGCCATCACCATCAGTCAATACAAAGCTGACAAGACGGGGAGTAGTGGAGGGATTTTCAGAGACATTGGCGTAATTAATACTGCGTATCAAGGCTTGGACAGCAGTAGGCGTAGCATTATAGTTGAGGTTGATTACTAAATCTTGGATGCCGACCCCACCAGTGTAATTACCAATCAAATTAGTATTGTAAAAAACATTTGTGCCAAAGTATTCAATTTTATTTGTTGGGCTGTTTTGAATAGCAAAACGGTCATCAGGAGTACCGCCATTACTGAAGCGAACAGTTAATTTACCTGAATCGAAGTCTTGGGAATCAAGGTCAGTGACAGTTGCATTAGGGTCGATGAAGATGCCAGGTGCATTTTCAAAGTAAGTGGGGTTTGTGCTGGGCAAAGTGAGTGTAGGCGCTTGATTCCCAACATTTAAAGTTACTGTTGCAATATTAGAATCTGCGATCGCATTATTCGCTTTATAGCTGAATGTATCAATGCCTTGAAAGCCAGCATTAGGAGTGTAAGTAAAAGACCCATCAGAATTGAAAACAAGGCTACCGTTATTTGTCCCAGACACTAAGGTTGCTTTCAGTGCCGGATTTACAATAGATGTTTCATTAGTTAATACACCACCAACTAAATTGTTAGGGGTAGCGTAGTATTGAATGCGACCTTTGAAGCTTTCGCTGGCAGGGTCGCCATCACCGTATTCTTGGAAGGTGGCATCAAAGTTGAGAATTTCGTCGCTAGAACCGTAGGTGATTTGGTTGACTGTAAACTGACCTATGAGACTGTTATAGCCTCGTCCATCACCACTGACATCTAAACCAGGCTGATTAGAGGTTTGGAATGGGAAACGTGCTGCACCTGTGTATGTAGTGCCTGCTGTAAGTGGAGCATTAAATGGAGCGGCAAATGAAAGATACCACGATTTGACACCATCATAGTAATTGATTTGGATAGCATTATTGCTACTGGGATTGTCAGGGTATACACGTGAAGCTCTAAACTTTCCTGTGTCAAGAGTATAGCTATAGTAATCACTCTGACCGATATAATTACCGCGATCGCTATCTAAAGTCAACGCGGTAATTGCCGCAGCAGTCTGGAAAGAAGTATTTGCCGAGACAAAATAAGTATCGTTTGTTACTACTGGCGGCTGATTAGTGCCAATAGCTTTACTCGTAACCTTGATATCATCAACACCAATCCACTCATCTTCTCCATTCGCATCAGTAGTAATAAACCGAACTTGAACTTGCGACTGATTGGTAACTTCGGGTGGTAATAAGACACTTATCCGTGCTTCCCGTGCGTCATAAGACGCTGAGGTTGAGGCGTTATTAGAAGCATCGGGTACAAAAGCAGCTGGCAGGTTGGTGAAATTCCCTGTATTTCCAATGCGGTATTGTACAGCAACAGATTGAATAGCATCGCGGGTTGAGGTATCTATGTCACGTAGCGTAAAGCTAAGTTGGAGATTTTGCCGCCCAGTAGCATCTAGATAAATAACTAAATTCGGCGCTGTAGCAGTTGATGAGCCTCTGAGAGCAATAGTTGGATTGCTCAATGCAAATTCCGTAATCCCGCTATTTGTGTAGGTATTTGGATTACTTTGATTAGCATTAACATCAATAGGAGTTGCAGACCCATCAGCTAGTAACGTTTGTGGGTTAATACCCGTGCTACTAACTAAACCATCACCTCGAAAACCCCTGATATTGGGTAAATTACTCCAATCATCATCCCTGGTAATCAAATTAGTATTTGACCAGTCTTGGAGAAAGTCGCTTGTTGCTAGTTTGTAATAATTTAAATTCAAGGGAGTGGGAAGATTATTAGAGGGTGCCTCGTAACGTGTTACAAGAAAGTTACCGTTGTCACTTCCCGAAACCACAATCTTACCGTCAGACTGAACGGCAACCGCAGTATTTTGAAAATAACTACTGCTAACGGGGGTTATGACTTTACCGCTATCGCCAAAGCTGGTATCTAAGCTGCCATTAGAGTTGTAGACAGCTAAAGCAAAATCACGGCGATCGCTTCCGTTTTGAGTAAACCCAGAGACTACAATTTTGCCATTCTGCAAAATGGCCAAACTTTGTCCAGCATCATTACTGCTTATATCTGTAACAACCTTACCGCCACTACCGAAATTAGCGTCCAGAGTACCATCGGAGTTATAGCGTGCGAGAGCAAAATCTCCATTGCTACCAATCTCCCCAGTAGATCCCGCTACGACAATTTTGCCATCAGACTGGAGAGCAACACTATTTCCAAAGTCATATCTGCCAGGAAAGTCTGTGATTACTTTACCATTAGTACCAAAATTAGTATCTATACTGCCATTGGAGTTGTAACGTGCCAAAATAGAGTTAATGTCGCCATTATTGTTCATGGCATTCCCAGTTACTACAATCTTACCGTCTGGCTGAATCAGGATACTTGCAATACCGTCTTGGCCGTCGCTTATGGAAGTAAGAATCCTACCCCCATTACCAAAGCTAGTATCCAGACTGCCATCTGAGTTGTAACGTATCAAGATAAAGTCATTATTGAGGGAACCATCATTCGGGTTAAGATATCCCCCCACAACAATTTTGCTGTTTGGCTGGACAGCAATGCTTTTTATCCATTCGTTTTTACCCTCAAAGTTAGTAACAACTTTTCCGCCATTGCCAAAGGTGGTATCTAAGCTGCCATTAGAGTTGTAGCGTACAAGAGCAGCATCAGTTTGGTTGTCATTGTAGGTAATTCCGGCGGTTAAAATTTTGCCATCGGGCTGAATGGTAACGCTGTAAGCTCTATCGCTTTGGTTGGCAAAATCAGTGATCGCCTTGCCGCTATTGCCAAAGCTGCTATCCAGGCTACCATTTGGATTATAACGAGCTACCGCAAAGTTACCGTTGCTATTGTAGGTTTCTCCTACTACTACAATCTTGCCATCCGCTTGAATGGCAACACTATAAGCTGTGTCACTACCACCAATATCTGTAATGACTTTACCACCAATGCCAAAGGTAGTATCCAGGTTTCCAGGAGCAAGTATTCCTGTATAACTAGAAAGAGTCTCTTGTGGGAATGCCAAAGCTATATGATCTGGCATTGAAAAATCCTTGCCGACTTGAACCTGTAAATTCCAATCTCCTCCCAACGTTGCATTACCTGTTGGTGTAGTAGAAGCAGCAATATTTGCTCCTGTCAATTGGTGCAACTTATGTAAAAATTCCTCTCCTGCATCTCCAACTGCGATGTTACAGCCATAGAGTATTAGAGATGAAGACAACCAAGTTTGTAACTCTTGGGTATAGCGTTCTAAACTGCTGAGACTGAGTTGAGTATTACCCAGATAAAGGCAACCGGGAGAGCCATGAGAAACAATGTGGACACTTTCAACTCTAGGGCGTTGTAACAGTATTTGAGTAATTTGCTCTACCCCATCTTGGCTCGATTCAAGGACTATTACCTCAATTTCTGATACAACATTTTTCAGCAATATTTCATAGTTATTAACAGAGGAGTCAAGGAAAAGTATGCTTGTATTCTGAATATTCATGTTCCTGCAGTTCTCCACTTAAGTTTAGATATCTAGTTGTTAGTGAAACTCTTGGATAAGAGAAAATAGATTAGACCTCTTGCAAAAATCTTTAACACCTCACCCCCAACCCCTAAGAGCTTGGCGGGGAGGCAGGGTGCTTTCATACGAAAAAAGAAAAATACATAAGTCTTGATTTATCGTTTCGTGGCATGGCTTTTTCCCTCACTTCCATTCCTCTCCTTCTGTTGGGGGAGAGGCTTTGAAACCCAGTTTTAGTTTTTCTCTGCTTGTATGAAACCACCCTGCTAAGAGCTTGGGGGGGAGGGGAGCGTTTGCTTTACTCAAATACGGGGT
>NZ_CAXTTT010000136.1:0-18977 GCF_964247315.1 uncultured Nostoc sp.
GTTGGGGGTGGGGTTCTTTTTTATGGGTAATTTGGCAGACATCATATTACGTAGTAAAACCAGGGAGAGGTCTTTTTATTTAGCTACTTTCTTCATTCTCAGGTAGTTTTGGAATGTAGAGTTTAGTTTTTCCAAAATGTCTTTAACTGAAGAAATTCTTTCCCAATTACCCGGCGATGTTTTAAAAGGATTGCGTCAAGGTGATCGCATCTTAACATCTGTGCGCGAAAACACCGCACCAGTACCAACGCTAGTTAAAGAAAGTCAACAGCCTTTAGGCGTTGTAGATTTCGATGTGCTGATCTGCGGTGGCACTTTGGGCATTTTAATTGGTTGCGCCTTGGCGGTGAAGGGGTTGCGGGTGGCGTTGTTGGAACGGGGAATTTTGCGGGGAAGGGAACAAGAGTGGAATATTTCTCGTAAAGAATTAGATGTGTTTGTGGAATTGAACTTGCTGAGTGAGGAAGAATTAGCAAGTGCGATCGCCACTCAATATAACCCAGCACGAGTTAGTTTTGCTGGCGGTACAGAAGTTTGGGTAGAGGATGTTTTGAATATCGGCGTAGATCCAGTTTATCTACTAGCTACCTTGAAAACTCGATTTCTCGCTGCTGGGGGAAAGTTGTTAGAAAACACACCTTTTACCGAAGCAGTAGTTCATCCCGACGGGGTGATCGTAAATAACCAATTCAAAACTCGCTTATTAATCGACGCGATGGGACATTTTTCACCGATCACCCAACAAGCACGCCAAGGCAAAAAACCAGACGCTTTATGCTTGGTTGTGGGAAGTTGCGCCCAAGGTTTTCCAGAAAATAACTCAGGCGACTTGTTATTATCATTTACATCTTTGCAAAATCAATGCCAGTACTTCTGGGAAGCCTTTCCAGCCAGAGATGGCAGAACAACTTACTTGTTTACTTACATGGATGCACATCCGCAACGTTTGAGTTTAGAAGCTCTATTTGAGGAATATCTGCGTCTTTTACCAGAATATCAGGGAGTGGAACTGAGCAAGCTGAAATTTCAACGAGCGCTATTTGGTTTCTTTCCCACCTATCGCCAAAGTCCGCTAAAAACCCCTTGGAATCGCATTCTACCAGCCGGAGATAGCAGTGGTAGTCAATCTCCCTTGAGTTTTGGTGGTTTTGGGGCAATGGTGCGTCACCTGAAGCGTTTAACTTATGGCATTTCCGAAGCGCTGGAAACAGAACAATTATCTGCAAAAGCGTTAGCACTACTGCAACCTTATCAGCCAAGTTTGACTGTTACCTGGTTGTTTCAAAGGGCGATGAGTGTTGGTGTAAATCAGAAAATTGCCCCAGATCAAATTAACCAATTACTCTCAGCAGTATTTCAAGAAATGCAACAGTTGGGAACACCAGTGTTAAAACCATTTTTACAAGATATAGTGCAGTTTTCGGCACTAACACAAACACTGTTAAAAACTGGTTTATATCATCCTGCATTAGTTGTTAAGATAATTCCGCAAGTAGGTTTGGCAAGTTTGTTAGATTGGATGTTACATTACAGTAATTTAGGTGTATACACTGCCTTACTTTCGCTAAGTCCAATGTTAGAAACATGGATTAAGAATCAACCGAACGAACAACAATATTATTGGCATCGTTTGATTGATGCTTGGAAGTATGGTTCTGGCGGTGATTACTCAGATGAAACGTAGAATAATATCGGTGTGAGGATAACATGATTGAACGGAAATCTTCAGGAATCAAATACTTTGCAGTGCTGATTGGATTCTTGCGCGATCGCCAAGGATTTCTAGAGGAAATTCGCCAAGGTACGAGATTACCAAATAAAATAATTTCTTTGCTAGTTTGTAGTTCCTTATTTATCGCTGCTTATGGCGGAATCATTGGTGCATACCATAGCTGGATGCAAGCTATATCTTCCGCCATTAAACTCCCAGCCCTTTATTTAATCACACTTTTGATTTGTATCCCGACGTTGTTCTTCGCTAATATTATTTTTGGTTCCAAGCGGACTTTTGCCCAGCATTTAGCATTAGTATTAACTGCGGTTTCAGTCACGAGCGTACTTTTATTTAGCTTTGCTCCAATCACACTCTTTTTCTTAATTACCACCAATAATTACCAATTTCTAATTTTGTTAAATGTCTTTATCTTTGCCATCACCGGATTTATTGGTGTTTCGTCTTTATATCAAGCTACGAGTTTAGTTTTAGAACAAGATAATGAAGGTAGTAAGACACGCCAGAAAATTTTACAATTTTGGCTATTTCTTTACGCTTTCATAGGCAGTCAGTTAGGATGGACTCTCAGACCGTTTTTTGGCACACCTGGTTCTGTCTTTGAACTATTCCGTGAAAGAGAAGGTAATTTCTATTTAAGCGTCATTAAATCTCTTAGCTATCTCTTTGGATTCCGTTAATTAGTCATTAGTAATTACAGAAAATATATAACAGATAAAATTATGCTGAAAAAGCAAAATCGCGGAATTCAACAGTTTGGTGTTTTGGTTAATTTACTGCGCGATCGTCAGTCATTTTTAGAAGAAATTCGTCAGGGAGTGCGATTACAAAATAAAATTAGTTCTCTGTTTGTATCTAGTTCTATATTTTTTGCCCTTTATGGAGCAATTATCGGTGCATCCCACAGTTGGGCACAAGCATTATCTGGTGCTATTAAGCTTCCGGTATTCTATTTAATCACACTGATTATTTGTTTCCCGACTTTGTTCTTTTTTAATGTTTTATTTGGTTCTCGGAGCAGTATTTTACAGCATTTCGTTGTATTACTCACATCTGTATCAGTGATTAGTGTACTTTTATTTAGCTTGGCACCAGTTACGCTATTTTTTCTGATTACTACACCTGATTCTTATCAATTTTTTAAACTGCTGAATGTGTTTATTTTTGCTATCACAGGCATATTTGGCGTGAAATTCCTTTATGAAGGAATGCAATTACTTTCTCAACAAGATGAAGTTGGCAAAAAAACTCGCACCACTATTTTAAGATCCTGGTTATTGCTTTATGCCTTTGTTGGTATGCAGTTAGGATGGTTTCTCAGACCATTTTTTGGTGCCCCTGACTCTAAATTTGAGTTGTTTCGGGCGGTGAAAGGCAACTTTTATTTGGATATTGTAGCGGCGATTTCCGAAATTTTAGGTTTGCGTTAATCTCAGAAAAAGATAATTAGTCTAGTTTCCAGTGACAACTAGTAGTTAATAAAAACCTAGCTTGATAAAACTTCCCTCATTCCCAAGCTACCGCCGGAGAATGCATTCATTGAGTCGCTGACTCAATAGACTTCTTGCACAAATAGCAAATTTAAAAGTCCCTCTCCCACGCTTGGGAGAGGGATTTAGGGTGAAAGCTCATTGATTCATGCAAGAAGTCTAATCTCTAAAAGCTTCTTCTAAACTGACTTACAGCTTAAGCTTAAGGGTCAGTTTTGAGATATTCTTGTAATTGTTGGGTACGCAGTTTTGTGGTATTTTCCAAACAACCAGAATAAATGCTAGAGGCAACACTTCCGCCCTCATATTTGCTCCTCTCAAACTCACAATTGGTATCTCGAAATTTGATCCATGTTTGTTGTGCAGCAATCAATTTCTGTTTTCTAGGCCTTTCTAATGTAGATATCAATTGTTGATAAACTTGATTCAGTTTTTTATCTGCATTCTGATAAGACAACTTCGTACATTCATTAATTACTGCTTGAGTTTGAGGATTATTGCAGTTGAGCTTTTGAACTAAGCGCATCTCAGATAAATCAGGCGTTGTGCCTGCTATTGTCATGGCAGGGGTATTTAAACTGCTGAGAGTTAGTATACTGGACAAAACTAGTAATAATTGACGCATAGCAAAATCTTTGTTGTTAAGTATAGAAATTTGATATTTTTGGTGGTCCCAAACTCAGAATCAGTGTAGGAAGTGGTATGCTCCACAAATTAAGTGTCATGGTTTGCACAAAGCTTTCCCTATTCTCGCTACCAGTATACTCCCGCAATAAAGTTTTGGTTCAAAGAAGAAGACAGCAACTGCACGGAATCAAAAGGGAGCAAGCGATCGCAAGTATATATACTTATTACATCGGTTAGGAAAAAAGATGAGTTTTTATTTAAGCAAATAAAATATGCATTTTTGTTAAAAGTATGATATCTGTGACTAAAATATTTTGATTATACGTCAAATTCCGACAAAACTCTTGCGTCGATCGTTCAAATAACTGTATTCTTTATATTGTTGAAAATTATTTTTTACAAAAGCAATAACAAAGTTTCGTTTCAGCACATCGGAAAAAATATTGCCTGGGCAAATCGATAAATGTCGATATCAAACCAAAATCTATGTATGCCGTTGTCGCTGGCATTATGAGTAACAGGACTAATTACCAAAATGAAAAATCAAATATTTTGTTTATGTATGTAGTTTAGCAAGGAATTCTAAATTTTTTCTATTCCCTATCTCTTACAGTCCATACCTAATTTGAATAGAGAAGAGTATTGGCTAAATTTTCAATCTTTTCATCTCTCTAATCGAGGCAAGAAATCTATTCTGTGCTGGTTGAGTTTGGGATTTCAAGCTCATTTTATCAACGAATCACGACCAGGAAAATTATGACCTCTTTAGATCCTAATTTTTTTGACATCCCGGACAAAAGCCTAATCATCATCGACCCAGCCGTTGATGACTATAAAAAGCTAAATGGCAACAACTTGGAAGTCATTTTTAAAGACGTAGTAGATACAGAAGTAAGAACGGTAACTTCAGAAACACATAAACTGTTGAAAGTTCCACCAAAGGAATTGTTAGCGCCTCCTGGTGATTTCAATCCTACACTACTACTGTTTTTTGCATCTGTAACAGTACTGGTGTCATCTCATTGTGGTTATTGGCTTTGGCAATGGCCAGACTGGCTATGTTTTGTTTCTAACACTATTGCCTTGCATTGCGCTGGAACGGTAATTCATGATGCTTGTCACCAATCTGCTCACCGCAATCGAGTAATTAATGCCATGCTAGGGCATGGTAGCGCCCTGATGCTAGGGTTCGTTTTTCCAGTGTTTACACGAGTACATTTGCAGCATCATGCTCATGTCAACCATCCCAAAGACGATCCAGATCATTTTGTTTCTACAGGTGGCCCGTTGTGGCTGATTGCATTTCGATTCTTGTCGCATGAAGTGTTTTTCTTTCGACGGCGACTGTGGCGCAAATATGAGCTATGGGAATGGTTAATTAGCCGCTTAATTGTTGTTGCAATTTTTTATATCTCGGTTCAATATCATTTTTTAATGTACGTTCTCAATTTTTGGGTTGTACCTTCTGGTATAGTGGGATTAATACTGGGCTTATTTTTTGATTATTTGCCCCATCGTCCCTTTGTTGAACGCGATCGCTGGAAAAATGCTCGTGTATACCCCAGCCCAATTCTTAACATCCTGATTTTAGGTCAGAACTACCATTTAATTCATCATTTATGGACTTGTATTCCCTGGTACAAATATCAGTCTACATACTATCTAATGAAGCCTTTGTTAGATGAAAAAGGCTGTTATCAAACTTCAGGGTTACTACAAAAGAAAGACTTTTTAGAGTTTATTTACGATGTCTTTGTAGGAATTCGTTTTTCTCATCAAAAAACTAAAATTCCAGATGAATCGCAAAGTCGTAAATAAGCATTAACTCGTGAATTAGTCATTAGTTATTGGTCAGTTGTAAATAACCAATGATATCAAGTTCGGTTAATTATATCATGTCTGCTTAATGACTTATTAAACCCGAATCACCCCACCCCGCCAAAGCATCGAGGTGGGGTGCAATAACGCTGGAAATTATAAATATTTTATTTTTTGTAAATCAAAAAAACTGAACCAATCGGCCCAAGGTTTTCTACATAAGTTTTCTGGTTGTAATACAATCCTGGAGACATACCTCCATCAAATAAAATCCCTTCTTGAATCTTACCTAAACAGTTATTGCTAGCAATGCCTTCCAAGACATTATCAAACATATCTGGCAGTAACTCTCGATT
Source organism: uncultured Nostoc sp. (assembly GCF_964247315.1). Classification (GTDB taxonomy): domain Bacteria; phylum Cyanobacteriota; class Cyanobacteriia; order Cyanobacteriales; family Nostocaceae; genus Nostoc. The sequence goes on from NZ_CAXTTT010000136.1 coordinate 6,024, forward strand.
AAATTGAGATAATTCAATATCTGAATTAGCTTTCAAGTCATTAACTAATAAGATTACATAGCCTTGATTAGTGATAGCTGCCAGAGAGCGATTAGTTGCATTTTTACAAGCAAATTCTCCCAAATCTTCACAAATATCTTTAAACTTACCCTGACGATAAAATCTACCATTACCGCCCACTAAATTGTAATTGAGAATATCGTTTTCTCTTCTGCCAGCTTGGATAGTAGCCTGTCGCTGCTGGGGCGTACCTCCTGATATCCCAAAGGAAGAACGTTTATTTTTAAATGCTCCTGAATATTCTACGCCACGAGAAATATTTAAGCCTTGTGGTTTATCATCAGTATCTATATAGTCGGCATTAATTGCGGCAATGGGTAGCTGTCCGTTTAACTTAGCATTTTCATCAGCGATCAGTTCATGAAACTGTTTTGCTACATATTCTTTACGTAGTTTACCTCTACTATCTTTGGCGTAAAGTTTATGAGATAGACCAACATTAACTTTGAAATCTAATTCTGCTGATTTGGGATTAAAAATAATCACATTGTTAATACCTTTGGAATTTTTTTCTCCTTGATTATTGGTTTTAAAAAAATCAATGCTGAACTTGGCATCTTTGCCAGGACAACTTTTAGATGCTTTTGGGACTAAATTTGCTTCTATCTTTTGGCAACCTGATAATAAGCTTGCACTGATTATCAAGATAAATAACAAAAATAATTTTTTTGTAGACATAATAATATAAAAAAAACCGCTACAGAATTACTATAGCGGGGAATAATTTAAAATTTCAGTCTGTAGTCAATCTCAAAGCCAAAACTTAAGAGAACCATTCTAAGACAGCTTCTTCTTTGGTGTTAGTATTCCGAGATGGTGTCTCACGATTAAATTTCATCTGAATTGACCGGGTTTGCTCACCATCAGCAGCTACAGCTAAAATTGGGTAGTCAATTAAACCATCCTGGAAGGACATCTGGAAGCGGAATGTTCCATCTGGGTTTAGCTTAATTTGACGGCCACCAATGGTTACAGTAGCATCGGGTTCGGTTGCACCGTAGACTATCAACTCAGCATCGGCAATTAACCAGAACTGACGCGGACGCACTGGTACGGCGGAAGCCGAGAAGCCAACACCTGACATTCCTGCACCGGAAGCGGTAGGAGTTGCCCATAGACCGACACCAGATGGGAAAATGTAGGAGCTAATGGCTTGTTCAGGACGCACTGCACCTTGTTGGGAGCCGAAAATAGAACCAGCAACCCGTTGTGTTTCGGCAGATTCTGCTAAACCAAAGATTTCGTCGTAGATGGGGTTGCTGTTGCCATTTACAACAGCATTACCATTGGTGGTAGGTGCAACTTTCTTAGCAGGAGGAACTAGTTCGTACTGAGTTTTGCCACGTAAATCTTCTTCAAAATTTACAGTGATGAGGACATCCTCAATCCAGTCAGAAGGATAGACGGGAGGAATGTGTACTCTACTAGAACGAGCTAGTACTAACCAGCGACCATCAGCAGCACGATAGCCGATATCGATGGTATAATCGCGATCGCTAACTGGAACTGGTATATACCATTCTCTAGCTAGTTCATCAGCAGGATATTCTTGAATGCTATGTGGGCTTTGGTATTCAATATTGATGTCGGTGACATCATAAATCCGTAGTGCCAGTTGTTGTCCACCTTGCCGACGCAGTTCCTCTTTGTGTTCATTGGGAATATCCCAGTAAGTATAAGCCCATTGAGGATCGCGCGGTAAAAGTACAATCCGGCTTTCACCATAGCCAGAGGGCAAATCTGCCAGTCCTTCATCAACATCAGCTAAAGATCCACCAGTACGATCTTCCTGACCTAATTCAAACTTTGCAGCTTCCACGGTTTCTTGTGCCTCCAATGAACGAGATGGACTGAGTAAGTTTTTGCTACGCTGGACTTCTTGTATTGATGTCAGCAGTTGTGATTTACGCATTCTGCTATAGCGAGAGATGCTATATTCGCTAGCAACTTTGCGTAATTGACGTAAGGTCATCTCCTCTAGTGGCGGGCGTTCTTTTGCCATTAATTTGGCCTCCAGTAGTTTAAGCGGTAAATGATTTCCCCTGGTTAAAGAATGCTATGTAAAATCTCATCCATTCCAGATGAATTTCTTATTCCTGACTCCTGGTTTTGCCCAGTTTTTAAGTTTTTTAATCTGTTTTTAAATCGAGCCAATATCCTTTCAATTCCTTATGATGCCGAAATCAGCATTTCTTTGGGATCGGAGGATTTCTATTTGTTAAGTCTATATTAACCACTAAGCATATCTAGGGATCAAGGGGTATGAGGTGGGTTTTTTGGCTGTTTCACGAATTTATCAGCCCTTCTGGGATCTTATTGTCATGCTTTTATGACAATTATAGCGAACTACGTGTTCATTAATGGTCACAATGTCATTTTTTGATGACATTGCTTTCTGGGTCAGCCAAAAACTACAATTCTTGAAGAAGAATTCAGAAGTCAGAATTCAAGAGCAAAGCCAAAGACGCAAAGCCAAAGACGCTCCGCGGCTTGGCGTCAGAATCAAGATGCTCTCTATGAGGCGCTACGCGTAGGTGTCGCAGACAAGCCTCTTTGAAAAAGAAGAGAAGGCTTTACGCTGCGTTATCCACTCTTTCGTTCAAAATTCATTCTCAATTCTGGCGACTGACGCCTTTATTGTGTTTCGTTAAAGCTCACGCCTTTCTTACCCACTGCTATGTAAAATTAAGTCCCAAGATAGTGTGTACCCCACCATAAAAGAACTTAAGCTTGGCGTATAAGTTTAGGGTTTAGGGAAATAGTTATGAATAAGGAAACAGTTCCTAGTCAAGCTGAAAAGTCTAATCCAGAAGGCGATCCATCACAATTAAGTCCAGAGGTACTAGACAAAATCAAACACCCTGCCAGAATAGACGATGTTATTCGAGAGCAATCACCACAAGAACGTAGAAGTAACCCAGCTTTAGTACCGGAAATGATTGACGATCCAACTGATGAATGATTGAGTTTGCCAAAGAGGAATCAAAAAGCTCAGATTCCCGACTTTTTAAACAAGTCGGGAGTCTTGTTAGTAATTTGTTGCTCTGGGGTAAATATATGCAACTTCACAAAGAAGCGATATTAAGTAAATAAAATATATATCAAAGATATCAATTTCAATGATTATAAAATTCTCTTAAAATAAAGACTGTTCAAATTTAGGAAGTTATAAATAATTTTTTAATACCAACAAAGTATCAAAATCAGAATACCAGCAAAAATAATATCTGATGATAAACAAATTAGTAATCGAAATAGATTGAGGAATTACACAAAATCATAAAACAACATAGATGCACTGCAAATGCGTCTTCTTGGCGCAGCCTCTCTTAGAAAATAGAAGCAGCTTGCCACAAAGTTCTTGCGTAAGTCATGATATTGTGAAACCATATTTTGTAACTTGCTTATACAACTGCAACTAACCTGTCTCCCGCCTCACTCCAGAAAAAGTACTGGTACTGGTAATAATCATGACGCGATCGCCAAATTCAGAAAACAATCAAAAACCATCTAATCGTCGTCTGTGGCTCCTGCTTTTAGGACGTACCAGTTTGGCTCTGGGTGGGGTTTTGCTAATTGGAATTATAGTTGGTGCTTGGTGGGCTAGAAACTATGTATACAAAGATTTAGCACCGTTAGTGCAGCAAAATCTTGAGCAATTACTGGGGCGTTCAGTAAAAGTTGGGAACGTTGAACGTTTTTCGCTTTCTAGTCTAAGATTTAGCTCTTTATCGATACCAGCAACTGCTAGCGATCGAGATCAGGTAGTAGCAAAAGCTTTGGAGGTGCAGTTCTCGCCGTTGCAACTCCTTCTTAGCCGAAAATTGGTATTAGATGTCACGTTAGTTCAACCCAATGTCTACATTCAACAAGATAAAGATGGTCGTTGGGTGACAGCCCAAGTTAAGGCTGGGGAAGGAAAAGGTTTTATTCAAACTGAGTTGCAGTCACTTCAAATTCAAGATGGCAAAGTAGAGTTGATGCCATTCACTGCACCAACTAAACCGAAAGGCTCAGTAATATTAGATCAAGTTGGTGGTATTGCCCGATTTTCAGATGGAAATCAAAAGATCGGTTATGACTTCAATACTCAACTCACTAGGGGAGGGGCTGTTAAAATTGTTGGCGAAACCCAATTAAAAGCTCAACAAACTAACCTCCAACTTTCAGCACAAAATTTACAAGCATCTGAAATCACTCGATTAATTCAATTACCGATCGCTCTGCAAGCAGGGTATTTAAATGCTGACTTAGGAGTTCAGATTCCACCCAAACTTTCAGACATCGCAATTACGGGAACAGCTACTGCTAATCAAATCACCGCTAAAATTCCAAATATTCCTCAGCCGATTTCTAATTTTAATGGGAAATTTCTATTTCAAGGTCAGACAGTTACTTTAGATAATTTGAGTACGAACTTTGGCAAAGTTCCCATTTTCGCTAATGGCACAATTAATACTAAAACAGGTTTTAATGTCTCTGCTCAGATCAAACCAGTTACTGCGAAAAATATCTTAGATACCCTGAAAGTAAATTCGTCAGTCCCAGCTAGTGGCGAAATTCAAGCAAATGTTAAAATACTAGGCGCACTTGAGCAACCAGTCGTCAGTGGTACAGTAAATAATACAAAACCGATTCAAGTTGACCGCGTTCAATTTAAAACCATCAACACTGATTTCCGCTTGAATGCGTCTCAAACTGCATCTCAACTTACTGTTTCCAATCTGAAAATAGTCCCCGCAGCTGGTGGTCAAATTACAGGCGGCGGTCAAGCTAATCTGGGAACCAAAGATGGGGTAATATTTAATGCTCAAGCTGATGGAATATCAGGAGATATACTAGCACGCAGCTATGGCGTTACTCTACCGATCGCAGTGGGGAATGTTTCAGCAAAAGCCCAAATTTCTGGCTCACTTCGCAAACAGCCGTTGAAACTTGATGTTTCTAATGTTCAGATAACGCCGTCAGCCGGAGGGCAAATCACAGCCAATGGTCAAATTCAACTCGCTCCCCAAGGTCAGGTAGGCGTAGATATTCAAGCTCAAGGTATCCCAGGAAATGCGATCGCTCAAGGTTACGGTATTTCAACTCCGATTAATGTTGGTGGTATATCTGCGAACGCTAAAATTTCTGGTTCTCTGGGTACACCGTTAAACGTCTATGTTTCTCGCGTTCAAGCAAATCCAGAGGTGGGAGGGCAAGTCACAGCTAGCGGACGAGTTCAGCTTGCACCCCAAGGTAGGGTGGCGTTGATTGTGCAAGCAAAAAATATACCAGGAGATGCGATCGCTAAAGCCTACAATTCTTCACCCTCGATCACCATTGGGAATGTCTCGGCAAATGCCGATATTTCCGGCACTCTGAGCAATCTGCAAACAGTAGCACGAGTACAAGCGCCTAGTGCCACCTATCCCACCACCGGACGAGTAGTTGTTACCAAACAGGGAGAGAATATCGTCTTTCCCGATGCGGTTGTGAACGTGGCAGGTGGGACAATCAGAGCCAGAGGTGAAATTGCACAACAACGCTGGCAAGGATCTGTCAAAACTTCTCAAATTCAACTCAGCCGTTTTTCACCCCAACTGCGAGGACGGCTGAATAGCAATATTCAGTTAGCAGGCACAACCCAATCTTTCCAGCTTGCAGATATTCGCGCCGCCGGAGAAATCAGCCTTCCCCAAGGAGTAGCGCAGCTGGCAAAACCGCTCACCGTGCAATTTCAGTGGAATGGACAGCAGATTATAGTTGAAAACGCAAGTACCCCAGGATTGAGGGCTAATGGGGCGATCGCTATTCAGTCTCCCCCAACTGGCGCACCTCAAATTGCCGGATTTGATTTAAATGTGCTGGCGCAGAATTTCAACTTACAAAATACTGGTTTTAAAGTTCCTGGTGACGTAGCAATAGCAGGACGACTTGATTTTAATGGAAAAGTTACAGGAACTCCAGATGTTCCCCAAGCTAATGGGAATATCCGGCTGCGGAATTTCAATGTGAGTAACTTGGCGTTTGACCCACTTTTAACCGGAAATGTGAATTTTCAAGGGGGACAAGGGGCAACTCTGCGATTAGCTGGGAAGCAAGATCGGATTGCGCTTAACTTAGGTGCAGATTATCGTCCCACTTCATTTTTAGTTAAACGCGATGAGGCAGTTACTACAGGTAGAACTGAGGGAGATAACTTGATCGTCAACGCCCAGCAGTTTCCCATCGCTCTGGTTGGCGGCTTTTTACCTAATAATCAATTGAAACCTCTGGGGGGGCAATTATCGGGTAATTTAGTTGTTAATTTAAATAATTATGCCATTGCGGGAGACGTTGCGATCGCAGGGCCTCGTGTTGCCAGAGTTGCAGCCGATGAATTTCGCGGCAGCATCAATTATGCCGATGGTACAGCTAGCTTGGCTAATGGTCAATTGCGGATTGGCGATAGCAACATCGCCCTCAGTGGTAATGTGCAAGCAGGGAATGACCCGCAATTTCAATTCCAAGCTAATTTTGCCCAAGCCAAAATCCAGAGACTTTTACAAGCGTTTAATATCTTCGACTTTCAAGACCTTGGTACTGGGTTGCAGCCTCCAACATTAGCTGGAGCAGAAGCACTTGAAACTGAGTCTGTCAGCTTGCCGAATGCAGATTTGAAAACACAGTTAGCATACTTCTCAAATATTACAACAGCGATCGCCAAAGAACGGCAAGCTCAAACCAAACAAACCCCATCTTTACCCAGCCTTGCAGAATTGACAGGTGCTTTAAACGGAGCAATTACAGCCAATGGCTCCTTAAAGTCTGGGTTGAATGTCGGCTTTAATTTTCAAGGTGCTAACTGGCAATGGGGTAATTATTCCATCAACCAAGTCGTTGCTCAAGGCACTTTTGCCGATGGTATCGTCACCCTTTCACCCTTGAGTGTAGGGATTGATGGAGGACTGGTAGCGTTTTCAGGACAGTTAGGAACTGAGCAACTATCTGGAAAGTTGAATGTAGCCAGTCTGCCCTTATCACTTTTAGAACCTTTTATCGAAAAATACCCCATAGATATCACTGGTAATGTAAATGCTGATGCCACTTTAGCAGGTAGTTTGCAAGACCCCAGAGTTCAAGGTAAAGTGGCGCTAGCGAATGCGACCCTTAACAAACAACCCGTACAAACAGGGCAAGTGAACTTTGATTACAACAAAGCTCGCTTGAATTTTGATAGTACCTTACTCGTGACAGGAACACAGCCAGTTGCCGTTACAGGTAGCGTACCAGCTCCTTTGCCTTTTGCCAAAGTGCAACCGGATAGCAATCAAATCAGCATCAACGCCAATGTGCAAAATGAAGGATTGGCACTATTAAATCTGCTTACCAATAATCAAGTCGCTTGGGTAGACGGTCAAGGAAAAGTAGATTTAAATGTTCGAGGTACTTTAAACGAACCAGTTATCAACGGCAACGCCACACTTAATAATGCAACTTTTCGCGCTCAAGCCTTATCCGACCCTTTAACGAATGTCACAGGAACAGCGCAATTTAATGGTAGAACGGTAAGCGTTGAAAATATTCAAGGTAATTACAATCAAGGGCTAGTAACTGCATCAGGCATCTTGCCAATTTTTGATGCTCAACAAGCCGCAGCTAATCCCCTGACAGTATCAATAGCAGACAAACTCAATTTTAAGCTTGCAGGACTGTATGAAGGTGGTGTTGGTGGCGATGTCGTGATTCGCGGCACAGCCTTAAAACCTGTAATTGGTGGAGAGATTCAACTGAGTGATGGTCAGGTAATTATTGGCAACTCGCCTACTGCTGCTAAAAAATCAGCAGCTACAGCAGAGGCTAATACTAAGGTCATAAATCTAGATAGACAACAGGTTAATCCTAACGTCACACCGACAGCAGAGAATAGCGCTAACCCAGTGGCTACAGTAGATGGAAGCACTAACCCAGTGGTGACAGCAGACGCAAGCACTAGCGCTGCAACTCCACCCAATTTACCTGTAAAGTTTGCAGATTTAAAGTTGATTTTAGGCAAAGATATTCGGGTTACAACTCAGTCCCTACTCAGTTTTGTACCAGGAGGAGCGGCATTGAGTCAGCCCCTATTGAGGTTTGACGCTAAAGGTGACTTGACCATTAATGGTACATTAGCTAAACCGCTTCCTGAAGGAGTCATTCGTTTGACAGGAGGAGGACTGAGCTTGTTTTCCACTCAGTTCACCTTGGCGCGGGGCTATGAACAAACTGCGCGGTTTATTCCAAGTCAAGGACTTGACCCGACTTTGGATGTCCGACTGACGGCAATTGTACCAGAAGCATCAGCAAGGAACACTCAAACTTTGGAATCACCATTGTCTTCTGAAGTCAGCGATGTTTCTGTAAACAACTTTGGGACTTTACGTAGCGTTACCGTTCAAGCTAGGGTGGACGGGCCAGCTAGTAAATTGGGTGAGAATCTAGAACTGACGAGCGAACCTAGCCGTAGTAAGGGAGAAATAGTTGCTTTGCTGGGTGGCTCAATTCTGGGTTCTTTCGGTCAAGCAGATGCAGGCCAAGGGTTGACTAATTTCGCTAGTTCTACCATTTTAGGTGGTTTACAAGGAACTATCACTGCGATCGGACAGGCTGTTGGTTTCAGTGAATTTCGGATATTTCCGACTCCATCTATTAATAATGAAGAATCAAAAGCATCAAGAGCTTCAATTCTTAATTTATCAGCGGAAGGTGTGTTTGATATTAGTAAAAATTTCTCTGCCTCTTTATCACGCGCTCTTTCTAGCGATGACTCTTTCCGTTTCAATGTCCTCTATCGAGTCAATGACGAAATTCTGATGCGAGGCTCAACTGATGTGGGGGATGACAATCAACTTCAAGTTGAGTATGAAACCCGATTTTAGATTGCTGTATTGGCATTGTCAGCCGAAACAATCGCATTGTTATACCAATTTGAAACGACAAATAGACCATTTGTAGAGACGCGATTCATCGCGTCTTTACTTTACCGAAGGATGTATTGCAATCATTAATTGAATTGGTATTAGTCGAAACAATTGCATTGTTAGCCAACACATCCCATTGCTGTCCAATAAACTAACTAATTACCTGGACAGGATATCACTGATGATTAAGCTGTTGGTTTAGATGTTCTTGATTTGTTACCACAGGTGATGCTGCTGTTTCCACACTTTTTTCTTGGGCTTGTATTTCTAGTAGTTGGGGAATTGTCACAAATCTATAGCCTTGGGCTTTTAAACCTGCGATCATTTCTGGTAAAGCCTTGACAGATTTGGAACGGTTGCCGCCCCCATCGTGCATCAGGACAATTGCACCGGGTTTTGCATATTTCAGCACATTTTTGACTAGTCCTGGAACTTGAGGCGAACGACGTTCAGCATCTCCCGATTCTTCTGACCACATCATGACAGCATATTTCTCGTTTTTGGCATATTCGGCTAGCCCATTATTCAGAAAGCCTCCAGGAGGACGAAATAGAGTAGTTTTCTCTCCAGTAGTCTTGTAGATGATTTCTGCTGTACGATCGATTTCACTAGCCGCAGTAGCTAAGTCCATGTGGCGATACCAATGATGCCATGTGTGATTACCAATTACGTGACCATCAGCAGCCACTTGCTTGGCAACTTGGGGAAAATATTTCACCATTTGCCCGATCATGAAGAATGTGGCTTTTACATCATTTTTCTTCAAGATTTCTAAAATCTGTGCCGTATTTTTGGGGCCGGGGCCATCATCAAAAGTTAGGGCAATAACTTTCTCATTCGCTTTTAGTTTCCCTTGATAAACGATTGTTCCCTGAAATGCCTTTGGCACTTCATTCATCTGGTCTTTGACTGGACTTATATTCTGTGCATCTGCACTCATCAGTTTGTTATGACTCGCTTTAGCACTCTCGCTTTTTGGCTTGATAATTCCCAACAAATGCTCAAATCCGCTTGTGGTTAAAAGCAAGCTGATACCTAAACTGCTAGCACCAGTAACCAATATAATAATTATTAGTTTTAGTAACAAAGATAATTTCCGACTAGACACATTAAATCTCCTCAAATATTAGTTATTGGTTATTGGAGATTGGTTTCTCCCTGATCTTCCCATCCCTTATATCATCATGTCTGTTTGATTACTTTTTAAACTGTAATTACCCGGACTTGATATTACTCCTAGTACAGCACAGCGTAAATAAGCAGACCATTTAAAAGCCCTAAAGCGCTTATTCCATAATCCTTTTGATTTTTGACTTTTGACTTTTGACTTCCGCCTTGCGGTACTAGCCTGTTGTAATTAATATATCTCTTGCTGAAAGAAAAAAGAAAACAATAAAATACCTTGAAACATTCCAGCTAAAGCTAAAGGATGTCTCAATTTAATCTGTACTAATTTGCTACGATTATTAAACTGAATAAAATAATACTCAGTAGATTTAGCTGACCAGTAGAGCCAGCAATGATAGCAGTATAACTGTAAACTGGAGAAATGCTAAGTAGTCCTTGACCAATGAGAGTTAAAGACTTTGCAACTAGTAATGTCAATATTCGCTATTTGCTTGCGATCGCAGTTTTTGCTTATCCTTGTAGAGAGAGGCAGAAGGGAGGAAGAGTTTAAAGTCCTTCACTAAAATCTTCGATCTCGTATAGAAGTCTTATCTAAATTCCAACCTCCTATCTCCTTCTGCACCTTCAATCTTCGTCAAGGGCTGGGAAAGCTTCTTCAAGCTGCCACAACCGATCTTTATTTTCAACGAACCAAATACGAGTTTCTGGAGTTAATTTACTCCAAATGTCTTCAACAGGGATGTGAGGAGATGCATACTGGTAGTGCTGACCAAGTGATTTGAGATTGTCCGCTACTTCACGGGGAATTCCAAATTGTTCCCAGTCAACTGTGATATTTCTTCCCGAAACTCCGGCTGTAGGGTCGAAAACCAATTGTGCCGATCTGACTAAATCAGCAAAGTGTTTCGGTTTGAGTTTGGTGATCTCCTGAATTTGGAGTGATTCGTTATGCTCTTGAGACATGATCGCCGCAGTGGTAAAGATTATTGGTCTATTGAACTTACTGCCAGAGATTTTTATCCCAATATTTTTACTTTAGCGCAGAGCCATTAACTCGATTGTGACTTAACAAGACTTGAGGTTTGAGCAAATCGTTTAAGGTGAGCAAACTTACTACACATGTATCGGTACAATGTCTAAGCTATTAATGAAAAGTTTGTAGTAAGTACTTTAGTACTTAGAAAATAAGGACTAAAGTCTTTACTACGAACTGTTCTCATTACCTATTTTAGTGACGAGTGTAGGAATGCTCAAAGTGAGTTTTGAGTGTATGAGCCATAACAGACATGACAATTGCTGCGATGGAAACCGATATTGCTACTATTTTGATTCTAGAATCATCTGTAAGTATTGCTACAGCAGCTAGAGCGATCGCTACCCCGATACAACCTTGTTTGACCCTGTTTGTAACTTGATAAGCTCGATTGCAAGAACTACAAATAAGTGTGTGTCGCGAAAACCTGTCTAGCAAAACCGACTTTGAATTCAACTCGTCATTCTCAACATTTTTCCACGTGGAATAGCCATGATAAAAAGGCAAAGACGATCCAAATTTATCTAGCCACTTGCGGTACTCAATCACTAATGTGTCAGATGTTTTTAACGGCAAATATAATTCTTTGAGACTTCTTCCCAAACGCTCAATTTCTGCCTGTTGTCCCGCAATCAGAGGCAAATCCTGCTCCAATATTTTGTTCGTATTTAAGTGATCGAGCCAGCGCGGCCTCAGCTTGACTCCCCAAGTCATGAAATTACGATAACCTCTAGCTAAAAGACGGCATCGCCCTTTACCTAAAGGAATCGAATATAAAGCTAGTCCAAATGTCCAATCTTTTTTTTCAATATAAGCAGTGTTCAGCACAAGACTTGGAGCAACAAAATCAATATACTTCCAGGCTTCATTTGATTTGTTAGCTCCCCGCCACCTGCCTTTAACCCCCTGAGCCGAACTCTCTAGTACTTCCATTTCTAGTGGTTGGGCATTTTTCCGATTACCACCCCCTCTAGTGCCATTATGGCTAATAGCAACATGAGCAGGATCGATAACATTTTCGACTAGATATGTTTGGTCATAAGGCAGATCCAATATAAAGTCTGCACACACAAATCCTGACTTATCTAAATCTGGCAAAATTGGAATAATTTCATCAACAGCAGTTTCTTTTTCGCCAGCCCATACCCAAATCATACCTTGGCGTTCCACAACTTTAAAGGATGGCACACAAGCATTGAATGGAATTTTTGCATCTGTTGCTAATTGGGGAATGTGCAGACATTGGCCATCACTGCCAAACTGCCAACCGTGATATAAGCACTCAATTTTGCCGTCAATAATTTGTCCATCAGAAAGTTTAGCTGTACGGTGAGGACAACGATCTGCTAAACAGATAAATTGTCCATCTTTGTTTTTGAATAAAACCAAAGGTTCATCGTACAAGGAAAAGCTATGAGGGCGGTTAGCAGGTAAGTCTTTAACGAAGGTGACGGGATACCAGCATTGCCTCCAGTTAAATTCTTGCTTCTCCTGAAGTTTCTCAAAAGTAGAAGTTGGTGGTGTCGCCTGTAGTGTCTCTGTTTCTAATGACATATTTCTCTCCAGGTTTCTATTATTTTATACTTTTGGATTAGAAAATTTTTAGTCCTAGAGATAGAACATTTCTAGAGTGAAACTTCAAAAATTAACCATGAGAAAGCATTCAAGCATTTTGAGTAAGTCAAAGCTCATTTTACTTGCGGAAAACACCAAAATGAGAAAGCAAACTGGGGTTTGAATAAGTAAAAGCTGATTTGACTTGCGGAAAACACCAAAATGAGAAAGCAAACTGGGGTTTGAATAAGTCAAAGC
>NZ_CAXTTT010000137.1:0-18653 GCF_964247315.1 uncultured Nostoc sp.
ATTTGTCATTTGTCATTTGTCATTTGTCATTTGTCATTTGTCATTTGTCATTTGTGATTGGGCATGGTTATTCTCCTTATCTCCCCAATCCCCCCAGTCCCCATTACCCCTTATCCCCAGAGGGGGCCCCACCTTGCCCAATCCCCAGTCCCCAGCCCATTTTCACAGATTAACCTCTTGCAACAGCCAAAAACCAGCAAAAGATTGTGCTTTGGGATCGGACTGTATGCCGATAAAATGTACTCCATTAGCTTTTTGCTTGGCTGCTTCAAAACCTTTAGCTTCTGCTAAAATTTGAGGTTTTTTGATATTTGCCACAATCCAGCTTTCAGTCACACCAGTTTCTAAAAGCAATCTCGCCTCTTCGCTGGCGTCAAATCTTAAGAAAGCCAACTCCAAACCAGACATCCAACCAGCCAAGGGCAACGCTCTTGATGAGAAAATCAAAATACCAGGAATACGGGCTTCGGGTGAAACTTTCGCCAACTCTAAAGGGAAAGCTTCACCAAAGCCAATTTCCCACTCTGGCATATCAGCAAAATCCGCCGCATCTAAGGTAACAAATACCCACTGCTGTCCTTCCAAAGCATCTGGTAAACGTTGCGGCAAAGGTTTCTCCAAGCGGACTGAGGGATTTGTCCCCTCTTGATACCCTGCCTCTTGAGGATACACTTCTTCCATCCGCTGTTCTAACCATTGGTTGAGAACTAAAGTGCGGCGGCTAGGCTGGACGGGAATGCCCAAATCTTGACAGGCTTTAGTAATCATATTGTTCATTTGGCGGCGGAAAAAGCGGATTTTAATTGGTGCTTTTCCAGCTTGATTAATAGCTTCCTGCAATGCTGTCCGCAACCAGCCCGAATTTACCTGGGTACTGGGACAATATTGAGCATAACGAAACAAAGAATCTGCTTTTGCGGCGATATCCAAAGGGCTTTCGCAGACTAAGACTTCCCAAACTTTTTTTTGATTAGCGTCCAAAATCGGACGGGAGTAAAAATCGATTTCCCAAATACTGCCCATGTTTTGCGGTAAAAATCTGGCTGTTATGTTTTCCTGATATGTTGATCATACGAGTGTTGGGGCAGCAGGGGAATAAGGCAGTAGGGAGTGAGAAGTGGCGAATTCATCAAGCGATCGCTCTTGGAGTCATTTATTATCTCTTAAGTTTGTTGAGGTGAAGAATTAATTCGCTTTTGCAATTCTGCTTCAAACTCCTCATTGGTGGCGCAAAGTACACTAGGGCGAGAGCGAATAATATTCAAGTAGTGCTGGAATGCCTCTTCATCTTGAGGATTTCGTCGCACGTAATCGCGTAATTCTTGTTCTGTCAATGATTCATAATTTGGTGTAGTCATTCGATTAGTACCTCTCTGTTTGGAAGTATCTCTATTTGTATTGTGTCTCCAATTAGCATGACTATTCGATTGGTGCGAGAGTCCAGGCGAACTAAGTTAACAGGTAATAGTAGGTTTGAACCCAAGAAGGCAAGGAAACGGCGCCTGAAGGTAATTCCGTAGGATATTTGTGTCTGTGGCTAATGATAACAAGGCAGCCTATGCTGTTAAGATTCCTTTGGCTTGGGTGGGTACGAATCGCAAATGTCGTTACCAAACCAAGTGCAATTTGCGTTTTGGGGCGTAGGCGTAGCCCAACCCAAGCATCGCTCTTAACAAACCCTGTTAGTCTTATGATTGATGTGGGCTGAAACCATGATTTTTCAGAAGGTTTATGAAAGCTTGTGATCTAATGACGGTTAATCCAAACGCCTCTGAGTCCAGCTGCTTTAGCTGCATGATAGTCTTCTACAATGCTATCGCCAATATGCCATGCCGCCTCTGGGGAACATTTATGTTTATCTAAGGCAATGGCAAAAATTTGCGGATCGGGTTTAGCTGCACGTACCTGGGTAGAAATGGTGACGGAGGTAAAAAACTCTCTCAATCCCAAACTTTGCAATACTGAGTAAATCCGAGAATCAAAATTGGACAGCACTCCCAAGCTAACTCCCAACCGCCGCCAGTTGATTAAAGCTGGTAAAACATCGGGATAGACAAACCAAGGTTCGCCAGTACCAAAGTGAATGTAAAGTTCGCTAAAAAAAGCTGAAAAGTCAGAAAATTCTTTGAGAACACCTGCCTTTTCAAAAGTGTTCAGAGCAATTATCCGCCACCAATCAAACTCGCGCTGGGGAATATCTTGCAGTTCTGCATCTGGAAATATCGGCGGCGGCGCTGCTTTAAAGCTTTGGATGAAAGCTGTATTTAATGTTTCGGCTGAAACTGTAACGCCAAATTCCTGGGCTATCTGACTATAAACTTCGCCCACACTACCTTTAACATCGAAGAGTGTACCCACAGCATCTAAAAAAATAACTTTCGGTTGTTCCATTAAAGTTTGAAAATTTTGAATGTTGAATTTTAGATTTTGGCTTGTTAAGAGCTTCTGTGGGTAGAGTCTAGCATCTGCTAAGTAGATTGGCACAAATAAAACAAATCATCGCAAACATCTTGGTTTTTACCAATACCCAATGCCCAAGCTTGAAAGTTATCGAGAAAGTGTTTCTATTATTGGACGGGCTAGCCAATTAAAACCAACTTTAAGCTGATGCTCTAAAGTTGGCAGCCTATATAAATAAGCAGCACGACGGGCGACGTATGCCAAAGGCCCATCTAGTTTAATTCCCAAACCAGTAAGAGTGGCGTTGTCTATTCCTAGTGCCATCATTTCTCCTAACTGTTGGTAATGGAAGGGAAGGAGGGGACGATTAGTCAGAGTTGCCCAGATATTCCAAGCAGTATAATCAGCTTGTTGAAAAGCCGCTTGTGCAGTAGCGGGGACTTGTTGTCCTTCAACATCATGACAGTCTGCTAAATCTCCCAAGGCATAGATTTCTGGACGATCGAGGACTTGCAGATTGGATGTAGTGGTGATTTGACCACGCTGGTTTTGCTTGAGGGGAAGAGATTTCACTACAGGCGCAACCCTAGTTCCCACAGTCCAAATTACCAAATCTACGGGAATCGTATCTACCTGGTTTTTGTACTCTAGGGAAATGCTATTTTCCTCTATTGATTCGACTTTGGTTTCTAAGTCAAGAAATACACCACGGGCATCTATTGCTTTCTTTGCTGCTTCCCGATTAAACTCTGGGGAAGTTCGCAAAATTTGATCGGCGATTTCAACGATCCGAAAGCGTCCTCTTTCGCCTAGTCTGTCGGCTAATTTACAAGCTAACTCTACACCACAGTAGCCAGCCCCAACGATCGCTACCCGAATTTTATCAGCATCCGATTCTTCTAAAAATCGCAGGCGTTCTTCTAAACGATAGGCATCAGAGATTGTGCGGAATGTGTAAGCGTAGGCTGTGGCACCAGGGACTAAATCTAGCGGTGTCTCACCTCCTAGCGCCAGCACTAATCGGTCGTAAGGAATTTCTGGGCCTTCTTGTATATTTACCCGTTGCTGGTCGATGTCAATTCCAGACACAACACCTTGATAAAAACGCACTCCTGTCCCTTGCAAAACTTCTTCAAAGGGTGGGGCAATTTCCCAGGTTTGCAATTCGCCAGTGAGTAATTCGTAAAGTAAAGGAGAGAATAGGAAGCGATCGCTTTGATCTACCAGAACAATTTCGGGTTTTTGCGTAGATTCCCAAGGTAATTGGCTTAACCGCAGGGCTGTGTAGAGTCCACCAAAGCCTCCGCCAAGGATACAAATTCTAGAAGTTTGTTCAGTCATCTATTCTATGCTATGCAACAATCAATATTAATTAGGCAACTAACTTCAGGGTAACTGAAAGTTTTAAGATTAACTTTCTTAATCATGAAATTTGATGCTAATTTAGCCAGCTTTCTGTTGGCTTTTGTGTGTGCAATATCCGGCTGGATCGCATGGTGGCATAACAAATTAAAGTTTGAAAAACAACAGGCTACTGAAATTGCAGTAGCTGCTGCTGAAAAAGCACTGAACGAAAAGCGTGATTAAAATCACCTTGTAATATTTAACTGTCCAGTGGACGCAAAATTTAATTTCTTCTCATCGCCGACTGCGAAAACCCTGTTTACCATTAACTTGGTCAAAGAGTACATCGTATTTATCAAACAAGGCGATTCCAGGATTTACAAATATAGGTAGTTCTGCTTGTGGCGAGATACTCAAATTCCAGCGATTAAATCCGTCACGGGTTCCTGGTGTCAAACTGTAATCAAAAATGCCACTAATTCCTACTTTTACAGCATTTGCTGACCCTAATACTCCGGGTTTGAGTTTACCTGCTGTAGAAGCTGACTTGAATTCAGTCAAACCATTAATAGTTCCAGTATCAGCGATCGCTCTACTATTACACGAATTTTTCGCAGAACTCCCAGCAAGAGTTAAACAAACTTTGCTCAGTCGAGAGTCCCATCTTTTACCTGGTATACCATTAATTTCAGGTTGCTGACTCCAAGAAGCCATTTTGAAACCTGCTTGATTCTCAGCAGTTAAACCGAGAATAAGGCTGCCATTTTTGTTATTACCACCATTGCCAACGACGATAAATCCGTTACTGAGATTGCCTGCTAATTTTCGCAACGGGTTATAGGGAAGTGATTTTTCAAAATAGTTAACACCGATAATTCCAGAAAATGGTACACCACTATTTGCTGAACATTTAGGTTTTTGGGCAGTACATTGGCGACTAGTAACAACCTGTACGGGAACAGGTTCGGCGGTGGGAATTAAACTAAACTGCACATTAGCATAAACTAATTCTCCTTCCAGGATAGTACCATCACTTAATACCTCCTTGATATTTTGACCTGTTCTTCGGATCGGAGAATTACCTAAAAACTCTTTGGGAACTCTTAGCCCTGTTGACCCTGTATCTAATAAAATACGTTTTGGTTGACCATTTGCGATCGCAACTTCTAAAAAATAGCCGCGAACACGTTGCCCAAGGGAAGGCTTTGGATATAAAGGTAAGCTTATGGTGTTAAAAGTTGGCTTGCGGGGTGTATTTTGCGAGATATCGCGCAATGCTGAATTTGGGAAAAGAGCCGCAAATGCCGACTGGCGTTGTGCTGCTGGTTCCGGGGCAATATCCCAAAGGCTTTCGTAGTAGAAAAAGCCGATACCTAAACCGCGTTGTTGCGCTGCTTCTACCTGGGATTGGATTTGTGCTATGGAAACTGGGCGATTTCGTAACCCCGCCATAATACCGATACCAGTTGGGATGATTTGTTGGGTTTCTAAAATTTCTGGGCGGGTAATTTGAGCGATAAAACTTTCCACATCATTACGGTACACCTGCATCACCAACTCATCGACAATACCCAACCGCACCCAGTTTAGCCAATCTTGCAGTTGCATTTTATAGGCGAAATTATAGTAATTAGGAGCAACTGAAAAAATAGCATTCGGTTTTTTGGCTTTCACGGTTTGGTAAAGGTCTACCATGAAGGCAGTAATTTTATCTGCCCGCCATTTTATCCATGCTTGGGCTAGGGGATTGGGTGGAGGAGGATTGCCAGTTTCTTGAGTATATAGACTAATCGTGTACTTATCGTAACCAAAATCCCCAGGTAAACTCGTATGGTCGTCAAATTGAACGCCATCAGCATCGTATTGAGTCATAACTTCCATGACGAGTTCGCGGATAAAGTTTTGCACTTCCGGGTGAAAAGGATTTAACCACGCTACTTCACCCGCAGCACTAATTGAAGTTTGAGTCCCATCCCCTTTTTGGGTTAGCCAATCTGGATGCTGTGATGCGAGTTCCGAAGTTAGAGGAACCATGAAACCAAATTCAAACCAGGGTATTGCTAGTAACCCTTGTCTGCGGGCTTGAGTAATAATGTCTGCAATTACATCTTGTCCATCTAATCCTTTGAAGAAAAAGGGAATACCCATTTTCTGCATGATGGCGCTGGGGTATTGTGTATAACCATCATTCCAGACTACGGGATAAACAGTATTAAAATTTAACTGCCGCAGTTGGCTCATGGCTGCTTGCACGTGTGAACGATTTCTAAAAACGCTAAAATCGTTACCACTTAGCCATACTCCCCGAATTTCCTGACGAGGTTGAGGAGGTAGTTGGGCAATAGCAGGGGCAAAGCTGTTGAGTAACAATATCAGAAAGAATGATATCAGACATAATAATGGCAGCAGACGCTTTTTCAAAAGCCACGGCGATGTCTCTTGACTCGCTACGTGTAGTTTACTTATACTTAGTAGTACTTGTCTGTGTACAGGCTTAAATAGTAAGTTAGTTAGAGTTGCATTAATTTTCCTACTTTTTTCCCAAAACTGAATTGTCATTACTTCTGCTTACTAAATGAGGTTAATTGGTTATATTTAATACCATATAAACGTTAAATTGCTACACCAGGAAAACTGATGCAGTAATTTAGCTGCAAGATATTTGACGCAGTTATAACGTTAGTGGTGCCAAATAAAAATGTTTCAAATGTAAGCTCTAGTCGAGATGCTGTGATGAAATTTATTGTTGTGCCATCGTCAAACCCATGAATTTCAAACCTCACCAAAACACTTTTGACGACAAACTAAGCGCAAGTATTGGGCTGGCCATTGGATTGCTGTTCATTGGGGGCGGTTTTTGGGTACGTAACATAATCGCCCACGAAGGTGCAACCCTAAACGAAACACGCGGCACGGTGGTAGACAGCATCAGTCGTCGCGATCGCAGCAGTACGAACAATAATGATAATCAGCAAAAAGAAACCTATGCGCCAGTTATCGAGTTTCTAGCCAACGGTGAACGCACTCGTTTTACAGGCAGTTATGAGTCCTACCGCTCTAGCAACGGTGAGATGGTAGTGGTACGTTACAATCCTAAACAACCCATAAGCACTGCGCGTGTGGTGAATCCGCTGGAAGGCTTAGTAACTTGGGGAATGTTTGGTATTGGTGGGTTAGCTGTGGTTTTTAGCGTAGGCACACTGTTGCCTGTACGCTGGTCTTCAGGTGGGTAACTATAGATTTGGTCAGTTAGAGATTAGATATATTTTGATTTTTTAATTTTCGTGCTGACTTTGGCGGCGTTCGGTGTGCGCCAAAATATTTCTCACTCCGGTAACGCAACCACACCCGCAACACTTGCGGAATCTGGTCTTTTTCTTCCTTAGTCAGGGTGTTGTAAAGGGCTAAGGCGCGATCGCGTTCGCCCCGACAAGCAGCATTGTTGTGAGCATCCCAATAGCTGCGGGCTACTCGAATCCGCCGACAGACTTCTTTAATCAGTGCGTCTCCCGTAAGTGGAATGTCTTGCTTGGTCATACTCAAATGCTATAAATTTCTAATGCCATCCTAGCAAGTCAGATTTATCTTGACAATCGCAAATAATCCCAATTAAATACTTCACTAATGACGGTTTTATATTAAATTATTAAACATTATTTTTAAATATTGTTACTCTGAGTAGGTAAGAATAAAGTTTCTTTTATATCCTGTTTGACTTCATCAGCTAATTTACTATCATTCATCAAATCTAAGATTAATAAATTCTTTTCATAATATGTCTTTAATAAGTCCTTTTGATGTTCGCTCAATATTAAATCATAACCAATTAACTGTCTTATTCTATCAAGCCAGTTTTGACCATATTCTTGTCGCCATTCCTCAAATCTTAATGGTTCTGTTTTTGGATTAAGTAATTTGATTTTTAATTGTTGCAAAGCTTGCTTGAGTTCAGGCTCAATATCCACTATCAAGATTGATGCAAGGACATTATCTATACTCATGTTTTTATCCCTCTAGTTTTTACCGATTATTGTAGACATTGCATTGCATATAATCACTGCTTAATCCCGGTGCAGTACCTATTAAATTCACAAAGATTAACTATTTAAATTCAAAGAATTAGACATAAGATATGTCTTGTAAGCAAGCTTTCAAATTTAATTTATAAAACTTGAGCAGTTACTGGGTTATTTAATACACCAGCTTCGATATTTTACTCGTGAGCCGCTGCTTCCGTCATCCCAACTGTTTAATTTAATAGTGGAAAGCAGACCAAAACTCGTTTGAAACTCAGAGATAACTCTTCAAATTTCAAGCTGGCTGATTTTGCTGAGTTAATTCATTGCTATCCCTCATGGTTATCCAACCAGATGAGAGGTAGAGCAATAATGCTAGGCAATGACTGAAGTAGAAAAGCTGTTGGGCGTCCTAAGCTAATGCTGCCGTAGATTCCTGCGACAAATGCACACATCAGAATAAAGACCGCAGGCTTGACTTTTGGTATCTCAGGATTCATCGCTAGTAATCCCCAGAGCGCACCAGCACTGAGAAAACCATTGTAGAGACCTACATTGTGGGCAAGGATTTCGGCTTTTTGCGCAATTGTGAAACCTCCAAGCAATGTTTCTTGCACGAAAGAGGTTTGCCACAAAAACATCTCAGCCACTAGGAAAAACAGATGAACAACCACAGCCCAAACCAGACAAAAGTTGATCCAATACTTAGGAATGCTTAGAAACTTCATGTAATTTTCTCAGGGGGATTAGTTTTAAAAGTGTATAGTCTATAAGGGTTTCAAGCTTTTCATTCTGCCGCTTCGTCTGACTCTCAATTATTAATTCTAAGTAGTTAACCTCAGATATGCAGAGCATCTTAGCTTTTCTACTGACATACATTAACAGATTTGTAAGATTTATGACAATTCACTTATTAAGAATTGCATAAACGCAGCAATAAACTAGTACAAGAACTAGTAACTTTCGATAGATATGATTATGTAGCACCGCCGACTCGGCACTTAATGACAAACTGATGGGGCGAGTATCCCGTTGATTGTTTGAATAATCGACAGAAGTGGGAAAGGCTCATCTGAGCCAAGTCAGCCAATTCAGTCAAGCCAATATTACAGTCAAGGTTGGTATGGATGTAATCAATTACCTGTTGTAATTTGTACTTAGGCAAGCCACTGGTTGTGATTTGCTCTTTTTGTTTAGGAAGCGCGTAATAATGGAAAAGATGGGTGGCGAGAAACGTCGCGGCAAATTCTGCATATAAACGGCTAGAATACTGATTCTGTCATAGTTCAGCTTTCAGCGCTAGCCTAATTTGATAAATCAACGGGTCAAACGTCGGAAATTGAGGATGCAGTTCCAGACAATCTAAATCAATCGATTCTGAGAGAGTGCAGATAAGAAAGCCGGAGTTCAAACTTAAGTAATGCCTTTGCTTTTCTGGGTGTCTGATTACCAATAAACTGTGCCGTGTGGAATGATTAGACTATGGCCCGTGACAAGGGAGCTTTTTTGCAACCGTCCATTAATTCGCGCTTTTACAACGTACTCAAACGGCATATCTCTATAAAAATGAATCGCATTTTCTGGAAAGATAATCTCGTCTGGCAATGCACTTGCGCTTATGCTCCGAGTGAACTTGAAGCGGATGCCGCTCCAACCCGAATGCGTCGTTGGAGAGTAGAAATTGACGATTAAAGCTTTTTAAGATTGCTTTTTCTACAACACAGGATTCATGCTCTATCTTTGACATGACTCAAGACTATTTGTATCGGCTGAGGAGAAAAATTAGGAGACAGCAACGAGCAATTTTTAAGATGCACCATATTTAATTTTCATTTTTAAGAACAATATTTAATTTACCTGAATTTTAGCCTTGTATATTTCCCTCCTGTCTTCTGCTGCCTCCTAGTTATGAGTAGCCAGCAGAAAATTTGCTAACTGCTTCGGCAAACTGCTGGTTTTGTTCCATCAATGCCATGTGTCCACCTGGTTCTAGGGTGACTCTTTCGGAGTAAGGTAATTCTGCTTTCATGCGATCGCTCGCCACAGGTTTTGTCGCTATATCTGAAGCGCCGCAAACAACCAACACAGGAACGTTAATAGTTGCAAGTCTGTCTGTTTCGTCAAAGTTGAACATTGCCAGTGTGCCACGAGCCAGAACACCAGGCGAACCCAATGCTGATAATAGACCTGCAAAACTGAGTTGACCGCGTTGTTTCAGTACCTGTAAATCCAGATAGTTCCACGGTGATGTACAGCGAACCATTCAAATACGAGAGCCAAGTCATTAACCAAAAAATTGGCCACAGCACGATAGTCAGGTACAACACGGGTTCGAGTAAGGGTTTTTGCAATTTATGTGGCAAACTGATAAAACGACCGCCAAAAGACCACAGAAACATTACTAGTCCAGCTACTAAGTAGGACGTTCCTACAAGTTCTCGTTCATACCACTCATAGAGAATGTAGATCCCCCCGCCAAGTACCCCAACAGACAGCAGTTGAAACAGCCATACAAACAGAAAATTATAAGGCATGAATATCATGAGCCTAAACCTTGCAATGCTTTGTTAACTGCTTTTAGTTTCATACCATAGTTAGAATTATCAACTTTCACTCCCAAGAATGATTTATACAGTGTTTTGGGGGTAATAAAAATGCTGGGTTAGTTGAGAAACAGTGTAGATTGGCAAAAATAACTATTAATAAAAAATATTCCTTCTGCCTCTTGATTTTTATTAATTAACAACTTTTCAGTAGGGGCACGGCAGTGCCCATTGGTGTCAACTTAAGAGGATAAAGCCCAAATTTGTTGGGTGTAAGCGTCAATCTGTCGATGGCGCTTACGCCTGGTTTTGACTAATCCAAAGAGCTTTTGATGTTCCACAAGATAAGGAACAGTGTCAGATGCCTCACCACATAGAATAGCTTGAGAAAAATGGTATACGGGATGATGATGAAACGCCTCTACCACGATCATGATTTTCCCGGCAAGTGTTTTTTGTTGTCCTTGCAGTGCTTTGAGTTTTCTTCTGAGTGCTTCTAGTGTTGACCCATCTGCAATCCAGATTGCTGTGAATTTTGCACATACTGGCTGCCAATTCTCTAGTACTGCCTGATTTTTTGGTTGTGTACTAATTCTTGCCATTACTTGCTCAAATATTTGTGCAAACAGTTCTATTGGCAATGTTCGCAATCTTTTTGACAATGCTTGGGTACTTACCAACATTGGTTCTACCCATAACAATCCCTCTTGTGACAAGACCCGAATTACTTCTCTTAATCCCGGAATCTGTCGATAGACTAAACTCACAACGATCGCCATCATCACTGGCAGAGTCAATATTCTGTCTCGCCATTTTTTCTTTTGTTCTGGCTCTTGTCCTGGTTTGTGTTCATAGGATTTGAGCGGTTTAAAGTTCAGGGGCGATAGCAATGAAAATATCTGTTTCTCGATTTCCTCTATCGGTGGCGCTGGGATATGTTTTTGTTGCCGTAGGTCTGGGTTGCCAATTCTAGCTGGTCTTTTCCTCGCCATGATGTAATCTAAGAACATCTATAAAGATGTTCTTAGATTACATCTGATGCTCATTTTTTGCTTAAGTTGACACCAATGGGCAATGCCATGTCCCCACGAGTATCTGTATTCATCTGTGGTTAATTGTTTTTGTCTGTACCTTACCCATGCGAGAATCACGGTATACGCCAAGGTTCTGTAAGTTCAGTATTTTGAAGATCGCAGAGTAAGTCTAAGTAAAGAACTTAGTTACTAGCAACCTTACAAATCACTATAATATGTGATTTGTATTTGTTAGTAGTATAGTGAATAAGTTGTAGTCCAGAACGTTCTAGTTCTTGTAATAGTTTAGGAATTTCATACTTGTGATGTCGCCAAATAGTAATCTCTTCACCTTTAGAGATTTCAATATTTTTATCTATCCCCTTCCGACTAAAATTTATAGTGTAATTATGACGTAGTTTCAGATTAGCAACAATACTATCTGTTTTTAAATCGTACTTTCTTACCAATTCACAATCTTCAGATTTAATCCCAATCTTCTTTTTAACCCATCCATAGACTTCTTCTACATGGTACTTGCAGCCACCTCTAACTATTCCGTCCCATGTAGAGTTAGAACCAGTTTCGTTAGTAAATACTAAAAGATCGCTTTTTACCATGCTATCTCTAAAGTTTTTGAACACCTCCTCTCTATTTTGATGATTTCCAATGGTAACTCCTAAGTGCAAAAATATTTTTGCTGTGTCGTCAATTTCAAGGCTAGCTTGATTTTGGAATAAAACTTTGGGAACCGAACTATTTTCTATGTCAATTGTTGAGCTGATAAACTCGACTAGTGGAAACCATTTGATAAAATTACTTTTGGATACATGAAGCAATTGTTCACTAATATCTAAAGCTATATACTTATTAACTTTTCCTAATTTGTTTAGGTTGCAGATAAAATTTTTAACAGGATAGGAATTACCTGCACCAACGTCTATAATATTTACTTTTTCACCAATTTTTATATTGCCATTCAGATATTTAAAATTATCTTTTAAAAGGTCAATTTCTACATTTGCTCTTCTATACCATCTCGGAATAACATATTTCCGGTAAAAATCATCCCAATTTTTTGCACCTCTCCCTTTATACGAATACTTGAGAGGTATTTCTCGTCTCACTTCTAATGCATGAATTATCCCCAAAACTTCTTCTTCAGAAAAAAGAGAGTAGAACTCAGAACTTGGCTTTGCTGTGCGACTGATAGCAGGTGAAATATCTAAGGGAAGTCGGGAATTGCTATGAAAATTTTGAGCCATTATTCTTGTTCTTTGATTTTCTTTGGTCTTGAAATTGATTAGCCGCAATGCTTGCTAAAAATGTATTCTCCCATGCTACTGTCCCAAAACCTGGAATTGTCATCACAAAGAACAAGGCTGTTCTCTATCTTACATTCCCCAGTCTCAAAGAAGAAATTGGTT
The DNA here is from genome assembly GCF_964247315.1 of uncultured Nostoc sp. Classification (GTDB taxonomy): domain Bacteria; phylum Cyanobacteriota; class Cyanobacteriia; order Cyanobacteriales; family Nostocaceae; genus Nostoc. The sequence continues at coordinate 12,744 of NZ_CAXTTT010000137.1, forward strand.
TTTTACAATCAAAGTACGAGATAATTTTCCAAAGATACAGGGATGAATTGCCGTGGTTCAGCAACCAGAACTCCAGGAAACTTCGTTGATAAAGTCAACCCAGCGCGTGCTAAGAAGTTTAAGCACTTATCGGTGGACTTCACTGGGAGCATTAGTCAGCCTGTTGCTGCTGACGATCGCTAACGCTGTCACTCCACAACTATTTCGGTGGGGAATTGATGAGGGAATCGCGCCAAAAAATCTCCAAATTGTGCTATATAGCGCCGCCTGGATGGTAGTTGCGGCGATCGCTCGTGGTGTATTTAACTTTGGACAAACCTATTTAGCAGAAGCAGTGTCTCAGGGTGTTGCTTATGACCTGCGAAACACAATTTTTAGCAAGATTCAAAATCTCAGTTTCAGCTTTCATGACCAGGCGCAGACTTCCCAACTACTAACCCGTGTCACCAGCGACATTGAGCAGATTCGTACCTTTATTGGCATTAGCTTAATTCAGGTTGTCGGTTCAATTGTGACATTGGTGAGTATTTCAGTGCTTTTGCTGGTGATGAACTGGCGATTAGCCCTAATTACCCTCACAGTAGTACCTATGACCGCATGGTTGATGGCACAATTCATCAACCGAAATAACAAACTTTTTCGACAAGTACAAGAGCAACTGAGCAACCTGAATGCTGTATTGCAAGAGAACTTGCTAGGAATCCGGGTAGTGAAAGCTTTTGTACGGGAGTCAACCGAAAGGTCGCGTTATACAACTCTAAATGATGGCCTAGTCAAGGCAAACATGAAGACGATTACCGCCATCCGTGATACCTTCCCATTGATCTTTTTGCTGAGTAATTTGGTAACACTGACAGTTTTCGCTTATGGAGGAGCGCAGGTGATTGGAAATCGGTTCTCCATTGGCGAACTGGTGGCGTTTAACTCCTACCTAGCGTTGATACTCCAACCGATTTTGTTGATTGGATTCGCTGCACCCGCGATCTCTCAAGCTGCGGCTTCTGCGGAACGAGTTTATGAAGTTGTGGATGCAGAGGTAGAAATTCGCGATCACCCCGGTGCTGTCCCATTTGACACCTGCGGTGGTAGAATTACCTTTGAAAATGTTTCTTTTCGCTATCCAGGAGCGATAACCGAAGCTCTCAAAGAAGTATCCTTTGAAACCAAGCCCAACGAGCTAATCGCCGTTCTCGGCATGACTGGTTCGGGAAAAAGCACAATTATGAACCTGATTCCCCGCTTTTACGATGTCACAAATGGGGCAGTTCGCATTGACGGACGAGATGTAACAAGTTTCACACTCAAAAGCCTCAGATCGCGTATTGGCATTGTATTTCAAGAAACCACTCTCTTCTCTGGCACAATCCGCGAAAATATTGCCTATGCAAAACCCGATGCCACCTTAGAGCAGGTGATTCAGGTTGCCAAAACTGCCCAAATACACGATTTTATTAGCAGTCTACCCAATGGCTATAAGACGATTGTAGGTGAACGGGGCGTGGGCTTATCTGGTGGACAAAAACAACGAATTGCGATCGCTCGTACCTTATTAACCGATTACAGCATTCTGATTTTGGACGATAGTACCTCGGCTGTAGATGCCAAAACTGCTGCCCAAATTAAAGCCGAACTAGATGACTTAATGCGCCAAAAAGCTTGTACAACTTTTGTAGTAGCTCAACGCATTAGCACCGTCAAGAATGCCGATCGGATTTTTCTCGTAGATAAAGGACGATTAGTAGCACAAGGTACTCACGAGGAATTGATGCAAAGCAGCCCACTCTATGGTGTGATTTTGGAATCTCAGGTAAACCCAAAGCAGAAAAATGATCTGCAATTAGCATAATTAATTTTACCTACAGCCTGGTAATAAAGACTTTTAATCCCAAATCTAAAATCCCAAATTTTTATGAAAGGCTCTATTCCCGTTACTGCATCTAAGCAGACGAGTCAGCAACCTTCCACCCTGCGGCGCTTTTTGGAATACGTGCTACTCTATCGCAAAGAAATTCCCATCGCCATCACATTAGTATTGATTGGTGCCACAACCCAGGCAATTGGCCCATTCTTTATCGGCTGGTCAATCGATCATTTGATTGCACAAGGGAATTTGCAAGGACTCCTGATGTTGTTAGGGCTTCTTGGACTAAACTATGGACTTAGTGTCTTAGCAATTCGGGGTCAAATTATTCGAGTCGGCTGGATTATGCAGCGATTGCTGGCTCAACTCAGACAAGACATTTTCATTAAAATCCAAAGTCTGCCACTCAGCTTTTTTGACCGTAGCGAAGCAGGCGATTTAATGAGCCGATTGCTGAATGATGTCAATACCGTGAATCAGGCATTTGGACTGACAATCGCCCAAATGCTGGGCAATACTTTCAGTTTAATTGGCATTGTGATTGCGATGCTCTCAATTAACCTGCAACTCGGTTTGTTGAGCAATCTGGTTGTGCCACTGATGATTTTTACCACAAGCTTATTTGCACGTTGGGCAAGAGCCAGATTTCGCGTTACGCGACAAACTATTGGGGAGCTTTCCGCCAAGTTAGAACAAGATATTGGCAGCGTGCGAGAAGCACAAGCATTTAATCGCGTACAGATGAATATCGCAGAATTTAACATTCTTAACGCCGCCAATAGAAATGCCAACGTTCAGGCTGTGGCAATTACTTCAGCCTTTTTGCCCTCCATCGATTTTCTCAACACATTAGCAACCGCAGGTGTGTTAGCCTATGGCGGTTATCTGGCGGTAACAGGATCTGTAACAGTAGGTGTAGTGACATCCTTTTTACTTTATGTCCAGCAGTTCTTCCGCCCTATCCAAATTCTTAGCCAGTTTTACACCCAAGCTCAATCTGCCTTCGCCGGATTAGAACGAATCTTTCTATTATTAGATGAACCGTCAGAACTCAAAGATGCACCCGATGCCATAGAAATGCCGCCAATTCAAGGTGAGGTGACATTCGAGAATGTTAAATTTGGCTACAACCCAGAGCAACTGGTTCTCAAAGGAGTGAATTTGCACGCCTATCCAGGACAGATGGTTGCATTAGTCGGGTCGACCGGTTCAGGAAAAAGTACAATTATTAACTTGATTTTGCGCTTCTATGATGTATCTGGCGGTGCAGTGAAAATTGATGATATTGATGTGCGTAGCGTCACTCAAGCAAGTCTGCGCCGTCAAATAGGCATCGTCCTGCAAGATAATATTTTGTTCACCGGCACCGTCGCCGAAAATATAGCTTTTGGCGCTCCTTACGCCACTCAAGCTGATATCGAAGCGGCTGCACAACTGGCAAATGTGCATGAGTTTATTACCTCACTGCCACAGGGTTATACAACTCAATTGGGCGAACGGGGAGCGCCCCTGAGTCAAGGACAGCGACAACTAATCAGTATTGCTCGTGCGGTATTAATTAATCCCCAAATTCTGATTCTTGATGAAGCCACCAGCAGCATCGATACCCGTACAGAAGCGCTAGTACAAAGTGCGATCGCTCGTTTGCTCCAAGGTCGTACCAGTTTCGTAATTGCCCACCGTCTCAGTACAGTTACTCAAGCAGATCGGGTATTAGTAATTCAGCAGGGAGAAATTGTGGAACAGGGTACTCACGCCGAACTCGTTAATCAGCAAGGTGTTTATGCCAACCTTTATGCTCTGCAACTGGGTGCAGCAGACATAACGGTTCTCCAAAAGCAAAAGTAAAATAGATATATAGCTCGAATTTACCAATTGCCAGCAAAAAAATGAAGCTACCTAACCTCGATTCACAAACCATAGATCGCATCATTGAAATGGCATGGGAAGATAGAACATCTTTTGATGCCATAGAAGCTCAGTTTGGGCTGCTGGAGAAAGAGGTAATTGCCCTAATGAGGCGCGAAATGAAGGAATCTAGTTTCAAGATGTGGCGAGAGCGAGTCACCAAACGCAACACAAAACATTTATCTGGGCGAGAATTTGTTGTAGGTCGGTTTAAATCGCACAATCAAAAAACCTAAGTAATTGGGTAAGCGTAGGCGTAGCCCGTCGTAGACATCGCTATTTTGTGATATGTTCAATTAAAATATTATCAAAAATCATCAAAGGCTAAAATACTGTAAAAAAATAAGCCTGCGTTCGCGCTTCGCGATGCCGCAGGCATCGCGAAGCGCTAATTGAGTGAAAATTACCAAATTCACCAAGCACAATGACGAAAGTTACACTCTACATTGCAGCTAGTTTGGACGGCTACATTGCTCGCAGCGATGGCGCAATTGAATGGCTATCAATTCTTGATACAGAAGATGAAGACTACGGTTACACTGCTTTCTATGAATCGATTGATGCGATCGTCTTAGGCAGCAAAACGTATGAAGTAGGGCTTGGTTTTGATCGCTGGCCTTATCCAGAAAAAAAATCCTTCGTATTCACCCAGCGTCATCTCCAATCCGATCGTGAGGACGTTGTGTTTGTTTCAGACCCAGTAGAACAGGCGTTAGCTAATATAGAGGCTCAAGGCTTTAAAAATCTCTGGCTAGTTGGTGGCGGAAAATTAATCAATTCGTTTCTTCAGCACGGCTTGATTGACGAATATATTATTTCAACTATTCCAATTATCTTAGGTGGCGGTATACATCTTTTTCCACCATCTAACCATGAAGAAAAATTGCAGCTGATTAACTCGCAACAATATCCAACTGGTCTACTTCAAGCACATTATAGGCGACAAGGAAATATTTAAAATAATTCGTAATTCTCAATGAGGTTTTCTACGAATTACGAATTACGAATTACGAATTACGAATTACGAATTACGAATTAGCTAAAGAAGCTTCTGAACAGCGTTGCTAAACTCTTCGTAAGGAGAAACTCCCACAATTGTTTGTGCTAAAATACCATCTTTGAAAATTAAAACTGCTGGAATACTGCGAAGACCGAATTGTTTGAAAATTGGCTTATTGTTGTCAACGTCTACCTTAACGACTTTAGCGCGACCTTTGTATTCTTGGGCAAGTTGCTCCATTAACGGACTGACTAAGCGACAAGGGCCACACCAAGTAGCAGTAAAATCAACAACAACAACTTTCTCTTCACTTCCATTTAAAACAACATCAAATTCACTTTCTTCAACGTAAGCAACTATGTCAGTATCAGTAGACATTTTTTAATTCCTTAGTGTCAAACTAAAATTTCAGCAAAAAGCTAACTATACAAACTATACTCCCTTCTGAGTATCAGATTCACTAGTTATCTATATTCATTGGGAAACCCTACAGATGAGTTTTGCTTGTTATGGTATATTTAATAACTTAATATTTTTGTACGTAGAGTGCGATCGCATAACGCACTCTACCAACCAACCTAATCCAAAAACCTATACCCTCAAGGCGTAGAAGCGTCAATACTCATCCTCCCGATCAAACAGTTCTAACAATCCAATTGTGCCTACAAAAAAAGTATAAGTAGCATATTTTATTGGCATCTTTTTTCTTGAAGGTGCATAAAAAGCTGCTATAACGCTCTCAATAAAATGGCTCATTATGGCAAAACGCTCAATCCAAAAAATAGGATTAAGACTGCTTGGCACATTAATATTAGTTATTACTGCATAAATATTCCACGATTCCAATCCAATTGCACTTGTTATAAGCACTATAGATATAATTTTTACAAAGGTATAAATCTTTTTCTTGATAAACTTTAAGTCCATACTGTTTACAAAAATAATATTTAACATACAGCATTTTGCATCTAAATGAAGTACATCCTTACCCCCTTAATCCCACGCCACTTGCTATAACGGATAGCGCAGCGTTAGCGAGTACTCGAGCGTCGGGAACCTCCGCAACGCAGTGGCTCCCCAATGTATTGGGGAGAAATTCCCAATTTAGTTCCCTTCCCAATACATACGGGGAGGGTTGGGG
>NZ_CAXTTT010000138.1:0-18444 GCF_964247315.1 uncultured Nostoc sp.
ACATTTTACCAGTTTTAACCTCCGCTTTTTTCTGAGTTTGTGAGAAATTCGGGTCAAAGGGAGAGAGGAATGGGTTGTCCAGACATCAGTGAGGCGGTCAATTAAGATTTTGCCGATCCGAATAACAAGACTGATGAAAAACCAAATAATCAGTAGCGCCAGGGGCCTGGCTATAGCGTCTGCACACCATCTCATGAGGTAGGGGACGCGATACATGATGACCACAATCCCAATGTACCACATCAGAATAAATGCCCAAAACAGTAGCCATGTCAGCAGAGAATAGATCCCCAGTTGGTGCTTGAGGCTGAACTGTCGCCGGATCGTGTCTAGAAACTGCGATCGCTGATGGGCGATCGTGTCTGCATCTGTTTTCTTTTCGCTGGTCTCTATTGTGTGAATAGTTGTAGATGTTTCTCCCTCAGCTTGCTTGACCACACCCTGTTTTACCGCAGTTTTCTGCTCTTGATGGCGTACTTGCAATGCCGTCTGTTTGCGAATTAGAGTTCGCCGCAGTAACCACAACACAACACTCCCCAACACTAAGCCGATGCTGATTTGCAGTGCCTGTCCAATTCGTTGCCACAATACCTTATGCGAGAAGAGTCTATTAATGCGTTCTACTTCTGCTTGTAATATTTTTTGCCACTCCTGCGCCAATTCCTCCAGAGTTTTTCCGTGGTAGTCAGCATCTGGCTCTGTTACAGTCACCAGCCTTAAAGGACGGGTCGTTTGATCGTCACTGAGCTGGAGGATTGAATCCTGATTCAGAATGGCAATAGAAACCAAAGGAGTTTGTTTAGCTTTGTTTGTTCGGTCGAGCGCTCGCATCAGCCGTTGTGTAATTTCTTCGGCACGTACCTCTACTGGAAGAGATCCGTCTGGCGGTTGGCTACGATTAAAAACAGTGGGAGAGACAATCTCAAACAAGATGTCTCTGTCTAAGGGTGAATACACAGGGGCAATTTCATACATACCGAGGCGGGTAACACCACTAGGTGGCTTGTGCGGATCGTTGGAGGCTGCGGTAGGTAAAGAAGGTAGTTGACTGTGAGCGATCGCACTCCAACCAAGCACCATTGCGATCGTCATCACACTGACTAGCACAAACCGAATTATTGAATGGTGGAAGCGATTAAACAGGAACATATCTATGAGAAAGTGATTGAGTAACTGATATTAGTGTCGATCATCTTCCGACTTTAAATTTCCTATCATCAAAATTTTAGAGATTTTAGGACAAGTTAGAACTTACGCACTGTACAAATTCGTTATCTTGTGCATCAGAGAAGCCATCGCTTCCTATACAAAAGCTCTAGAATTCAGAAATGGCGTTTTTTGGAGAGTGACACAACGCCAGATAGTTTAAGAAGAATTTGCAAATGTCAACTAGCAAATACACATTTAGGGGATGATATAAAATGTCATCTTCGTTGTCATAATTCAGGAGCTTTATGGCGATCAAATCTTCAAATTTATTTTTAGCGGTAGCATTGGCGATCACTTCTTTTAGTTTTCCCGTATCTGTAAAAGCCGATACTGTAAATGCCCGTTGCGATGTGTTCCCAAAAGGAGAAGACCGCGCCACATCCTCTGGCGTGTGTACCTTTTCCCAACGGCAGGGTGGGGTTAGCATTCAACTGGAAAATGGTCGTAGCTATGACTTGCTCCCTGAGGGTAATCGACCCGGCAATTATCGCGATCAAAATGGTGATGCTGCCTATCGACAAGCTGGACTAGGCGATCGGGGACAGATTTATCGTCTCGCCAACGAGTCGATTTTTGTCTATTGGGATACATCTGCTAATCGACAAAACTCAGGTAACAGAAATCGTAGGGCTGGTGCTAGGCGTCAGCCTGAGGCGGGTACTACTGTTTCTCGGTTAAGTGATTTAGTCGGGGCAAGGGCAGGACAGGCAGAAAATACAGTGAAAGAACGGGGCTATCGATGGGTCAAGAGTGATGATTCGGGCTACGGCTACTGGCTAGAAGGCAGAACTAACTACTGTGTAACGATCCGAACAGAGGAAGGACGCTACCAATCGATTGTTTACACAGGGGGTTCAGAGGATTGTAAGAAATAGTTGCTATAGGACTCATATTTGATTCTTGAAAAAAACTCAGTACACCTTTATTCCTTATTCCCAGTCCCCAGTCTCTACGAGTAATTCAGGAATTAAAATCGGATTGCTATATCTGGACAAACACATCCAATTTAGAGGGCACTAAGAGGATGTCTTAAGAGTGTGTTTTAAAACTTGATAAAATTGTTAAAAGTAGTAAAAGTTAACAAATTTAGCATTTACTAATGATTTTTTTACTGCACAGTCGAGGCGACTTGACACAGCGACAATGGAAGATCCTGATGTTACTGCTTCCTGCTCAAAAACTAAAAACTGATCGCCCCAGCAAAGACCACCGCACAATCATCAGTAGTTATTTTGTACTACTAACTACAATTGTATCTTGATATAATAGTTTAAGGTGCGGAATGTGAGATAAAAACTGCGAAGACATGGGTTTCGTCAAGACAAAGACGAAACCCAACAATACAGCAGACTAGAAACGAGTTCTGCCATTGCTCCAGTCGCCGGAATCGCAAGTACCACGGAAATCCTCAATCCCATTAATGGCAATCTGTCCACTGCGTCGATCAATCTCAACACGCGGATGATTTAGCCCATTTACTCGGTATTTTCCCGTGATTTGCTCAGGTGTGACACGGAGATCGTTGAGGTTCCACCATCCATCAGTACCGCCTGAATTAATTGGCGGGATGAGCCTTCCGCCCAGATGAATTTTTCCCTGCATATTACGAATCTCGACTTGAACCTCGGAATCGAACTCGTTTGTCGAAGACTCTACACGATTTTGCAGTTCATAGCGATGACGACGTGAGTTCCATTCATAGCTGTTGCGGTTTTCAAAACTTGGTTTGCGACCTTCACCGTAGCAGATTAAGGTCAGTCTTTGCAGCATTGAGTTATCGCTGTTGCGCTCAGGTGCGCCTTGCTCCCGGAGATAGGTATCGATCGCAGTTTGAGCTTTACCAATTTCTCTTGAACTACAGGAACAACCATTTTGAACTAGCTCCCCTTGAGGGCTAAAAAGGACAGTGCAACCGCTTCCTCGTGTCATCCCCGTCACACTGAAATTACCGTTGTCTACAGTGTCAATTATCGCTTGAGCATTCACAGAACTCGCGACTGTAAGTGTAAGTAAACCCAGCGCGGTCGGCGTTAAAGCTCGCAATGTTTTCATTGTTATGTTGATTGTTGTTTTGAATAAATATGAATTAATGGGATCACTCTATCACCAAGAGGTTTAATGGTAAAGTCAGTAGACCTAAAAGTTTTGCCAACGCTAAAAATAATAGCCGATGATACCGTTTTTGGATAATTAAGTTATTAGCTTTACTTACAAAACGAGTTGCTGACAAAAAATAAAATACTATATTTTGAGATACAATTTTTGAATTAAAAATAAGCTTACTGAAGCCATGCTCTGGTTTTAATAATCATCTTGCACAAGTGCAAAATTTGCCCTCATCCCCCAACCCCTTCTCCCAATTTTGGGAGAAGGGGAGCCAATTTCAAAGTCCCTCTCCCAAGCTTGGGAGAGGGATTTAGGGTGAGGGCTGATATTAATCCTCATTTATCAACTTTATTTCTTCAGGGAGTAAAGTAGTTTCATCTTTAGGACGTTTGCCATCTACAGATTTGGCTATAGTTGTATACGGATTGATAATTAGACTGACACCAATTGTCCAACCTAATGAAACCATCCAACCTGCGAGAATGTCACTGGGAAAATGAACCCCCAGGTAGAGACGACACCAGGCAATAGCTATGATGTATAAGCTGCCGAAGATGAGAACTAACCAGCGCCAAGAGCTAGCCCAAGTTAAAAATAGCAAAATTGCTACCAGAGTTACACTCGTCATCGCATGAGCGCTGGGAAATGCAAAACTAGACTCAGGTGCAATGGACTGCCACAATTGTGGACGCACTCGATGCATTAATTCCTTGGCTGTGCGGTTGATGATAATGCTTCCTGCTGAAATGGTGAGTACATAAGCTAGCGATCGCCAGCGTTTTTGAAGTAGTAACATCAGTGCGATCGCACCCAAAATCAGCATTGCCGTCCAAGGCAACCCAATTGTAGCTAGGGTGACAGCTAAAACATCTAACTGTGGGTTTGTTGTAGAATGAACTGCTAACAGAATCGGTACATCCCACGGAAACCCCGCTTGATTCTCCCATATCTTCACTGTCAGGATTTCAAAAACCTGCAAAGGTAAATAGACTCCGATCAAAAGGAGTAAGAGCGATCGCCAACGAGCAATCAACAGGTTTTCGAGAAAATCAAACGGCGACTGACTCTCTTTATTGATTTGTTTCGCTTTTTCCATATCTAAGTTAAAAAAACCGATCGACGGCTTCACTGATTACAAATTATTGGAAACTTGAGAAGTTCCACAATGTTTACAGTACGACAAATGTTTATAAGTAAGATTATGACAGTTCTGGCATTCAATGTACTGATAATAACCGCAGTGTGGACAGTAAGTATCAATATCTCGAATTCTCTTGGCACAATTAACACAGCGTGATTTTTGAACTCTGCTAGCTGCTTGGACTTTAGTATTAAAGACAAATTTTTGAAAAAACTGGATGATTCCAAAACCAATAATTGGAATTAGCAAGATATAAACATAATTTATTAGGAAAAGTAAACCACCAAAAATGGCACTGACTATATCAAATAAAAATTTAAATATTGCACCTATTTGGAGAAATTCAAATATTTTAACGATTAATGGGATAAAAAAGATAACTAGCAAATGCCAGCTAATTAGCGAAACGAGTCCATATCCTCTTCTTTGGGCAAATTTATGAACTGATAAGGCAATGAGAATCAGTGGTAAAAGAAAGAGGCTCTGAAAACCAAGTTGGATACTTGGATACCAAAATGATGCCTGCTGATAGCCTTTGTCAACTTCTTGGAATCGACTGTTATCTTTAAGAAATGCTATAAAACTAATACTTTCTGGTTTGGCAAGTAGTTCATTTTTAAGAGTAGAAGTTTCTTGTTTAAGAGTCGAAATTTGACGATTGTTTTCTTCTAATGCCTGTTTAGCTTTTTCAGCACTGACTTGGTTAATTGATTGTTCGCTACTCTGACCTGCAATTTTTTCTAATAGCGTTGAGTCATACTGAGATTTAATAGTGCTATTGGCTTGTTCCAGCCTACTAATTTTTGCTTGTTTTTGCTCGATAGTTTTGATGATTTGCTGCTTTTCAGAATTCTTAATCTTATCTTTGTAATCGGCATATTGGAAACACGTTTGAGAAACCTTACCCAGATGTCCTGCTTCGGCTTGTTGATAGTTTCCCCGATAACTAAATTGATTATTCGTGTAAGATGACAATGAAAGTCTAACGATTTCATAGTCTTTATCTTGTGTAGTTTTTGTCCGGTAATTTTGCCACTCTGAATAACATGGATAAGCCTCAGTTGGACTGATATGCCATCTGCTAATATCATCAAGTCCGGTAAAAACATTAATTAAGATAAAAATATCAATTATAATAATGATAATTAAACTGACTTTATTCAGTGGTTCGTTGTTGATTGTTCTTGAATTACTAAAAAATTGACTCAAAATTCGGCGAATTCTGGCAAACATATTGTCTTTTAAATAAATGTAAATTTAATCCGAATCAATTTTATCCGATCGCTAGTGAATAGGTGGACAAAAATACATCTACCCATCTGAAGATTTGTTAACTGCTGACGAAAAACAAAATCCCCAACAACTTTTACAAAGTCGGGAATCTGTGGCTTTCAATTCTCACAAATCAGGCTACGGTCAAAAATATCATAACTTTCCCCTGAAGTTGACACAATTGATGATTGTGTACCCCAACTTAATACCGTTCGGTTAAGAATATTCGTAGCGACTGTTTTAAAAGTCAAGCGATCGCGCTTTGTTTGTGGAGATTTATGAAAGCGGCGATCGCACCTGTGTACTCGATTGCGGTGCGACAAAGTTTGAAGTACTTCAACACGACTTTCAAGTACTTCAACACGACTTCGGAGTACCTCAACACGACTTCGGAGTACCTCAACACGACTTTAGAGTACCTCAACACGACTTTAGAGTACTTCAACACGACTTCGGAGTACCTCAACACGACTTTAGAGTACCTCAACACGACTTTAGAGTACTTCAACACGACTTTCAAGTACTTCAACATGACTTCGAGGTATCTGTTGCTTATATAACAATACGGTTCACTTAAGGGAGAGGGGGGAGACAAGGGAGAAATTTCTTCTTATCCTTGTCCTCCTTGTCCCAGTGAAGAGAAGATTTCTATTTTTTAGGCAAAACCTACATAGTATTGCAACCCTACTCAACCCTATTTAGCGGCGAAGTAGGCTTCTAGTGCCTCAGAACCACCAATTAATTTACCATCGATAAATACTTGGGGAACTGTTGTCGCACCTGTAACTGCTTTTAACGACCGCGTGGTGATATCCTTGCCCAAGGTAATTTCTTCGTAGTTGATGCCATGTTCCTTGAGCATTGCCTTAGCACGGGCACAAAAGGGACAACCCACTTTCGCAAACAGTGAAACTACTTCGGGCTTCACTGCTTGGGGGTTGATGTATCTGAGCATTGTCTCAGCATCAGACACCTTAAAGGGATCTCCTGGCTCCTCTGGTTCAATAAACATCTGGTTAATTACACCATCTTTCACCAGCATAGAATAGCGCCACGATCGCTTCCCAAACCCCAAGTCTGATTTATCTACCAACAGGCCCATACCTTCAGTAAATTCACCATTCCCATCAGGAATTAGTGTAATATTTCCTGCCTCTTGATCCTTCGCCCATTCGTTCATCACAAAGGTATCGTTAACAGAAATACAGATAATGTCATCGACACCATTTGCTTTGAAAACCGGAGCCAATTCGTTGTAGCCAGGGAGGTGAGTGGATGAACAAGTCGGAGTATAAGCACCCGGTAAAGAGAAGACAACTACTGTCTTATTAGCAAATAGCTGATCGGTTGTCACATTTATCCACTCGTTGTTACTGCGAGTATGAAAAGTGACATTGGGTACTTTTTTTCCTTGATGATTGGGTAACATAATTTTGCTTGCCTTTAGTAATCAATTCCAGTCATAACCTATCATGAGAGAACTGGTGCGATGTAACTATCAATCAGCTAAAAAACTTCATTAATGAATGGAGCGATCGCTGCTACAAATTCACTGGTTGATTCATAGGGTAAAACATTACGCCCATTTATTTTTATACCTTGACTTTGAGGCAAACAAGCAAGGTAGTGAGCCAAGCGTTCATCTGGGGTTTCTTTTTTATTGTCTTGGCTAATACTCGATGCAGTTTCTCCCACAACCGCTAATGTTGGTTGCTGAATCGAGTCAAGAACACTAGTATAATCATCTCGCCAAAACCCTGCTAAAAAAGAAAACACTGCATGACGACTAGCAGGATTTTCTGCACCTGCAAGCAATGTATTCAACCACTCTCCATCTACAGCATTTTCAGAAGCAAAGAGTTGACGAATCGAGAAAGAACGTAAAAATTTTGGGGTGCGTGCATAGCGATAAAAAGCACTACCAAAAGGCGAATCTAACATATTCCAAAGGAATTTTTTCTGCCATTCTGGTGGTTTATTTCTCATCAAAGCCCACGTTGGCGGCCCAGAAAGTACCAGTCCGGCAATTAAATTTGATTCCTTTTGCACTAGTTGGATGGCAACTGGCAATAAAGCACCTTGTACTACAACAATAACCCGTTCTTGGATTACTGTTTGTAAAAAGAACTGCAACTGTTCTGCCCAATTACTAGGAGTGTAAGCTACATGGGGCATATCACTTTCACCACATCCTAGTAAATCAGGGTTATAAATTGAATTACACTGACCTGTACTATACCACTCGCGACAAAATCGTTGCCAAAATCGCCGCGACAATCCCACGCCAATCGGATGAATTAATAGTAAGGGAATGCCCTCAGATGTTGTATTAATTGGTTGATGAACTTCGTAGGCACAAAGATAATTCTGCCAACTGTAAAACTGGCTAGGAGATGCTGTCAAATTGGTTGTGTTAGCTACAGCAGATGGTTGCATAATTCCTAGTTTTTAATACTTGCTAAAAAATCATCTGTGGATGAATAAACTCGTATCCAGCTTCTTTGAGCTTTTCATTCGATACCCAAGCATTATATGGGCGAGTACTCTTGATAGATGTATCCCATTCTACTTTGGGTAAATTATGTTTTTCAAATAAGCTATCTAGCAAGTCTCGGCTGATGAGATGTGCATCATCTACCAGATTGTAAATTCCTTGCAAACGACGGTGACGGGCGAATTCTATCGCACCAACAATATCATCTAGATGAACCCAATTTGTGATATCTTCGCCATTGCCCGGACGGGTTGTACCAGAATATCTATCAAATATTTTCAACAGTTCTCTGCCAGTTCCATAAATACCTCCTAAGCGAAAGATACAAACACGGAGATTTTCGCTAGATGCTGATAGCAACACATCTTCTGTTTTTCGGAGAATTTGTGCATTTAAATTAGCAGGTGCAAGCGGTGTTTCTTCATCTACCCATACACCATTCCTATCACCATATACGGCATAACTACCTGTGTATATTAATTGTTTTACACTCTTAATCTGTTGTAAGCATGAAACTAAAGTTTGGGCAGTTTGTAGATAGGTTTCTTCATAAACTTCTCTACTTTTTGCCCCAACACTCAAAAGTACAACATCTTGATTGTGCAAAACTGATTTTAGACTATCTATGTCATTACCACAGGTAACTACAACTCTTTGAGATACTGATTGTAGTGCAGGGACACGCTCAGGCGAAGTTGTGGTTACACTGACAACAAAATTCATATCTTGCTGCCAATATTGAGCAACTTTATAACCAACATAACCACACCCAATGATTGCAACGTTCATGACAAATTAGACACAAATAAATTAAACTACTAATTGAGAATATTTTCTCAATGAAGGGACTACCAAAAATCAATATCAATTGTAAAACCTAATGACTAATGAATAATGGCTATTTTGCTAATTCTTTCTCAACTATGGCAATTATCTCTGGTAAATTTGGCTGAACACTACTATTAAATCGAGCTACTACTTCACCTTGCTTATTAACTAAAAATTTTTCAAAGTTCCAAGCAACATTTACCGTTGGCTCAACGGCTTTAGTAAGTCGCTCATAAAGTGGATGCTGCTGTGAGCCTTTAGCATGAACTTTATCGAATAGTTCAAAGGTAACACCATACTTACTCGTGCAGAATTGCACAATTTCTTCATTGCTTCCTGGCTCCTGCGCTCCAAAATCGTTACAAGGGAACCCCAAAATACGTAAACCTGCTTCTCCATACTTTTGGTTCAACTTTTCTAACCCCTCGTATTGAGAAGTATAACCGCAGAAGGAAGCCACATTTACAATTAAGAGTACCTTGCCGGTGTAGTCGTTTAATTGCTTATCTTCACCGTTGATGGTCTTGACTGCAATATCCGAAATTGTGTTACTCATCTTAAATGTGATTTATAGGGAATATTGCCAAGTCTCCCATATTACAGGTACTCTAAACCCGGTTTCTTTAAGGAAATTAGGTTTGTTAGCCTTGTTATAACAATTCTATGTGAGTCATGTAGTTGCAAAACGCTGTATTTTGTATAAATAGCTCGATTAAGCTGCTATTTCAGGATAAGAGTGGGAAATCTGCGTTGCTTTTAATACAAAATTTTGAGTGCAGCGATCGATTGATATACCTTTAAAGTCACAAAGAATTAACTCTTTGTATAAAAAATTAACAACATCCAAAATTGTCCAATTATGATATTAGAAAATACGTAGCTATAAAAGATATAGTTGCTTTTTTGTTGCATCATGAGTTATGTTTTATAACAAAAACAAAAAATGTATTTTATAATACAGTTTTTTTGCTTTGAGTAAATAGACAATCAGTCAAATTTATCCGTTTAGGCATAAATTTACCAAAGTTAAATCAGGAACTAGTACCGCTGCGCGGAAGTCAAAAGTCAAAAGTCAAAAGTCAAAAGTCAAAAGTATTGTATTCCAGGCTTTTGCGTCATTTTGAATGGTATGTTTATTTACGCCATGTTGTACTAGTACAGCACGGCATAAATAAACCACCCCTTCGGGTGACGCTTTCTACGAGACGCTGCACTAACGGCAGTTCCTCATGGGGGAAACCCCCTTGGCGCTAGCCTCTCCCTTTGGGAGAAGACCGGACTGCCTCACCATTCAAAATTAATGAAACGCTTACACTGTATTCATTTTGACTTTTGACTTTTGACTTTTGACTTCCGCCTTGCGGTACTAGTCTCATAATTTCTGTGAAGGAATGTTTATGTTTTGATTGAGTCAGAGTTTTTAATATTAGAAAAATTGTGTTTCCAGAAAAATAAATAACTGATACGGAGAATGAGATGATTATTTCCTAAAAGTATTGACTAAAAGCTGAATTTGGTTAGCTTAATTAAATTAATTGATGTTGCTAAGTCTATTACTAACATCAATTACCACTTTTACAGCAGAAAAAAATAACCAATAAATAAACGTATTCGTCCCTGGCATCGCCTACTGGCGCTAGCGATCGCATTTTACCTTGTGAAAATTTTATGCTTAAAAGCTTAAGAGTTAGTATGCTGCTATTGGCAGTAGTGGGAAATCTGGCATGGTCATTTAGTGCCAAGGCAAATTTTAACGGCAAACTCACCGTGGAAATTGATGGCTTGAAGAATAAACAAGGACAAGTATGTGCCAGTATATTTGCTAGCAGTGAAGGATTTCCTAGCGATCGCGATCGCGTCTTACAAAAGCAGTGTACCAAAATTACTGAAAATCCCTTATCCATTACCTTTAACAACTTGAAAGCAGGTAGCTACGCCGTTGCTGTCTTCCACGATCAAAATAATGACCGCACTCTTAATACCAATATTTTTGGTATACCAAGGGAAGGTTTTGGATTTTCCAGCAACCCAGAAATTCGCACAAGAGCGCCTAAATTTAGCGAAGCAGCATTTTTAGTGGCAGGGCCAGATACCAATATCCAAATCCAGTTGAAATATTTTTAAGCTGACAGCAGATTCAGCTTGGTACACTGCCAATTTTAGATTTTATATTGAAGGAAAAATCTAAAATCTAAAATCTAATGACTCCTGCTTTATTATTCTAAATCATTGTCTGAATTTTCCTGTAGACTCTGTTGCTCCGGCAAGCCACGTATTCGATTCATCTGAGTTAAAGCATATCGTGCTGTTGCTTGCACATCGGTATCTGGATCTTCTAGCGCATGGTGCAACATCTGACTCATTTGACCCATCATGTCATAAACGCGCGTCAGGTCACGGATCGCATTTTGCCGCACTTGTGGACTTTCATTTTGGATGGAAGTTGCTAAAGCACGGTTCATCGGTTTGAGTGTGCGGATGCTAATTTCTGACAAAGCTGCCAAAATTAAGCTACTTTCTTGAGAATCAGCATCAATTATCAGGTCAACCAGATGCTGAATTGCCCGCGAATCTCCCTGCTGACCCAAATCCCAAATAGCCTTGCGCCGCTTCATTGGGTCAGAACTGCGTAAATCTTGAATTAATTCGTCAACGATATTGAGTTTAGCAAGACGGGAGGTTTTTTCTGGTAGCAGTAATTGTGGGGAAAGTGGTGGTGTAGTTGTTTGTAAACTAGTGATAGTCTCCAGTAAAGGTGGTGTAATCGGGTCTTTGTTAGCTTCACTTAAACTTTTAGGCTCTGATATTTCGGACTTTTGCACTTGCTTGACCTTCTGAAACCACCTCAGCAGATAAATAAGTGCGCCAGTACCTCCTAGAACTCCAATGGTAAATAGTAACCACCAGACAAAACCTCTTTCGGTTGGTTTGGGTTTTGTAGAAGTTGGAGCAATAGAGGGAACTATTGGAGAGGCGACAAACTGCTTTTTAGCCTCCATTGCTGCTTGCAGTTTCTCCTGAGTCGCCGGGCCAGCAATCCCATCCACTTTTAAACCCTTTACTTTCTGGAATTTAGTTACAGCGATTTCCGTATTGGCGTCGTACTCTCCATTTACCACACCACTGTAGTATCCCAACTGCTTTAATTGGGTTTGTAGTCTCTGCACATCTGATTTTTGACTACCATATCTCAAAAGAGCCGGACTAGCAGTAACTGTTGAACTAGCTTGTGCAAGTTCTAAAATTTTAGGTGCTAGGTTAGGTGTGGCTGCGCTTGAGCGATTTGGGTAAAAACCCACGCAATAAAAACAGGTAAATATCAGAATTGAGGAACGGCATAGCCTCATATTGCAAGTTTCAGCCTGAACGTGCTTTTCAAGTTTTCGATACCACAATAACTTCTAGACGACCAAATGTTAAGTGTCATTTTTTATTGGAAATGGGGCATTGGGCATGGGGCATTGGGAAAAAGGAGGCAGGAGGCAGAAGTTCTTTAATTTTTAATTGATTTCTCCCTCATCTCCCTACTGAATTACGAATTACGAATTACGAATTACAAATTATTTTAACAAGTTAGGGTAATATTTTTGTTTCAGATTCTCTAACTTCTAAGTTTATGGAGTTCAATTTTTTAGCAGATGTTTCTAAAACTGGTTGCTGTATATTAGCTATCTCGCCGACAGTAACTGTGTCCTTTTGTCCTGCTAAAGTATCACGTTGGTTAATGAGATAGATGCTGATTAAAGTGAGAAATACTCCTACCCATTGCAACGGACTGAGAACTTCAGAGAGTAAAAGATTGCCGAATAGTAGTGCAAAGACGGGTGTCAGGAAGGTGAGAGAACTAAGACTTGTAAGACTGCCACTAGAGGCAAAGTAGAAGAATAACCCATAAGCGATCGCGCTGCCAAATACGGTAGCATAACCCAAAGCCATGAAATCAGATCCTCCCAGATTTTCCCACTGCTGGGATTCAACGACTGATGAAATTCCCCATAGTGGCAATCCGCCTAAAATCATGTGCCATCCCGTAGCGCTTATAGGGTCAGCATGTCGGCATACAAACCGAATCAACACTGTTCCTACTGCCATTGATAGCGCTGCTAACAGCATTAACCACTCACCACTAGCAAACAAATCTTGCCAGTTGCCGATTGTCATATTTGCTCCTGAGTCGAAAAAATGTAAAATCCACTCATCGGGTAAGCCAATTAAACTAATACCTGTGACTCCCAAGCCTAGCCCCAGCCATCCCCAAAAACCAATCTGTTCTTGGAATAGCCACAACGACAGTAAGGCAACAGCCAAGGGTTGCGAGTCAATCATCACAGACCCCAAACCTGCACTAGTTCTGACTAATCCCTCTGCTAAAAAGCCTTGAAACAGCGTCCCATCTATTAGGGCAAATAAGGCAATCCACAGCCATGCAGCCCAACCCTTCGGCTGGGGTTTACCCATAAATGCTGCTGCAATCAGAATTAACATCCCTGCTGGTATCAGACGCACACCTGCCATGAATAGCGGTGTGGTATGGGGTATCACTCCTTTCATGGCTACCATTGCCGTCCCCCATAGGAAAAAGGGGGCGATTAACAACAGGGGGGCGAAGGGAAGTCGAGATGCACTGAGTTTCAGTTGCATGGTTTGCTGATGCCTTTGTTTAACAAGCGCAAAAATTACTTTACCTAATTTTACCGAATTATGTAGTTTTGCGTAGACATCGCCTTGTGGCAGCTGCTTTGCACCATCGCATCGCGTCGTTAAAGACAGTGAAACTGTCCAGCCTGAGCCTAGTGCGTGCGATCCTTGTAACTCGAATTGAGGAATTGTCAGATTACTAAAGTATGCTTTTACTCATACTCTCAATGGTGCCGTGTATACGTATCTCACAGCTTATGCCCTGAAAGCTTTTTTACTCGACTACTCACTTTTCAAATATCCTCTTAAAGTTGGCTGCAATTTTTCTTTCATCACTCTGGTGAAAGAAGAATAATGTAAAGAATAGTTACTAGATAACCTTACTATGTACTTGATAGTGATAACTTCTTGAGCTTGATATATACAGCAGATTGCAACTTGGTGAAGCAGTGCGGTCTTCTCCCAAGGGGATTTGAAAAAATGACCTACTCTTAAAGCTTATGTACGAAAAAATTGCTATTCCTATTTTAAGTCTTATGTTTGCAACGCTCATGTCTAATGTTGTATCTGCTGAGACTGTAATGAAGAAAGTCGCCAGAACAGGAGTATTAACAGCTGGTACTAGTAAAGATGCGCTACCTTTTGCCTATGTGGATAGTCAAGGAAAGTTAAATGGTTATTCTATAGATATGCTGACTCTGATTAAAGAGCAATTAGAAAAAGACACAGGAAAAAAAATTAAACTGCAATTAGTTGGTCTTAGCCCCTCTGAGCGGATTCCTAAAATAGTTAATCACCAAGTTGATATTGTGTGTGATGCTAGTAGTTTTACATGGAAGCGAGATAAAAAAGTAGACTTTTCTGTAAGCTATGGTGCGACTGGAACCCAATTATTAGTTAAGAAAGGAAGCAATCTAGGTTCTCCTGAATCACTTATTGGAAAGAGAATTGGGGTGCTGGCGGGAACCACAAATGAGCAGGCGATCGCTCATGTACAACCCAAAGTTAAGCTAGTATATTTTAAAACTAGAGCAGAGGGATACACAGCTTTGCAACAAAATACTATTGATGCTTTCTCATCCGATAGCATTCTTTTGGAGGCATGGCTGGAACAGCAAAAAAATCCCGATGCTTTTGCGATCGTACCCGATCGCCCCTATTCACGAGAAGGTATCGCTTGCATGGTGCCAGAAAATAACTCCAAATTCTTGGATACAGTCAATTATTCTCTGGTAAAGTTCATGCAAGGATTTATCAATGGGAATCAGCGATATGTCGCTATTTTTGACCGTTGGTTTGGCTCTCAAGGCGCTGTAGCGCTCAATCGAGATTTACGTGATTTGGTAGTGGAAACTATGCAATTGGTCATAGAATTTCGTGAGGAAATTCCTAAAAGTGAACTGTGAAATAATAGGTTTTGCCCACAAAATCATCGGAAGCATCCCAATTTTGCAATTTTACTAAGATCGTAGATGGTCATTGCGAATGAAGCGAAGCGGAATGAAGCAATCGCAACTAAAGCCAAAACATTTATCCACAATACATCTAAGCCAACACCTTTGAGCAAAATACCTCGAACGATCGCAATCTAATGGCGCAGGGGATTGAGTAGGGAGGCATGGCTAGCTTAATAAATGCGGTCATGAGCCAGTCCCTAAATATGGTTACTCAAGCATAATAAATGTATTTGTTTAAGATTATTAAGTGTAATCTACAGGTAAATATTATGCTTAGTCAATTACCGAATTGCATTACTAGCCCTTCGTGGTGGCAACTGATTGGATGGATTGCCGATCCGATTGGATTTCAGCAAAAGTATAGTCAAGAGTATGAAGATATTTTTTCCATGCAACTGGGTGGACTCGGTTATTATGTAATTCTTAGCCATCCCCAAGCTATTCAAGAAATTTTCAGTCAAGATTCTAAATTTGATATTGGTCGTGGTAATAGACTTGCAGAACCTTTGATTGGGCGAAATTCTCTCATGTTAATAGATGGTGCCCGCCATCGACGAGAACGAAAATTATTAATGCCCCCCTTTCATGGAGAAAAGCTACAGACTTATGCTCAACAAATCTGCTTAATTACGGAGCAAATCGCTAGTCAATGGCAAATCGGTCAACCTTTTGTAGCTCGTTCTGCCATGCAGAAAGTTAGTCTAGAACTAATTTTACAAATTGTCTTTGGTTTAAGTGAAGGGGAACGCTATCAACTAATTTTACCTCTCCTTACTAGTTGGTTAGATATGACTGATTCTCCTTTGCGCTCCAGTATGCTATTTTTCCCATTCTTACAACAAGATTGGGGAAAATGGACTCCTTGGGGGCAGATGAAAAGTAGACAAAGCTATATTCATCAGCTACTTCAAGCCGAAATTGAAGAAAAAAGAACAAAGAACGATCACCAGGGTGATGTTCTGAGCTTGATGATGGCAGCACGGGATGAAAATGGGCAAGCAATGACCGACGATGAATTAAAAGATGAATTGCTGACAATTTTATTTGCTGGACATGAAACTACTGCAACAACGCTAGCGTGGGCTTTTTATGAAATTCACCGAAATTCAGATATTCTCGTAAAATTGCAGCAGGAACTCGACAGCTTGGGAGAAAATCCTAACCCGATGCAAATTGCCCAACTTCCTTACTTGAGCGCAGTTTGCCAAGAAACCCTGCGGATGTATCCAGTCCTGCCAGGGCTTTTCCCACGCATTACCAAATCATCCATAAATATTGCCGGATACCAGTTTCCTCCTGACACAACTTTAATGATAAGTATTTACCTTTTGCATCACCGGGAAGACTTGTATCCTAATCCTCAACAATTTAATCCCGAACGTTTTTTAGGACGGCAGTATTCCCCTTGGGAGTTCATTCCTTTTGGTGGCGGAAGTCGGCGCTGTTTAGGATATGCCCTTGCTCTGTTAGAAATCAAATTAGTCCTGGCAACAGTTTTATCTAATTATCAACTTACCCTAGTAGAAAATAAACCGATTAAACTGCAACGACGTGGATTTACCCTTGCTCCGAATGGTGGAGTTCGGATGATGGCTATTAAAAAACGATAAACTTGCTTGGCAGGAACTTGCGTAGCGATCGCTTTCTCAAGTTTATCCAAATTCTGTTTCCATTTAGTCAAAGTCCCTCTCCCAAGCTTGCTATGGTGTACACACATCTTGGTAATCAAGCCCAAACCCTGGATTTACCCCCCTTAGTCCCCCCCTTGTCAAGAAGGGAAATATCCGGTTCTCCCCCGATGCTTTGGGTGAGTTAGATGGGGGTAAGGAGAACTTGTGTGTACCCCGTAGCTTAAGCTTGGGAGAGGGACTTAGGGTGAAAGCTCATTGATTCATGCAAAAAGTCTATTTTTTTGACTATTGTTTGCGTAAGTCCTGTTCGCTTTTCGCTGTCCGGCTGAAGAGTCGATAGTATAGTGACGTACTAGTTTCCTTTAAGGGAAACAGCAGATAGGTGAGAGGATTTATTGCCACAATAATATTTCGGAAGTCTCGTCGGGCGAAAAATAAGATTGCACGAGCAACTTGCTGTGCAGACATCACTCCATAAGGATTAAGTTGACTCTTAAATGGGCCAAGAATTAACTTGCGAATTACACAATCCCCATCTAAACGCTTGAGGGTGACAATATCTCCTAGCGCTCTTTTGCTGAGTTCATAAAGCGGACTCAGTGCTGGAGAAACCTCAGCCTCAGAAGTGTTCACCCAGATTTCCTTGGTTGCTTTTGCTTGTGGGCCTGTTACAGTTGTCGAAAATATATCTATCAACCGCAATGCTGAAAAGGTATTCACTTCATAAGAGGAGTTGATAGCCTCCGGTGTGCGGCTGGCATAGACATTGACTCCATGATTGATAATTAAAATATCTACTTTCTCTAAACTATCCTTCAGATTGGCTTCCTTGCCCAACTGCCAGGAAACCACCTTTACCCCAACTTGCTCTACTAATTTTTCTGGATTAGTGGTTAATGCCACGACTTTAGCATTATTCTTTACAAGTTCAGCCGCCAACGCTTGCCCCAACGCTCCTGATGCTCCGGTTAAAGCAATGGTTTTACCTTTGAGAGATAGTCCTGTACCAAGAATTTTATCCACTAGGGGAAAGACGCCACTGTAGTAGGCGTTAACATCATCAAAATGATGCCGCCAATGGTAAGACCGATTTACCCACCAAATCGATGGAATTGTCTCTAAAGGGCCGGGTAGGTGGTTGTAATCTGTATCAATTTTTCCTTGAAAATATCGTATAGATGCGCCATACAAAAAGGTGCAAGCGTAAGCTACTCCCAGCCATAACCCTTTATGCTGGATAATTAAGGCAATGACTATCAATACCACCAGCAGTAGACTCGATTCTAAAATGTCGTGATAAAGCTGAGATTCTTGGTAAACTTTTTGGGAAACTATCGATAAATCGCGGCGATAAGCCATGTGGTGCTTGTTGTGCCATTTAGCAAGCCAATTAACTTGGTGACACAAAGCATGGTAGCTGTCTCTCAATATCTCAGCAAGTAAAAGTGAGAAAAGTGCCCAACTAGCAAACTCTAAGCTGGCATTTAGCCAAACCCAATTAATTTGTAAGCTTGTTTCAATTCCGATCAAGTTTTCAGCTAGCATTTTTATCATGTTTGTCTATACTCGTTTTTTTTATCATTCTTCATGATCTGATAAAGGTGCGTTCAGGTCGAGTTTAGAGCAAATTCAAATCAAAGGAAATGGGGAATGGGGAGTGGGGAATGA
>NZ_CAXTTT010000139.1:0-18358 GCF_964247315.1 uncultured Nostoc sp.
AACTGGTTTACCCATTCTTGTTACTGTACTTCACCAGACTAAGAAACGCTATATAACTCAACTCCACGAATTTCTACCCCCTTCAGGGCGCTTGCTTTTGGGACAATATGAGGAAGAAATAGCTGGCTGCGCTTGCTTGCGAAAGATTGGTGAAGATATTGGTGAAATTAAAAGAATGTATGTAAGAGCACAATTTCGCAGAAAAGGAATCGGTCGGTCTTTATTAGAAGCTATCATCAATGAAGCTGCCTACATTGGTTACTCCATGATACGTTTAGACAGCGCCCCTTTTGCAAAGGAAGCACAGACACTTTATCATATATTTGGCTTTCAGAATATCGAGCCGTATTTGGAAAAAACAGAGATTCCTCTAGAACATCAAGCCAACTGGGTTTTTATGGAATTAGTTTTAAAATCATGAATATCCGTTGTGAAACTCTGTCAGACTACACAGCAATAGCTGAGGTGAATACATTAGCCTTTGGGCAAGAAAACGAGGCTAAACTTGTGGAGAAAATTCGCTATTCTGATCGTTATATTTCCGAACTTTCTCTAATTGCAGAGGTTGAAAATGTTGTAGTCGGTCATATTTTATTCAGCTATCTTAATCTAGTAGGTGAAGAAACACTTCAGGTACTTGGTTTAGCACCTTTGGCAGTTTATCCACAGTTTCAAACACAAGGAATTGGCAGTGCACTAATAAAAGCAGGGTTAGAAATAGCAGAGGTAAAGAAAGAAGCCATAGTAATTGTATTAGGTCATCCTCAATTCTATACTCGCTTTGGTTTTCAGCTTTCTGTAGTTTATGAAATCGAGTCTCCTTTTCCAGTACCAGAGGAATTCTTCATGGTGAAAGCACTGCAAAACTATCAAAAGCAGTATAAAGGGAAGGTTGTTTATCCAGATGCTTTTAATGAAGTATAGTACAATACAGTTTAGTTAAGTATTTATTCATTCTCTTCTCTACGAGACGCTGCGCGTAGCTTGCTTCTCCGTAGGAGTATGCAATTCGTTATTACTCCTGACTTTTCACAGGATGTAGAGAAGCGGGAATAGTTCGCGGGCACATTATTCGCGAACCCACTACTAATCTTTGTTGTATTTAGAAGTTTCTTCGATTAAATCTTTCAAACCCTGGTTTAAAATTTTAATTGAACGATCTAATGCTTCGATTTTGGCTTTTAGAAAAATTTGTTCTACAGCATCTAGGTATGCTTTACTACCAGCTTTACCTAAATGCTTGTAACGAGAACTCTTACCATCAGTCTTTGTGGGAAATATTGCCACACCAGCCTGTAGTTTATAATACCAATACGCTGAATTCCTGCCTTTAGCGAGATAGCGAACAATCGAACAGGAAGATGCAGCTACTTTTCCCGAAGCACTTGCACTTATTGCTTGGATTTCTTTCTCAAGATGCTCTTTAGCTTGAACTACGCAATTTATGCGTGCATATAAATCTTCTTGGGGTGACGGTTTTGAGTTATTGGGCATAAAACAAAAAATATACGGTTCGCGAATAACTTATACGAACCATTCTTGGCTCTACAAAGCTTTTAAACAATTAAAATTAAACCATTAATTTCAAAATGTAATAAGCAGTACAACAAAATGTAATAAAAAATACAACAAAATGTAATAAAGAATACAACAAGCAAGTTTAGCACAAGGTTTCCAACTCTAACTAACCTCTTCACCAAACTTGTATCCCAATTACACTATTTTTTATATATTCTAAGTATCCTCCTAACCACACTATTGCGCGTATTGTCCAATCAATAGTTAATTCCACATTATTTTTCGCTTTGGAGGTGTACTAGCAAGCAGCAGATACATCTGTAATTTAGTTAACATCTATGATGCAATAATTTGTAGTTTAGTTCAGTACAAATAAGTCATCTTTAATAGTTTTGTCGATACAAATAAGTCATTCTTAATAGTTGCGCGGCAAATAAGTCATTCTTAATAGTTTTGTCGATACAAATAAGTCATTCTTAATAGTTGCACGGCAATCAGAGTCAAAAAACCTATTATCAAAGACATCTCTCACCCACCAAGCGATCGCTTTCTGCTTTGCAGCCCATTTCAGAATTTGATAATACTCTTCTATCTGCCAACAATATGTATACCAACAGAGAATAAAGGCAGTATTTTGGTGTGTGATATCAGACTCGCTTGTTAATACCTGAAATCGAAAGATCATTTTATCTATTTACGGTTCGCGAATATCATTCGCGAACCACTACTGTTCTTAAAATCGCCTGAAAAGCGAGTAAATATTTTCCGCATAAATGGTAATATTTCCATTGCAACTTCTCAGTTATTTCTCTATTATCATATTGATAAACTTCTTGCCACTGTAGGCTAAAACGGCTCTAGGACTAGGATTACAGAAGATTTAAAAATACCTAAAATCAGTTACAGCGAAATGCTTTTCAAACAACCTATAAATACAAAATGAGGTAAATAGCTTGACAGTGTGAGGTTTTCTATGATCGTAAGAAAAAAAAATATGTAAAATTACTATTTATTCATTTCTAATAGTGCTATTCTTTTTTGTGGCGGAAAAAACAATCAGTAGATTGTACTCAGACAATAATCCTAAACAGGAAGTTAATCAAAGGTAAACAGGAAGTTAACAAGGGAGAAGTATGCTTAAAATTCGTGATTTAGACTGCAAGCCAAGTTACTTAGAATCTCTAAATGATGTGAAAGCCGAAAACTTAGTTGGAGGCGGCAGTACAGTCATACTATTAACAACTGGAACGTTACTTATTTCCGACGACACAGGAGCTAAAGTAGAGGCTAGTAATGTTAGTTTTGGTTCAATATCTGTAGACGCTGCGGGGAATAAAACAGTAAAGGGTGGAACTTTACTTCAAGGAAAAGTAACACGACCCAACCCAAGATAATACGAACATAAAGTTAGTCTCAAATACCTTTTTTCAGTCTTGCAATAGAATTTAACGGAAGTACTCTGACCGTTAGAGTATGTTTGAATTTGCAAACATACTCTAAACTCGACTTTCTCCAAAATTAAAAACTCGGTTTTCTTTATCCAGTAAAAACCCTGGCTTTTTGGCAAATACTTTTTCAACTTCACAGATTACCGATGAAGTTAAAAAAGTAAAACTAATGTTGCACAAAGGTTTCAGGGGTAGTATTCACTTTGCTAAAAAAATGGATAAAGTCGAGCTAACTCTATAGTCAAATAAAATCACAATTCGCTTGCTTACCACTTTGGTTTCAAGTGCTTTTGCTTTAAGCACTTTTAGATAAAGAATGGTGTGAAAAGTGCTGGTGTTCCAGATAATTACTCTCAAAGTGAATTATCAACCCAGTTCTAATTTGCATATTAATTATTCTGAAAATTAACAACTAAGGCAACAATTTAGGTGGAGTATAACGCCACCTAAATTGTTGTTTTTTAGCAAATATATCAAAAATAAATTTACAAAAGTTAAGGAAAAAAGTATTGCAAAATTTTCTTAATTGTTTAATAGTTATTGTGTTGAACTAAAGCAGTTCAAATTTCAATTAATCTCTTTTGAATAGATAAAATCTATGGCTACGATAAAACGAAGATGACGTTAGTCTCAAATAGCTTTTTTCAATTTCCGCAATAGAATTTAACGGAAGTACTCTGACCGTTAGAGTATGTTTAAATTTGCAAACATACTCTAAACTCGACTTTATCTAAAATTAAGAACTCGGTTTGCTTTATCTAGCAAAAACCCTGGCTTTTTGGCAAATACTTTTTTAACTTCACAGATTATTGATGAAGTTAAAAAAGTAAAACTAATGTTGCACAAAGCTTTCAGGGGTAGTGTTCACTTTGCTAAAAAATTGGATAAGGTCGAGCTAACTTTATAGTTGAATAAAACAACAATTCGCTTGTCTACCACTTTGGCTTCAAGTGCTTTTGATTTCAGCACTTTTAGATAAAGAATGGTGCGAAAAGTGCTGGTGTTCCAGATAATTACTCTAAAAGTTAATTATCAACCCAGTTCTAATTTGCATATTAATTATTCTGATAATTAACAACTAAAGCAACAAGTTAGGTGGCGTTATCCTCCACCTAAATTGTTGTTTTTTAGCAAATATATCAAAAATAAATTTACAAAAGTTAAGGGAAAAAAGTGTTGCAAAATTCTCTGAATTGTTTATAGTTATTTTGTTGAACAAACGCAGTTCAAATTTCAATTAATCTCTTTTGGATAGATAGAATCTATGGCTACGATAAAAATATCTGAATTGCACCCAACAAGCCAATTCGAGAAACTTTCTGATGCCGATTTACAGGCAGTTAATGGAGGTCAATCCGCCGCCCAAATTACTACAGGTGCTACTGCTCTTGTCACAGGTGTAAATGTTGGGGGGGGAAGGATTCAAAACGGTACTCAATCATTTAATACCTTTCAAGGAAGCATTGAATCGCCTAATTTCTCTGCTAGTGCTTTTGCTGGTGGTTTCTCACAGTCTTTCCCTTCTTAAAATCATCAGGGAAAATTTTAGAAGCATAGTAAATAAGATACGTCAACGTACTACCAAGAAAACTCAAAGAGGAGATTATGGCTAATATCAAAATCGCTGAATTACAATCTAGCTTGTTTGAAGAAGTATCAGCTACAGATTTGGACGCTGTTCATGGGGGTCAGATACCTGGTACTGGTACTCAAATTGTTGGAGCAACTTCAGGAGTTGGCGTAACTTTTGCTAATGGTGGATCAGCCGCTTTCTCCACAGAAAGTAGAAGTTTCCTTACAGGTAGACCAGAGAATTTCTTCTTAAGCTTTGGAACAGTCAGTGGGGGTGGAACTTCACCCCGTTAGACAACTTACAGCTTTAGGCATTACCTAAAGCTGCATATTTAGGGCTGGAGTTAAAGTTTGACTCTAGCCTCTATCACGGTCTTTCGCTTCTTAAAAATCATCAGTGATAATTTTAGAAGCATAGTAAATAAGATACGTCAACGTACTACCAAGAAAACTCAAAGAGGAGATTATGGCTAATATCAAAATCGCTGAATTACAATCTAGCTTGTTTGAAGAAGTATCAGCTACAGATTTGGACGCTGTTCATGGGGGTCAGATACCTGGTGTTCAAGCTGTTGGAAATAGCACAGGAACCGTCTTAGGTATTTCTCAGGGTGGAGGATCAACGTTTGTTTCTTCAGAGAGTTTCAGTAGTGTTAGCGGTAGAGTAGGAGCTGCCGACGTAACGTTTGGAACATTAGTCAGGGGTATTTCTTTTCCCAATTAGACAAATTAATGCTTTAGATATTACCTAAAGCTGCATATTTAGGGCTGGAGTCAAACTTTAACTCTAGCCCTTCATTTTTTAACGTCGTACTTGTAATGTTCCTAATGGCACGATGCAAGCGTAGGTTCATTTTAGTCAAAGCTTTTAAATTTGGTTTAGATGTGTTTACCTTAGCCTGACTCATTTTTTGTACAATTTTCACCCTGAAATAAAAAAGTAAGTTTTTAAACGAAAAGCTCAGGATTTGAGGTTAAATCAATAGTATTTAATCTATTTTTGGATGATAATTCAACATTTGAATAAATTTTTTACAGAGATATTTAAAAATAATTAAATACTTATTTCTTTACAATATTTCAAATAGAGTGATGATAAAGTATAAAACATTGCTTTTTCAAGAAGGCACTCATTAGCTCATATCTGATTTCTTATGTGCTTCAGTTATTTTGCTGAACCTAATTAAGAATATATAGAAGTTAACTTTGTAATCCAAACTTTCGTTCTGTAAAAATACTAGGAATTAAATTATGGGGGCTATCTTATATCCACTCTATACGGTAGCTAATTTGGTCTTAGCTACATGGAGCATAAGTTTATGGCAACACTCACACCATGCCAATATATTGTTGCTGCTGTTAGTGATAGCTGGAATGACCTATGACAATCTGATTATTTCGCTGGGTCGTTTGATTAATGAAGGTAGTTTCTTAAAGTTACTTAATCGTCTGCGCTTCTTATTACATGATCTATTGATTCCATTGTTAGTGGTAGTGGCTGTTCAACTAGCTAGCGCTGCTGGTGTGTTGTGGGCAAGTAAACCGATGTTGTTTTCTGGTTGCTGGACGATTACATTTGGTTTGATTGGATTGGGAATAATGACTAATCTTAAGCACTTGGAACTAGCACCAATAACTTTTGCTGGCAGTTTGCGATATAAACCGAAAAAAAGTCAAGCGCCAATTTTGACAATTTTAATCGCTTTGCTAGTTGGTGTGGCAGGATTCTACATTTGGTGTGAAATCCAATGGCCTTGGATGTTTGTGGGAACAGTGGTAATGTTGTTTGGCAATGCTTTACCTACAAAGATTTTTGGCTCTTTAATTGGTTCGGCAGTTGATTTTGCATTTATCTTAGCTCTGTTGGCAACACAGATTGTATTGTCTTAGTTAGAGCTAATTTCGCGCCTCTATAGAGTACAAACTTTCGTTTAAGGCTTGCTGCAAGATGGGAATCCAATCCATAAATTAGTAATCAAGGGTAATAGCATGGCTCAGACTGTCTCTAAATACACAGAAAGTCTTCCTGCTCCAGTAGAACCAACAAAGCAGCGTCGCACCAAAGCGGTTCCTTTGATGTTGGCAGCCGTGACGATCGCAGGTATTGGTTATTTATTTTGGAGCTTGCAGCCGCAACCGAAAGCAAATATACTCAAGTTAAGTGGACGCATTGAAGGTTATGAGACTAAAATTGGCGTCAAGCATTCGGGACGAATTGAGTCGATTGCAGTACGCGAAGGAACTGCGGTTAAAAAAGGTCAGAAGTTAATTGGGTTAGATAACAGCAACGACCAACTCCTACAAGGACAACTGCAATCTGCAAACGCACAGGTTGCGTCTGCTCAATCTGACGAACAACAGGCTCGTTCAGATGTAGAGCGGGTACAGGGTGAGATAGAAGAAGTCAACAGCCAAATCCTTGAAGCCCAACTTAACTTACAGCAGTCGCGAGGTGATACGGTAGGTCAAGTTAATCAAGCACGAGCTAACACCGCAGCAGCTAAAGCGCAAGTGGTACAAGCACAGGCAGTACTCAAACAGGCAGCAGCAGAAGTTAAGCTAGCTAAGATAAATCGCGATCGCTATATAAAATTGCTCAATGATGGAGCAGTTACCCAACAGCAATTTGACCAAACACAAACTACCTTCGACACTGCGATCGCAACTTTACAGGCACGACAGGCAGCAGTAAATGCGGCTTCTGAGCAGTTAAGTGCTACCCAAGCGGCGCTCACCCAAGCTCAATCAACTGGTTTCAACCCCGGTATTAGGAACGCTCAGTTAGAAGCCTTAAGGAGAAAGCGCGCTCAAACATCTGCTCAAATGAAATCTGCTTGGGCGCAAGTGAAATCTGCTCAGGCAAAGGTGAAAGTTGCGTTGGCATCAAAACAACAACTCATTACCCAAATTCAAGATTCCAATAAAGACCTAAATGTTCTCAGTCCTCTAAACGGTGTTGTAACTGCCCGCAGTGTCGAACCAGGTGCAGTGGTGGATAGTCAAACGAACATTCTGACAGTGATTGATCCCTATACGATTTATTTGAGGGGTTTTATCCCTGAAGGAGATATTGGCAAAGTGCGCCAAGGACAGGTAGCGAAAATCTTATTAGATTCTGCGCCTAATAAACCCCTTAAAGGTAAAGTAATTGCCATCGATGCCCAAGCCTCGTTTACACCTGAGAATATCTATTTTCAGAAGGATCGGGTCAGGCAAGTTGTCGGTATTCGCATAAGTGTTGAAAACCCTGCGAGCTGCTTTAACCCCAAACAACCCTACACTGGTGCAGATTTACCCTGTGCCAAGATTGGGATGCCAGCTGATGCAGAGATTCTATTGAAGGGTAAATAATGGATCGCAAAGTCACAAGTGGCGCTCAAATTTTACCCCAAACCCCAAGTCTTGCAACCCAAAGTATTTACATTCGAGGCTTGCACAAGCACTATGGTCGTTTAGCCGCAGTGCGGGGGATTGATTTGACAGTGCAGCAGGGTGAAATGTTTGGGCTGATTGGCCCTGATGGTGCAGGGAAAACCACAACCTTTCATATTCTCGGTGGCGTGATGGAACCCACCGCCGGAGAAGTGCAGATATTTGGTCAGCTTGCACGGGATGCTCGCTCAATAACGGGGTATTTGACGCAGCAGTTTTCTCTGTATTTGGATCTTAATATTAATGAAAATTTACGTTATGCAGCTGGTTTGCGACAAGTGCCAGATGATTTATTTTGGACACGTCGCGATCGCTTGCTACGCTTGATGAACTTGGAGCAGTTTGCCAAGAGGCAGGCTGGACAACTCTCAGGCGGTATGAAACAAAAACTAGCACTTTGCTGTGTTTTAATTTCACAGCCCCAAGTCTTGTTACTGGATGAACCTACCACAGGTGTTGACCCGGTTTCACGGCGAGAGTTCTGGGATGTGCTAGCGCAACTATCAGCAGGAGGTATGACCATTGTCGTTGCTACACCTTACTTAGATGAAGCAGAACGCTGCGATCGCGTAGCTTTGATGTATGAAGGTCAAATTCAAAAAATTGGTACTCCTGCTGCTTTACGCTCCAGTTTAGCCTTACATCGCCTAGAAGTTCATACCTCAAATCTGCAATTAAGCGAGCAAGTATTATTAGATACAGCACAAGCAAACATTGTAGATGTGCAAACATTTGGCGATCGCCTTGATGTTCTTGTCAAAGATATAACTTTAGGTCGTAGACAGGTGCAGGAGTTGCTGCAACAGCAACAATTATCATTTAGTATTGAGTCTAATAGCCCCACATTAGAAAATGTCTTCGTTACGCATTTACGGCAACAGGGGTTAGCAGCGCAATTTTTTCCATTTCCGAGAGCTAAAGCAACCAACCAGCAATGGAAAGTGGAGAACTACAAGTTAACTGTAGCAGGCGATAGAGAAATTAATCCTAGTTCCTCATCGATTGCCATATATGCTCATAACCTCAACCGCTTTTTTGGCAATTTTCAAGCAGTCAAAAGCGTCAATCTTGAAGTACGCTACGGTGAAATCTTCGGACTCTTAGGTGCGAATGGATCTGGGAAAACCACCACAATTAAAATGTTGTGTGGATTGCTTAAAGCCAGTGGTGGTGTCATTTCCCTTGGGGGCGAAACAAGTAACCTCCGTAGTACTGAATTGCGGCGGCGTATTGGCTACATGAGCCAGAAATTCACTCTTTACGATGACCTAACAATTTTAGAAAATCTGGAATTTTATTGCGGTGTTTATGGTGTACCCCGCAAGCTACGCCAAGAGAAAATTGATTGGGTGATTGCCATCTGTGGGTTAGAAGGACAGGAAAAGATGCTTACCGGACAGCTACCGGGTGGTTGGAAGCAGCGAGTTGCTTTTGGTGCTTCGGTAATGCACGAACCAGATATTCTATTCCTTGATGAGCCAACATCAGGGGTAGATCCGCTTGCACGCCGTCAGTTCTGGAAGTTAATTAATGACTTTGCCCGCAACGGGACAGCTATTTTAGTAACCACGCACTACCTTGAAGAAGCTGAACAGTGTAATCGCATGAGTTTTATGGTTGCAGGAGAAACCGTCATCTCTGGTTCATCCAGCTCGATTAAAGCCAGTCAACCAGGACAACTTATGGAAGTTATCGTCAACCAAAACCAAGCTGCTGCCGATCTACTCAAACAACACCTCGATCCTTGGCGTGTCTCCATCTTTGCCGATAGTTTACACATTGTTCTTGACGACCCCGATCGAGAACTTCCTCAATTACTAAAACTTATAGAATCTGCTAAAATCACCATTTCCCGTGTCCGCCCCATTTCTTTTTCCCTAGAAGACGCTTTCATCGGTATAGTACAACGATCGCAAAACTAGTATTTTTTTATCTTTATGAAACGGATTTTTGCTCAGTTTACCAAAGAACTAGTACAGTTTCAGCGCGATCGCCTGACATTAGGGTTAGCATTTATACTCCCATTTATGACGTTACTCATTTTTGGGTTTGCAATCCGGTTAGAAAGTAAAAATATTCCCTTAATCGTGCAAGATTTTAACCGCACAAACATTAGCAATAGCTATATTGAGCGACTATACGCCACCAATCAGTTTATGCCCACCCAATGGTTGGGAAACGACCCGGTGCGGGATGCCATCGACCGTGGCATTGCTAAGGCAGCAGTCATTATCCCTCCTCAATTCAGCCGAGATGTGCAAGCTGGTAGAAGTGCTACGGTGCAAGTGCTGATTGATGGTACGGATGTGAATAATGCTCGTGTGATCAAAAACAGCATTCAAAGAGTGACGAATTTTTTTATGCAAGAGCAAGGATTAATAACATTTAATAACAGCGTCACACCTCAAATTCGTTTATGGTTTAACCCCGGTCGATTAGAGTCCCTGTATATCGTACCGGGAGTCTATGCCGTGGTTTTGTGGATTTTTCCGTCTTTACTGACAGCGATCTCAATGGTGAGAGAAAAGGAGAAAGGTACCATTTTACAACTTTACGCTTCTAGTATCAGTGCAACTGAACTGTTACTTGGTAAAGGACTGGCTTACCTACTGATAGCTATCCTTCAAGCATTCGTAGTTATGGGTCTAGGTTCGCTAATTTTCCAGGTTAGCTTAGTAGGCAATTCTATCACCTTGTTAATCGGAACCCTGCTTTTTCTTACAGACAGTGTTTTGTTTGGTTTGCTATTTGGGGTACGAAGCAGTAACCAAAATGCTGCTGTACAAAGTGTCTCTGTGATTGGTTTTGTTACCTCTCTATTACTGTCTGGTTTTATTTATCCTATTAGCAACATTCCCTTTCCCCTATCACTTATGCCTAACATAGTTCCCGCCCGCTATTTTATAGATATCACTCGTGATGCATTTGTCAGGGGTACCGGATGGACAGGAGTTTGGTTTGATCTAATCGTATTGATTGTTTTTGGATTGGTGTTTTTTAATATAACGCGTCGTGCTTTGGGTAAGATGCAATTGCCTTATTAAACTATATTATTCTCAGGTGTCGCAGCGACTAACCAATATGTTTTTTTCACGACTATTTAATAGCTCATTTTGGGCATTACTTCGCAAAGAAATCAATCAAATCTTGCGAGATAAGCAGTTAATTATTCTGATGATTATACCACCAACGATGCAATTATTACTTTATGGATTTGCACTTAATCCTGATGTACATAATTTGAAATTGGGTGTTATTGATTATGCCAATGTAGGTGCTAGTCGGGAACTGGTTCAGGCAATGACCTCTAATAGCATTTTTAGTATAGAATCTGCACCAAAAACTGAGAAAGATTTGAGCCGTCAAGTAGAAGAAGGCAAACTCAATCTAGGGGTGATTATTCCATCAGAATTCCCTAGAAAGCTGGCAACAAAAGAAGCTGAGATTCAAGTATTCATTGATGGAGTGGATGCAAACGCAGCAGGTATTGCTAGTGGCTACATGACTCAGATTATTCAAAATTATAATCGTAACTTTGGGCAAACCCAGCTGAATTTTCCGATATCACTCCAAGTCGTGTTTTTATATAATCCCGGACTAATAAGTAGCTGGTATTTTGTGCCGGGAGTCATGGGTTTAGTATTAACGCTTGTTGGAACACTAGTTTCATCAATCGCTGTTGTCCGAGAGAAAGATAGCGGAACTTTGGAGCAATTACTTATGACACCAG
Source organism: uncultured Nostoc sp. (assembly GCF_964247315.1). GTDB lineage: Bacteria > Cyanobacteriota > Cyanobacteriia > Cyanobacteriales > Nostocaceae > Nostoc. Next base: position 11,701 of record NZ_CAXTTT010000139.1, read on the forward strand.
CTGCAAACTGGGAAATTTTGCTTTCCAAAATTTTGCCTTTAGCGTTTTTGCTCATGGGAGATATTCTGCTAGCTTTGACTTTAGGACAACTGGTCTTTGGTTTACCGTTGCGTGGAAATTTTCTACTATTTTTTGGGCTGTCAATTATCTATCTGCTGGTTGGGATAAGTATAGGTATTATGTTGGCGATGTTTTCCAGCTCGCAACAACAGGTAGTATTGATGTCATTTTTCGTCAATATGCCGATATTGCAGACTTCTGGGGTGCTTGCCCCTATCGAAGCCATGCCCCCCTTTTTTCAAGTCCTATCTCTACTGAATCCTTTACGTCATTACATTGCCATTGTTCGAGGAATTTTACTTAAAGGGGTTGGTTTAGATGTGTTATGGATGCATATTCTGGCATTGCTTAGTATTGCTATTGTGTTATTAACTATTAGTCTTAGCAAGTTTCGCAATCAATTAAGTTAGAGGATGTCTGATACTAAGTTTTTATGGAGTCTAAGCATAAATTAGATTTTTCAAACAACCTCTTAGTTAAGGGCGGTGAAAATTACTGGTGCTGAAACTATACCTTTTGCTTCTAACGCAGCTGCAACCCGTAAAATTAAGGCTTCATTATATGGTGCGGCGATTAATTGCACACCTAAAGGTAATGCATTTTGGTGCTGAATTGGTACTGATAAAACGGGTAAACCAATAAAAGATAATGGTTGAGTAAACAACCCTAAATGAGGACGGACAAGAATTTCTTCGCCATCTAAAATCATGGTTTGTTGACCAATTAATGGTGCAGAAATTGGTGTAGTTGGGGCAATAATTACATCGACATTTTGAAACACTTCCCGAACGCGATCGCGATACCATCTTCTAAACCGTTGTGCTTGGAGATACCAACTACTAGGAATTAACGCCCCAGCCAAAAAGCGATCGCGTGTTGCTGGATCAAAATCTTCAGGACGCGATCGCAATTTATCCAAATGCAGATTTGCGCCCTCGCTAGCTGTAATTACAAAGGCTGCTGCACGGGCGCGATGTGTTTCTGGTATGATTACGTATTTAGTAACTTCTATTGCATCAGCTACCTTTTGGACTGCTGCTAAAGCTTCTAGTTCTGCTCCTTTTGTGAAATAATCAGCAGCAATGGCAATTCTGATATCAGAAATATCTTGTTTGAGTTGTGGTAAACATAATTCAGGCGGACGCTTTGTACAAATGGGATCGCGATCGTCTTCTCCTTGCAGTACATCAAACACCGTAGCAATATCCTGCACCGAACGCGCAAAAGGGCCAATGTGGTCAAAACTGCTAGAAAATAAAGCTACTCCAGCACGAGATAATTTTCCATAAGTTGGCTTGAAACCAAAAACGCCACACAACGCCGCCGGAACGCGAATTGAACCATTAGTATCAGAACCCAACGTCAGCGGTACTAACCCAGCCGCAACCGCCGCCGCCGAACCACCCGATGAACCACCAGCAACTCGCTGTAAATCATGGGGGTTGTGAGTAGCACCGTAATGGAAGTTTTCTGTTACAAACCCATAAGCGTACTCATCCATATTCAAAGCACCAACTAGCACAGCACCTGCTTGCTTCAGCTTTGCTACTGCGGTTGCATCTTGGGTAGCTGGTGGGTTTTCTGCATTGATTTTCGACCCCGCCAAAGTTGTTAAACCAGCGATATTGAAGAGATTTTTCACGGCAAAAGGCACACCAGCAAGTGTTCCAGGATTATTACCTTGGGCAATTTCTCTGTCAATGCGTGCTGCATCACTTAAAGCTATCTTGGCAGTCACAGCCGTAAAACAGTTAAGTTGATTATCCCGCGCTGCTATTTGTGCTAACGCAGCCTTGGTAACTTCCACTGCGCTAACTTTAGCTTCACGCACAGCAGCAGCTATTGATACAGCATCATTCATGGTTCAAAAACTGGTGCAACTTCAATTTCCTCTGGTAAAGGAAAAGAATTTACAAGATTAGCGATCGCCTTAATTCTCTCAAAATTTGCCAGCACATCATCCCGATACTCATCTTTTAACTGCAAATCCAACAAAAACCCCATTTGATCGACATATTCACTTACATCAAACCCTTCTCTTCTCATCTCTCTCCTTTGCACCCTTTGCAGTAGCCTGGGACAAGCCAAAGCGTCTACGTTATCTTAAACTTATAACTTCTTGCAACAACTGAAATGCAATTCATTTTATACAGTAAACCCGGCTGTTATTTATGTAAAGGCTTGCAATCAAAGCTAAGTACAGTTTTGCGTAAAAGCGTAGCGTTTTTAATGCAGGGGGATGCATTAACGTTGTATCGGGATGCAATGGCATTGCAAGGGCACGCATTGGCATTGTATCGAGATGCAATGGCATTGCAGGGGAATGCATTAACATTGTATCGAGATGCAATGGCATTGCAGAGGGACGCATTGGCATTGTATCGAGATGCAATGGCATTGCAGAGGGACGCATTAACATTGTATTGGGATGCAATGGCATTGCAAGGTATTGCCTTTCATTAATTCGCTACGAATTAATAAAATGCTGTACTAAGAAGAAATCCAAAATCTCTGTTTCGAGTTGAAAGTTAGGGATATTACGACTCGTGAAGATTGGTTGAGTGCGTATGAGTATGAGGTGGCAGTAATTTATTTATCTAACCACAGAGGCGCAAAAAATGCAAAAGGAAGTGAGAAATTATATTAATTTGGTTTTCCATAGTAGATTCCTTTGCCGTCGGTACCAATGAAGACTAGCCCGAATTGCTGTCTGCTAGCTTCCATCACGTTCGGGACATTGCCGATGGGATGTTGAGGATTAGAGATGTTTGTCCATGTTTGCCCTCTATCCAAAGAACGGAAAACTCCTTTTCCCATACCAATAATTTTGCCATATAAATATAGTGCTGGAATTTTACTTCCTGTTTGTGGCTTGCCAAAAGCAAATAAATTAGCTTTCTCCACACTAGCTATTTTGGCAAACGTCGCACCACCGTTTGTTGAACGATAAAGCCCATTAGAATCGAGACTTATCCAAACTTCGTTACTCACCCCCGGAACTGTTTTGAGCATAGACCAATCTTCCTTGGGAAGTGATGAGTTGACAATACTGAAGTATGCAGCTCCATCCTTACTGCGGTAGACTTTGCCATCGCTATAGTAGTAAAAAATATTGCCATCTACTTTGTCTGATGCCAATGGTTGACCCCAGTACCACGGCCCCTTAGAACCGTTGGGTAAACCTAATACTCCACTCCAAGTAGCTCCACCGTTAGTTGTACGTATAGGTTGTTTCTCGCTGGCGATCGCTACAAATAAATTTGGATTAGTTGCAGACATAGCTACCCGTAGTGGCATAGTATTCTGCGGAAAGGAGGAAAAGTTTTTCCAGGTATGTCCGCCATCTGTGGAAGTTGCTCCTGTAAAGGTATTGAACCCTCGATGTCCGCCAACACGTACCATGCGTAAAGGATCTTTTTCACTGTAAGCAATGCTGTATGTTTCTTGAAACCAAGGGCCGTTAATACCACCCAATTGAGTAGATGGGTAAGTATCTAATTTCTGACCATGGTTAAAGCCTTCTACATCAGCCACACCGCTTAACAATAGTGAGCCTTTTGGAGGTGAGATGAGGTCAAAAGTAACTGTTTGCTCATGTCCTTTTTCATAGTTAGACCAGATAGGCTTGTTAGCATTGATATTGTCTGTCTGCCAAGTTCCGAACCAGTCTGTTAACCAAACTTTGCCAGCAATATTTGGGTCAAATTCAATCGCTGAGGCCGAAGAAGCAAAATACCAGTTTGACCACCAAGGGACTTGAGAATTCAATGAATGGCTTTTCTGTTGCCATGTAGTTCCACCATCGGTAGATTGAAAGACTCTAGAGTAATTAGTACTTTCATGGTATTGGTCATAAGTAACTAAAACGTGATTAGAGTTTTTGGGATCTACAGAAAGGCCATTAAATGAAATAGTTTTGATATTAGTTGGCGTAATATTGCTCCAAGTCCCATTTGCATATTTGCTAACTCCTGATGTGTGCGTTACATACAGGACTCCATTGCTATTAAGCGCCATTCGATTTACTTTTGATGGGCTTTTGGCTATTCTGCTCCAGGTAACACCTGTATCGGTAGACTTATATATCCCGTCTCCATAGGCATTTGCATAAACCAAGCCAGCATTCTTTTTGCTAAACAAAATTCCTGTAATACCAATGTATGCATTGGGTTTTCCAGAGAAAGAGCTTACTTTCTTCCATGTTTGACCAGCATTCACCGACTTCCATAGTCCATCCAAACGCGAACCAAAGAAGATGATATTAGAATCAAATGGATTAACTCCGAGCCTTTCCCCTGCCCATCGCTTAGTTTCGTTCCCACCCATTCGCAAATCTATATTCAGTTTGCTCCAGGTTTGACCTTTATTGGTCGATTTGAAGATGGTTCCTAAGCCAGCCCCAGTATATTTGCCTGTTGCAATATAGATAACATTTGGATTGTTAGGGTCAAGCGCTAATCCTTCTCCGCCGTAGTAGTTACTTTTATCAGACCCAAAGGAATCTGTTAATGGAATCCATCTCTTCTCTGCCGAATTCCAACGATAGAAGCCACCTATATCGGTTCTAATGTAGGCTAAATTCCGCTCTAAAGGATGCAGATAAATATTGGTAACATAGCCTCCTCCCCCTATAGAGACTTGATTCCATTGATACTCAGATGCTGTTGCGCTACGACTAGGTTCAACGGTTGTAAGTGCTACGGTTGTAGCTAGAGTGAGCATAGAAAAGCGGATTATTTTCCTTAAAGGAATATGGAACAAGCGAATGCTCATATAGTCTCATTGGTAAAGGAATGAACCCAGCGATAATACTTAGCAAACAAAACTAAGCAGTATAAAGTTAAGCAAAAATGCGTATGCATTATCCTTTGAGTTGGAAAATGACGTAATGCCTTTCAATAGGTAATAGTTGATATAAATGTTTTGGCAAAATAAAAATGCTTTGTCAATATTTTTACAAGTTTTGTGTATAATTTGTTATAATTACTTAAATAACCACACAAGTAGACACAAGTAGTTCTTTGGGTACTTATTAACAGAAATTGTTACCATAAAGTCTAATATTGCACGGGCATTGATTTGGGATGACAATGAAGTTGAACCACTTATATAAAAATATTTAGAAGTTCGCATAAAGAAGGCGCAAAAAAGACCTAAAAGATGGCTCTTGCCAGTTATCTGTTCAGAAATATTCAATATTCGTGCAAGAGATGTATTGAATACCCGTAAGTTGCTGAATATAAAGATGAAAATTCAATCTCTCGATCTCTGATTCTTTGCGTTATCCTACAGAAACGCCTAACAGCAAACTGCATCTCTGCGTGAGGACAAAAATCATCTCACTTACCGCGCAAAATCAACCACTCCCACCAGTATTTTAAATTAGCGATGTATTACTCAATACCTTTGCCAAAAAAAAAGAGTATGAAGAGATAGGGCTGGCGATACTTACAGAAATTCCTGAGTCTACTTTATTAACCCAGTTTTTTGCCAAGCTGACTTCTTTAGGACGTATTCATTCCGTTTCTACAGGCATTGAACCTTCGTAATTTGGCAACGGTATCGATCCAGGCTCGTCAATATTTAGATATGTTTGCCCTATGGGAAACCTGCCTTCTGCTGACAAAGACGCTACGCGAACAGTACCGAACTTACAATCAGTGCTGCTGTAACCGGATTTAGCTGCGTTAGAAAATATCACATTCCTCCAACAATTTAATCAAGTTTTTTTTGAAAGATGAAAAATCCCTCTAAAGTCACAGATATATTCTGTGCTGTGGTAGAGGACTTTTTTATTGTGCTTCAGTATGTTATCTTATTAGATGAACTTAGATGAATAAATTTTCATGCTATTTACCCAAACTTAGTCTCTTTGACTGAGAGATCAACAATTCTTAAAATGATATTGGCAACAGATCAATAGTCTATAAGAATAATAAGAAATATGGATAACAAAAACAAAGTCGATAGTAGTAAAAAAAATTAAATCGAGAGGCAAAAATGGCTGAAGCTAACGACAATTCATTATCTAACGAACCTAAACAGTCAAATAAAACAATTAATATAGATGGTCAGCGCCCAGTCGATCCAAGTAACTTTGAGATTAAGGAAACAATTAATATAGATGGTGAGCGACCAATTGCAAAAAATGAAAATTATAGCGATCAAACAATTGATATAGATGGTCAACGCCCAATCGGCAAGAGTAATTTTCAAGAACAAGAGATCCTAGCTGTAGACGGCGAGCGTCCAATTGACCCTAGTGATTTTGAGGTTGAGGAAATTCTTGATATAGATGGTCAACGTCCGATCGCCAAGAGTAAACTCCAAATTAAAGATACTCTAGAGATAGATGGTAGCCGCCCAATAGCTTAAAATAACACTGTTGATTTGCAAATACCAACAGATTATGTAGACTAAAATCACAACCTTTCTTGACACTATAAAGTGGTGAAGATAAAACAAGGGGACTCACTAATCTATGTTGTTATTTACCCCACCCTAACCCTCCCCTTAGAAAGGGGAGGGAACAAGATTTCTTATTTCCCCCCAATATATCGGGGGGATTAAGGGGGGTAATTTGACTTGTGTGTACACC
>NZ_CAXTTT010000140.1:0-17406 GCF_964247315.1 uncultured Nostoc sp.
CAGATGGAAACCACAGAGAATACTGTGGATAAACTATCAGAAACTATCAGTTTTGGAGAAAATTCAGATTCAGCATCACCCGAAGCACAGCCAAGTGAATTGTTCGGCTCTTTCGATGAAAATCCACAACTACTGTTTGACGATGTAGCTACAAATGATTCCATCTATATTCAGATGGACACCACAGAGAATACTGTGGATGAACTATCAGAAACCGTCAGTTTTGAGGAAAATTCAGATTCAGTATCATTCCAAGCACAGCTAGGTGATTTGTTCGATTCTGAGGATGTCGCTACAAATGAATTGACCTATATTCAGATGGAAACCACAGAGAATACTGTGGATGAACTATCAGAAACTATCAGTTTTGGGGAAAGTTCAGATTCAGTCCAGACAAGCCCAAAAGTTTTAGATACAGAGGAAAATAATAATTTAGAAACTACCTTTGAATTAACAGAAAACACATTTGTTGAAAATAATTTATTGTTTACAGAAACCACTGAAATAGTTGCTCAAGAAGATGAATTTGCAGACTTGGCAGCATTATTAGGAGAGGACGTAGCACCCATCCCCAAAGCTAAGAAGATACCAGAAGTAGATTTTGCTGCCCTGGAAAAATTGCTAGGTACAGATAACAATAGCGATGTCTACAACGGGTTAGACCAACGCCAGCCCTTCAACGCTCAACCAGTCTTAGCTAAAAACGCTATTCCATTACCAGCCATAAAAGATGAATTTGGTGACTTGGAGAAGTTGCTGGCAGAAGCGAATCAAACAATATCCCATTCTCCTGTAGTAAAATCGAACATCAGCAAAACTACCGGCCCCTCTACTCGTCGGGCTGCAAGATTTGAAGAAACGATGAAGGTTCCAGTTAAGCAACTGGACGATATGAGTAATTTAGTTGGGGAGTTGGTGGTAAATCGCAATACCTTAGAGCAGGATCATGAACGACTGCGACAGTCATTAGATAACTTGCTGATTCAGGTACAACAACTCTCGGATGTGGGTGCAAGGATGCAGGAGTTGTATGAGCGATCGCTACTGGAAGCGTCTCTGTTAGCAGGACGCAAAAAGAAGGAACCCGACTTACAAGCCCCTGATTCCAATGCCGATCGAGGTTTTAGTGAGCTAGAAATGGATCGTTTTACTCCCTTCCACACACTCTCACAGCAGATGATTGAGCGGATTGTACGCGTGCGTGAGTCGGCTAGTGACATTGATTTTGTTACCGAAGAAACCGAACGAGTTGCAAGGCAGTTCCGCCAAGTAACCACCCAGTTACAAGAGGGATTAACTAGAGCGCGAATGGTGCCTTTTGCTCAAACTATTGATCGCTGGCGGCGAGGAGTGCGCGACAACGCCATTAAGTGTGGCAAACAAGTAGAGTTGGTGATCGAAGGTGGCGATACCTTAATTGACAAGATGATTTTGGATCATCTTACCGATCCACTGACTCACATGTTGAATAATGCGATCGCTCACGGTATTGAAACGCCAGAAGAGAGGCAAGCTGCTAGTAAACCAACTGTAGGAATCATTACTATCCGTGCCTTCCACCAAGGCAACCAAACGATCATTTCCGTAGGCGATGATGGTGCAGGTATCGATTCTGCAAGAGTTAAGGCTAAGGCAGTAAAGATTGGCATGATTACAGAAGCGCAGGCAAAAGCTATGTCTCGTCTGGAAGTCTACGATCTGCTGTTCCAGTCTGGTTTTACGATCAAAGACCAGGCAGATGAAATTTCTGGTCGTGGTGTGGGTATGGACGTAGTGCGCTCCGAAATTAGTGAAATTCGGGGAACAGTGAACACCGATTCTGCGATCGGCAAGGGAACCACCTTCACCATTCGTTTACCACTGACTCTGAGTATTTGTAAAGCTCTCTGCTGCGTCTCCGATCGCGCCAGAATTGCCTTCCCGATGGATGGTGTAGAAGATACGCTAGATATACCAGTCAAAAATATTCAGCACGATGCCAATGGGCAATCATTTATTTCCTGGCGCGATACAGTGCTACCATTCCGACCTCTGAAGGAACTTTTAACCTTCAATCGCCAAATCAGTCGCGGTAATGTCTATGGCGGCACCAGAGATGATGATATGGTTTCTGTGGTTGTGGTGCGATCGGCAAATACCCTGATTGCTCTACAGATTGACTTGGTATTGAGCGAACAAGAAATTGTAATTAAGCAATTTGAAGGCCCAGCACCTAAACCCATTGGTGTAGCTGGTGCTACAGTCTTGGGCGATGGTCGGATTATGCCCATTGCTGACGTACTAGAAATAATTGACATCTTCCAAGGACGAATTTCTACACAAATTGGTGGCAATTCTTGGCAACAGAAAACTACTCCCCCAGATACCTCTCCGACAAAGATTGACCCGACAGTGCTGATTGTTGATGACTCGATTACAGTCCGAGAACTGCTCTCCCTAACGTTTAATAAGGCAGGTTATCGCGTAGAACAGGCGCGTGACGGTCAGGAAGCTTGGGATAAACTCCGCTCCGGTCTACCTTGCGATATCGTATTTTGCGACATCGAAATGCCCCGTTGCGATGGTCTGGAGTTACTCTCTCGCATTCAGAAAGACTCCAACCTCAACCACCTACCGATCGCAATGCTCACCTCGCGGGGTGCAGACAAACACAGACAAATTGCAGCTCAACTCGGTGCTAGTGGCTACTTTACCAAGCCTTATCTCGAAGAAGCTCTACTTGAAGCCGCAGCGCGAATGCTCAAAGGAGAGAAACTCGTTAGCTAAACCAACCAAAAGACTTAGATTTTAGGGAAAACTTTACACGCTTCTAATTTCTAGGACTTATGCACACTCTACGAATCCAACTCTTGGAGACGCTACGCGTTGGCGTTCAACTCTTAGAGACGCTACGCGTTGGCGACTTGGCGGTTCGATAAATTAAGCTTTCTGGCAATTTTTGCGTAAGTCCTGATTTCGTTAAAGCTGATACTATTTTTTATAGTACAATTGTTCTATAGAGATCAATAGCACGTATTGGCCCCGCCAGAAGCCGGGGCTTTCTCTTTGAGAACAATTAGAGTGTATACCCCAAGTCTTGGGTCTATCTTTGTAGTATGTAAAAAAGCACTTTGACCTAAGACTATGCCTTCTTCTGAAAATCTCACTTACCCAACCAGCCATAAGAGCAATCAAGCTGATAATTACCACGGTACTTTAGTTGCAGACCCTTACCGTTGGTTAGAAGATCCTGACTCTGAAGAAACAAGAACTTGGATTGAGGCACAAAATCAAGTTACGTTTGACTACCTGAGTGAAATTCCTGCTAGGGAAAAAATTAAACAGCGCCTTACCAAACTTTGGGATTATGAAAAATATGGTATCCCTTTTAAAGAAGGCGATCGCTACTTTTATTTCAAAAATGACGGACTGCAAAATCAAAGTGTCCTTTACACTTTGAAAACCCTTGAGGAGCAACCCAAAGTTTTACTCGATCCCAATAAACTCTCAGAAGATGGTACTGTTGCTCTTTCGGGATTGTCGATTAGCGAGGATGGTAAACTTTTAGCTTATGGTTTATCCTCCTCTGGTTCTGATTGGCAAGAGTGGAAAGTACGCGATATTGAAACTGGTGAAGACCTCCAAGACCATCTGAAGTGGATTAAATTTTCTGGCGCATCTTGGACACACGATCATCAAGGTTTTTTCTACAGTCGCTACGATGAACCAAATGAAAAAACTCGATTAGAAGATGTCAACTATTATCAAAAGCTCTACTATCATCAACTAGGTAAACCTCAATCAGAAGACGTACTAATTTACCATCGTCCTGACCAAAAGGAATGGGGTTTTAGTGGTGGTGTTACTGAAGATGGACGTTATCTAATAATTTCAATTTGGCTAGGGACTGACTCTAAAAATTTGGTTTTCTCCAAAGATTTAACTAACCCTAATGCGGAAGTTGTAGAACTAATTAACCAATTTGAGGCAGATTATAGCTTTATAGACAATGATGATAGTATCTTTTATTTTCGCACAGATTTAAATGCACCAAGGGGAAGGGTTATTGCGATTGACACGAAAAACCCTGCACCCGAAAATTGGCAAGAAATCATTCCCCAATCTGCGGAAACTTTGGAAAGTGTTGGTATACTTAACAATCAGTTCGTTGCTGATTACCTCAAAGATGCTCACAGTCAAATCAAAATTTTTGACCTCAAAGGTGCGTTTATTCGAGAGGTAGAACTACCCGGACTCGGTTCAGCCGGAGGCTTTGGGGGCAAGCGTTATGATACTGAAACTTTTTATAGTTTTACCAGCTTTACCATACCAGGCACTATTTATCGCTACGACATGGTGACAGGAAAAAGTAAGGTTTTCCGCCAGCCGCAGGTAGATTTTAATCCTGATGATTACCAGACAAAACAAGTCTTTTATCACAGCCAAGATGGTACTAGAGTACCAATGTTTATTACGCACAAAAAGGGCATTAAATTAGATGGAAATAACCCTACTTATCTCTATGCTTATGGTGGTTTTAATGCCTCAATGACACCTGGCTTTTCTGTGAGTCTGTTGGTGTGGATGGAGATGGGTGGTGTCTATGCTATGCCTAATATCCGTGGTGGTGGAGAATACGGTGAAGAATGGCATCAAGCAGGAATGAAGGATAAAAAGCAGAATGTCTTTGATGACTTTATTGGAGCTGCTGAATGGTTGATTGCTAACAAGTATACTAAAACTGAGAAGCTAGCGATCGCAGGTGGTAGTAACGGCGGTTTATTAGTAGGTGCTTGTATAACGCAACGTCCTGATTTGTTTGGTGCAGCTTTACCAGCAGTCGGTGTTATGGATATGTTACGGTTCCATAAATTTACCATTGGTTGGGCTTGGACTTCCGAATATGGTTCAGCAGATAATCCAGAAGAGTTTCCAGCGCTGTATGCCTATTCGCCATTACACAACATCACACCAGATACAGCTTACCCAGCAACCTTAATTACCACAGCCGATCATGACGATCGCGTTGTCCCTGCTCATAGTTTCAAATTTGCTGCTGCTTTACAAGAGGCTCACGCAGGTGATGCGCCAACGCTAATTAGAATTGAGACTAAAGCAGGACATGGCGCAGGTAAACCCACAGCTAAAATTATCGAAGAAGCCGCAGACAAATGGGCTTTTTTGGTACGTGCTTTAGATGTGAAATTTTAGCAATTTTGTCGGGTGGGCATTGCCTACCCTACGAGACTAAACTAACTATTGCCCTGACTAACTTCTCTGGCTCTACAGGTTTTGTAATGTGAGTTTGAAATCCTACCTGAAGCGCTCTTTGTCGGTCAATTTCTGCGGCATAAGCAGTCAGTGCGATCGCCCGAATGTTTCCTCCTTGATTCGGTGGGCGAGATCGAATCTGCTGCATCAGCATATAACCGTCCATCTCAGGCATACCGATGTCACTCACTAGCACGTCAGGAGTGAACTGCTCTAAAGCTTGCAAAGCTTCTAAGCCAGAAGCGACGGCTGTCACATTTGCCCCGCTTTGTGATAGCACAAATGCATGAAACTCGCGGGTATCTGGCTCATCATCCACCAGCAAAATTTGAACGCCGTCTAAAGGCACTTCTGCTTCTGTCTGGGTGTAGATTGGCTCAGATGCGATCAATGTTGCTTGCTGCATGAGGGGCAATTGGATGATGAAAGTTGCGCCTTGATTCTCACCCTGACTTTCTGCTGTCACCGTGCCCCCGTGCATTTCGACAATTTGCCGCACGATCGCTAGCCCCAATCCCAACCCGCCAAATTTGCGTGTGGTTGAGCCGTCTTCTTGGCGAAAATACTCAAATACATGAGGTAAAAACTGGGGATTAATGCCCTTACCAGTATCGATTACCCGAATCTGAGCTAGCCCGTCGAGTTGCCGCAGTTCAACGGTTACTTGTCCGCTGTGGAGTGTAAACTTAACCGCATTGGTAAGTAAATTCCACATTACTTGCTGCAAGCGGGCTACATCACCAGAAATCGCAGCAATCTCAGAGCCAAGATCGAGAGCGATCGCAATATTTTTTGCTTCTGCTGCCAAACGCACCGTTTCAACGGCGGCAGAAATCACAAAGGTCAAATTGACTGGAGCCGCTGTTAAGCTGAGTTTGCCCTGCATGATGCGCGAGATGTCGAGCAAGTCTTCGATTAGTTGCGTCTGTAGATTGGCATTGCGCTCGATAATTTTCAAGGCTTCAGCTCTACGGGCTTCGCTCAGTTTGCCGTTTTGTAGTAATTGCGTCCAGCCCAAAATCGGGTTGAGAGGCGATCGCAATTCATGGGACAGCACCGCCAAAAACTCATCTTTGATTCGGTTGGCGCGATCGGCTGCCTCTCTTGCAGCTTGTTCGCGGGCAAGGAGTTGTTCTCGTTCTGCCTCAATGCGTTTTTGCTCAGTGATATTGAGTACAGTGCCGATAAAGCGTTGGGGATTGTCGGCAGCATCAAAGTAAGCCTGTCCTCTGGCTGCAATCCACCGTTCAACCCCATCCTGAATCCCGATCGTGCGATATTCTACGTCATACTTGCGGTTACTTTTTGGGTTAAAAGTCAATTGCAGCACCTGTTCTAGTCGTTCGCGATCGTCGGGGTGCAATCCGGCAAAAAAGACCTCAATGCTGCTCTCGGCTTCTGGTGGTAAGCCAAACATGGCTTTGCAACCCTGATCCCAAATCAATCGATTGGTGATGAGATTCCAGTCCCAGGTGCCTAATTGGGCAGATTCGATCGCCATGCGAAAGCGGTTTTCACTGTCGCGCAAGGCTGCTTCAGCGCGGGCGCGTTCGACTGCCGCCCAAGTGCGCTCGGCTACTTGTTCCGCTAAGGACACCTCGTCTAGTGTCCAAGCTCGCGACGCGGATGTGTGGACTGTCAGCCCCGCTACAAATTCTCCCTCCTTGACTAGGGGTATACCGATATAGGCACCGATCTCAATCGCGGCGTAAGCCGATCGCTGATCTAGGGACAAGTTGAGATCGGCTTGCACATCAGACACGGACACGGTGCGACCATTACGGTAGGCTGCGAGCAGCTTGGGGCCGAACGAATCAATCGGGTAGTTGCCAGCCATTACTGTGGCTTTGTTAACATAATCACGCTCAACGACGTAATCAGCGCCGCGAACCTCGAAGTACAATACACGGTTCGCGCCGAGATATTCGCCAAGCACACGGCTGGCCGTAGCCTGAATCTCTACTGGGTCGGCAAGTGGGCGAAGCGCGTCAGTGAGACAGAGGCGGAAAGCATTAAATTCGGCGGTTCGCCGCGAAAGTTCTTCTGAGAGTTTGCGATCGGTCAGGTCAACGACAAAGAAAACGCCACTGTTCGGATCGTCCAGGAAGGATGCTGCTCCGACAAAAATCGGAATCTGGCTACCATCTTTGTGAATGTAAGCTTTCTCATAGGGTGTACTAAAGCTTTTAGTGGCAATTTCGCTCAAGGCGTTTTCGTCGAGTGACGAGTACTCAGGCGGAGTTAGTGCTTGCCAGTTGATTTGTCCTGTTTTCAACTCCTGACGAGTATAGCCAATCAGATCGAGTAGAGCATCATTGGCTTCAACTACTCCACCTGTACTGGTATAAATACCCATTGGTACCATTTTGCATTCAAACATACGGCGAAAACGAGCTTCGCTCTGCCGTAGGGCGACTTCAGTTTGAATCTGCTCGGTCACATTCCTGAAATAAACGCTGATGCCGTTTGGGGCGGGGTAGGTGCGAACTTCGTACCAGCGATCGCGATCCGGATAAAACGCAGTTAGTGACGCAGCCACACGATCGCGCATAGCGCTCCAGTAAATCTGCTCCAACTCATTGCCAATCAGTCCTGGATATTCTTCCCATAAATTCTTGCCAACTAAATCGCCTGGAGTGCGATCAAGTAGTGTTTCGGCAGATGGATTCATATAGGTAAACTGCCAGTTCTCATCCAGTGCAAAGAAGGCTTCAGCGATACTCTCCAAAATATTTCGAGTCTGCTCCTCGCTTTGGCGCAAGGCTTGCTCTACCTGTTTGCGCTTGGTGATGTCTCGCGCCACACCTGCCACTGCATCTACTACGCCGTTTATGCCGAAAAGTGGCACAAAAATATATTCATAGGTGCGTGTGCCGATTGCGCTGGTGTAGGGCGATTCATCCTTGAGCGGCTGGCGCGTGGCGATCGCCTGTTGAATCTGTTGCTGAAGTCGGGTCGCTAAATCGGTTGGATAATCTAGCTCAAAAAAGTTTTTTCCCAAAGCTTCATCCGAAGTTTTTTGCCAAAAATTGAGCAACGCCGGGCTGATATAGGTGAATCGTCCCGCCAAATCAAAGGTATAAATAAAATCGGGAATTGCCGCGACGATCGCGTTGAACTTTCGCAGTTGCCCTTCGAGTTCGGTACGGCTCTCGCGTAATGCTGCTTCAGCACGGGCACGCTCGACGGCTGCCCATGTCTGCTCTGCTGTTTCCTCGACTTGTTTCGCTTCATCTTTCGTCCACTGGCGAGGGTTTGCCTGATGCACCGCCAGCAACGCGACAAATCGATCGTTCTTGATCAGTGGCACATCAATATGCGCGGCAATATCGATTGATCGATAGCTTGCCTTTTCGCTAGCTGTGTATTTGGGGTAGTTGGTCACATCAGGAACGATCGCTGTTCGCCCCGCTCGATGGTCATCTGTCAAGTTGCGTCCAAAGTCTTCTAGATGGTACAGCCCGCTCAGTTCGGCAATACCATTCGTGTAGTTCTTGTGAACGATGATTTCCTTACCGCTTGGTAACACTTCAATGTAAATAACCCGGCTTGCGCCTAAAGATTCGCCCAAAATGCGGGCAGAGATCGCCTGAATCTCATTAGCGTCATTCAGCAGCCGTAGCGCATTGTTGAGCTTGACTCGAAACGCATCGGCTTGAACAGCTTGAGGCAAGGCATCTGTTAATGTGCTAATCGGCAGCAGATCGGATTCTAGCGGCTGGACTCGATCTAGTTCTGTCAACAGGATCTGCACAGCCGTTTTTAGGCTGTCCGACCAAGTTTCGACGGCCCCTAGTGGCGTTTGCGACCAATCGTGCGATCTCAACAATGCACCGATTTCGCCGCCACCAACAAAGAGGTTTTCAGCCCTTGCCTTGCGATCGGCAGCGCATCCCTGGCGGTGTCGTATCTCCCGTTCTAAAGCCTTAAGTATTAAATCATTAAATGATTCGCTGCCTTCCTTGAGTTTCTTGGCTTTTGCAAGCAAGTCAGGCGGAAAACAGATTGTTAAGGCTTCGTGTTCCATAGCAATGAGTGTAACCAGATATTGATACCATTTATTGTATTCTGCCCATATAGTACGACTGAGTTTGCTTCCACTCTCTTATCTGCAATTAGAGGGTGAGTCTTAATATTGATAGATGAGTTAAAATTAAATCAATCACTCTAGGCAGATATTAACTATGAGATGGGAAGAAGTTTGCGAACACAAACAATTACAAGATTTACCCTTCAAAATTGAATTAAATAAATGGGGTCAAATAGTCATGAGTCCAGTCAAAATTAAACATTCTTTTTATCAAGGAAGAATCCAACGTTTATTGGAATCTTTATTGAATACAGGAGAAGTAATGCCAGAATGTGCTATCAACACATCAGATGGGGTGAAAGTTGCTGATGTTGTCTGGTGTTCAGAAGAACGATTTTCTCAAATTGAAGATGAAGTATCAGCGTCTATTGCACCAGAAATCTGTGTAGAAGTCAAATCAACTGGTAACACTTTGGAAGAAATGGAATTTAAAAGAAATTTATATTTAGAAGCTCAAGCTATTGAAGTATGGTTATGTAATGAACAAGGTCAAATTAATTTTTATAATCAGCAAGGTGAACTAGGACAATCTTTGTTAGTTCCTAAGTTTCCTAAACAAATTAAACGGTAATTGTAGACAAGAAGATAGAGAGTGTAGTTTACCGCCGTAGGCATCGCCTAAATTACCTATTTTAAAAAATATCTTAAAATTATTCATAAACTCTACTTCGATACTGAATTAAAACAATCCTTACTTGATTTAAATTATTATCTATTTCAACAATGACACGATATTAATCTTGGCAAAGGGTGAAGGTAAACAATTATTTACTTTCACCCTTAATGTTTTACTGCATCTAAGCAAAAGTTTAATATCTTTAGCCTTGTTATATAGTTAAAACGCGACCGCTTGGGCTGTACCAGTCAAATGTATTGTTGTATAGGTTTGTCTTTGCCCCTGGTTGAATTTAGGAATTATAGAAAAGAGGTTTGTTGTTGTGATTCCCTTAGTTTCAACTGGCGCTGAGTTGTTTTTTCCAAGGTTTACACGGGGTAAGATCAAAGTAAATACAGTATTGCCAGTATCTACTGTCTTACGGATAGTTACAGTTACTAGTGTACCAATTTCCGTTTCTACACTACGGATCTGATCGCTACCTTGAAAGTTTAATGTCTGTTGCTTATCTTTATAGGTAAAAAGGGGCTTGCCAATAAAGCTTGTGGTTGAATAAGTAATGCTGACATTCTTACCTTGAAATTGGTATAAGTTTGGTACTGCTTCTAAGGCTTGAGCTGATAATACAGGTATTGTTGTTAACAGCATACCTAATGTAAACGATCCAATTAAGTTTGTTGTTTGCATATCTTAAAAAGTTGTTGCTAATTTGACGGAGATACCTGTTCTAATGGGATGACAACAGGCATCAAACCAATTTAAAAAAAGGATATTCCAAAAATCGTGTCAAATGGAACACATTGTAAAAGTTGTTAATATACTTACAATAATTTCTAATATTACGTAAAAATTTTATCTGCAAACCTGATTACCCTCAGTAGATTTAATGGAGTAAATCCAGCTACCATCTCAATTAACTAAACAAATTGCTTAAGCGACTTGTTAAAGGTAGGCAAACATTCCGCCACAGTGTACTAGCAACTTGAGTTAGATTTAGATTTTGAAATACCCTTTGGGGTTTTATTTTAAAATTGGAAATTTTGTATTGCTTATGAAACGGCGCTCGTACATGCTTCTAGGATTTTTCCTCAGCCTGCTTTTAACTATCGTGCCTTTGTCAGGCAATTTCACTAATGCTGCAACACCAACAGCAGTCACACCTGTCTCTGCTCTCTCATTCACTCAAGGAGTGCAAAAAACGGTATTAGACAACGGTTTAACGGTACTAACCAAAGAAGTCCATACCGCTCCAGTGGTGAGTGTGCAAGTCTGGTATAAAGTTGGTTCGCGCAACGAGGTTAAGGGAGAGAATGGTATTTCTCACCAGCTAGAACATTTGATGTTCAAAGGCACAAATGACCGTCCAGTACAGTTTGGACGGTTGTTTAGTGCTTTGGGTAGCCAGTTCAATGCTTTTACTAGTTATGACGAAACAGCTTACTTTGGCACAGTGCAGCGAGACAAATTAGAAGCACTGCTGACACTGGAAGCCGATCGCATGGAAAACTCCTTAGTTGGGCCGGAACAACTCACCAGTGAAAAGCGGGTAGTGATCTCCGAGTTACAGGGGTACGAAAATTCACCAGGCTATCGCCTGAGTCGGGCAGTGATGCGAGATGCTTTTCCCAATCGAGCCTATGGCTTATCGGTGGGAGGCACAAAAGCCGATGTAGAGAAATTCACGGTGGAACAGGTGCGGAATTATTACCAAACCTACTACAGCCCAGAAAATGCCACGTTGGTGATTACTGGGGATTTTGCCACAGAACCCGCACTCAAAGTTGTGAAAGAAACTTTTGGTAAGTTATCGCAACGAGCAAAAAAGAATACGCCACTCCATAATGCCAGCAGAGCAATTGATAATTTCTCGGCATCTTCTTCCATTGCCGATGCTTCCCCATCTACCTCTGTTGCGAAAAAAGCGCCAATAGTCCTCAAGCAACCTGGAAGTGCAGCACTATTGCAAGCGGTGTATCCTCTGCCAGATATCAAACATCCTGATGTTCCGGCAATTGATTTGATGGATGCCATTCTTACAGGTGGACGTAGTTCTCGGCTTTATCAAGCTTTGGTGGAATCTGGACTCGCTAGTTCAGTGAGTGGCGGTGCTGCTGAACTGATCGAACCGGGTTGGTATGAAATTAATGCTACGGCGGCTCCAGGTCAAGAGTTGGGGAAAATTGCCCAGGTACTCCAGGAATCTTTCGCAAAATTGCAACAGCAGCCTGTCACCTCAGAAGAGTTGAACCGAGCGAAGACGCAACTGCAAGCTTCTTATATTTTGGGAAACCAAGATATCACTAGTCAGGCTAATCAACTGGGATATAACCAAACGATCGCAGGAGATTATCATTTTATTGAAAAGTATCTAGCTGCGATCGCTAAAGTTACCCCTGCTCAAGTGCAGAAAGCAGCAAAAACTTACCTCAATCCGGCTCAACAAACCATCGGCTTCTTTGAGCCGACTCAACCAGATGGTAAACCAGGGAGTTCTAACGCTGGCTCTGGACGCACGGTGGAAAATTTCAGCCCTGGTAAGCCTGTAGATCCAGCAGAACTAGCAAAATATTTGCCACCTGCTACATCAGAGACAGATTCTAATAAACAATCACTACCAGAAGAGTTTACCTTAAAGAATGGTTTGAAGGTTCTGCTGTTGAGCGATCGCAACCTTCCCACCATTAACTTGAGCGGACAAATTAATGCTGGTACTGAATTTGACGGCAATCAAAAAGCTGGATTAGCGAATCTAACTGCAAATAACTTAATGAATGGGACGCAGACTAAAAATGCTCTGACCCTAGCAAAAACCTTAGAAGACCTGGGAGCCGGTTTGAGCTTCAGTGCTAGCCGCGAGGGAACTAACGTTAGTGGTGAGGGACTTTCAGCAAATCTGCCAATATTGATTCAAACTCTGGCAGATGTGTTAGAAAACGCCACTTTTCCAGCCGATCAGTTAGAACTGAGTCGCCAAAGGGCACTGACAAGCCTGAAAGTCCAGCTAGATGACCCTAGAGGTCTGGGAAGACAAGTATTTCAGCAAGCAATTTACCCTGAAAATCATCCATTCCATAGCTTTCCCACAGCCGAGAGTTTAAAGACTATTACTCGTGATGATTTGCTTAGTTTCTACCAGACACACTACCGACCGGATACCACAACGATCGCAATAGTTGGAGACTTCGATCGAGTTAAGGTAAAAACTTTGCTAAATGAGGTGTTTGGTAAATGGCAAGCCACAGGTAAGCCACCTGTTCTCAAAATCCAAACCGTACCATTTCCGCAAACTTTGACACAACTAAGCAAAGTAATTCCCGGTAAAGCTGAGGCTGTTACTTACATTGGCTACAATGGCATCTCTCGAAAAGATCCGCGTTATTATGCGGCACTAGTGCTAAATCAAATTTTGGGTGGTGATACCTTAGCCAGCCGCCTCGGTACGGAAGTGCGCGATCGCCAAGGTCTAACTTATGGTATATATAGTGGTTTTGCCGCCGGAATCAATCCGGGGCCGTTCTTGATTCAAATGCAAACTGCTCCTCTTGATACTCAAAAAGCGATCGCCAGTACTCTCGCTTTACTAAAACAGTTACGCGAGCAAGGAGTTACTGAAGCTGAATTCAACGCAGCAAAACGCTCAATTACCAATAGCTACCCTGTGGATTTAGCTAATCCTAGTAATGTATCAGAGATAATTTTGGATAATGCTGTTTTAGGGCTTTCACGGTCAGAAATCCGAGAGTTTCCTCAAAGGATTCAAGCAGTTACTATGGCTGATACACAAAAGGCAATTGAAAATTTAATTAAGCCAGAAAATCTGGTGATTGTCACTGCTGGCCCTGGAGATGCTGTAACCAAAGGCAACTAATTACCTCACATAGATAGCAATCCTATGTGATTTGTAAAAATTGCAAGCCTAAGATGCCCGACTTTTTTGAGAAGTCGGGCATCTTAATTGTTCATAAATAACTTAGGATTAGCTAATACTCCTACCTCCTGCCTCCTTCAAATTGAATAAGACACTGGGAAAGACTTTGCATCCTTTGGCTTCACATACACTCGCTGTAGAGGTTCTAACTCTAAGTCATTAAAGCGATCGCGTGTTAAATGCGCCGTCAATACTTGTCCATCATCGAAAGTTAATTCCACCTGAATTTCCCAACCCAAATGTATCAATCGGCTTACTGTTGCAGGTGTAGTGGTACCGTTAGCGGTCTTTTCTAAAATCACATCTTGCGGACGCAAAAAGACTTGTGGGTGTGGCGCATCAAACCCGCTGCTTTGAAAAATCTTCGAGGTGCTGGGTAATACATTCACCGGGCCGATGAAGCTCATCACAAATGCAGTGGCGGGATTATCGTAAATTTCGGCTGGTGTCCCCACCTGTTCCACACGTCCTTTATTCATCACCACAACCTCATCGGAGACTTCCATTGCTTCCTCTTGGTCGTGGGTGACGAAAACTGTGGTAACATGAACCTCATCATGGAGGCGGCGTAACCATGCCCGTAAATCTTTGCGGACTTTAGCATCGAGTGCGCCGAAGGGTTCATCTAGCAATAAAACTTCCGGTTCTACTGCCAATGCCCTTGCTAAAGCTACCCGTTGTCTTTGACCACCTGAAAGTTGTGATGGATAGCGATCGCCTAATCCACTCAATTGCACTAATTCCAGTAACTGTTCTACTCGCCCCTTAATTTTCTTTGGCTGTGCCTTGCGAATTTCTAAACCAAAGGCAATATTTTGCCTAACAGTCAGATGCTTGAATAGGGCATAGTGTTGAAACACAAACCCAATATTTCGTTGTTGCACGCTTTGGTATGTAGCATCCTTACCGGTAAGCAGGATTTTGCCGCTATCTGGCATTTCTAAACCTGAAATTAACCGTAATAGCGTAGATTTACCCGATCCCGATGGCCCGAGCAACGCAACTAACGAACCACTCTTAATTTCCAGGCTGACCCGATCAACTGCCTTGAAACTCCCGAATTGTTTGGAGACGTTCTCAACTACTATACCCACTGCTGCTATACCTCTGCAACTAAATCTACAGATCCTTGGTAGGATTACTGTGTCTTACATATACCATACATTGTTATTTATGGATGAACAAGATTTAGCTACCGCAACTGCCGCAATTGAGGAAGTTACAATCAGCACCACTGCAATCTAGGGAACCACAATCAGGAGTCATACTAACCATCTCGGTACAATTGCAGCCCAAATCGGCACAATCAAAACAGTCAGTATTGTCGCTACTAATAAATGAGGATTTTTGAGTAACTTTACCAGGTGCTTGTTGTGATTGCTGCATGTCCGCTTCCTCCTCTGTGGATTCTTCTGAGTTCTCGTTATGCATTCGCAAAATTTGGTTAGCTTGTTTGCAAGCTTGAAATCGTTCGCGGGAATTAATAAAAGCTGCTTTTAACTCTTCCTTGGCAACTACCTGCTTGATGTATTGAGAGCAAGATTCGCCGCCATATAGTATTGTGTGGGCACAAGCAAAACCTTTGTGCGGGTAAATGTGCTTTTGATATACAGTAATTGCGGCAGTACTAACTTGTCTAGTAAAAGATCGAATAAGGAAATCTGCATATTTTGGAATTGGGGAGTAATGAGTAGGGAGTGGGGAGTGAGGACTAGGAACGAGGCAATATCCTTCATTCTTCCCAATCCGCAATACCCAATCTTCAATCCCCATTCGTATCGAAACATTAAGGAATATTGCATTTGTGCAGAAACCTAGAGGCAAAGCGCCAAATCACTAGAAAGACCGTGGTAGTATGCTCTCGGTAAATGTGAAGATTGGGAGAAAGACCTTTGACACTACGGGTTGCTGTTATTGGGTCAGGCCCTGCTGGTTCATCTGCCGCAGAAACACTGGCAGCCTCTGGGATTGAAACCTACCTGTTTGAGCGGAAGCTAGACAATGCAAAGCCTTGTGGGGGTGCAATTCCTCTATGTATGGTGAGTGAATTTGACTTACCACCAGAGATTATCGATCGCCGGGTACGGAAGATGAAAATGATTTCGCCTTCCAATCGCGAGGTTGATATCAATCTGATAAATGAAGATGAATATATAGGAATGTGCCGCCGGGAAGTGCTAGATGGCTTTTTGCGCGATCGCGCGGCAAAAGTCGGCGCAAATTTAATTAATGCCACTGTTCATAAACTTGATATACCAGGAAACAATACCGATCCTTATACCATCCATTACGTTGACCATACAGAAGGGATATCACAGGGTATTGCCAAAACTCTGAAGGTGGATTTAATTATTGGGGCGGATGGGGCTAATTCTCGCGTTGCCAAAGAAATGGACGCTGGGGATTACAATTATGCGATCGCTTTCCAAGAGCGAATTCGCTTACCCGAAGACAAAATGGCCTACTATAACGATCTCGCCGAAATGTATGTCGGTGATGACGTTTCTACCGATTTTTACGCTTGGGTTTTCCCCAAATATGACCACGTAGCGGTTGGTACTGGTACGATGCAGATCAATAAAGCTAGCATCAAACAGTTACAAGCTGGTATCCGCGCCCGTGCTTCCGAAAAGTTGGCAGGCGGTAAAATCATCAAAGTCGAAGCCCACCCCATTCCCGAACATCCCCGTCCCCGTCGTGTTGTCGGTCGCATCGCTTTGGTGGGAGATGCTGCTGGTTACGTTACCAAGTCCTCTGGCGAAGGTATTTATTTTGCCGCTAAATCTGGGCGGATGTGTGCCGAGACCATTGTAGAAGCATCTAACAGTGGTAGCCGTATTCCTACAGAAGGCGACCTGAAGGTTTACCTGAAGCGTTGGGATAAAAGATACGGACTCACTTACAAGGTGCTGGACATTCTGCAAACCTTGTTCTATCGTTCTGACGCCACCCGCGAGGCATTTGTGGAAATGTGTGATGACCTCGATGTGCAACGGCTAACATTCGATAGCTATCTGTATAAGACGGTTGTCCCAGCTAATCCCATCACCCAACTGAAAATTACTGCCAAAACTATTGGTAGTCTAATTCGGGGTAATGCCCTTGCACCTTAATTGCGTGCAAAGGACTGGAAATTACAACAAATACATTACTCAATTTTGTGGGGTGGACATCCTGCACGCTTGTGAATCAGGGCGGGCAAGATGCCTACCCCACAATATATATAGCGGTTCTCGCTTGGGTGCAGTACACAGTTTTGACCTCTCTCCTAAAAGGAGAGAGGCTTTGAATCTTACTCCCCAACGTTAGAAGGAAAGGGCCTGTTCTTGTTAGGTCTGTATTCCATGCAATTGGGAATCGCTATATTTTTATCATTTGATAAGCTGTCGCGTCTTTACTTTTCCAAAGCATTCTTAATTTATCAAGAGTTACAATGTCCAAAAATTGCAACTTGTAGGCGCGACAGCTTATAGCGGTTCCTGATTGAGTGCAATACAGTATGGGATAATGGAGTATATTAAA
>NZ_CAXTTT010000141.1:0-17244 GCF_964247315.1 uncultured Nostoc sp.
GGATGGTTTACCCACTGCTGTTACTATATTTCACCCAACTGAGAACCGCTATATATTCCGTGCAATTGAGAACTACTAGATAAAGTGGTTAGAACCCTTTGATGAATCGTCCGATATCGGTTAGGATAATCCATCAATTACATCAATTAGAGGAAAAACTCCAGGCACGCTTAATCGAGCTGTTACACGAAAACTAATCAAATTTATATTTGGGCAGATTCTTTAGAAGTTTGCTACTCTACTATCAATTGTTTTTTCTTATATCCAGAGAAAATTGTGCACTAAGTAAATTAAGTTATTGAGCCTTGAATAAGCTACTCTTTACAAATAAATCTTTTCGTTTTATGGCTTTTGTCCTACCAATAATTACGTGGTGGGGATACAAAGAAGTACAAAACCAATTTGTGCAGCCGCAAGCAGTTGTAGTGTTAGGTGGTTCAACCAGACATTTAGAGCGAGAAAAATTTACAGCAAAATTTGTTCGCGAGCATCAAAATATACCAATTTGGATTACAGGCGGCAGTCCACGTACATTCACCCAAAGAGTGTTTACCAAAGCTGGTGTTGATCCTCAACGTTTACACTTGGATTATGAAGCAGTAGATACAGTTACTAATTTTACTACTTTGGTAGATGATTTGCAAGCTCGTGGCATTAAAAGCGTTTATTTGATTACTTCAGACTTCCACATGCGCCGGGCTTGTATCATTGGCGAAATTATTTTGGGTAGTCGGGGTATTTATTTAAAACCAGTGCCAGTTCCGTCAGAAAAACCCCCTGAATCTATTGAAAAATCTATTCGTGATGGAGCTAGAGCGATAATTTGGTTAGCAACTGGTTACACTGGTGTGGATGCTGCTAAAAATAAACGGTAAATAAAACTAATTTTGGATTTTGACCAATTCAAAATCTAAATGACTAATGACAGCCGTCACTAGTCACTTAATATGGTTCGGGAAAAAACGCCCCAATTTTTCCCACAATTTGATACCCTAGCTTAAACAGATTTGAGTAAAGTTAAAGCGTGGAAATTCAACTTGGGCGGGGAAAAACAGCTCGCAGAGCTTACGGAATAGATGAAATTGCTCTAGCCCCTGGTAACAGAACACTAGACCCTAGTTTGGCAGATACTAAGTGGCGTATTGGCAATATTGAGCGAGAAATCCCGATAATTGCTAGTGCTATGGATAGTGTAGTAGATGTTCGTATGGCTGTACGTTTGTCACAGTTAGGAGCATTAGGTGTCCTCAACTTAGAGGGTATTCAAACTCGCTATATCGACCCAGAGCCAATATTAGATCGGATTACCTCTGTAGGGAAAGATGAATTTGTTGCCCTAATGCAAGAACTCTATGCCGAACCAATAAAACCGGAATTAATTGAACAACGTATTCAGGAAATTAAACAACAAGGTGGCATTGCCGCAGTGAGTGCGACTCCAGCCGGTGCAAGTAAATATGGTGAGGTAGTGGCAAAAGCGGGAGCAGATTTATTTTTTGTCCAGGCTACGGTAGTTTCTACTGCACATTTGTCACCA
This sequence comes from uncultured Nostoc sp., assembly GCF_964247315.1. Taxonomy (GTDB): domain Bacteria; phylum Cyanobacteriota; class Cyanobacteriia; order Cyanobacteriales; family Nostocaceae; genus Nostoc. Next base: position 1,538 of record NZ_CAXTTT010000141.1, read on the forward strand.
GAGTCTTTAGTACCACTTGATTTAGCAGAATTTTGCCGTTCCATGCCCATCCCTGTGGTGTTGGGGAATTGCGTGACTTACGAAGTCACGTTGAATTTGTTGAAAGCTGGGGCGGCTGGGGTACTGGTGGGAATTGGGCCTGGTGCGGCTTGTACTTCTCGTGGAGTATTAGGTGTAGGTGTGCCACAGGCGACTGCGATCGCAGATTGTGCCGCAGCACGAGATGATTACTATAACGAAACTGGCAACTATATCCCCATTATTGCTGATGGCGGTTTAATCACCGGTGGCGACATTTGCAAATGCATCGCCTGTGGTGCTGATGGTGTGATGATTGGCTCCCCTTTTGCCAGAGCCGCAGAAGGCCCAGGACGAGGTTATCATTGGGGTATGGCAACTCCTAGCCCAGTCTTGCCCCGTGGTACTCGCATTCGCGTAGCCACCACTGGTAGCCTAGAGCAAATACTCATTGGTCCAGCAGGACTAGATGATGGTACTCACAATCTTTTAGGAGCCTTAAAGACCAGCATGGGTACTTTGGGAGTGAAAAATATTAAAGAAATGCAACAGGTGGAAGTTGTGATTGCACCTTCTTTATTAACCGAGGGTAAAGTTTACCAAAAAGCTCAACAATTAGGTATGGGGAAATAAAATTGGAGACTGGGGACTGGGAAAGATTTATTTTAATCCTAATCCCTAATCATTCAATAAATTTTTCTGGCCCCCTAAACAATTGCTGGAAAAATCCGATATGTCGCTTACAATAGAGATAGCGGAGACGCATGTTTCCGTTCACTCCTCACACCACACTCCGCCCGGACTACTGTTCGGGCGGTTCCTTATGTTTGTAAATAAAATAAGAGAGCTTCTTTGCAAATGTACATCCTCGCACTCCCAAGCTAAGGTTTTTGCTATGGTAGAATTTTCACCAAGTTCAGATATTATTGGCGAAGGTTTTAGGCATGTCAACAGCCGCACAAGTTACCGATTCTAGTTTCAAGCAAGAAGTACTCGACAGCGATGTACCCGTTTTAGTTGACTTTTGGGCACCCTGGTGCGGACCATGCCGTATGGTAGCTCCTGTTGTCGATGAAATCTCCGAACAGTACAAAGGTCAAATAAAGGTCGTAAAAGTCAACACAGATGAAAATCCGAATGTTGCTAGTCAGTACGGCATCCGCAGCATTCCCACATTAATGATTTTTAAGGGTGGACAAAAAGTGGATATGGTGGTCGGCGCTGTGCCTAAAACTACATTAGCTTCCACTCTCGAAAAGCATCTTTGAAACTCAATCGGCAATAAAATCCTCTTGAGTTATCCATTTTGTTCTAACTTTAAGTTAATTTTCATAAACAAGTTTGAGAGGCGCGAATTTGTCGTCTATCAAACTTGTTTACATTTGTATACATTTTCCGATTCCGAATATTTTTAGGAGTTTTCTAGCTCAAAAACAACTCCCTAATTCCTGTACTACCAATTTCCACTGCTAGCGCCGCCAACAGAAAACCCAAAAGTTGAGTCACAATTACTCCACCTTCTGCACCAATCCACTGGTCAATCAGATTTGCTAAACGCAAAATCAACCAAGTGATAAACATTGCCCCTACGATACCCACTGCCACAGCAATATGCGGACTCTGTGATTTTGACATCAGCAACATCACCGTTGTCAAAGTCCCCGGCCCCGCTAACAGTGGTAAAGCTAGTGGAGTAATTGCGACATCGCGTCCTTCTTCAATAATTGGCTGATCTAATTCTCCCCGCAGCATTTGCAAAGCAATTAACAGCAATAATAGTCCTCCTGCTATTCGCAAAGAGCCGATACTGATTTCCAAGTAATTTAAAATTATTTGCCCTGCAAAGGCAAATAGCAAAAGAACTGCGATCGCAATGATAATTGCTTTATCTATAACTTTGTTTCTTTGGTCTGGCATCATGCCCTTAGTCAAAACTAAAACAATCGGTATATTGCCCACAGCATCCGCCAAGACAAACACAGCGATAAATGTTTGAATGAGAATAGGAATATCCACAGTAGACAGCTTTATATCAAGGTTTGATCACAACCTAATCTTTATCTTGCTCAGTTTGCTAGAACCCAGAGGAAGATTAAGCTCAGTAATAAAACCAGTGTGTTAAAGAAAAGCAATGCTGACGCATTTCTAATTAAGTTCCACAAATGTTGAAGTAGCGATATATTTTGATAATCTCTTTTCCATAAATCAACTATTCGTTGTTGAATCTATGAAGTCTTATTTAGCCGCGGCTATTCAATTGACCAGTGTGCCCGATTTACACAAAAATTTGGCGCAGGCAGAAGAATTAATAGAGCTTGCCGTGCGTCGAGGTGCTGAATTGGTAGGTTTGCCAGAAAACTTTTCCTATATGGGAGAAGAAAAAGATAAACTCGCACAAGGTGATGCGATCGCTCTTGAAAGTGAAAAGTTTCTCAAAAAAATGGCTCAACGCTTTCAAATTACCATCTTGGGCGGCAGCTTTCCACTTCCAGTAGATAATACAGGTAAAGTTTATAACACAACTCTACTCATCGACCCCAGCGGTCAAGAACTTTCCCGCTACTACAAAGTACACCTATTTGATGTTGATGTCCCCGACGGCAACACCTATCGCGAATCCAGCACGGTTGTGGCTGGTACGCAACTGCCCCCCGTATATTTTTCAGAAAAGCTCGGTAATTTAGGGCTTTCTATTTGTTATGATGTCCGATTCCCAGAACTGTATCGTCATCTGGCAGATAAGGGAGCCGATGTTATCTTTATTCCCGCCGCTTTTACCGCTTTTACAGGTAAAGACCACTGGCAAGTACTACTACAAGCCAGAGCCATCGAAAATACCGCCTACGTCATTGCTCCCGCCCAAACAGGGAATAACTACGCCCGTCGTCTAACCCACGGTCACGCCGTCATTATTGACCCTTGGGGTGTAATTTTAGCCGATGCGGGAGAAAAACCGGGAATTGCGATCGCAGAAATCAAGCCCACTAGGCTAGAACAAGTCCGGCGTCAAATGCCCTCTTTACAACATCGGATGTTCTAAGGACTGGGGACTGGAGAACAAACAAGGGATCAGGGGAGGCAAGGGGACTTGGGGACAAAAGTTAGAACTTGCAACAAGTCTTTCCCTTCCCCTTGTCCCCAAGTCTGTTCCCAATGCCCAATGCCCAATGCCCGATTCCCAATTCCCACACCTGAATGAATAAAACAAAAAACCGGGTAAACACCCGGTTTCTGACAACATTAAAAACCTCAGTTTTTGAGGAGCATAGCAGTAATGTCTCCCTATTTATTTGTTGTCAAAATTAAACTTTAGCAGCTGATTTGGTAACAACGTTAAGTTCACCTTTAGCATACTTAGCAGCAAAATCTTCCAAAGAAATTTGCTTAATCTTGCTTGCATTGCCGGCTGTGCCAAATTGCTGATAGCGTTCAGCACAAACTTTCTGCATGTATGTAATAGAAGGCTTGAGGAAGTGACGGGGGTCGAACTCCTCTGGTTTTTTAGCCAAAGCTTCACGCACAGCAGCAGTAATTGCCAAACGGTTGTCGGTGTCAATGTTTACTTTACGTACACCACTCTTAATACCTTTTTGGATTTCTTCTACAGGTACACCGTAGGTTTCAGGAATTGCACCACCATACTGGTTAATCAGCGCAAGTAAATCTTCTGGTACAGAGGATGAACCGTGCATTACTAAGTGAGTGTTGGGCAAACGGCGGTGAATTTCTTCAATGCGGCTGATTGCCAAAATTTCCCCGGTTGGCTTGCGGGTAAACTTGTAAGCACCGTGGCTTGTGCCAATGGCAACAGCTAAAGCGTCTACTTGGGTTGCTTCTACGAAGTCAACAGCTTCATCGGGGTCGGTTAGCAGCTGTGAGTGGTCGAGTGTACCTTCAAACCCGTGACCATCTTCAGCTTCACCAGCACCAGTTTCTAGAGAACCCAAACAACCGAGTTCACCTTCAACACTGACACCCAGAGCATGAGCTACGTTTACAACTTCGCGGGTAACACTGACGTTGTACTCGAAGCTAGCGGGAGTTTTAGCATCAGCTTCTAAAGAACCATCCATCATCACGCTGGTGAAGTTGTTCTTAATTGCTGAGTAGCAGGTAGCAGGCGCATTACCATGATCTTGGTGCATGACAATGGGAATATGAGGATAGGTTTCTACCGCCGCCAAAATCAGGTGGCGGAGGAAGTTTTCTCCTGCATAATTACGAGCGCCGCGTGAAGCTTGTAAAATTACGGGGCTATCTGTCTCGACAGCAGCCTTCAGGATCGCCTGAATCTGCTCCAAATTGTTAACGTTGAAAGCTGGGATGCCGTAACCGTTTTCAGCTGCGTGATCCAACAGCAGCCGCAGTGGTACAAGCGCCATAGATAGTCCTCCTAATGTGGTTGTCAGCTAGTCGGTCTGAAAGAAGCGTAATCATTACGCTAAATCTTAAGAGTTTTTTCAACTTATAGGAAATTATAACTAGTGTCGTGTGTCTATGTTGAAAAAGTTTACGCCATCGCTCATAAACATGCCCTATACTTCACCTATTCTACTGTATGGTAAGCTACCCTATGTTTAAAGGCATTTGGTAGCTCTGTATCCTAGATTGCTGACTGAAGGTGAACGCAGACGACGGCTGGGAACGCTTTTCTACCAGATGCTACTGCTACGAGATCGCGATCGCACCCAAACCATCTGTAAAATCTCAATTCAAATTAAAAGCGATCGCATTTCCTAAATGAACGATTAGAGATCGCTCTTTCTAAGTCTTCAAATTCAGTAGACCGAAAAGTTCTGCACTAAAATAAAACTTAGATACCTAAATTTATAAAACATTGTTTAGATAGTTTTGTCGAATCGGGATCTCAATCACAAACTCGGTTTCCTCATCGGGTATGGAATAGCACCGCAATGAGCCATTATGCTTCTCGGTAACAATCTGGTAGCTAATCGACAACCCCAATCCAGTCCCCTTTCCAACTGGTTTAGTGGTAAAGAATGGGTCAAACAATCGTTCTTGAGCGAATTTTGAGATACCAAGACCGTTATCTACAATCCGAATCTGTACATGATGTGAATCAAGCATCTTAGTACAAATCAGAATTTGACTGGGCTGTTGCTCAATCTCACTAAACGTACGCTGTTGGTCTCGTTCTTCAAGGGCATCGATTGCATTACAAATGATATTCATAAACACTTGGTTCAGTTGAGAAGCTTTGCACTCAACCAGCGGTAGGTTGCCATAATTCTTAACCACTTTAATTTCCTGGTCAAACTTGCCTTTCAGGCGATGCTGCAAAATCATCAGCGTACTATCAATGCCCTCATGGATATTGACCTGTTTGATCTCAGCCTCGTCCATACGGGAGAAGTTCCGTAAAGAGCGCACAATCGTTTGAATCCGCACTGCTCCGACTTCCATTGAGGAAAGTAACTTGGGCAAATCTCCTACCAGGAAATCTAGGTCTATCTCCTCGCTTTCGTACTGGATTTCCGCTACTGGTCTGGGATAATACTTTTGATACAACCGTAGCAATCTTAATAGGTCTTGAATATACTCATTGGCAGGCTTGAGGTTAGTATAGATGAAGTTCACTGGGTTATTAATTTCATGCGCCATCCCAGCGACTAACTGCCCTAAACTAGACATTTTCTCATTTTGCACTAGCTGAGTTTGCGTTCGCTTTAGTTCAAGTAAGGTAGTTTCCAACTCAATTGCTTTCTGACGCAGTTGAGCTTCTGAATCTTGCAAAGCTTTTTCAATTTGTTTACGAGTACTGATATCACGAGCAATTTTAGAGACACCAATGATTGTACCTGTCGGATTTTTAATCGGAGAAATTGTCAACGAGATATCAATCAGTGTCCCATCTTTGTGTTGACGCACGGTTTCAAAATGTTCAACTCGTTCTCCTTGCCTCAATTTCTGAAGAATTTGGGCTTCCTCGTTGATGCGATCGAGAGGAATAAGTATTGTCCCATGTTGACCAAGTACTTCTTTTACCTTATAGCCAAATATTCTTTCTGCACCAAGATTCCAGCTAACAATTATTCCATCTAAGGTTTTGCTGATAATAGCATCCTCTGAGGACTCTACAATTGCTGCTAGGCGAAACAAAGCTTCTTCAGCTTGCTCGCTTGTCAAATTTTCCATATTAATTTACTTCCTAAATTAATAGATAAAGGGCACACCCAAATTTTTGACTATTGTCTGTTCCAAATACTCTTTTTTTGGTTTTACAAAAGGAAAATAGTCAGCTTTACACAACTTTAATTAGTATTCCCTTAAGTATTAAATAATTAACATTTAAATTTTTATAACTTACGTCTTATACGTATGTACTATAGGAATCATATTTTATTTCTGAAAAAACTACGAAATAATACTGAGAAATGTGTCTGTCTAACAACGAACAATGATAAAGCAGTATCTAAAAGCCGCGATCGCAGAAGTGGCCCTAAAATCACTGAAATAGGCAGCCAATTCAGTTAATTTGATCGCAGAAGTGGCCCTAAAATCACTGAAATAGGCAGCCAACTCAGTTAATTTCGATTAATCTGTAATCTTTCTTTTATCTTCAAAAAAAGCGATCGCTCATCCGAAAATCTTTTATTACCCAGAGCGATCGCATTCACAATTTTTTTGATAGCGATAGACCTAGCCTCGACTTTTATCCTCAAAGACTTAGCAAGCATTTTTTCCTTGAATATGGGTCGCCCGGGATTCGAACCCGGAACTAATCGGTTAAAAGCCGAGTACTCTACCGTTGAGTTAGCGACCCTTTCGTTGCATTTCGCAACTTTGCAATCATAGCATATAAATCTGTAGATTTGTAAAGGGGTTTAGAAAAAATTGGCAGTCAACCTTACAGATGCTGTATGGCTAGCTCCTGGTGCTAATACAGTCAGGTTATCACCAGTATTGAGAGAGTTACGAGTGGCACTCCACGGTTCTAGACAGTAGAATTCTTTGCCTTTGACTGTCCAAAATACCAGGTAGGTAGAGAAATCATCATAATCTAAGGTAAGTTTTAACTTACGGCTGCGATCTATGGCAGTGGCTGATTGACTCGTTAACTGTCCAAAGGCAAAATCAATTTCATCACGGCTAAAGTCAAAATTGCCGTTAAAAGAGTGAATTTCCTTAGTTTGATTGTCTTGATATTGCTTAGAAGGAATTTCAAGCTCTAGCTGAGTTTTATCACCACAGAGAAAGTAGGGATGGAAACCAGCTGAAAAGGGCATTGGTGTGGATGACAAATTTTTATACTGCTGGCGGACTTCTAGGGTATTACCTTGAAGTTCGTAGGTGAAAGCCAGTTGAAAATCAAAAGGATAAACAGCCTTGGTTTGCTCATTACTATTCAGAACGATAGTCAGGCTAGCTTGATCTTTAGTTTTTTGTTCTGTTACTGACCACGGCAATTCACGAGCAAAACCGTGTTGCTTGAGAGTATATTTTCGACCGTTATGAGTGTAACTATTATCTGGTAGATTGCCACAAATAGGAAACAAAATTGGATTCCCACCTCTGACACTCAACTCAGGATGAGTAAAGCGTTCAGTATCCAGGTAGAAAATTTCTTGCCCTTGAAGACGCCAACGGGTAATGATACCGCCGCGTTCGGGTACGACTTCCAATTGAGAACCAGCGGCTTCGTCCGAAAGAATATAGGTTTTGTACTGTTGCTGTTGAACTGCAATGCTAAACACAAATTTTAGTCCTGGGTAAGGTGGAGTGCTGAGTACCTAGTGCTGAGTGCTGAGTAAAATAAAAAGTACTCAGCACTCAGCACTCATAACTCAGCACTGTTTATTCGTCTTCTGCAAAAACGAAACGATATAACTCGCTGGGGTCTGGTTCAGGGCTACTTTCGGCGAACTTAACTGCCTCGTCGATTACATCCTGAATTTTACGGTCAATGGCTTTGATTTCTCCCTCATCCGCCAGATTTTGCTCCAGCAAATAAGCTGCCAACTTCTTAATTGGGTCACGGGCAAACCAAAATTCTTTCTCCGCTTTGCTTCGCATTTCATCTGGGTCTGCCAAGGAGTGACCCCGGAAGCGGTAGGTAAGCGCCTCAATTAATGTTGGGCCTTCACCTGCACGGGCACGGGCTACAGCTTCTTGGGCCACGGCTCGTACTGCTAGTACATCCATACCATCTACTTCCACACCCACCATGTTAAACACACTGGCTTTTTTATAAATCTCTGGCTGGGAAGTGGCTCGTTCGTGAGACATCCCAATAGCCCACTTATTATTTTCGACTACAAACAGAATTGGCAGTTTCCATAGGGCTGCCATATTTAGCGTCTCAAAAAACTGACCGTTATTAGCTGCACCGTCGCCAAAAAAGCAAGCTGTAACTTGGTCAGCATTTTTATCTCCCAGCACTTCGCGGCGGTATTTGGTTTGAAAAGCGGCTCCAGCTGCTACAGGAATTCCCTCAGCCACAAAAGCATAGCCACCGAGCAAGCGATGTTCGGCAGAAAACATGTGCATGGAACCACCGCGCCCTTTGCTGCAACCTGTGGCTTTACCAAATAATTCTGCCATTACCTCTTTTGCTGGTACACCTGCACTCAGAGCATGAACGTGGTCGCGGTAGGTACTACAAACGAAATCTTCACCCGGTCGCATTGACTGTACAACACCACTGCAAACGGCTTCTTGACCGTTGTACAAATGGACAAAACCAAACATCTTGCCCCTGTAGTACATTTCAGCGCACTTGTCTTCAAACAAGCGCCCCAATACCATGTCCTCATACAACCGTAACCCTTCTTCCTTAGTAATTTGCGTAGTAGCAGGATTAAAAGTGGGTAAAGTACGCTCTTGAACCATTATTTTTGAGTATCCCTGTTATACAACTTTAAAGTTACGGTCTTAAATAAGTTGGTCTGATAACACCTCAGCTTTTAACAGGCTAGCGTTTGTAAGACTCAACAATCAAACTTTATTTATGCACCAAAAAAGGGTCTTAGGGAATAGCTGAATTTTTAATTTTTGATTTTTAACTTTTCAGCTCATACCCTGTGAGGATTTGACTCTAACGGCAATATCTGCCACTTTAGGTTTTCTCTCTCACTGAAACAGTGCTGAGTGCTGAGTAAAAAGTAAAATTAGACCGATTAGGCATCAAATCAGTTACGAGTAGTGAGTACTTAGGAAAAGATTCACAAGTCCTACGTCTTACTTATTACTTCTTACTCAGAACTCAGCACGGGCTAAACCTTAGCTATCCGCTAACAAAACTCAGCACTCCTGAATATTCCCCTTCACAGACTAGCAATCAAGATAGACTGCTTTCTGCATATCCATTAACAATTTAAAAAAAAGGAGATAAAAATTTATAATACCCAAATAGGTAATTGTAATGAAGAGTAAATTATGATATGATTTTTTCTCCTGTTATCAGGTTAAATCCCCAATAGTGGTATTTTTGTTACTGCATAGTGGGAAAGTCCCAAACAAATCAATCATCAATAGATTCTTCCAGCCACAACAATTATGCCGTGATAAAAAGCGGTAGTTGTGGTTTGTGGTATCGAAGGCTGATAATATTTGTGTTAAACAAAAATACTAAGAATTAAAACAAACAATTGAGGCTTTCTAGGCGAAAGCAAAAAATTAGTACTAAAATGTGACTCAAAATTTCGGGAAGGTACAAAACAAGTTGTTGCAATATACACTTGTAGAGTAAATTCTATACGGCATTTTTATGGCACGGTTTTACAGGCCTGGAACGCTCTAGGTGAATTATGTTGATCACGGTGCAGAGGAAGTAGGCTGTGCGAATTCCGCTAGATTACTACCGAATTTTAGGACTACCGTTAGCGGCAAGTGATGAACAATTGCGGCAGGCATACAGCGATCGCATTGTACAATTGCCACGACGTGAGTATTCTCAGGCAGCAATTTCTTCTCGTAAACAACTCATAGAAGAAGCTTACGTGGTTTTATCAGATCCAAAACAACGCAGTACCTACGATCAGCTTTATCTTACCCACGCCTATGACCCTGATAACCTTGCTGCTGCTGCAGTAGCACTGGAAAATCGTCCAGAAAGCACCAAAAGGGGTAGTGATACCCAAAGTCTGGGTATCGAAATTACTCAAGACGAATTAGTGGGCGCTTTATTAATTTTGCAAGAGTTGGGGGAATACGAACTTGTACTAAAACTAGGTCGTCCGTACCTGGTAAATAAAAATGGTGCTACAAGTGCAAGAAAAGGCAATAATTTAGCAGACGAAGAAATACATGAAAGTGCTGAACATCCAGATGTTGTTCTCACTGTCGCCCTTGCTTGTCTAGAATTAGGTCGCGAACAGTGGCAGCAAGGTCACTATGAAAATGCCGCCATATCTCTAGAAACTGGTCAAGAACTACTAGTACGCGAAGGGTTGTTCGCCAGTGTTCAGGTAGAAATTCAGGCGGATCTTTATAAATTGCGACCATATCGAATTTTAGAGTTGCTGGCATTACCTCAAGAAAAGACTGCCGAACGAAGCCAAGGTTTGGAATTATTGCAAAACCTCTTAGAAGATCGTGGCGGGATTGATGGCACAAACAATGATGATTCTGGTTTAAATATAGATGACTTTCTGCGATTTATCCAGCAGTTACGCAACCACTTAACAGTCGCCGAGCAGCACAAGTTATTTGAAGCCCAAAGCAAACGTCCTTCTGCTGTTGCCACTTACTTAGCTGTTTATGCCTTGATAGCACGGGGATTTGCTCAACGGCAACCTGCTTTAATTCGTCAAGCAAGGCAAATGCTCATACGTTTGAGTAAGCGCCAAGATGTACATTTAGAACAGTCTTTATGTGCGTTACTTTTGGGACAAACTGAAGAAGCAACTCGGGTTTTAGAACTTAGTCAGGAGTACGAAGCTTTAGCTTTTATTAGAGAAAAATCTCAAGATTCTCCAGATTTGTTACCAGGGCTGTGTCTATATGCAGAACAGTGGTTGCAACACGAAGTATTTCCCCATTTTCGAGATTTAGCAAACCAGCAAGCTTTTCTAAAAGATTACTTTGCTAACCAACAGGTACAAGCTTATTTAGAAGCACTGCCAACAGATGCAGAAACAACTAATGAGTGGGCTGTAATTAACCCCCAAAATTTTCCCCAGCCACAGACAAATAATTCGCCTTTCCCTAAGAATTCAACTAGGACTCCAAGGCAATTTAACCACAGCAGAACACCTGACCTAGATTTGCCAGAAACACCCGAATATTCAAACTTCTCACCACCTATGTGGAATTCATCTGGGAGTGTAAAATCAGAGGTTCCTGCTGCTGAACGGACGAGCAGAGGCACTAATCAACATTTGAACGGTTCAGCTAAAAGTGCTACACCTGCTCATAACCAAAAGCGTCGACGCAGAAAACCTACTCCATCTGCTATTCGGGAGCGTCTACCGAATAATCGTCCCCATTCTCGTCGTCCTCGGCGGCGGCGAACTTTTGCTAACACCATCGAAGGGAAAACACGCCTGGTATGGAGAGTGTTTATTTCTTTGGTGAGTCTATTAGTTTTCTGGGTATTAGCCACAACAACTTTTGGATGGTTAAAAAATCTGTTTTTTCCTACACGATCTGTACCTACTTCACAGTTGTTTGTACAAATAAATCAACCACCAATATCTATTCCCGATCCAAATAAACCACAAGGACTAGATGGCCCTTTAACAGATGCAGCGGCAGAGGAAATCATTCGCACTTGGCTATCTACTAAAGCCGAAGCTTTAGGGCCGAATCATGAGATTAATAATTTAGAGCAGATTTTAACTGGTTCAGCTTTGTCTCAATGGCGGGTGATTGCTCAACAGGCTAGGTCTGACAATCGCTATCGCAAGTACGACCATAGCATAAAGGTGGAATCTGTAGAGAAAATTGATTTATTTGCAGATCGTGCCGCAGTCGTAGCTACGGTGAAGGAAGCGACGCAGTTATATGAAAATGGTCAGTATAAAAACTCTTCTAACGAGAATTTGCGAGTTCGGTACGATTTGATTCGAGAACGAGGGAAATGGCGTATTCAGAGTACATCTGTTGTGAATCAGATAATTAGATAAGTTGGAATTTTTAGGCAATGTCTATGACAAACTCACCTACTACGAAGTGGGTGATCCCAATCCCCCAGGAAGAGTGATTCTGATTCTCTGAACTTCTGAGTGGTGCTGCAAGCCGCACAAGAGAGTTCTCTCTGGATTGTAAATTCTTCTTCAATCGCTATGTAACTTTGTCAAAACTGATATTATTTTCTAATCTTCTTCATAAATAATAGAGACAGCATAGCTTGATTGAGTGTTAAATATGGCTAAAATTGTTAGCGCAATTGCAGTAAATAAATAAGATTTTGATTGCATTGTTGCAAAAAAATACTGCGATATATTAGTATTATTTGCGTTAATCAAAATGGAAATCAGAGATATAATTCAGTTCAATGCATAGTTAAATGAAACTCAATAGGATGTGTATGTACCTCACCTACCCAGACATGTTCTATCTTGTTAATGTCACTTCTAGAGTTGTTGTAAATTTGTTCCTCCCATACTGGCTTTAAATCTATAGGGTCACTCCAACCGCCTCTCTGCTCCCATGCTGGGTATTGATTTTCATAAGTAAACTGAACCCAATATCTGCCATGATTAAAATCACTGAATATTCAATGGGAACGATTTTTTTCAATAAATACAAACTTCAGTTTATTGCTCTCCCAGTAAAAATACCCTTCCAATAGAAGAGACAAGCTTTTTCCGGGCATCAATAATTGAAAGTTAGATAGGTGGGGATTATAGCTCCCATTTACATTAGGACCAAACCGTGGCAATTTTTGTTTATTAGCTTGGAAGAATTCTGGGCGTATAAAGAAGAGTAGAAAATGTTGAGGAGTTTCTGTATTATTAGTGATACGAATGCCAAACTGAACCTGAGTTTTAGCATCAGACAGCTTTGATGGAATTCGCAGTATACGCTCAGACATCACCGTTTCAAATTGAATTCCATCTACTTGAACGGTATTGTTACTGTTTGATTTAAAAGATGACATGTAGGCTATGCTCTCAGCTTCTACTTTTTCATGCGCCATTACACTGATTGGTGTATGACTTAATACTATTATTCCGAAAAAGATTAAAACCACAGCTAAAACTGTCGCTCTTGAGTGATGCATGAGATATTTACTGAAGTTTAGAAAACCGCGATCGCCTAAGATAGATGCGAAGACGTAGCTTGTGGAAACATTTGTAGTGAGCCATTTATCTGATACAGCCAGCGTTATTCCCCAGAACTTTCCAACACCTCTAACAAACTCTTCAACATCAAATAAGCAGAAGTCCCTCCTGGATCTGGATGTCCGATACTCCGTTCTCCGAGGTAGCTAGCCCGTCCCTTTTTCGCTTGCATCGGTATAGTTTCTTGCAATCCTTTTTGAGCTGCTACTACAGCCTGTTGCATGGCTTCCACCGTTCCCTTACTTTCTTCTACAGCTTGCCCAAAAGCGGCTACAGATGGAGACAGTACATCCACCATCGTTTTTTCTCCTAGTTGCGCTTTGCCACGTTGCAGCACGCCGTCTAAGCCTGCTTGGAGTATTCCTAAAACATCTTGTTCTGTTAATTCTTGCTTACCAACTACTGCTGTACTGGCTCGTAAAAACCAGGTGCCATAAAGAGGGCCACTAGCTCCGCCAATAGAAGAAATCAAGGTGATACTCACAGCTTTAAGAATGCTGCTGATGTCCTTGTTTGTAAGAGCTGGTAACTGAGCGCTTACCTTTTTGAAGCCACGATCCATATTGATCCCGTGGTCAGCATCTCCGATCGCAGCATCTAATTCTGTCAAATATGCTTTATTCTGCTCTATCTCGGTTGCATAAGCCTGCAACCATTGTAATATCTGCGCTTGAGTCAACATAATTCGTAATTCGTAATTATGAAATTCCCCAGCACCAACTTGGTGTTTTGACTGGTGCATCCCATAGCCGGATCATCTCATCATCTAATTTCAGCAGGGTAATGGAGCAACCTTGCATTTCTAGAGATGTAATATAAGGCCCAATCAAGTTTCGCACAATTTGCAATCCTTGCTGTTCGCAGATTTGGGCGAGTTTGCGGTAAACAATATACAGTTCAGAAATCGGAGTTCCGCCCATACTATTGACGAAGGCTAATAAGCGATCGCCTTTGGCAAATGGTAGACTTGTTAGCTCTACATCTACCCATTCTTCTTTGTCTTCATCCCACTCGCGCAGTGTGCGGCTGTATGCTGCATCCTCAAGGAGCGATCGCGTCAAAATTTCGGTAATCTCATCTACTGATTTTATAGCTGTACGTTCTATTCCTGGCTCACCGTGGATACCGATACCTAATTCGATTTCGCGATCGCTCAATTCAAATGTCGGCGTTCCATTAGCTGGTACTGTACAAGATGTTAGAGCAATTCCCATACTCCGCCCATTCAGATTTACTCGGCGACACAAATTTGCTATTTGTGGCAAATCATACCCTGCCTCAGCCGCCGCACCACAAATTTTTTCCGCCAGTATTGTTGTTCCCACACCCCGTCGTCCTTGGGTATAGAGACTATCTTTCACTGCTACATCGTCATCAATTAAAATATTTAGCGATCGAATGCCTTCACCACGGGCTAATTCCGTTGCCATCTCAAAGTTCATCACATCGCCACTGTAATTTTTGACGATATAAAGGATACCAGAGCCTCCATCTACTTGCTTGGCTGCTTCTAGCATTTGGTCAGGAGTCGGTGAAGTGAAAACCTCACCAGGACAAGCTGCATCAAGCATTCCTTTGCCCACGAAGCCAGCGTGCATTGGTTCATGTCCACTGCCACCACCTGAAATAATTGCTACTTTACCCGGAATAGGTGCATTGGCTCGATAGACAAAGGCAGGATCGTAGTTCAGTTTAATTAAATCAGAATGAGCCACCGCCATACCTTCTAGACTTTCTTGCACAAAGTCTTCCGGCTTGTTGATCAGCTTTTTCATAATCTGTATTTGGTTAAAAGGGTTCTAAAACCTAGGTTATAGTGATCGCTGGTTTGTATGCAATAGAGTCTGACCGAATAATTAGTAATTCGTAATTCGGAATTCGTAATTAAGAATTCATTAATTAGTAATTAATTAATAATTAAATCATTGAGGGTACAAGCCCCTTAATTTATTAATGAAAAAAAATAAATTTCTTCATCATTCAAGCCCCTATTTTTAGGTATGGGGTAATAATTACGAATTACGAATTATCAATTACGAATTATCAATTACGAATTATCTTGACCTCTCTCTAAATCTCTCTTTTAAAAGGAGCAACGGTGTACACACAAGTCGGAAAAACTTCATTTACCAAAGATTTGCGGTGCGTTACACTGGCATGACAAAGCTATAGCTAAGTGCTGAGTGCTGAGTATAAAACCCAGTTGTTTCAAGACTTTGAGCAATCAACACTGTCCTAACCTGTGTAACTACGGCTATAAATTGTTGCAATCATGCCGATGCCTGCGGTGGTCACTGAGCTTTCTCGTACTCCTACGGAGAAGCAAGCTACGCGCAGCGTCTCGTAGAGAAGTGCGGGCTACGCCAACGCATTTGTTATTTCGGCGGACTCATTTGTTATTTTGGCGAACTCATTTGTTATTTAGGCGAACTCATTTGTTAT
>NZ_CAXTTT010000142.1:0-17112 GCF_964247315.1 uncultured Nostoc sp.
ACTTGCGGAAAACACCAAAATGAGAAAGCAAACTGGGGTTTGAATAAGTCAAAGCTCATTTTGCTTGCGGAAAACACTAAAATGAGAAAGCAAAAACAGCTTTTGAATAAGTCAAAGCTCATTTTGAGAAAGCATTTAAGTATTTTGAGAAAGTAAACAGGTATTTTTATAAAGAAATGAGGCTTTTTGATAAAGTAATCAGCAAATATACTTGACAATTAAAAATCGTATCTGCACAAATGAAGTCGGCGGTCGAATAACTTAATAACTTTTCTATAACTTTCTGTTTCTAGAAGAATTACCTCAGCTACTCATCTTCGATTAGAACTGTAACAGCAGCGATCGCAATCAACATTTCGTCATTTTTATCGTTGAGTTCAGGAATCGCCCGCCCTTGAACTATCATCCCCCCAGATTCGACGATCAAAGTTTTTCTACCAAATGGTAGTACAGCTAGTACTTCTTCTTCTCTAACTTGTTCTGGGTATGGCACTGCTACTTGAACTTCTATAATCATTTCATTGGGGTGAGTTAAACCTGCAACTTCCCAAACACCAGGTAAGGCATTGTGAGCGATCGCATTTCGTACTGCCCTAGATGCTGCTACTGTCGGTTCTTGTCCGTGCTGATCTATTCCCATCCCCATCTCGATAATCAAGCGTTTACGCGCCATTACTACCTCCAATAAATCCTGCACCTTTCACTTTATCTTTTTATTGCATAGCAATAGAGGAATTCTCGGATGAATGAAATTGACAAGGAAGGGGGGCTAAACACCCCGTAGCCTCGTAGGGGGGGACATTCGTGAGAGGTTCTTTAAAGATTACTGAATTGGTGTTCTAGGGAGTTGCCACAACTTGAAAGCGTCGCATCATATCGAAGTCTTCGTGTTCCAAGATGTGACAGTGCCAGAGATAATACCCCGGTTTTTCGAAGGTGGCAATGATGCGAACAACTTCACCTGGGTAAACAACTACAGTGTCTTTCCAACCTTTCTCTGAGAGTGGTGGAGGCTCAGGATTGCCGATTAGACCTGCGCTTTGTAGAAATAGCTTAGTCTTACGAGGGTCTTTGATAACTGGGATTGCACTGCCAGCAAAATTCTGTCGATTTAGAATCAGGAAGGAAACCAAATGCAAGTGAATTGGGTGTGGCTCCTGTGTCGTGTTGTATAATTCCCAAACTTCAGTTGTGCCGAGTTTTGGTTTCTCAGTAATTGGCTCGTCATAGCGCAATGAGCCGTCTGCCAATGTACCTTGCTCTAGGAGCTTGCGACCATATTCATCCGTATTTTCAAAAAGAACCAGTTGCCGAGTCAGTCCAGTTTGAGCAGGAGGTGTAATCTTGTTAGGTAGCAACTGTGTTGTCAGTCCATCATTTTCATTAGTATCAACTGTCGCATTTGGAATATTTGAAAAGGGTTGCTCGACCGCAATCTTCATTATCTGACCTGTAAGCTCAGAATCAGCTTTATCATCGAAGTTCCTGATGATGAACTCTTTTCCCGCATCGCCAGTGAAGTCAACAATTACATCAGCACGTTCACCGGGAGCCAGAACTAAATTTTCCAGCGCCACTGGTTTTTCTAATAAGCCTTGCTCAGTGCCGATTTCGTAAAACTTTTCCTTTGAGTCGTTAAAATTTAGATTGTAAAAGCGCGAATTTGAACCGTTTGCCAAGCGTAAACGGTACTTTCTCGGTTCAACCGCCAGCTTTGGCCAGGCCATGCCATTTACTAGGATGAAATGACCGTAGAAATTTGGCACTACACTTGGATATGGAGCATTTGGATAATTTGAACCAGCTGGGTAATAAAGCTGACCCTTCGCAGTAAAATCTCGATCCTGGACGATTAGTTCTTTCTCGTAGTCACCACCAGGCAAAATGTTGCGATTGATTAGATTAATTTCGTTGTTATCCCTCAGCAAATAGAAGCCTGCAAGACCAGCGTATACACTTAAACGATTGTTACTGAGAATGTGGTCGTGATATAAAAGTGTCGCTGCCCGCTTATTGTCATTTGCATAACTATAGTTCTTTTTAACCCAACTGGGCCCGGTTTGGGAAAAATCTTGGGTAAACCAAGCTTCGGAATATCCGTCGCTAGTCCACTCAGTATGACCACCATGTACATGGGTCACTGTAGGTACAAGCCCTTTTTGGAGAGCATTTTCAACCGATTTTGAAATAATGCTCTTGTCTACTGGGAAAATATGTCCGGTTTTTGGTAGTTTGTTGTCCCACAGCACTTCAATCGGTACGTCTTTTCGTGTCACCAATGTGGAACCTGGGTAAGTAACAGCCTTTTGCCCTCTTAAGCTATACCCCCAAACTGTTGTATTCAAGCGTGCATCATCCTTTGTACCATATATGCCATCTGCACCAGGACTGCTATATAGTCCAAGCCATTGCTTGGTTTGTCCCATCTCTACATCGAAGTGACCACCCTTTGTAGCATCTATCCTCCCTAGAGACGGCAGCGAATTGATGAACTTCGGTTGAGTTCTTGGATCTAGCCGCGAATCAGCAGCCATAGTTAAACTCAATCTGGAAAAGATAATTCCAGCCAGTAGTGTTACAATAAAGACAAAAAGGAGATACAGTTTGAAGTTTCGCCTCCACTTACTCGGTAACGATTTGCTAGTCATAATTAATGTACTCCTTCAAAAATTCTTATTGATAGTAAGCTAGTTTTTTGCTAAAAATAATTTTCAGTGTACTTAAATAAAGTTCCGTGAATTACACTTAAAACATACATAACTTATTTAGAACTCAAAAAAAATGATTTATTTTTTGCAATACTTGACTTTCTCTTAGGGAATGTTCTTCTAATTAAACGAAACTTTTGGATAGATAATAGGCGAACCCAGAAAAGTATATTAATTTATGTTGATTAACTCTCAACCTCCGCAAAATTGCTGATTAGTCCCCTAATCGCCTAAAAGCGTTGCAGCTAAATGCAAGGTATGCCGATTTGAAGGGACTGCCTTATCGCTACCAAATCAAGAGATTATGGCAGGAGCCTTCTGTTAGAAAAAGGTAGAATAGCATATTTTGGTTTTGATGCCATCTTCTATAATTGATAAAACCTGCACACCTAATTCTAGGCATGAGACTGTGACCGAACCAGGAAGTTACAAAGATACTGTAAACCTACCCAAGACTAACTTTGATATGCGGGCAAACGCTATCAAGCGTGAGCCAGAAATCCAAAAATTTTGGGAAGAAAATAAAATTTACGATCGCCTCTCCGAAAACAACCCTGGCGAATTATTTATACTGCACGATGGGCCTCCCTACGCTAATGGCTCACTCCATATCGGTCATGCCTTAAATAAAATTCTCAAAGATATTATTAATCGCTACCAAATGTTACAAGGGCGTAAAGTTCGCTACGTTCCTGGTTGGGATTGTCACGGATTACCGATTGAGTTAAAAGTTTTGCAGAACATGAAATCAGCAGAACGGCAAAACTTAACATCTTTACAACTGCGCCAAAAAGCGGAAGAATTTGCCTTAGCTACGGTAAACGACCAGCGCCAAAATTTTCAACGCTACGGTATTTGGGGTGATTGGAACCACCCTTATCTAACTCTGAAGCCGGCTTATGAAGCGGCTCAAATTGGTGTGTTCGGTCAGATGTTCTTAAAAGGTTATATCTATCGCGGTTTAAAGCCGGTTCACTGGAGTCCCAGTTCTCATACCGCTTTGGCTGAAGCTGAGTTGGAATATCCTGAAGGTCATGTTTCCCGTAGTATCTATGCAGCTTTTGCAGTTACCAGTTTGGCGGAAACTGTAAAACCACTGTTGACGGAATATCAGTCAGATTTAGGTGTGGCTATCTGGACGACTACACCTTGGACAATTCCGGGGAATTTGGCTGTGGCGGTAAATGCAGATTTAAATTATGCAGTGGTGGAAGTTTCCCACCCAGAGGAAGAAGCGCAGAGTAATTTCAAATACCTCATCGTTGCTGCTGATTTAGTCGAACATTTATCTTCAACGTTAGGAGTTGAGTTAACTGTAAAAGCCACGTTCAAAGGGAATGATTTAGAACATACTACTTATCGTCATCCTCTATATGACCGCGAAAGTCCGATTGTTATCGGCGGTGATTACATCACTACTGAATCGGGTACTGGATTGGTACATACTGCTCCCGGTCATGGTCAAGAAGATTACATTGTTGGTCAGCGTTACGGTTTGCCTATCCTTGCACCAGTGGATGACAATGGCAACTTTACCGAAGAAGCGGGAGAATTTGCTGGGTTGAATGTGCTGGGTGATGGGAATCAAGCGGTGATTGATGCAATGGCTGCGGCTGGTTCTTTGTTAAAGGAAGAACCATACCCCCATAAATATCCTTATGATTGGCGGACGAAGAAGCCAACAATTTTCCGCGCCACGGAACAATGGTTTGCTTCCGTGGAAGGATTTAGAGAAGAAGCGCTAAAGGCGATCGCAACGGTAAAATGGATTCCAGCCCAAGGTGAAAATCGAATCACGCCGATGGTGGCGGAACGTTCTGATTGGTGTATCTCCCGTCAACGTGCTTGGGGTGTACCGATTCCCGTTTTCTACGACGAAGCCACAGGAGAACCGCTGCTGAGTGAAGAAACTATCAACCACGTCCAAGGAATCATCGCAGAAAAAGGTTCCGATGCTTGGTGGGAACTTTCAGTTGAGGAATTATTACCCGAATCCTATCGCCAAAATGGCAAGTCTTACCGCAAGGGTACAGACACAATGGATGTATGGTTTGATTCTGGCTCATCTTGGGCGGCTGTCGTCCAACAGCGTCCAGAGTTACGCTACCCTGCTGATATCTATTTGGAAGGTTCCGATCAACATCGCGGTTGGTTTCAATCAAGTTTGCTCACCAGTGTAGCGGTAAATGACATTGCGCCTTACAAAACTGTGCTAACTCACGGCTTCACTTTGGACGAACAAGGCCGAAAGATGAGTAAGTCAGAAGGAAATACTATCGATCCAAATACAATCATTGAAGGCGGGAAAAATCAAAAAGTAGAACCGCCCTACGGTGCAGATGTATTGCGATTGTGGGTATCATCGGTTGACTACTCCGGCGATGTTCGCATTGGCAAAAACATCATTAAGCAAATGAATGATGTTAGAGGGAAGATTCGCAATACGGCGCGGTTTTTGTTGGGTAGCTTGGATGATTTTGACCCGGAAAAAGATGCAGTTCCTTTTGAGGAATTGCCAGAACTTGACCGTTATATGCTGCACCGCATCACCGAAGTATTTGAGGAAGTCACTGAAGCCTTTGAGAATTTCCAATTCTTCCGCTTTTTCCAAACAGTGCAGAATTTCTGCGTGGTGGATTTATCCAACTTTTATTTAGATGTGGCCAAAGATAGATTGTACATCAGTACAAAGGATGCTTTCCGCCGTCGCAGTTGTCAAACAGTGCTGAAGATAGCAATAGATAATTTAGCACGAGCGATCGCACCAGTGTTATCTCACACCGCCGAAGATATCTGGCAATATCTCCCTTACAAAACACCTTACAAATCAGTGTTTGAAGCTGGTTGGGTACAGGTTGAGGAAAAATGGCGTAATCCAGATTTAGCGGAATTTTGGTCAGTGCTGCGACAACTCCGCACCGATGTTAATAAGGTGTTAGAACAAGCCAGGATAGAAAAACTCATTGGTTCATCCTTGGAGGCGAAGGCTTTGATTCATATACCTGATAAACAATTAGGTGATGCTATCAAAGCCTTTAACCCTGTTAAGGGTAACGGGATTGACGAACTGCGGTATTTATTGCTGACTTCCCAAGTGGAATTATTAGATTCTGCTCAAGGATTACAAGGATTGAAATATACAGCACAGACAGAAGACTGGGGAATTGGTGTGGTGAAAGCAGATGGGCAAAAATGCGATCGCTGTTGGAACTACTCTATTCATGTGGGAGAATCAGCAGAACATCCCTTAATTTGCGAACGGTGTGTTGCAGCCTTAGCTGGAGAGTTTTAAAAGCAAAATTCCACGGCACTAGCAAACTATAAATGGCTAAATGCACTAACAGCAGTTTTCTTTTACATGAAGTACAAAACTATAGAATTTGAGGCAAAAGACAGAAACAAGGAAGTAGAAACTCTTGATGTTTGATGCGTGAGTCCTGCATTTTGTACCTCATCTACTGAAAAACTGCAAGAATATAGAGACGAGCAGTGCTAAGTCTCTATTAAAGTTCTGTATAACTGATATTTAATTTCTGGAAATCTCTTTTTAGCATGATGAAGTCCGCATAAGCGGACTTCGCTGTATAGCCTAGTCATTCCCAGAAATTACGCAACTAGCACAAAGTTAAATATGTAATTAAATCAGGTTGCAGTCAGCGACTGAAAAAATATTTTATGTAATACGCATTCTGGTTATTTCGTATTATAGCAGAAGTTCCAAGTGTAATATACTCCAGCAGCAAAAAATTGGGTATTATTACTGAATGTTTATCAGTATTTTCACTGTATTATCTTCTATTAAAGAGCTGAATGGGGTCATTATTAAAAAAAAATAAAGGTATGGATTAATACGTGTAATCTCGTTTAAAACATCCATTAACTCAATCAAAATTTAAGAGATACAAAGATATGTCAAATAAAGTTGCTAAGGAATTGGCTGATTTTCTGCTGCAAATAGAACAGCGATCGCAGTTTCATACAGGCTATCCATATAATTTAAGTTGTGATTATAGGGCGATCGCAAAATTTTTCAATTTCCTGTTAAATAATGCTGGAGATCCATATATTGAACCAGATTTTGGTCTCCATTCTCGTAAGTTTGAGCAAGAAGTATTATCTTTTTTTGCCCACCTCTATAAAATCCCAGAAAATCAGTTTTGGGGTTATATTACTGCTGGCGGAACTGAAGGTAATTTCTATGGGATCTTTTTAGCAAGAGAAATCTACCCTCATGGCATTCTTTACTCATCACAAGACTCTCATTACTCAATACCCAAAGCAGCAAAACTATTCCGCATCCAACATAATATTGTTCACTCACAAATTAATGGAGAGATGAATTATGAACATTTTGAAAAACTCATTAGCGAAAATCGTAATTATCCTGCGATCGTCAATTTAAATATTGGGACTACTGTTAAAGGTGCAATTGATAACTTAGACAAAGTTATCGAAATTTTAGAGCGCAATCAGATTAAAGATTACTACATTCATTGTGATGCTGCCCTTTCAGGATTAATATTACCCTTTCTAGATGGCGCTCCGCAAGTTCACTTTCAAAAACCCATAGATAGTATAGCTATTTCTGCTAAATTCATTGGTTCTCCCTTGCCTTGCGGTGTAGTTTTAACCAAGAAAAAATGGGTAGAAAAAGTTGAAACAGCAATTGAATATATTGGTTCATCAGATACAACAATTCTTGGTTCTAGAAACGGTCATACCCCTCTGATTCTCTGGTATGCAATGCAAACAAGAGGTTATGATGGATTAGCGAAAGAAGCAAAGACCTGTATAGATAATGCCCAATATCTTTTTCAACAACTTAAAATCAGAGAATATCCATGTATGCTCAATAAATTTTCCAATACCGTAGTGTTTCAAAAACCTTCTCAAAGGTTAATTAAAAAGTGGCAATTAGCAATTTTTGAAAATTGGGTACATATCGTAGTCATGCAAAATATTGATCGGCACAAAATTAATACTTTTGTTAACGAACTGTTATTAGAAGAAGGATTGCTTGATAATGTAGATAATTTTCAGCTACAGTCAGCACTACACTAAGAATATATTGCCAAGTGAAATTAATCACCCAGTTTAACAAGGTGTTTCTTTAAACAGAATTTGCTCCCAAGATTTTATCTTTTTAAAAAGTTTTTCCGCGCAAGTTAGCAGCAAGGAGTATTTCTACTTCTGCCCGTTCCATAGGTGGTAAGAAAAAATACCCTTGCCCATAATCACATTGTAAAGCTTTCAATTGTGCTAATTGGTCTACAGTTTCTATGCCTTCTGCTGTTACAGACATATTTAAATTATGGGCCAATGTCACAATCGCTCGAATAATTTCTAAATTTTCTCCTCGACTACCTATACTGGTGACAAAAGAGCGGTCAATTTTAATGGTTTTAATTGGTAGGCGATGTAAATAACTTAATGATGAATAGCCAGTCCCAAAATCATCCATGTGCATCTCAACATTCAGCGCTGTTAATTGGGAAAGTACAGTGGTAGCTAATTCAAAATTATCCATCAATAAGCTTTCAGTAATCTCCAATTTCAAACAGCATGGCTCAAGTCCAGTTTGCTGCAAAATATGTTTAACCTGTTTAAACACACCAGGTTGCGTGATTTGTTTACCAGAAAAATTTACGCTAATTGTCAGAGGTTGTGAGGTAGGAAATTGTTTATGCCATTTGTGCATTTGGTAACAGGCTTCATAAAGCACCCATTGCCCGATACTAACAATCATTCCAGTTTCCTCAGCCAAAGGAATAAAATCTTGAGGGGAAATAAGTCCTCGTTCTGGATGATACCAACGTATCAGTGCCTCAAATCCAATAATTTTGCCAGTTGTTAGTGAAACAATTGGCTGGTAATCAAGGCGAAATTCTTCTTGCTTGAGTAGCGCATTTCGCAGAGCAGTTTCTAACTCTAAGAGCAAAGCTGCACCCTCGTGCATCTTTGGGTCAAAAACCTCATAACGTGCCTTACCAAGTGATTTGGCACAATACATTGCCACATCAGCATCGCGTAGAATCTGCGCTGCTTGCTCATAATCTACTCTACTCAAAGCAATGCCAATACTAACATTAGTAAACACCCGATGCTCATTTAATTGAAATGGTAAAGCTAACACCTTTTTAATTCGCTCGGCGACCTGTATTGCGGTGTTGATATCCTCAATTTCCTCAACTAAGATTGTGAACTCATCTCCGCCAAAACGGGCAACTATGTCTCCACCCCGCAGAACTGACTTTAGCCGATGAGAAATTGCAATCAAAAGTTGATTTCCTAATAGATGTCCCAGGCTATCATTCACAACTTTAAAACGGTCTAGGTCTAAGAATAGTACAGCAAATAAATAATTATTTTGCTGTTTAGCCTGTTCTATTGCCTGCTGCACCCGCTCCAGAAATAATCGTTGATTAGGTAATCCAGTTAGCCCATCATGAAGAGTGTTGTGCAGTAATTGTTCTTGTGCTTCTTGACGTTTAACAATATCTTGTTGAAGTTGTTGATTAACTCTAATCAGTTCAATAGTGCGTTCTAGCACCAACTGCTCAAGCTGATAACGATATTGGACTAGTTCTTCCTCTGCTAGCTTCCGCTTAGTTATGTCACGGACAATAACAATATACTCCCGTAGCAGAGAATTAAATGGCTGTGAAATCGTCGATTCAACAATTCGCAAACCTTGGTTAATTTTCAAGCTTTGCTCACTCCTAATAGACCATTGCTCCGGTTTGCCACGATAGCATGTTAGAAGTTGATTCAAGTTTTGCCCAAGTAACTGCTGAATACTTGTTTGAAATAATTCTTCAGCAGCAGCATTTGTCTGAGAGATTGTACCATCTTCATCTAATACTAAAACAGTATCTGGAACAGTATCGAGAGTAGTAATAAATAGGTTTCTTGCTTGTTTGCGTGCTTCATCAATAGCAATAATTTGTGGTAAAGTTGTCCAGCAAGCGATCGCAACCCCTGTAAAAGAAAGCGTCACTAATAAAATCGCTAGGAAATAATTTTGAGGATGATTAGAAAGTCTATCTAAAAAATCGCGAATAACCCAACTGATTGTGGCAGTAATACAAATCAATGATACTAAAACAATCACTTGTAAAACTACAAAGTCTGGATTGTTTCTATTGGGCTTAGTATCGTAACGCTGTGTCCACCAATTTGGGTGTAATGGTGCAAATCTTAACCGATGTAGCACTAAATCTCCAATCGTCAAAATAATGGGTAATAATAATCCCACTAAGAAATCTCTCCAGTTCCAAGCTAAACCTCCCATTATTAGAACTACCGCTTCTAACAAGAAAAAACCAAGTGACCACCAAGGCCATAACACGTATGGTTTGCCACGACACATCCATAATCCCAGATGTAGTCCCATAATGGACATAAGATAACAGGTGCCTGCTACTGTAACAAGTTGAGATATATTTCCCAAATTTAGACAAAGTAAACTTAGTAGAAAGGTCAATAAAATAGCAGGGCCAAGGACACCTTGACGGGAAATTAATGCAAATATAGGAGAAAGCTGTCTGTCTAAGGCAAGCTGGTATAATATCCGAGGACAGTTAGAAACTGCTGTAGCAGAACTTAGAAGGCAAGATATAGTAATCAGAAGTGTTACTAGAAAAGAGGCAGATTCACCCCAAAAAGGCTTAGAAGCCGCTACTAGATTTAAGAAAGCATCATCACGTATTGTAGGATTTTGAGTAGAACACATTAATACCCAAGAACCACCTAGAAACACCGGAGGAATTAACCAAGCAGCTACGGTTAAAAACTTTAAAGTTTTATATGGGTGGCGACTATCAGCAACAAAAGAAGAAGTGGTTTCACAAGCATAAATTGAATAACTAGCTAGAAAAAACCACTTTGCCCATTCTTGGAAGCTCAGGCTATGTGTGCTAGTTGGGAGAAAATTAAAATTAGCAGATGAGAAGGCTAACCATAATACGCCTTGAACACAAAACAATAACAGTAATAAAATCGCTGGTAATACAAAAAATAAATGCAGGAGCGCCAAAGCACGGGTACCACTGAACGCTAAAATAAAAGGAATTGCTGTAAATAAAACTTTTAACAAAGTTTCTGGACAAGAAATACCTAATGTTTCAAAATTGACTTTAATTAAATTAGTGAGAATTATCGCATACAGTGCCGGTGCTGCTGCCCAGCTAAAAAAGTATCCTAATGCTACGTAACGGCCTAAGCCAGGAAAGTTCTTTAATAGCCTTGTGGTATAGTTTGGTGTTCCTCCAGCAACATCTGACCAATGCCTACCTAGACTTTGTACCTGCAAGTTAAGCAAAAAGGAAATAATCGTGCCAAAAAACCAAACTAAGATAGCTTTCGGCCCTAACGCTGCATGAATGATGGGGGCAGTACCAATCCATCCAACATGACCAGTTAACCCGAAACCCCAGGTTTCAATATAACTCAGAGTCCGTGGTAGGCGCATTAGCAAGTGCTGATTGTTCTGTACCCGTGCAGAATCGTTACTAACCATTGTTTCTTAGTGAGATTTACTGACCTTTTCACTCAATAGCTGAATCTCACTAATTATAGCTTCCGTATAACTGCTGAACTTTAAGAAAAGATAACTTATTTATTACTGAATTGTAGATTTTGGATTTTAGATTGACCTTATGCCTAAAGAGTTTTCTTGAATAGAGAATTTTAAATTGGGGATTTGAGATTCATTCCATATAGCTTGTTTCTCATCGAGTAAGTATAAATTCTCTTTCTTCAGACCTTTATAAAAATTGAAGTTCAGATTTGTGACCTACTTAATAGACATAGACATCTCCAAAAATAAATTATTCATTGCTTGAAACCCTTGTAAAGACGTAGCATTACTACGTCTTTACATTCATATCTCTAATTTAATAAATCGGAAATCATGTTGTTCATCAATGATTAACTAAAGCTATAGCTTTTGCAACAACTCCTGAGTTAATTGCAAGAAAGCCTTTGAACCTGCTGATTGGGGAGCATTTAAAACAGCTGGTATAAAACTATCAACAGCCTTAGCAACGTTGACATCAACTGGTATTTGTACCTTACAAATTTTTTCGACACCAAAATCTTCTACAACGCGGTGCATTACTTGTTTATAATATCTGCCAGTGAGCAGGTTAGCGCTGGACATACTAAATACAATTCCTAGCATTTTTATGTCTATCTTAGTTTCATGTCCGTGACTATCTTTTAATTGGGCAATCCGCCTTTCTAGGAGTTGAATACCCACTACAGATAAAGGTTCTGGTTTCGCAGGAAGTATGTAGAAATCACTGGCAGCTAAAGCGCTACGAGTTAATAGATTATAGCCAGGGGCGCAATCGAGAAGGATAAAATCATATTCTTGACGTACTGGTTTTAAGATGTTATTAATCAAGACTCTTTCAAAGCGATTCCAAATCGTTTCAAAGTCCTGTTCGCCTAAAGCAGTTGCTTGCTGATGCAGCATTTCCGAAACAACAAATTCATCATATAAATCGATATCTCCCGGTAATAAATCTAGTCCGGGAAGATTACAAACCTGGGATTGAACAATATCCTGAATTGTGAGTTTTGCTTGTGGGTCTGGATTGATAACTTCGTCTATCAAATACCTAAACGTCTTACTTTGTTTACGAAGCTTGGCAAAATCTAAAGGCGACATCAAACTGAGTGTGGCGCTAATTTGGCTGTCTAAATCAAGGACAAGCACCCGCTTGCCATGATTTTTAGCTAAACAAGTAGCTAAGTTGACCGTGAGGGTGGTTTTACCAACACCACCTTTCATATTGGCAGTAGCAATTACATATCCCATTGATTGAGTCCTCTATTGACGCATTCCCACTAGTCTGTCAAGAAATAATTGAGGGGTGCGGATTGTTTGTAGTTAGCGCTAAAGCACAAACTACGAACCGATCAAATCAAACTTGACAGACTACTAGGTAACGTACACCGCTGCTGATATTTTAAATCTTCCATTAAATTTAATATTTTTGGAAATTCAAAAGAGTGATTTTAGCAATGTTTACTCGATTGAGGCAGCAAAATGTAGTTGGGTCTTTACCTGGAATCGGTCTACCAGCCTCCTGTACCGCAGAATGCATCTTTTTGCTAATAATCTTTGGCTTAATGCCGTAACAGCGATCGCTCTTATCAAAGCAATTATAGAGGTATTGACAAATACAGTAGCCCTAAATCAATTGTGAGAAAATAATAGTGTTGTGAATATCACTAAGTATTAAGTGCGAAATGTGGATGCATTTGCTAATTGAATTGAACGAAGCCAATCGATAATTTCGTGAAATCAAAGGCGCATTTACACACAAATCTATAAGGTAATTAAAATGACTTACGATTCAGAAGATGTGCAACAAATCTTGCAAAAAGCACTCACTCGTAAACAGGAAGGTGAATTTTCACGAGAACAGCTTTTAGAAATGGCATCTGAGTTAGGTATTTCTTCTAATATTTTGGAAACAACTGAACAAAAGTGGTTGGCTCAACAAGAAGAGGAACGTTCGCGACACACATTTAATACTTTCCGACGCACAGCCTTTTGGACACACTTTGTTTCTTTCCTAGCGGTGAATTTATTCCTCATTCTCTTAAATTTCATCACTAGTCCTAGTTATTTTTGGGCTATTTTCCCAATATTAGGATGGGGGTTAGGACTATTTTTTCATTGGTGGAGTGTTTATCAGAGTAAATCAGAGGATTACGAGATCGCTTTTCAGAAATGGCGTACACAAATTTAACTTCTCCTTTAACGATCAATCTTGGATATTCAGCACTCTCTAGATAAAATCTTCCCGTGAACTACTCACATTCACCACAAAGGATGAGTGTGAGTTTTGTAATTTATAGGGAATTGCCTGTGACATCGCAAAATAGATAAATTTGGGCAACCTTAAACTTGAGGAGTTGTATAATCACGCCCTTTGATCCTTATCCTTGTGCTTGCGAATTTGCCAAAATAGAGCTGTAGGCTAGAATAACTACGCTTTAAGAAGCTTGATTGCCTACATTCAGGAGTAAGGGTTGGCTGGTTAATAAGTAAGAGGAAGGGAGTATGGACAACAACAACTGGTTGCAACAGCTAATGATGGTCGGTCTTGGCACAACGTCTATAGTCGCAGAAAAACTGCGGCAAGTCAGCGATGATTTAGTTAAAGATGGCAAGCTCAATCCTGAGCAAGCCAAGGCAGTAATAGATGATATTGCCCAGCAGTTAAAGTCGGAACAGGGAAACTTGGATGTCCAAATGCAACGGCAAATGCGAAATATGATGCAGGATTTGGGGGTAGCTCGCCAGTCGGAAGTGGACGAACTCAGGGGTAGAATTGACCGTTTAGAGCGTCAATTACGCGATTTAGAAAATAAGCTTTGGCGTTAGAATGCCCTTTCTGATTTAAACTAAATGTGTCCTGTTGGTAATCTTTTTGCCAGGATACCTAAGTAAGGAGAACTGATTTTGAAACCAATTTTCCTCAGCGTGGCTTTCATGCTGGTGTGTGTTGTGCTTTTGGTTGTGGGGCAAGTAGGCAGTAAACAGAATACTGCCATTGCTGCCGAGTTAACCCAAACGCCGCCAGCGTCCACAACTGTAACTGAAAACAATATCTTAATTGCGAGTAATACTATGTCTGATGCTAATGCCGTAACCACTCCCTCTGGATTAAAGTATGTGGAGTTAAAAGAGGGGACTGGGGCGACTCCTAAACCTGGACAAACGGTTGAAGTTCATTATGTCGGCACTCTAGAAGATGGTACTCAGTTTGATAGTTCACGCGATCGCGGCCAGCCCTTCAGCTTTAAAATCGGTGCTGGACAGGTAATCAAAGGTTGGGATGAAGGACTTAGTACCATGAAAGTAGGCGGTCTTCGTAAGTTAATCATCCCATCTGAGTTAGGCTATGGCGCTCGTGGCGCTGGTGGCGTGATTCCACCCAATGCAACTCTAATTTTTGAAGTGGAATTGCTGGGAGTTAAGTAAAAACTAGGGCATTGGGGAGCCAGTGCTGTGGGCGGGTTTCCCGACTTGAGGCGACTGGCGTCATTGGGCATTGGCTTCTCCCAGTCTCCCATTCCCAGTCCCCAATTCAATGGCTAAATTTTTAAATTTTGAAACTTTGTAAATTGTGGATTAAACAAAAGTTTCGCAGTACCTGTAGGCCCATTGCGGTGTTTAGCTATAATCACTTCTGCAATTCCGCGATCGGGAGTATCGGGAGAGTAATATTCATCGCGGTATAACATTATTACTAAATCGGCGTCTTGTTCAATACTTCCGCTTTCTCTCAAATCAGATAACATCGGACGCTTGTTAGTGCGTGCTTCCACCCCTCGGCTCAACTGAGATAAAGCAATTACTGGTACAGATAATTCACGCGCTAAACCTTTGAGTTGACGCGTAATTTTTGATAATTCTTGTACGCGATTATCACCTGCTCCTTCCATCAATTGCAAGTAATCTATTACAATTAATCCTAATTCAGTTCCAATTTCAGCTTGCAGTCTTCTTGACTGACTACGCATTTGTGTAACTGTAATATTCGGCGTATCATCAATATAAATTGGCATCTCGGAAAGGATATCAATAGCACGGCTTAAAGGTTCCCACTGGGTTTGACTGAGGCGACCAGTCCGCAGATAACTACTTTCAATTTGCGCTTCGCTAGCTAATAACCGTTGCGTGAGTTGCTCTTGTGACATTTCTAAGCTGAAGAAAGCAACTGGTAATTTATAAGAAGCGGCGATGTTATGAGCTAGGTTCAAGCAGAAGGCCGTTTTTCCCATTGATGGTCTGCCAGCAACAATAATCAAATCAGAACGCTGAAAGCCGCTAGTCATCGCATCTAAATCGTAAAATCCACAAGGTATACCAGGTAAGGCGATGCCTTGATTTCGATTCTCAATATCCTCGAAATTATTAATTAGAGTCTTAGAAATGTGAACTAAACCCGATTGGGGACGTTCTTGAGTAACTCCAAATACTTTCTGTTCTGCCTGATCTAAAACGGTTGGTAACTCAGTTTCTGTCTCGTAACCAAGATGTACAATTTCATTGCCAGCTTTAATTAACTGTCGCCGCAGGTATTTGTCCATCACTAACCCTGCCAAGGCGTCGATGTTTACGGCTGACACTGTGCGGTCTACCAGAGTTGCTAACTTATTTCTGCCACCAATGCGGGCTAGCATTTCATGGTCAGTCAGCCAACTGGTGACTGAGAGCAAATCTGTGGCTTTACGTTGGGCGTGGAGCCTCACAGCTGCTTGATAAATATCTTTGTGAGCGCTAATGTAAAAAGCTTCGGGAAGGAGGCGATCGCTAACTCGACTAATCGCTTCTGGATCTAGCAAAATACCCCCCAAAATCGCTTCTTCCGCCTCAATATTTTGTGGTGGGAGGCGATCGCTACCTAGCCCTTGAAAACTCAATTCTTCAGCCATAAACGATTTTAGTTTTGAGATTTTGCTAGAGACGCGATTAATCGCGTCTGTACAGGAGCTAGGAGTTAAAAGTTACGAGTTTATCTTGTTCCCTCATTCCCTCATCCCTTCGTACCTCTGGTGAGTTAGCTAGCGACTACTTGAATATCGACTTGCGCCGCTACTTCCGAATGCAGCTTAATTTCGGCTTGATAAGTACCAAGGTGGTTAATATCGGGGATGGTAATTCCACGCCGATCGATTTCCTGACCGGTGGCTGCCTTAATTGCATCTACAACGTCTTGGGTGGTGATAGTACCGAAAATTGCTTCGTTTTCACCAACTGGCTTGGCAATTGTCAAGCTGCCAACTTTTTCTAAAGATTCTTTTTGCTCAAGAGCTTGTTGTCTGAGTTCTAATTGCCGTTGACGCTCTTGCTCCCGACGGCGTTCTACTTGCTTGAGAATACCAGGAGTGGCATTGGTTGCCAATTTCTGGGGAATCAGATAGTTACGAGCGTAGCCAGGAGCTACTTCCACTAAGTCGCCAGATTTTCCCAGCTTGCTGATATCCTGATTTAAAACTAACTGCACGCGTTTCGCCATCGTTTTTCGTTTTTCCTGTAAAATCTGATTAATTTGGGTGGGTTTGGGCAGCATAGCTCACTAAAACAGTGCTGTTAGCTTTCTTCTCTACGAGAGGCTGCGCCAACGGGGCGTTGAGCCAGTGCTGAGTAAAGAGTCCTGAATAACGAGTGTTTTTTCAGAACTTAGAACTCCTGAAATGAGTATATTGTCCCAAGTAGCTTTGCCCATACCCTAAAGCTTACAGATCCTAGCGAAAGGAAGGGTGCGATCGCAACTATTAGCGCTAGAAAGTTGGAGCAGGGGAGCAGGGGAGCAGGGGAGCAGGGGAGCAGAGGAGAATAATTAATACCCAATCCCCCATGTCCAATCCCCAATGACCA
>NZ_CAXTTT010000143.1:0-17037 GCF_964247315.1 uncultured Nostoc sp.
AAATTTCACGAGAGGGGCTGCGCTCATCTAAAAGAACCAAGTAATGTAAGCCAGTGGCAATGCAAGTGGCTTGTTGGGTGTATATGACTCCGATAACGCGACCGAAGTCGCCATTGGGTACTTGAAACCAGCGCACCCATTCACCAAGATGAAATTTCTGGTGGGGTAATTCGCTGGGAATAACCTCTGGTAAGGCTACTGGCGGTATTTGGGGAAGGATATCAGGCATAAAAATCTACTCAGTTGCAGATTAATCAAGAACAGCAAGTATTAGAAAAAATCCATTTTGCAAACAAAAGGTTTCTAGCATGGCAAACAATGCTTACCCATACCTTGGATAAAATCTCACCTGTTTTTCTTTGAATCACCAAACTAAACCCTCTCAGCTTGATTACAAGTCAATGCCGAAGTAGGTTGTTATTAGGTTGTTATCATCAATCATAGCTTACTCGTTTTTGATGGTAAATCATATATGTACACATGGAAATTTCTGATTTATTTATGTTTTTTGTAGGGTGCTACTGCTGATACCTGTTCTAAAAGCTCTGTAATTGTCGGTTGAATATCCTCTAGTTTGATGGCTATAAGGTTAATGGTATGAGCGACTTCGATAATTTGTAGCACTGTATCTGGTCGTTTCTCAAATTGAGAACCCCAATTTTTATCGATTGTTTGGTACGAGTACACCCCAAAGGTTGCTTCTGTGAGCGTTCGCACGCACGCTGCTCTATACCCTCTTTTTTCTGGCTTTGGGCTTTTAACGTACAAACGGCAGTATTCCAGTGGTTCCATTGACGGTTTCTTCTGATTACGTCAATTAATGATTTTGTCGCCTGTAGTACCGTAAATAATACCCATTCACAATGGTAATCATCTAAACTCACTTTCGTTAGCTGTTTAGACCTGATACCCATTTTTACAAGGCTTATTTTTCTGACGTAAAATCAATACAGCAGAAGTCCCTGGTTAGGTCAACGGAGAAAGTTAATTAGCGCTACTACCGGGTATCGATGGAGCCTATCGGATTTGTGCTGCCAGTTATGTTGAATTACCTTGTCACAAAATTGTATAACAGTTTACGGTGATAGAAGAGTGCTATCGCCACTAGTTAAGCTAGCTTTCATAATGTTCAAACGTTGCGGAAAGGTGTAATACCAATTCTGTATGAAGATGCGCTAAACCATAAGTACAAGAAAAAAAACGAACCGCAAAGGACGCATTCGCGAAGCGTCTCGTCAGAAAAAGACACAAAGTAAAGAAGTTAAAAGGGTTTGGCGCAGCCTCACAAAGAAATGGTATGAGATTCAGCGTTATTAGTGGATGGAAAAATCATAAATTATTAGTACTGCTTGATTCTTTGCTTTTTCAACAGATTGTATGAGTCGCTTAACCAGCAAGCATTCCCGCCTTGATTACTTCTCACTTATCATTTAGGAATGTTATAATCGATTTCTTTTATTACCTATTTTCTTAACAGAGGCAATAACTAACTCATTTGATAGTTTTTGGGACAGACTTTATCCATAGCTAAAAAAAACAAAATGTCTGGACTCTCTAAAATATCAAAATCAATTATCATACCAACCCAGAAAGTTCATAGCATTAGTTTCCCATACAGTATACCGTTCAGGAAACATCAATAGAATCTTTGCAGCCCTATTAAGAATATCTTCAAAAGACAAGTTAGAGTTAAATTGTTCAATTTCTGTGTCGTTAGGTAAATCGGTATCGTATCTCTTAGAGTTAGGCAGGTATTCTTCAATCTTTGACACAGCTGTTTCAACAAAACTATTAAGGAGATTCTTGTGGCATATTAAGCGATGGTCTGGATTTTCAGCATACATTTTTAAATGTTCTATCCAACTGCTTTCAGCTACCTTAGTGAGGTCTTCCAATTGCTGTAATTTAGTAAGTGTTATCCAGCAAATATAGACTCTAGCACACATAGGTGGATGCTCGTCATCAAAGTTTATTTTGTGAGGATCATCCTCGTATAGAAGACCCATATCAACACAAGAGACATAGTGCGCGATGCCACAACTCCAAGTCCCAAAAATGTCACAAAATAGTTCTTCTAATCTCTTATCATCCCAATATCCAGCGGCTCTCTTATAAACTTTATCTTGGTCAGGAGGAATAAATCCAGTCTTCTTTCTGAGAAGAGAAAAGTGTTCGTTAACTACTTTTTTTAAAGATATAAGAAGGTCTTGTGTAAACTTCCTAAAAAAATTATGACCAATCTCATGATAGAGACCTGGCATTTCAAGTAAAGAGATTTTTGCTTTCGGTGGAGCAATGAAAAGTGGTGTCTCTAGACCTGGAATCGTGGCAAGCTGACCATCCAGTTTAACTATCAAGTCTCGAATCCAGACAAGGTAGAGTCTTTGTATAATAGAAAGTAGCACCTTACGGATGGCTAATTCAGGTAAACCTTCGTTTTGAAGAGCAGGAATGTAAAGATAGGCGATGATATAAGTTTCAAATTCAATGAGATGAAGTTGTTCCAATCCCCTTGATAGTAGCTGAACATTCCCAACCTTGACAATCATTGTAAGCTTTCCGTAAGACTCCTTTGCTAATAAAAGTCTTTGCTTAAGGGACTGCAAAAGTAAAATATGATTTGATTGAGGCTTGTCAAGAAGCTGGATCTGTTGTTCAATTCGCTGAAGAATAATCGAATATTCACTAATTTTAGCTTTCAAATATACAATCAAAGTCATGCTTCATCGACCATACAAACGACGGAGATCCTGAGTAAACTCATTGTCCAGTAATGAAAGGATATCATTCATTACAGACAAAACCTCAATACTGGGGGTATCTTGTCCTTTGAGTTGAAGTACTAAATTGTCTAAGTCTTCTTGCCAATCATCTAATCTTTTAGTACCAGTCTCAATCTTAGCTATGAGAGCTTGCAGATTAGCTGATTCTTTTTCATTGCTCAACGCTTGTCGAACATAAATGGCAAACTCACAAATTATGTTGCGACTAGTTTTAACTTCTGCTGGCGAGAATCCAAGTTCATTTGCACATCCTAAAAGTTCAGCTTCTAAAGCAAGCATGGCAGAGCTAAGATTGCGTAATTGCTCCTGCTCACGCTCAAGGCTACCTGAAACCAACCCAAGAGTACTCACACATTACCTCCCAGTCAAGTAAAAATTCTTTATTCATCGGGAGAGTTGTCTTCAAGCTCTTCTTCTTCAAGCTCTCCAATCGAAGAATAGTAGGTTTCACGCAAAGCTTGATCACTCCATTGTATCGTTACAGGAAGGCCAATTTCAATATCTGGAGCATTCCAATTTAGATGAGTAAGCCAGAATGCATCCTCAGCAATATGTTCGATATTAAACTCTGTACTAGAATCAACAATCTCTAGCAAAATATTACCTGCTGTGCGACCCTGTTTATCCCAAGAGGGCTTTCCAGTCGTTGTTAATATAACTCTAGTATCATCTAAAACTAAAATTGTTCCAGGTAAGGGATTTTCAAAAATCTTTCTACCATCTTTATTAACATCACTGAATAATCTTATGGGAAGATGATTCTTCCGAATTTCTACAGCAGCATACTGAAAGGAGGAGAGCAAGATTCCATCTTCTTGAAGCGCTTGAACGGCTTCAATATACCCTTGTTGCTCACTCGACCAAGATCGACCATCACGATGGATAACCATGTTATCCAACTGGTATCCTTCCTGAACAATAGAGCGAATTGCTTTTTGCAAAACTTTTTTGATTTCAAATCGCTTGATGGCTTCATTATTGCCAGTCCTTGAACTTGACTTGCCAAATTCTCGACGTATTTGCTGTCCACCTTTACCATATAGAAAATGGTACACAACTTTTCCATCTAGCACATCAATACCAACGTGCAAATCATGATGCAAATCATCTGCTAAAACCCAAGGTTTAATCCCGGCAGCCATCAGAACACCCAAAGCTAGTTTGCAAAGCTTGCTAGTAGATTTTTGAGAATCAAAATCATCAAGAATATTCCTAAAAGTTTTTTCTGTTAAGCATTGCGAGAAATTCAAAGTATTTTTAAATTCAGGATAGACATTTCTTGTAAATCTATTCCAAAGAACAGTGACAGCAAGAGGAGTAGGGTGCTCTTGACGAATTGTATCTGCTAGTTCTAATAAAGAGTCTCCTCGACGCTCAGATGCTCCTATTGAGTAGAATTCAGGTTTTCCAAATTGAAGTGTCTCTCCAGTCAGTCTTTTTACCTCACTTTGTAACTTTTCTATAAAAGATTCACGTTCTGAACGCTGAATATTTTTTGGATAAAGCAAAACCATATTAGGAAGAGGAACATCACTGTATGAGTATGCCTCATAAAGAATGGGTAATTTTTGAGAAGCCCACTTTGTAATTGCTTTATTGAATTGCCAATGTGATCTATCAGGAATTAAACCTTTATCGAAAGGTTCTAGAAACTTTTTATTTCTATATTCCAATCGTGGTGGTATAAAAATAGTACGGACATCGGTAAAATAATCTCTACTCAGAGAAATGACAGAATTACCATACTTTAAATTAGACAAGCAGTTAAGAAAAGGTTCAATTGCATTAACTCTTTCTGTAGGTGACATATAGGGGCGAATAGAGCATTTTTTAAACCCTTCGTATTCATTAGTGAAAATTGGGAAAAGCCGTGAGATTGGAACAGCAATAGTATGCTGGCTGCTACGATCTCTAACATAAATCGCTTCCTCATTTGGTTCAACAACAATATCTGGATACTGTTTACGGTAATATTCATAAATTGTCTGCTGTTTGTCAGCAGCTTCAAATGAAAAATCAGAAATTGTTTGACCTGTAGAACCCGCAAAACGGCAAGGAATTTTAACTGAACCATTGTCACGTAAAAAGAAACTTCGATGATCGAAGTCTGTTTCATTGAGGTAATCCTCTAATATACTCTCCTTTTCATCCTTGGTGTATTCAAATAAAGCTTTTCGCGATACGTATCTTGTTCTCAAATCTGTGGCAAAATAAAGACCTTTTTTC
This sequence comes from uncultured Nostoc sp., assembly GCF_964247315.1. Lineage (GTDB taxonomy): Bacteria > Cyanobacteriota > Cyanobacteriia > Cyanobacteriales > Nostocaceae > Nostoc. Next base: position 5,010 of record NZ_CAXTTT010000143.1, read on the forward strand.
TTAAGGAAAACGACACCAAACTTCAAGCCACGGTAAGCATTAACTATGTCTTGAGAAATATCAATATTTTCAGCCAAAAGTTTGTGATATAATGTCCAAGTTACTCGCCAAAACTTATCATTTAAGAGCCTAAACTTATCCGAAAATGGTCTTTCCAAGATCCGACAAATTAACTCTATTTCTGTTCTAGATGCCTCATTAAGATGAATTGTGACAACTTGTTCAGTTACATCAATATGATAAATTTTATCAGGAACATCCTGAATTTCAATTGTAGTTTCTACATCCGGACTACTGCCCTCCGGAATTAAGAATGCTGGAAATCCAAAACGCTGTGTAGGATGAGTTGGGCATTTCAGATATTGTCGCCAAATTCTGTCAGCCCATTTTTGTAAGCGAATAGGCTGTGCATTATCTCGTGGGATAGATTCACGAACTTTTAGAACACGGAATCTATGTTCAACTTGCTCTAACCCTGTCAAAGGATAGAGAGTAGCACCAAGAAGCCGACATTCTGATACTTGTCTTATCATTTAAGTTTTATCTCTACAAATACGCTTAAAAAAACATTGCCGACAGCTACTACAAGAAGATGCATAGTCTAAATCATTTAGGTTCCACTCAACATCTTCTTGTTGATTAACAAAACTTAATTCACGCTCAATATTCTTACGAACTAGTCTCAAAGTTTGTTTCTTTAAGCTGTAGCTCATTGGAATAGATTGCTGTTCTACTGTCTCACCACCGAAGTAAACTAAGTGAGAAGTAATTTTCTCAACTGGGATTTGAAGTGTTAAGTGTGACCAAAGTTGATAAACTCCTGCTTGAAACTCAGCCTGAGACATATCATCTGATGAATGACGTTGTATTTTACTACTTTTCCAGTCATAAATTTCAAATTTAGAATTTTTAAGAAAAGCTAAGTCAACTTTTGTCACAACATCGACATGATTAATGTTAAAATTAATTTTATCTTTGAATATATCAGGCTCTATCCAAACCTGTTTAGCACTTCGTATTGACTGCTTTAATTCAACCGCTTCTGCCCACTGCTCAAATTTGTTCATGTAATTTTTGACCGTTTGGATCACCCGATTACAGGAGTCAGCATCTAGAGGATGGTCATACTCATGCTCGAACAGAGCAAGCCCACCTTCTTGAGATAGCTGCCAAGGATTACTTCGGAATTTTTTCTTTTCGGAGAAATCAAACTCCTGTTGTACCTTTCTTTGTAGCCAGTCTACCCAAGAATCAGGCAAAGACGAATACCTTCCACTCTGAATATGCTTGAGATAGCGGGCTACAGCAGTGTGGAATATCTCGCCTTGCCACATTGGCAATGTTTTAAGTTTTTTAAGAATTGCGACCTCTCGTAATTCAGGATTATCGCTTTTCAGGGCAGACGGTAGAAGATACTGAAAGTAGTACCGTCTTTCGCAGGTATTTAAAACTTGATTTCTGCTAATTGACCATCGTAGTTGTTGTCCCATTAAGTTTTCCAGGCAATGTAGATATAAAAAAACATAAATCAGAAATTATATAACTTTGATCCACGATAAAAGGGTTTTTTATCATATACTCGTTGTCCTAATAAGCTTCTAGCATGGGAGCGTGTCAACCCTAACAATACTCCCATCTCATCCAGAAACACGAGATTTTCAGGCTCTATGTGTTTAACTTGTTCCCAATAGTCACTTCTAAGTTTTTGAACTCGGTCGCTTGCTCGTTGACTACTACGTAACGTCTTTTTTTTAGAGTCAGTTGCTGGCTTTGTAACGCACGGCACATACAACTTGTACTTACTCATTGATTGTAAGTTTGCCCCCAATACTCACAGTATTTACTCAAGGTTGCATCTGGGTATTTTTCTACCATTAAAGTAAGTTGAGTTTTATAGTTATCCAACTCATTTTTGATGCTTCCGCCCTGTTTTCCTGGCTCCACATGACCTTTGATTTTCTTTTGTTTGAGCAGTTTTTGTACAAAGGCTTTGCTCACATCGAATCGAGAAGCTACAAGTTTTATAGATGTATTTCCTTGATTGTACGCTTGGACTATTTTTTGCCGAAAATCAATGGAGTAAGGTTTCATTTTTAACCTTGATGCACAGATTTTAGTGTACTACACTTACCCGCAATCTGCTAAAAAAAATCCTGGAAAGAATCATTAGCAAAGTTTAGCTGGCTTGGTTTACAACATGTCCCTATTAATTAAGAACATTTTCGCTATTTACATCGTTGTTTTTTTGAAGAAGCAGATGTTTTCTTACAAAATATTCTTGAAAAGTTAATCGCATAGAAACCAAACATCGTGGTTTTTCCACTTTCTTGAGAAAAATTAATATTGTCTCACGGAAAGCTTATGCTTCCAATTTGGACTTTCGGAAACATTATGCTTCCAGTTTTTTAATCAGGGGTGCGATCGCCTAACGGGGAAATACAGGTTACAGCACTCAGCCAGGGAAAAGTTATGCTTCTAGTCACGGAAATATTATGGTTCCAGTGACATAACTGTTGACATCGTTCCACAGGTATAGCTGAGTGCTGAGTAAAAACCCAGTTGTTTCAAGACTTTGAGCAATCAACACTGTCCTAACCTGTGTGACTACGGCTATAATTCCAAATTCCAAATGGTAAGACTCTCTGGCGGCAACCGAATAGAAAATACAGATTAGTATAAGAATTGTAACCTTGCAATTGTCAGCGGTAATTTCTGATGAACTTCTTGACTAACCTTTTGCATCTAGCTGGTTCAAGTGTCTTTGCCTATTACTCTGCTGCTCAAATTCGTGATTCTAAAACCCGTCCCAACATCCTTGCGGGGTTTCAGTTGGCGGAATCTGGCTCTGTGCCATTTTTATCTGCACTTAGCGATCGCGCAGCTGCCGAAGGCGATACATGGCTAGCCCAAAAACTAGCAAAACATGCATCAGATGAAACTAGGCATGGTAAAATTTTTGCCCACGCCTTACAACAGCTAAATAAACAAGTTATAGATTTCAAGCATCAACCCCAAACTACATCTACAAAAAAATCACAACAGCGTAGTCCCTTTTTCGCAGCATTCTTTGAGGGCTACCCTCAAGAACAGCTCAAACCTGCTGTGATTGATTGGGATGTGTTTATGGCTAGCACATACATTCTGGAGTTAGATGCTAGTAAAGACTTTACGCGAATGGCGAAAGTATTACCTGATAATGAGCCAACCGCTCGGAATTTGAAGTTAGGAATGCTTTGTATTGCCCAAGATGAAACTGAACATGCTGCTTATCTCTACGAAGCGATGAGGCGACGGATGTCTGCGACTAAGGTAGAAAAACTCGTAGATATGTGGCGAACCCGCAAGGTGAATGCTTTGTTTGCAATGGTTGGCGGTATCCTCCAGCGCAACGGCGAAACGCGATCGCTTGTCCAGGATAGTGCGCCGTCGGAAATCGATTCTGAGTTGGTAGCGACGTAATTATAGATATCCTTGAGTATCTAATCTTAAAAAATTGAGAACATTTAACATCTAGTTTTCAAGGCAGGAGGTCTGCCTCTTGCCTTTTTCAAATTAATTCCCCACTTCTTTGCTTGCCGATACGATTTCGCCATAAACGAGCCAGCTGCCGATTGATATCTAAACTTCGGGCAATTTTTCGATGGTTTTGACCATCAGATGCGATGATAATTATTCTTGCTCGTAGCACTAGGGAGTTGCGACGTGTTGTGTCTGTTTATCAACTGTTGGAGTTAATGACGCTCACCATTGCTTAAATTGGGTTCCAGGTTTTACCGAGACGATGGTAAGTTGAACATACTTTGGGATGGTTAGGACGCTATCGATGCCTGAATAAGGATTACGAACGAAGTAGGTCGGCGTAAAAATTTATTGTTGGGATAAGGCAAGAGGCAGGAGGCAAGAAGCAGTAGACAACAGGCTTTCAGCCTAGTTTATCTTTGTTTACATAGTTTAGTTTTATTATGCCAACTTACTTATTGCCAGAGGTAAGTGAGTTGATAATGTTATGCAGCTATGGTGCGACTGATGCACGGTAATCTCGCTTCTTGAGTATTATTTAAACTCTCAAACCGCATCTTTATGTTTACTTTATAAATTAAAATGTTTACTTTACAAATCAAATTTTAGTATCTACCTTTAAATAATTAAGGTAAATTAAAAAAAATGTAAATTTCTGCCGATCAGTACATTTAACTACACACTTTTCTCACTCATTGGCTTTTAAAGCATGAATGACAATCAACGAATCATCCACCTAACCGAGGTTTCTGCACTCGATTTCCCGGCTGACAATAATTATAAGTATAAATGCCATTTGCAGGTAGTTTCCGAAGAGGGACAAAGCTTGTTAGAAAGGGATCTGCTGAACCGCACGCAACCCAGTTGGTTGGTGGATTTGAAAAACAAGGGAGACTGCACGATCGCCATTACTTTGCGTTACCGGGAAGGGGACATCACTCAACCTTGGCAGGATGCTGGAACGGTGGCGTTTGCCACCCAGGAATGCCTGAATGGAGAGCGCAGCACTGAGTTAGAATTTCCGATTACAACTTGGAACCAGGCACCCCAATTGAAGCTAAAAACTCGCCTGACCCAGAGTAGCACTGAGGGAAGTAGCAGCACCTTTACAATCTTGGGGAATCAAAACGGTACTCGCCGCACTCACAGCAAAGGAACTCAGACAGAGGGCGAGTTCGAGATGCCAGAATCTGTTCCTCTCTCGCCGCAAGAAGAAGTGATTGTCAAAGACGCTTGGAACAAGCTGCGGGCATGGAAAGAATTGCAGATGGAAAAGTTCTTGAAGCGTCTGTTGCTAGAGTCACCTGAACTAGAGTATATCTTCGGGGAAGCGATTAACAGCATCAATGACTTTTTCTTTGAGTTGTTTGATTGCTGCATCCACCAACTTCAGCCGGAAACTCAGAATGTAATTGGAGAACCCTTAATGGGCGTACCTCCAGAAAAAGGGGATTTGTTTGACACAGTTGAGGATTACGGTGCGCTGTTTGCCGATATCGGGATGCATCCCCAGCACTGGCTGAAGGCACGGCAGGTGTGGATGTGGATGCTACCATCGATTCCTTACCTAGAAGAGTACGATCACCAGGATTTAGCAAAAGGCGCAAACTCTGCCCTCTACCGCTTCTTCAATACCCATGTGATTGTGCCGATGGTAGAGGCAATTCACCGCTACAATAAAGCTCTGCCCCCAGAAATGCTGCAAAAGATGATGGAATCCTGGCAGGTGTTCAGCCAGAATAAGCAAGTCATGGGGATGGAGTTTTATCAAATCCTGTTTGAGAAATATCCCTTTGTATTGCCGATTTTTGGACGAGCAGACATGGATTACCTGTCTCTACACCTGTTTCAGGCATTGGAATTTCTCGTCCAATCCCTAAGAAGCGGCAGCAGTGATGAGATGATCCGAGAGTTGCGTTTCTTAGGGCAGGTGCATACCAGTGCAGGGGTGCCATCCTGTGCTTATCCGGCAATGACGGATGCTATCTTTACCTTGTTTGAGCGGTACATACCGGACTTCACGCCAGAGTTACGGCAGGGATGGCAGACGTTAATCGATCGCGCTGTGAATGTAATCAAGCTGCCCAAGCTGAATGAGGAACGATTGCTCAAAAAAGCCAAGCAGTACCTGGAGCTAATCGCCACTGAGCAGGCATGGGAACCGGAGGACAGGGCACGACGCTGGGCAGAAATTCAAGAGGAAGTACACGCCACCGGAACCTATACCCACACGTATGAAGAAGTCGCGTATGGGGCACAAGTGTCATGGCGCAATGCATCCAAGTGTGTGGGACGGATTCAGTGGAATAACATGGTGATCCGCGATCGCCGCCACGTTACCGACCCTGATGAGATGTTCCGCGAACTCCAAGAACACCTACAGTCCGCGACAAATGGCGGTAACCTCCAGATTACCATGACCGTCTTTCGTCCCCGACACCCTAAAGAACGCTGGGGACCACGCATCTGGAATCCACAATTAGCTCGTTATGCCGCATACGAGCAACCGGATGGTAGCATTCTCGGTGATCCTGCCAACCTGGACGTGACCAAAGCGATTATCAAATTGGGCTGGCAACCCCCCCAACCACTCACAGAGTACGACATTTTGCCTCTAGTGATTGAAGCTCCAGGTATGGAACCGAAGATGTACCACTGGAATCGGGATGAGATTCTGGAAGTGGAAATCGAGCATCCCGCGATTCCTGAATTCAAATCATTGGGCTTCCGTTGGTACGCCGTCCCTGCCATTACCAACTTCTCAATGCACGTTGGCGGCATTACTTATGCCTGCATTCCTTTCAATGGCTGGTACATGGGCACTGAAATCATGCGGGATTTCCTGGACGAGTACCGCTACAACAAGATGGAGGACATCGCCAAAGTTCTCAACCTCGATACTAGTTCCGAGCAGACATTATGGCGCGATCGCGTCGCATTGGAACTCAACGTTGCCATCCTCTACTCCTTCCAAAAAGCGAAGGTGACGATGGTAGACCATCAATCTGCCTCTCGTCAATTCCTGGCACACGACTTACGCGAGAAGAAAGCAGGACGCGAGTGTCCGGGGGATTGGGGTTGGGTCGTACCCGCATCCGGGGGAAGTGCTTGTCCGGTCTGGCACCACCAGATGCAGGACTTCTACCTAGAGCCAGCTTATCACCATGCTGCCGATCGCTGGGCAGTTGAAGATGGTATTGACCTGGAAAAATTCATCACCACTACCGACGAGGACGACAACAAGCAAGACCGCATCCTGATTCTCTACGCTTCCGAAACAGCTACTGCTGAAGGCTTGGCGCGCAAAGCCGCTCGTCAACTCCAGCGATTCCGTCCCCAGGTGATGGCGCTGGATGAATACAACACCGACACCCTGGCATCGGAGAAACTCCTACTCATTGTCACGTCCACCTTCGGCAATGGCGAAATACCTGGAAACGGCAGGAAGTTCCTCCAGTGGTTGAAAAAACAACCTGCGCGTTCTCTCGAAGGTTTGAATTACTCCGTTATGGGTATTGGTAGTACCGTTTACGAAAACTTCTGCGCTGCCGGAATTTCGCTAGATAAGGGACTCGCTAAGGCGGGAGGTAACTGTATTGTGCCACTTCACAAAGGCGATGAAATCAAGGGACAAGCCGACACCTTCAAACAATGGTTAGGACTGGTTTCCCGCATTCTGGGTGAGGATCAAAGCTCCGCCGATGCGACAGCCCAAGCCGCACCTAAACTAAACGTGACGTTTTTGAGTGAGAGGGAAGCGGCAAATATTTCATCAGTAGAAGTGAGTGGAGACAGAGGTGTGGAAGTACCTCTGGTTGCCAATAGCGAACTACTCAAAGAAGTGATTCCTGGTAGCCGTTCTACTCGCTATCTTGTCTTTGATATTTCTGGTAGCGATTTGCAGTATGAAACAGGCGATCATCTTGCCGTTTATCCTGGCAATCCGGTGGAGTTGGTGAATCAGTTGTGCGATCGCCTCTCAGTATCCCCCAACACCTATTTCACAGCTCGTTATTTAATGCCCGATGGTACGGAATTAGAAGAAAAACCTCCTGTTACCGTTCCCACAACCATCGGACAGGTTCTCTTGGAAGACCTCGATCTGACTTTGCGCGAACCATTCAATGACGTGCTGACCTACCTGTACTCAGCAGCACAAAATCCCCAGGATAAACAACGCCTGGAAACCTGGTTGGAAATTCTGCGGCAAGGAGATGAACATCCCGACAGCATCACGCTCAAGAAAACGATCGCGGACAACTTCATCAACGTTGTCGATCTGTTCAATGAGTTTCCTTCTGCCCAAATTACACTGGAAGTCCTGCTAGAGTTGTTGCCGAAGCAAAAACCACGTCTCTACTCCATTTCCTCCTGTCCTCTGCTTCATCCTCAGCACATCCAAATCACAGTTGGAGTGTTGCAAGTTAAAACGGATGCAGGTAAAATCCGTCAGGGACTTTGCTCCAACTACCTTGCCGGACTGGAAACGGGGGCAAAAGTTCGGATCAGTGTCCGCACCTCTAGCTTCCGTCCACCCACCGATCCACTCGTGCCAATGCTGATGGTTGGGCCGGGTACAGGGGTATCGCCGTTGATTGCCTTCCTCCAGTATCGGCAAGTCCTATTGCAGCAGGAAACACAATTAGGTGATGCTTGCTTGTACTTCGGCTGTCGCGATCGCAGTGACTACCTCTATGGAGAACAACTTGTAAGCTGGCAGAATCAAGGCGTGCTGTCAGGGTTAGAAGTTGCCTTCTCACGTTTGACTGAGAAGAAAGTCTATGTGCAAGGCTTAATGGAAGAAAAAGCTGAAGAACTCTGGCGAATACTCAGCCATCCGCAATGCCACTACTATGTCTGTGGCGATGCCAAGATGGCTGACGATGTGTTTGAAGTGTTTATGGCGATCGCTAAAACGGAAGGGGGATTATCGCATATTGAAGCTGTTAGTTTCTTCAACAAAATGAAGCAAGAAAAACGCTTTTTCAGTGATGTTTGGGGCGTGGTGCTGAACTTTAAGGAAGCGATTAAAGAGGTACAGCATGACAACTACTCGAAAGCTGAAAAATGGCTTGAGCGTGTGCAGGGATCTGCTGATAGTCAAGCCACCGTTCAGGAGGAATTGCAACTGCTAACTATCTAAAGAAGAGAATATGCATTTGGCTGAGAGTTACTTGTAACTGGGTTGCTATCTGAATTAAACGTTGGTTAAATTGTGACAAGGTTTTTTGACTAATCTGATTTGACCAACGAATTCAAGTACTTTTATTGGGAAGAGACGCCAAAAATCTCGATCGTTCGGCCAGTTGGTAAAGTACTTCCAAAAAAGGATCAGCCTTATTTAATATTGTGGCGGGATAATTTTGATGGTGATGTCTCGATTAAGTTGTACGATGGGAACAAACTTATCCAAAACATTTCTTCCCGTACTGCTAGCGATGGAGTTTATGAGTGGAAACCACGTATTTCCGTAAAAGAAGGCTATTTTATTCGTATTTTTAGCTGGAAAGACCGGAATATTTTCGGGCAGTTGCAATTGTAGCGGAATGGGAAAATGAAATGGATAACTAGCTAAACGCAAACCTCTCAACAAGGTTGACGGTGTGGCCGCGATCGCAATTGTTATCGTTTCTCACAGCAAACAACTAGCTTTGGGTGTGCGGGAACTCGCCGCGCAGATGGTTCAAAGCCAAGTTCCCATTGCTGTTGCAGCAGGTATTGAAGATCCTGAAAATCCATTGGGTACAGATCCGATTCAGGTTTATGAGGCGATCGCTTCTGTTTTTTCTGATGATGGTGTTTTGGTATTAATGGATTTGGGTAGTGCTTTGCTGAGTGCAGAAATGGCAATCGAGTTTCTCCCAGAAGCACAGCAGGAGAAAGTGTTTTTGTGTGAAGCACCTCTAGTAGAAGGGGCGATCGCTGCTGTAGTAGCGGCTGCGGCTGGTAGAGATATTCACCAAGTGATGGCGGAAGCACGCGGCGCACTTCTGGCAAAAGCAACTCAATTGGGTGTTAGTAGTCCGTTGTCAGTTGTCAGCCCAATAACAACTAATATAGAATCGCCAACGCCAGAAATCAGGCTGATTGTGAGCAATCGCTTAGGATTACACGCCCGTCCCGCAGCGCAGTTTGTGGCAACCGCAGCCCGGTTTCAATCACAAATTCTGGTGCGGAATTTAACGAGAAATACTGAGCTAGTCAGGGGTGACAGTATTAACCAAGTCACAACTTTAGGGGTGCGTCAAGGACACGAACTGCTGATTACTGCCATTGGTTCTGATGCAGATGAGGCGCTGGCAGCATTGCAGGGATTATTCGCAAATAACTTTGGTGAAGATAATATTGCCTTGAATTCTCCACCAGCATTTCACCACGAAGTTACTTCAGCAACTCACGGCGAACTTTCCGGGATTGCAGCTTCTGCTGGAGTCGCGATCGCACCTGTTGTTCGTTATCAACCCACTCATATTTCAATTACGGAATATCACGTAAACGATCCAGAGGCAGAGTGGCAACGAGTACAAACAGCAATCCACACTGCCCGACAAGAAATCCAAGCAGTTTTTTCCCAAGCATCTCTGCAAATTGGTGACGTTGAAGCCGCCATCTTCGATGCCCAATTACTATTTTTAGAAGATCCAGTACTGTTGTCAGCGGCTCATCAGCGCATTTTAGACAACCATATAAATGCTGAAGCAGCTTGGCGAGCTGTAGTCGATGAAGTAGCGACTTCCTATCGCGCACTTGAGGATTCTTATCTGCAAGAGCGAGTTGACGATGTTGTAGATGTCGGGCGAAGAGTGCTGCGATTACTGGCTGGGAATGCCCCTGCGAACCTGCATCTTCAGTCACCAGCGATTTTGGTGGCGACTGATTTAACCCCCTCAGATACGGCTGGACTAGATCCAACCAAAGTGTTGGGTATTTGTACTACTTCTGGTAGCGCCACCTCCCACAGTGCAATTATCGCCCGGACGTTGGGTATTCCGGCAGTTTTGGGAGTGGATGCCCAGGTGTTGCACTTGGCTGATGGTACACTGATGGCACTTGATGGTGAAAGTGGCAAAGCTTGGGTAGAACCAGAATCAGACATCCTGGATTTACTCAGAGCAAAGCAGTCAGCTTGGCAAACTGCCCAACAGGAAGCACGAGCTACGGCACATCAGCCAGCGATTACTCGTGATGGTCGGCAAGTTAGTGTCTTCGCAAATATTGGTAGTATAAATGATGTGCAAGTTGCTGTGGCTAGCGGTGCAGAAGGGGTGGGACTACTCCGCACTGAGTTTCTGTATTTAGACCGAACAAGCGCCCCGACTGAAGAAGAACAATTATTAGTCTATCAGGCGATCGTTCAAGTTTTAGATAATCGGCCGCTAATTATTCGTACCCTTGATGTCGGTGGTGATAAGCCACTTCCCTATATCAAAGTTGGGTTTCCAGAAGCTAACCCTTTTTTAGGTTGGCGGGGAATTCGTTTTTGTTTAGATCGTCCAGAACTCTTCAAAACTCAGTTACGGGCAATTTTGAGAGCTAGTGTTGGACACCAAATTAAAATCATGTTGCCAATGATTGCGACTGTAACTGAAGTACGTGCAGCTAAGGTAATTTTGGGTGAAGTGCAGGCTGAACTAAATCAAGCTGGTATTTCCTTTGATGCCGCGATGAAAGTAGGAATTATGGTGGAGGTTCCGTCAGCAGTCGCGATCGCCGATCAGTTAGCTGCGGAAGTAGACTTCTTTAGTATCGGGACTAACGATCTGAGTCAGTACGTTATGGCTAGCGATCGCACTAACCCACGCGTGGCAAATTTGGTTGATGCGCTACATCCAGCTGTATTGCGAATGGTACAGCAAACTATCCAAGCTGGCCATACGGCGGGGATTTCGGTAGGATTATGTGGAGAATTGGCAGCAGATACTTTAGCAACACCAATTTTATTAGGTTTAGGGCTGGATGAGTTGAGCGTAAATCCCCAAAGTATACCTAGAGTCAAGCAGGCGATCGCTAGGTTAAGTATAGTTGAGAGTGAAGCGATCGCGGCATCAGCATTACAACAAGATTCCGCACTCCATGTTAGAGAACTAATCTCAACTTCAATTACTCCCCCTGCATAATTAGTTATGCTAACCACAGTCAATACATCCCCCCCAGCCCCTCCTGAAGAGCCGACGGTGTACATACAAATCCTAAAAACCAGCTTGATGAGGCTTAACTCATTCTTATACAAAGCATGGGAATGAGAGAAATAGTATTGTCAGTCGATGCAATGCCATTGTTAGCCCAATACGCTTGGCTTTGTGAAAAATTGCTTTGTTGGGTTAAGCAAAGCGCAACCCAACAAAGCCCCGGAAATGTTGGGTTTTGTTCCTCAACCCAACCTACACACTTTAAGGCTTTTGGCGCTAACCCAAGCGTATTGATTGTTAGTCGATGCAATGCCATTGTTAGTCAATGCAATGCCATTGTTAGTCGATGCAATGCCATTGTTAGTCGATGCAATGCCATT
>NZ_CAXTTT010000144.1:0-16765 GCF_964247315.1 uncultured Nostoc sp.
AGGTCAAAGTTCCGAGTTCAAAAGTCAAAGTTCCGAGTTCAGAGGTCGAAGTAATAATTTTCCTATCAACTTCTCCAGTCCCCAATCCCCCTTGCTCACTCCCTACTCCCTACTCCCCACTCCTCATCTCTTAATATGATCCAGGCAGAAGAATTTGTAGAAGCTGCGCGTAATCTTGGCTTTGGCTGGTACACTGGCGTACCCTGTTCTTTTCTCACGCCTTTTATTAACTACGTCATCAATGACGTTCAACTTAGATATATCTCCGCAGCCAATGAGGGAGATGCTGTAGCGATCGCAGCCGGAGCAGCAATTGCTGGTAAACCTGCTGTGGTGATGATGCAAAACTCTGGTTTGGGAAATGCAGTCAACCCACTAACCTCCCTCACTTATATCTTTCGGATTCCGCTGCTGCTAATTTGTACTCTAAGAGGCGATCGCTTGTTGCAAGATGAACCGCAACATCAATTAATGGGGCAAATTACAGAGAAATTGCTGCAAACAATGACTATACCTTGGGAATTTTTTCCCACAGACGCAGCAGAAATAGAACCAGTTCTGCAAAGAGCCACAGCCTATATGCAACAAGAACGCTGTCCTTATGCTTTAATTATGCGTAAAGGAGCGATTGCCCCCCATGCACTCACCCGTTCTTCTATCCCTGAACGAGAAAATAGTAATAGCTCTCATATTCAGCAAAGCTTTTTTCGGGATAACAAAGAACAACGCATTTCTCGCAGCGAAGCATTGGCTCGGATTGTGGAACTCATTGATCCAGAAAACACTGTAGTAATTGCCACCACCGGATACACGGGACGCGAACTCTTCGCTAGTAAAGACAGCGCCAATCATCTTTATATGGTCGGCTCGATGGGCTGCGCTTCCTCAATGGGATTGGGACTATCCTTAGCACGGAAAGACCTGAAGATAGTAGTAATTGATGGCGATGGGGCAGCATTGATGCGAATGGGTAATTTTGCTACCATCGGCACTTATGGCGGTGCTAACTTGACCCATATTCTTTTAGATAATGAAGTCCACGATTCCACAGGCGCACAAGCCACCGTTTCTGCGGGTATCTCCTTTGCTAAAATTGCTGAAGCGTGCGGTTACGGCGTTACATTAGCCGGAGATGACCCCGCCCTTTTAGATGCCTTATTTACCGCAGATGCTAACACTAGACCTAAATTCGCTCATTTAAAAATCCGTCCCGGAACTTTAGAAAAGCTACCCAGACCAAACCTCACCCCGGAAGAAGTTTTACAACGCTTCATGAAACACATTGGTAATTCGTAATTCGTAATTCGTAATTCGTAGTTAAGAAATTAAAAGTACAAACTCTTAATTTATTAATGCCCAATGCCCCATGCCCAATAACAAAATGATTTTACTAAATCCCGGCCCTGTGAATTTGAGCGATCGCGTCAGAAATGCCCTGTTGCGTCCCGATTTGTGTCACCGTGAGGTGGAATTTTCTCAACTTCAAAGCAGAATCCGCGAACAGTTACTTCAAGTTTATGGTCTAGGAAGCGATCGCTGGGCAGCAGTTCTCCTCACTGGTTCTGGAACCGCAGCGATGGAAGCGATGATCGGCAGTTTAGTACCCACAGACGGGAAATTACTAGTAATTGAAAACGGTGTATATGGCGAACGACTATCTAAAATCGCCAAAATCCACGGCATTGATTACATCACACTTTCCCATCCTTGGGATGCCGAAATAGATATCAACGGTTTAGTCAAACTTTTAAATGAAAACACCGATATTACCCATCTTGCTGTCGTCCATCACGAAACTACTACCGGCCGCTTAAATAATTTGGCGGAACTTGCTCCAATTTGTCAACAACGCCGCATCAAACTACTAGTAGATGGAGTCAGCAGTTTTGGTGCTGAGGAATTAAATTTTGTAGATTGGGGAATCACCGCTTGCGCTGCGACAGCGAATAAATGTCTGCATGGTGTCCCCGGAACGTCCTTTGTCATCCTGCGACGGGATGCACTGCCTTCAGTAGACACAATCCCCCGCACCTTATATTTAGATTTAGCAACCTATTGCCAGCAACAAGACCGAGGCAGCACGCCTTTTACGCAATCAGTACAAACATTTTATGCCTTAACAGAAGCTTTGCAAGAAATGGCAGAAGCAGGAGGGTGGCGTGCTAGACACAGCCATTACAACCAACTTGCCAGCTTAGTCAGAGACGGGTTAGCCTCAATCGGAATTAAACCCCTACTTCCTCTTGGCAGTTCATCCGTTGTCTTGAATGCTTACGACTTGCCAGATGGTTTCAGCTATGAAGAATTTCACGACCAACTGAAAGCACAGGACTATATAATTTATTCTGGACAGGGAAATTTAGCTCAATCTATCTTCCGAGTATCGACAATGGGAGCTATTACCCACACTGACATGGAACGCTTTATTGCTGTTGTTAAAGAAATTATTCAGTAAACTGACTTTTCACTTCAGAAACCTGCCGAAATTACTACTTTGATTCGTGGGCTTGAGCAGTTTGAATCCACCTTTTTTGGCTAGGAACTCGCTCTGGGCAAACTTGTGTGTACACCGTAGCCTAAAAGGAGAGAGATTTAGAGAGAGGTTTTCCAGATATTGTGAAAAGTCAGGTTGACGTTGAGATGTGCGTAGGCGTAGCCCGTCGTAGACATCGCATTTACCAGTGGGAATCATAACAAACAGATTTACCTGAGTAAATATCCAATGGCATACCAAAACATTACCGCTTCCCTTTCCCCAGCAGATATCCAAGAAATTAAAGCAGCCTTTGCAACTATCCAAGCAAAGATGCCTTTTCTCGTTACCCTGAGTGTGGAAGAACGACGCAAGTTATTTGTGTATACACCGTAGTAGCAAGGGGAGGGGAGAGAAAGCGTAGCTTTGGTAGGGGTGGCGTTATAGTGGTTCATTAATATCTGTAGAGTATTCCTCACTAGCTTCACTGCGAGAAAAAACCAACAACCAGCAGAGGCAAGAGTATTAAGACAGATACAATCAAAACGAGGGTTGCCGGATCGACTTTAATCTGGTTCTTCTCTGGATCGCGCATTTGGCACTCTTTCGAACAATAAATATATTACCTAAGCCTAAATGATGGTCACTTTTTTTCCAAGCCCAATGAGGTTTAAAAGTGTAAACTTTTTAGCCCATCAGCTTATTTCTTCCAAGGCAATTTAGTTCCCATTTCAGTTAAAGCTGAGAAGATAAGATAAAGAATGAGTAACCCAGCAGCTGCAAAGAAAGCGAGTAAATCGTTATCCATAAATGCTATTTGCTAAAACTTCGCTAATCATAACGGAATCATCTAATCTTTAGCATCTTTGTGAGTCTGCAATCTTTGATCTTCTGGGTGCAAACTGTACCAGCCATACCAGTGACGAACTGCAAGCCAAACTGCTGAAAGCAAACCCGCTAAACTAAGAGTTAGTCCGCTAAACGGTACTAATAATCCAAAAATCGGTAGCACTGCTCCAGTAATAGTAGCAACGATCGCAGCTAGGGAAGCACTACGGCTAGCTCCCAATCCCCATATTAAAATTAGTAAAATGATAGAAATTAAAGTCCAAGCCAACTGAGCGTTAATAACGCGAGCTAGATAGGTTAAAGTCAACAGACAAGCAAAGAAAATACTACTAGCGATCGCAATATTTCTGAAACTCATTGGCAGTGACAAATATAACAACAATATCCACCACAAAAATATTGCCGGTGCTAGTAACAAAAGCCGGGGAATGATGCCAGTATGACGAATGGGGTCGGTGTTCGTAAACACTCCAAATGGATTTTTGACTGAAACATTATCGTCAAATTTCCAAGTAAACTGAGTACTACGTCCATTAACTTTAATCTCATTCGGTACAACACCACTGGCAAAATCAGCCGGAGCAAAGTTGGCAATTGCTGTGAGGCGAAAATTAGAAAGCAACTGTCCTGCGGCGCTATAAACCCAGCGAGGTCCGCCTTGAGCCTGATAGGTGACTCGAAAGGTAGTTTCTTCTCCTGGTTGCAGCTGAAAGGGAAAGCCATAGTCTCCGGGATTGGTTTGGTGTAACCTAGTACCGTTACGCTCTACTTTGTAGCCAGCAAGCAGTGTGTAGCCGTTAGGTGGCGGTGTTTCAAAAAAGAAATTATTAATATCCTTGAGTTGGTTAACTACTTTATAATCAGCAGTGTATTCCACGCGATAAATTGAACTACGACCTGGAACATCTACGCTTTGGTCTAGCTTGACTTGAATTTGCGAACCACCCAGCGTTAAGAAGCGGTTAATCTCTCGCGTATCATTGACTTTGACTATTTTGCCATTGGCTTGCGTAGTATATGAGTATGGCTCTTGGGTAGTGTAGCGCACTTGCGGGGCGGATTGTTCGAGCTTTTCACCTGCGACACTTTCAGCTACTTGAGCCACCCTTGTTTGTTCCCAGTGGTGATAACGATTGCTCAAAGTTGAACAAAGAAAAAATCCTGGTACTAACAGAATTAATATTAGAGTTAAATGCTGTAATCCCCGCAATAGTTGGGAATAACGAACAGCCCATTCGCCAATGAATATAAATTGTTCCGGCTGGCTGCGACGGAGAGAAAAACCGATCAGTGCGATCGCAACTCCCAAAGCTACGACCAAAAATACTAATAAAAGTGAAGCTTTGAGCGCCTGGGTTCCAAATTGAACAAGCTCAATTGGATGCGTCAAATCAGGTAATCCGGGAATACCTTGAGCAGAAGATGACATTGGTTGATTTTTGCAGAATTTGGAGAACCAGACCAATAAAATCTCTTAAAAGTTTCTGGACAATAGTTTTATTTGATATGTAGACAGTTTAAAGAAGTACTGCGTTGGCGTAGCCAGATGTAGGTATCGCTCTGTCCCTGATTTGCTCGACTGTAACTTGGTATAAACACCAAAAACCCGGTCATGAAGACCGGGTTTTTGAGGGAAAACAATGGGGATATATTCCCCGAAGGTTAGTTATAGAGGTTCAGTATAATATCGATGCTCTGATATTTATTACCACGCCATTGTTACCCATTCCGGAAAATTAGCTAAGAATTTTTGACTAGTCTTTTTTGATCTCCTAAAATACAGCAACCTACATTAATCTGCCAAGGGCTTGTGCTATGCTTGCCTCGTTCATCCCTCAGAGCAATTGCATCATACTAAATATGGGTGCGATCGCACCTAGCGCATTTTCCTATTTTGTTAAGAGTTAAACCGTGTCTACCTTGAAAACCATAGTTTGTTGGAATCAGGGTAAAGTTCAGAACTCAAGCCACGACCGAATAATACACTCTCTTTAAAAACTCCAGGTTTTAAAATGGACGGGGTTTAAGAGTTCCTTTTTTTTGTAACTTTCTGCACCGCTGCTTATTTCACCCCTACTAGAAATATAATAAATGCTACAAATATAAGATTATCAGAATGAAAACTCGTAAAATTTCCATTTTGTTAGCGGCTTGCCTATTTGGGGTATTCCTCATTACGGTTTTTCCATACTTTGCTTCAGCCCATTCTAAAGAACAGTTCTCCTCTTCAAGAAGATGTAGAAATTTCTTCGCGGGTAGCTATCTGACGACCATCGTTGACGCAAAAGGTAAATTCGCATCTCGGGGAGTTATTACCTTCTTAGAAGACGGTAATCTTTTTGTTACTGACTCGAATCAAGGTGGTGTGCAAGGAGTCTTCAATCCTTTCGGTGATACTCAAGGCTCATATACTTGCACTAGTAACCGAGAAATTCGCCCTCTAGGCATAAACTTTGGTTTCTCAGGCCCCAACGGTGTCAATGATATAGCTCGCTCCGATATCCAAGCTACTTTGAATCAGCAGTCTATGGAATTACAAGGAATAATTACTGTTACTTCCTTTGCCTTAAATGCTAATCCACTAAAAGGAGCAGGCTCAGTAGTAGGATCGTTCCAATTTACAGGACAGCATATAACCCCCTAGCCGTTAATTCCCAGAGTAAGCGCATCTAAGTGTAGGATTGATAAATATTAATTTTCCAGTTTTTGCTGATGAACAATGCATTTGGTAGCTGGCAAGAATGGCTAACAGTATTCATCTATCTAGGTTTTACTGTCTTCATTATCTGGCGCGTGTTTACCGTCGAGAAGAATTAAAAAAGCTGCATATCATCTCACCAGGGTCTTTTTGCTCAAAGGGCAAAACAGTTCCAGCTTGTTGAACCTTGACTCTTTCGCGACAATTGTAAACCTCTGTAGGTCTTTTTATGCCATCTACGCTAATAATTGCTTTGTATTCCCAATAATTTTTAGCACTTCGGCTGATACTGAGAATGCAAATCTGATGGCGTAGACCGTCGTAGACAGCATAATTGCGGCATACAGATGCAAAAACCGGATGTACCACGGAGAAAGGTAGTATTAATAGCAACAAAAATATTATGTATTTAATCCTGCTCATAAAAAATTGTTTAACATTATTTGGAAATATTATTAAATTTTTAAACCCTTTGAGTTGATTTAATTACTTTTCCTAGTTTGACAGACCAGAGATGAGCCGCAGCAAAAAATCTCACAATGCTTTTTGTGCTATTTTTCGCTAAAGTTTACTAAGCTAAATTGAACCGTGCCCAAACACCTTCTCTACTTTGAGGGTAAACATCTAGTACAACACAGCTTAAATAAACCACCCCTTCGGGTGACGCTCTCTACGAGACGCTCCGCGAACGCAGGCTCGCTAACGCTGCGCTAACGGCAGTTCCTCATGGGGGGAACCCCCATCGTCCTTGGCGTCTCCCTTTGGGAGAAGACCGGACTGCCTCACCATTCCAAATCAATGAAATGCTTACACTGTATTCATTTTGAATTTTGAATTTTAAATTTTGAATTCCGCCTTGCGGTACTAGTGCGTCTGGTCATGTACCATACCCTAATACCAATTCGTAATATCCTGCAAGAAGCCGCACTTAGTGCGTCTATTTAATTGAGAAAGTCAGATTACATCTGGCTGGGTTCCCACCATTTGTATCTGTAGTCTTATTTTGGAGAATTGACATAACAACAAATGTGCAAAAAAAGTCAGTCGTAAGGACGATAAAATTGCAACCAAAAACAAATTTTGAGCAATCTGGGATTACACGCTGTTTTGCAGCAATACTGCTCTTTGGTCAAGTGTGGCTACATTTACTCCAAGGGAAAACGTACTATCGCAAGATTTTGCAACATCTTGTTACCGCTGGGCCAGGTTCTATTTCTCCAGTTCTCCTTGTCAGCGGTTTTGCAGGAATGATTTTTACTATTCAGATAACGAGGGAATTAGCCCGATTTGGGGCTGTCAATACTGTGGGAGGTGCTTTTGCCTTAGCTTTTTGTAGAGAATTGGCTCCAATTTTGACCGCTAGTATTATAGCGGGACAAGTAGGTTCTGCCTTTGCAGCAGAAATAGGTGCAATGCGAGTCACTGAGCAAATTGATGCACTTTATATGCTCAAAACCGATCCAATTGATTATCTAGTACTTCCTAGAGTAATTGCTTGTTGTTTGATGGTTCCTTTGATGACGATTTTGGCTTTAGTTACGGGCATTATCGGCGGAGTTTTTGCTGCATCAAAGTTTTACCAAATTATTCCTGAAACATTTTTAGAATCAGTCAGAAATTTTTTAGAACCGTCAGATTTATTTATTATTTTGCTAAAAGGGTTTATTTTTGGAGTGCTGGTTGCTGTCATTGGCTGTAGTTGGGGTTTAACTACTAGAGGGGGAGCAAAGGAAGTAGGAGAATCGGCAACAAAAGCAGTTGTTACTAGTTGGATATCTATTTTTATTATGGATTTTTTCCTCTCTCTACTGCTGTTTGAACAGCCTGCATTTTGAACCCAAGTAAGTAGTAAACAATATTCCCGATTTTTTAAGAAGTTGGAAATTTGAGTACAAATAAAGTTGTGGGTAAATAATACTGCTTTTTAAGCATTGGCGCAACCCAACCCAGGCATCTCTCACTTTTTGAGATATACTTCATCACGTTAGCGGAATTTTAAAATATATGAACTTGTAGATTAGCGCACCCAAAGCTAAACCTCCCAATGAAAAGATAGAGGCAGTCCAAAAAGCTAACCCTTCCCTCAGACCTGCTTTTTGAAAGTCTATCCTGACTAATATAGTCGCTGAAATTATAAGTAAAGTATCAAGAAATACCCCAAACCAGGCAATCATGATAAAAAATAAAAAAGCTGCTAAGACGGCAATGCCGAAAGACCTGGTATTTGATTGAAGAAAAATACTGTAGTAATATGTCATCTTCGGCCAAGGAGCGGTCAAAGTTACGATTAAAATTAAGATAGCAACTACAGTTACCACCCACACAAACATAGAAGCACGTGTTTCTGATATTAGCCAGCCCAAAGTACTGTAACTCAGCAGTACTAGCGCCAGGGACACCCAAGGAACTCTTTTCAAAATTGACATGGGTTTATATTTCTAGTACAGGGTTAAGGTCTTATCGCATAAAGTAGTAACTCAAGACTTTATTTTGCTTGAGGATTTGCTCAGTTTATGATGATTGTTCTTCCTTAAGGATATCCCAGTATCAAAGGAGTTTTTTATGATACGGGTATCAGTGAGACAAGAAACCAGAAGTTCTACAGATAAAATTATGTAGATTTTGAATATATGGCTTAAACTAGTAAGTTTAGCATCATATTTTTATAGCTTCAATCAATAGACTTTTATGCTATTCACAAGAAAGCCAAACAAGTTTGTCGAAAATTGCGGTACAAAGTAGTTAAAGATTTGTAAACTGTTAGCAGCCGAGTAGCCGCGTGTCACATCTTGTTAAGGAATTATCATGAGACAACTTATTATTGCTGAACGCGTATGCCTCATTGGTCATATCGCGTCAAAAGCCTTTGGACTGGTAGGGATGCTACTGGTAGTACCTAATGCCGAAATAATTTTCAACTTATCGCAGGTAGGAGAAACTGCCGTACAGTTAAGTATGGCTGGCGGCGGTGTAGTTGATATTATCTTAGGGACAGTAGCTGTCTCTATTTATGCCTACCGGACGTTGGGATTAGGAACTTGGCTAGCATTTATGCTACCTGCTATGTTTATCTCTTTGGGAAGTGAACTACTGGGAACTAGTACAGGGTTTCCATTTGGTGATTATAGCTACTTGAGTGGCTTAGGTTATAAAATTGGGGGGCTAGTTCCTTTCACAATTCCTTTATCTTGGTTTTATGTTGGGCTGTCGTCTTACTTAATTGCAAGAATTGGTTTGAAAGTGGCTCAAAAACCCAGTTGGGGTCGCCATATTGTTGCGATAGCCGTTGGTGCTTTGCTCTTCACTTGCTGGGACTTTGCCCTTGAACCGGCTATGAGTCAAAGTTCTCTGCCCTTTTGGTATTGGGAACAACCAGGAGCTTTCTTTGGAACACCTTACCAGAACTATATAGGTTGGTTTGGTACTAGCGCCCTGTTTATGAGTGTGGCAGGATTATTGTGGAGAAATACCTCGATTAAATTAGAGCGATCGCAACTCAATCTGCCCTTAGTCGTTTATTTAACTAACTTTGTCTTCGCCGCCGGACTCAGCTTGGCCGCTGGATTCTCCATTCCTGTATTACTCGGCTTATTGCTAGGTGTGATTCCGGCTGTGGCGCTGTGGTCAAGGAGTTCAACCACACCTGCTCAAGTTACTGTTGAACCAGTAACCAAAGAAGTATCAGTAGCAAAGGTTGAAGTTGCCTTGAAATAAGCGTTTTGGGGAATGGGGACTCAGAGACAAGGAGAAGAACCCATGCCCCATGACCAATGACCAATGACTAATGACCAATGACTAATGACTAATGACAACGCTTTGATAGTAGAAAGTGCTATCTCTCTTTTATTGTTACTTATCCAAGTGCCAGCAACGGCGATTCTGTTTTCGCGCCTGTTAAAGGGGCCAAGACGCCATCCTCCAATAGAACCCCAACAGCCGACACCTGAGCTTTTAGGTAAGGTTAGCATCGTTGTTCCCACACTGAACGAAGCGCTTCGCATTAGCCCTCTGTTGACTGGTTTAAGTCAGCAAAGCTATGAAGTTCGGGAAATTATGGTTGTAGACAGCAAGTCCAGCGATCGCACCCCCGACTTGGTAAAAGCTTCACAGCAAAAAGATCCGCGCTTTCGCCTGATGACAGATGATCCCTTACCATCTGGTTGGGTGGGGCGTCCTTGGGCATTGCATAACGGTTTTCTATATAGCTCAGAGGCTAGTCAGTGGTTCCTGGGGCTGGATGCTGATATCCAACCACATTCTGGTTTAGTTGCTGGTTTGGTAAAGACGGCCGAAGCACAAGGCTACGATTTGGTTTCTCTTTCACCTCAGTTCATCCTCAAATATCCTGGGGAGTGCTGGCTACAACCGGCTTTGTTGATGACTTTGCTTTACCGATTTGACCCAGCGGGGATCAATACAGAGCAACCAGAACGGGTAATGGCAAATGGGCAGTGTTTTTTGTGTCGTCGCTCCGTTTTAGCTGCTGTAGGTGGTTATAGCAGTGCGAGGAGTTCTTTTTGTGATGATGTCACCTTGGCACGCAATATTGCTATCCAAGGGTATAAGGTCGGCTTTTTAGACGGTGCAAAGGTATTAAAGGTACGCATGTATGAAGGGGCGATAGAGACGTGGAAAGAATGGGGGCGGAGTCTCGACCTCAAAGATGCAACTTCTCGCTCTCAGTTGTGGGGAGATTTATGGCTACTCGCATCTGTTCAAGGTCTACCCCTTTTAATTATCCTGACTTTTTTGTTGATTTCTCCCACACTCTCATATTTGCCAACTCCCCCACTCCTACTGCTGGGACTGAACTTATTCCTGTTGGTGATTCGCTTTGCGATGCTAATAGCGATCGCACCTTCCTATGATCGTACAAACGCTAAAGGCAGCTGGTTATTCTGGCTTTCTCCTTTGGCCGATTCTTTAGCTGTGCTACGAATCTTCTTATCTGCATTCCGCACCCCGCGCGAGTGGCGAGGACGCAAGTATAGTGCTGAGTTGTGAGTTGTGAGTGCTGAGTAGAGAGTAGGGAGTGAGCAGTGAAGAGTTTAGAGTGTGGAGTTAAAAATTCAAAACTCAGCACTCAGCACAGGCTAAACCTTAGCTATCCGCTAACAGCACTCAACACTCCCTTACTCTTCTTCACCTCCTACTTGATCCCCGCGTTCCAATTCCCAAAGAATTTGATTTCCTTCACGGCGTACCCGTGACACTATCCAGTTTCGCCAGCGCCATTGATCCCCACGACTGGTGACAGCGCTGGCGTGGACATCCATCAAGTCTGCTAACTCAGAACTAGTGATTAAGTAGCCTTTTTCAGAAATTTCGTCAGCTATACGCAGAGTTTCGACCAAGCTGCGGAGTTGCGAAACCCTCATTTCTGGCGGTTTTTCATCGGTCACGGCCGCAGTTGGCCCAATTGATGGTTCCATAACGGTTATTTCTGGTGCAGAAGTACTGATTTCTTGCGGACTTTGGTTAGTTATTCGAGAGTTTTTTTCATAATCAGCTACTTTTGCTACATTTAGTTCATCTTGAGAAGGTAAAGATTTATAAAAATCTCTGGAGTATAACTGTTGTAGCGAAGGGATTTTGCCACTAGCATAAGCGCGAGCGATCGCATCACAACGTTCGTTACCTATGTTACCAGAATGTCCCCGGATGTATTGCCATTTTACTTGTTGGGTATTGAGTTCATCTAAGATTTCTAAAAGGTCTTGGTTTTGGACAGGTTTACCATCTGACTTTTTCCAGCCTTTATTTTTCCAGCCTTTTACCCATTTAGTAACGCAGTTAATCAGGTATTCGCTATCGGTATGAAGAGTGATGGGTTGGGCTTGCTGAGATGTTTGCAGAAATTGAAGGGCAGCGATCGCAGCTTGCATCTCCATTTTATTATTAGTGGTATGAGGGGATGCATCGCCCATTTCGTGGATTGAGCCGTCGCTGAAGTAGACGACAACACCCCAACCACCAGGGCCAGGATTACCGGTGCAAGCACCATCGGTGTATATGCTTTGAATTGTGGGTTGGGTGGACATGGTTAGAGTATCGAACCGCGAAGGACGCTAAGGATTCTAAGGAAAGAGTTATTAGCGGCGAATTTTTTTAACAAATATCCAGGCTATTATACTGATAAAATCTCTTGATTTTGACCGGAGGCGGAGCGTCTCCGGCTCCGCTCTTGAATTCTGACTTCTGAATTCTTCTCTAATCCTGATTATCTGGCAACTTTTCCATTTATTCACTAATTAGCGTCTCGAAAATCTTCGTCACAATGATTATGCAGATGAACTACACCAGCTAGGAGTTCTGCTACAATTTCAGCTTATTGGTTCGCAGTTAAACTAGTTAACTGTAACTGGTTAACTAATACTTGTACTTTCAGGCATTCTATACCAAATTCAGCAATCAAGGTACTGAGGGTTAAATTGGTTATTGCAAGAGGGCGATCGCTAATCTGCATATTTATTATCCCAATCTTTTACGCACTTGTTGAATTGCCTGATCAAAAGCACGAATCTCTTTTTCCCCAATGCTTAATTAAACCTTCGTCAGCAAAACTCTTTGATGTTCAGTAATTCTTTGAGCTAAAGATTCAATTGCCTTTTGATGGTGCTTTTCCCCATTACTCTGAACGATAAGCAACGCGGAGACTTTGGATTAAAATCACCAGAGATGCGATCGCCATTAACCCGCCCCAAAACCAGTAAGGTAAAAGCAAATATCGCTGCATTTGTGCTGTATCAGAAATTCCAAGGGGCCCAGCAGAACTACTAAATAGATAATTAAGTTGATGGTACGTACTTACACAAGCTTGTACACCCAAAAATTGAATGACAAACCCTTGCACCCAGCGAGGTGCTCTTAAGGCAATACCTAAGATTATTAAACCTAGTAAGGGAATTGCTACCAATCCAAACCAGGAACGCACCCAAATTAATGTGGACAACAGCAAAAAACTTCCTAAAATTTTCAAACAGAGGGTTGCTGCTGTAAAACTGCGGGAAGCCAGAATCAAAGCTGCACCGGCAAGAGGCGGCCCCATTGGCCCAGCTGCGGCGATTATTGCCGACATAATTGGCCCCAACGATGACCGGATGCCATAAGTTGCGACACCAGAACCATTGCTAAAAATCTGCAACTTTTGAAACTGTCCCCCTAATAGCAGTGCCATTAAACCGTGACCCATTTCATGAAACCAAGTTGCCAGAATTGTAAATGGGTATAAGATATAATTCCCTCCCGGTACTTGCCACAATAAAGCAGTTGTGATCGCTGCTGCAACTAGCCAGGTTAGCCCCATACGTTCAACAACTAGCGGGGCTTCTTTAGCGAGCAAGGGTTCAAAATTTTTACTTGGTTCCCTCATAGGTCACTCATTGGCAGTGTATTTCCATCCATCCTAGTGTAATTATTAAAGTAATGGAGTTGCTGGACAGTCCAACATATTTGCACCTTGAAGCGACGGCTGTAAACTATGGCGCTATCAAGAACAACATAGTTATCCGTCGCTTATCTGATGCAGTTCATTTGTTTTTCCTCCAAAATAAATGCCGGAGGATGGGCAGAAAATACTTAGACTGATGTCACAATCGATCGAAAATCAGTTAAGCAAGTTGAAAGAGAAATGTCATCAAGTCTCCTTTACCCAAGCTGATGCGATCGCCTGGTCGCAGGCGATGACGGTTCCCTGGTAAAAGTGGCAAATTATTGATATAAGTGCCATTAGAACTTCCCACATCCTCTACATAATGAGCATCTCCCTCGACGCGAATATCTGCATGAATCCGCGAGACAATTTCGGAATTGGGAAATCCTGAAACATCGATATCTGGAGGAATCCGGTCATTGGGCTTGCCGATATGAATCACAGAGAAATTTTGCGGCAATTCAATTAAGCGATCGCTTTGAACGTGGATTAACCGTGCTGTAACCTGCTGCAATTGCGTTCTGGCAGCAGTTGCAGTTGGTGCTGGTGCTGCTGGCTCTTTTGCTTCGGTTTCAGAGGCTGGTGCTGGTTCCACAGGTGGTGGAGTTGGAATACTACTCTGTCCAGAGACTACGGGTTGAGCTACAACAGTTGGCACTGGCTCTGGAGGACTGCTTACTGTAACAGGTACCTGTGGCGCTGGTTCTGGGGGAACTGCCATCTCTGTTGGTGGTAAAGATGATTCGGGAGGACGCGACTTAGTAGAACCGCTTATTCCTAAGGCATCTGGTTGTAAAAGTTCTAACAGTGGATCGGGTGGAACTAATGCTGGCACTTCCACGGGAATATCGGGAGTGACTGTTGTAGCTGCTGCGGGATGAACGTGTGGAACTCCTGCGGAGTGAAGGTTATAGCCACACTGACCGCAGAATGCAGCATCTGCCTGCACAGTTGCCCCACAACTGGGACAATTAGTAGTCGCAGGTAACGGTGTATAACAAGCTTCGCATTGGACAGCGCCGTCAGGGTTGGGATGATTGCAATTAGGGCAGACGATCATCGATGTTTAGCCTTTGTTCAAGATCATCATAAATATAGTTGGGACTGGCAAGCAGAGGGCGGCCGTAGATTTAAATTCTAGCAATTACTGCTAATGGAACGATGAATTGGATACTCTTACGCAGGGAAGGGGAGCAGGGGGAGACAAGGAGACAAGGGGACAAGGGGGAATTATTGAACAAGTCTCTCCCTTGTCTCCCCCCTCTTGTTCGTCTACCTTGTCTCTTCTCCATGCCCAATGCCCTTCAGGAGTGCTGAGTGCTGAGTGGGAAATCTCACTTCTTTACTCGCTTGCCGAGGAACTCGAAAAAGAGGAACTGTTTTGCCCCATGCCCGATTCTTCAATATTGAAGTTCCAAACCTGCTGCTGCATCCAGCAGCCACCAAAGTTCTCTTTGGGGCTGAATTAAGCGGGATGGGTAAGTGAAGTCATCGGCTACAGGTGCAAAGACTTGCGCTAAAGCTGGTCGTTTATTTGCACCAGCAACCAGAAAAATCACGCTACGAGCAGAGTTTATGAAGGGATATGTGAAACTTATCCTGGGGTTTCCGTCTTTGTTACCTACAGTGACGAGGCGATCGCGTACTTTCAGAGCCTCTGTGTTGGGAAACAAAGATGCGGTATGTGCATCATCACCCATTCCTAGTAATACTACATCCAACGGGGGAAACTCGACACCAGAAGAATTGAAAAATTCTTTGAGATGTTGTTCATACTTGACAGCAGCCAGTTCTGGATTGGCTTCTAAAGTTGGTACGGGGTGAATGTTAGTTGCTGGGATGTCAACACGATCTAGCCACGCACGACGCGTCATCAGTTCATTGCTATCGGGGTGATCTGGTGGTACGTAACGCTCATCCCCCCAGAATATATGAATTTTATCCCAAGGCAGTTTTTGAGTAGCGATCGCTTCGTATAACGGTTTAGGTGTACTGCCGCCAGACAAGGCGATGGTAAACCGCCCGCGCTGCTCAATGGCAGTTTCTAACTTGGACAGAATTAATTCTAGCGCTCGTGCAACCAGCGCTGGCTGATCCGGTAAAACTTCAACGGTTTTGTTCATAGCTTCATCATCATATTGCTGGCTTCTGGCAATACAATACCGAATTTATTACGATCTCCCTTTTTAACTTTTGAAACATTTAACATCGTGGATTAAGTAAGCTGAAAAACGTAGACCCTCCTTATCACCTTTAACGGTAAGTGGTCAGTAGTGAGTCATACTAACTACTAACCACTGTCATGATTATTTTTATTTACATCCAGTTACTTGATACTTTGTTGATAAGGCCACAAAGGATATATTTATTAATTCTTATTAAAAATTAATAAAACTAATTAATCGCAAACAACGCCTCCCAGTCTGCGATCGCTTCACGTTGGGCAATTAACAATTCTTGAATTCCTTTTTGGGCGACATCTAGCAGTTGATCTAACTGGGTGCGGCTAAAGCTGCCTTCTTCGGCTGTTCCTTGGACTTCAATGATTCCCAGGTGTTGATTCATCACTACATTAAAATCTACTGTTGCAGCCACATCTTCAATATAATTTAGATCCAAAAATGGCTCTCCCTCCAGTAATCCTACGGAAACTGCTGCTACCTGTCCACACAAAGGCGATCGCTCCAACACGCCCTCTTGCAATAATTTAGAAATCGCATGAGCTAAGGCCACAAACGAGCCTGTAATGGCTGTTGTCCGAGTTCCAGCATCTGCTTGCAACACATCAGCATCCACAGTCAGCGTGCGTTCTCCCAGTGCCTCAAAATCCACTGCTGCGCGTAAGCTACGTCCAATTAGACGTTGAATTTCTTGCGTCCGTCCAGATAATTTCAATAGTTCCCTTTCTTGGCGTTTTTGAGTAGCAGATGGTAACATTCGGTACTCAGCAGTTAGCCAGCCTTTACCAGTTCCTTCGAGAAACTTTGGAACTCCCTTATTAACACTAACAGTACAAAGTACTTGAGTATCACCGCATCTTGCGAGAACAGAACCGGGGGCAAAGCGGGTGAAATTGGGGTGAAAGCTAATCGGACGTAGTTCGTAGGGAATCCGACCGTCAGGACGCTGCCAAGCCATTGGAGTTGCCTCAAGTTTTATAATACTGCCTTAAGATTACCTTGGTGTTATTGGGCATTGGGCAAAACAGTTCCTCTTTTTCGAGTTCCTCGGCAAGCGAGTAAAGAAGTGAGATTCCCCACTCAGCACTCAGCACGGGCTAAACGCCCCGCTACCGCTAACAGCACTCAGCACT
>NZ_CAXTTT010000145.1:0-11781 GCF_964247315.1 uncultured Nostoc sp.
AAATCCTTTTATATATAAGACTTTTAGCAAAGGAAGTAGACAGACTATTCTAACTGTAAGTGAAGAGAATAAATGATTTAAGCTCTGTCCTCACTATAGATATCTCACCAAGGAAAAATCGACGATATTTTCTCAAATTTCAATAACAGAATAACGCAATTATCGGCTTTGAGGGTCTCTAGCTGATGAATAATTGTAATCACGAATACTGTTTGTAAATTAATTTCACAGCGCAAGTAAATTGGCCAGATGTATGATATTCTTTATTTATAGGGAATCTAAATCGCTAAAGCACAAAGGATCTCCAAGCACTTACGCTCTAGTGAAGAAGTCAAATCCCATAAGTTAACCAATAGTTTGATGAACTGATGGTCTTGCTCCACAAGTCTCTGGAGGATTGTGGAAGTACTGGATCGGTAGCAGTTCCAAAGTTCGGGGGGACTTTGGTTTGCTTGCAGTTCATCAATCACTTTTGGGATAAACCCTTTATTCTTTACACATAGTTTTTTCTTAAGTCCTTAGAAATAATTGAAGTTTTGGGGCATGAAAGAATAGAACAGGTAATCGATAACAGTGTTTACGATTTAAGCAACTGGATAAAACAAACTTAATTCAATATCGATATCGATGAAACACTCTCATATTTAAAAGTAATCAAAGAACGGTTAAGGGTGTTTTAAAAACTTCAATCTTTGTTAATTTATCCTACTTATACACGTTATTGTATAGAGTTAAAATCTACGTTGTAAATTAAGGTATAACGATATGTTTTTTCCGATAATTACAGTGTATATAATTGCTATGACGTAAAATTATCACAGAAATAGAAAATGCTTTACACGTTTACAGCCTAACTTCAAAAATATAGTAAAGGTATCAAGTTTAAATAATTATGAAGTTGGGAAAATCTTTGTCAGTATTATTGACGAAGTATTTAAGATTTACACATTATTCAAGGATGCGATCTAAATGACTAAACCGAAAACAACCCGTAAATCTGTTCACGATCGCATTCTAAGTACAGCATCAGGCTTGTTTTATCGAGAGGGAATTCGCAACGTCGGTATTGACAGAATCGTTGCAGAATCTGGCGTTGCTAAAATGTCGCTCTACAATCATTTCAAGTCAAAAGATGCATTGATTGAAGCGTGGCTACGACAACAGGATGAACAATGGTGCGAATGGCTCCAAACCACGATTGAGCAACGAGCTTCTAACCCATCCCAACAACTACTAGCAATATTTGATGCCCTGCGGGAATGGTTTGAGGGCCCAGATTTTCGAGGTTGTGCATTCATTAATGCTTCAGTAGAATTAGCCAATGCTGAACATCCTGGACATCGAGTGGCATTGGAGCATCAACAATCAATCTACCACTACATCAAGAACCTTGCTCAAGCCGCAGATATTTCATCACCGGAACAGTTAGCTAGGCAACTGCTTCTCCTCATGCAAGGTGCGATAGTAGTTGCGATGATGGAAGGAAGTTGGTCAACTGCTTCACAGGCGAAAAAAGTTGCGGCAACCCTAATCCAAACTGCATCAAAATCCGCCGTTACCGAAACAGTGCTGAGTGTTGAGTAAAAAAGTCTATTATACTATTATATAATTTAATGTAAAAAATCACACTGCAACTAAGTTCGGAGCAGTCAGGGATGAGAATTCATTACTTACAACATGTGCCATTTGAAGGACTTGCTAGTATTGAACACTGGTTGACAAAGAAAGATTATATTATCTCCGTAACTAAGTTTTATAATGGTGACACTTTACCATCTGTTGATGACCTAGATTGGTTAATAGTAATGGGTGGGTCGATGAATATTTATGAGGATGATAAGTATCCTTGGTTGAATTTAGAAAAACATTTTATTCAAGAAGCAATCAAAAAGAATAAAATAGTTATTGGCATTTGTCTTGGTTCGCAGCTAATTGCTGATGTTTTAGGTTCTAAGGTTTACAAAGGTCAAGAGAAAGAAATAGGTTGGTATCCGATTCAAGTGACAACAGAAGCGCAAAATTCTGCTGTTTTTGCTTCATTCCCTGCATCTCTCACTGTGTTTCATTGGCATGGTGATACTTTTGACTTACCACTAGGTGCTGTACGACTAGCCTCTAGCGAAGTATGTGCAAATCAAGCTTTCATTTATAAAGATAGAGTATTAGGTTTACAATTTCACCTAGAATCAACACAAGACAGTGTTCGCGAAATTATTGAAAATTGCGCTTCGGAATTAGTTGCAGGTAAATATATTCAGAAACCTGAAGAAATACTTGCACAGGATAATGATTTTAGTAATATAAACACTGCTATGCACAAAATTTTAGATTATTTTGCAACTTTTACAAAATAAATTATTATTTATCACGCAATAAAGCTGCCCATCTTTAAGCGAGCGATCGCCCTACCTGCCACTTCGCTACAATTCCTTTGAGCCAATCATTATATTGCCGTTATTGTATAGAGTAATATCTAGGACTAGCTCTTTCAAGGTGGGCGAAAATGCTGGTCAAAAAACCTCTTTTTAACTTCTTACCTCTGTGTTTTCTGCGCCTCTGTGGTTAGATAAACATTCTGTTGGCAAAACTGCGGGGCAAGCTTTAGATGCGTTAACTGCCCAGTTGTATGAGACTGAGTTTGCTGCGCTATTAGTAATTCAAAGCTTTCGTCCTGACACATTCTGAGGTTATCTGCGACGAGTCAATAACGCCATTTTTTCTAAACAAAATGTGCATCTTTAGGATTGAATGCCAGCTTAATTATTTCATGGGGATATACATTGCTGAATATATGATTTCGAGGCACTCTGGCGATTAAAGTTTGTTCTCCCACCTTAACCCAAATACTACAAATCCCAATACCATTTAAAACCCGTTCTACTAGCCCTTCAATAATTACTGACCAAGGTTTATGCAATATTGAAGAACTTGCATCGTAAACATTGAAAGTATCGCCAGATAAACAACATGCAGTAATTGGCTTGGTGATTTCCCCAGGATATAAAAACTCTATCCCGTTTGCAAGTTTGATAAAACTTCCACGGCTACTCCGTTGTATCCGACAGGGAATAATATTATCTATCCCTACTAATCTTGCAAGCTGCTCGTTAGCTGGTCGGCGGATGATGGTTTCCAAGTTATCATCCTGGACAATACAGCCATCAAATAAAGCGATCGCTCGATCGGCAAAATGCAGTATATCTGTAAAATTATGACTGACTAATATGACTGCCGATCCCCTAGCTTGGGCCCATTGTCTAATTTTCTCGATCATCTCGGCACGTATGCCCACATCTAAAGAAGCAGAAGGCTCATCCAAAAGCAACAATTCGGAATCAGCAACTAAACCGCAGGCAATACAAACTCGTTTGGCTTCACCACCAGATAGAGAACGAGCTGACTGATTTGCCAAGTGTTCACAGCCAAAATTTGTAAGTGCAGTATGTACCGTTTGCTTAATCTTGTGTGTTGGTGTTCCGCGAAACTTTAATACCTTGGCAACATTATTAAAAACAGTGTCATTCAGTAGTAATGTTTCCTGAAATACCAAAGCCGAACGACGACGCAACAATGTTTTATTGGCACTGCGGACATCTTGTCCAAATAATTGCATCTCACCACGGTAAGGTTGCAAGAGATTAATTGTTCTTAATAAAGTGCTTTTGCCAGCGCCATTGGGGCCAAGCACAGCGACCAGTTCTCCTGGATGGACTGCAAAATTTTCAATTGACAGGATATTTTGACGTGTTTTGCTATCAACGCTAACCTGTCGCATATTTAGGACATACTCGTTAGTACTCATAAAATTTTCTTGTCATGCTGTAGGATAGTCAGCAATACAATAACGGTGTATGTGATCAGGAGTAGAATGTATGCGATCGCCATAGCAACATCGTAATTTCCTTTCCCTACTTCCATAACAATCGCTGTTGTCATAACTCTTGTTTGCCCCTTGATATTGCCGCCCACCATCATGGATGCACCAACTTCCGAGATGACGCGACCAAAACCAGCCATGATTGCAGCCATTAACCCTAACCGTGCTTCTTTGATTAGCAACCAATTGGCTTGCCACTGTGTTGCCCCCATTGATAGCAGTTGCCAGCGTAGTTTCGGATTAATACTGATAATTGCCGCAAAACTGAAGCCAGCTACAATTGGAAAAGCAATAATGGCTTCGGCTAGGATCATAGCTGTGGGCGTGTACATCAAATCAAGATTTCCTAACGGGCCAGACCGCCACAAAAACAGACTGACGAATAAACCGACTACTACAGGTGGCAATCCCATGCCGAAGTTAATCAAACTAGTCAGAGTCTGCTTGCCGACAAAATCCACTAATGCTAGCCATAATCCTAATGGTAGTCCCAGCAAAACGCTAATGGCTGTAGCTGTTCCAGATACAAACAATGTCATCGTCATGACTTGGAAAACGTCACTATCGCCACTGGTTAATAGCTCAAGAGCTTTGAAAGCTCCTTCGATGATTGTATTCACAAATACAAATCTCTTAAAAAACTGGAAAATAATGGTGAATATGCAGTAGAGCAAACCTTGATGATCTTATACTCAATTTTTTCTAAAAGCCGTAATCTTTCTCCGTTTTACCGCCATCAACATAAAATAGCGGTTGTTTGAACTCTTTTTTGCCGTGGGCAGCAATCAGTGTCTGTCCTTCAGGAGATAAGACATAATTAATAAACGCTTTAGCTCCTGCACTATTCACTCTGGGGAATTTCTGAGAATTTACTTCCATGACATGGTAAAGATTTAATAGTTTCTTATCTCCTTGCACCAGTACTGGCAAAGACAGGTTTTTCTTTTGAAATATATAGGTTGCTCGATCTGCTAAGGTATATCCCAGTTTTTGATTAGCGACTTGCAAAGTTTGCGCCATTCCTGAACCTGTTTGCTGATACCAACTGCCAGAGGGTGTGACTTTTGCCTGTTGCCATAAATCTTTCTCTAGCTTATTAGTACCTGAGTCATCACCCCGCGATACAAACAAGGCTTGATTTTTAGCAATCAGGGAGAATGCTTCTACAGCACTCTTTTTTCCTCGAATTTTTGCCTTATCAGTATCTGGACCGACGATTACAAAGTCATTGTGCATTACCAAGTGCCGATTAGTTACCGCACCACCTGCCAAAACTTTGCGTTCGGCTTTCGGTGAATTGACGAACAGTGCGTCAACTTCACCCTTTTCAGCTAAAGCTAAAGCCTGTCCAGTGCCGACTGCAACTTTTTTTAAGGTGTATCCTGTTTTCTTTTCAATCGCTGGAACTAAATCATCTAGCAGCCCACTGTCCTCAATGCTCGTTGTCATTGCCACGATTACATTTTTATTTGCTGGGGACTCTGCAATGGCTGGGTTTTGCTTCCCTAGCATATCACTAGCTTCAGCACTCAGAATCACCAAGCAACATGCCAAAAATGCAATGAAAATTCTCCGAATCATAGAACCTCTGGAAATATAAGATTTACGCATTGACAGAGTGATAAGGTGTTACGCAAAAACACATTGAAACAGCACAGGAGTGATGCCATACGGCAACCCTAAGAGCGATCGCAATTTTTTCCTTAACGTTGAAAGCTATACCTGCGGCTTGTTCGCCATTTCGCAAGGTGGTGTCGTTAATCTAAATGGCATGGTTGTTCATAATAAAGTGATGATTCGTGACTCTAAATATTTGCTACAACTTCCCCAGTCTTGCTGATGTCATAACCGCCGAGAATTTGTAATTGCGATCGCACTAGCTGATGTCCCAAGATATTGATAAACTGCTGTACTGGTGCTTCTTGCAAGTATTCCTTGAGAATCACCAAGTCGTATCGCGCACTATGAAGGGGAATAAATCCCAAGCCAAAGGTAGCAGCTATAGATGCCGTACTGATACCTGCATTGGCAACTCCTGAGACTACAGATAAGGCAACATCTTGATGGTTGTCAACAATATGGTCAAATCTTTTTACAGCCTCTAATGGTACTCCTTCTTCTTGGAGTTTCCGTTCTAAAAGCATCCGATTGCCAGAACCCACTTCATGGGTGGCAATAGTTGCTCCAAATTCTACTAAGTCGGAAACTGTTTTAACTCCCATCGGGTTTCCTGGTGGGACTAACAAACCTTCTTCCCAAACTCCAAGGGTAATCAAGACAGCACTCTTATCTGTTAAGGCTTCTCGCACAAAGGGAATGTTATGTTCCCCAGTTTGGGGATCATATAAGTGCATCCCTGCAATGTGAACTTCACCTCGGCATAGACTATGCAATGCAGCCTTGCTATGGGCAAAACGATAATGAATTCGCAGTTGCGGATACCAGCGTTCAGTTGCTCTTGCTAAGAGGGAAAGCACAGGTGTACAACCAGCAATTACAACTGTATTGTGCAGTTTGTCTATATCATCCAGAAGCCGAACCTGGACTTTATTTGTACCTGTCTGCCTCTGTGCTTCACCCTCAACCCTTAGAGGTGATGCTCCTATGTCGCTACCGCTTGCGCTAACACCACTCCCTACAATGGGGTGGTTCACTGCAACTACCTCACCATCAGATGGAATCATTTCGATGCGAAAAGCATCTCTGGCTAATAGGGGATAAGCTATCCATCGATCCCTAATCCGCGCTAGAATAACTTGTGATTGCTGGTTGTTAGGGGTCGAATCGGCAAGAATCGCCTCAACTTTGGGTAAATCCTCCTCTCCTAGAGAGAATAAGTCCTCAACTTGGCAACCAAGTGCTTTAGCTAAACGCAAGGAAATAGCAACAGAAGGAGTACATTGTCCCGTTTCCACAGCACCAATAGTCTGACGGGTTACGCCAGCTATATTAGCTAATTCTTGCTGACTCATGCCTAGACGATTTCTAATTGCCTTCAGGTTATTGCAAATATTCATATCCTGCTTAATGAGGCTGTATCTATCCGTTACAAAAAGCCGTAGCAGACACATTTAATCTGACTTGAAAAAGGGTGTAGGGGAGTAGGGTAAAACCAAATTTTCATGACTGACGATGAAATTTTTGATAATTGACTGCCTAAGTAATAGCAAGGTCTTCTATAGGACTCCAATTTGATTTTTGAAAAAATTCAGTACACCTTTATTTTTTCTTTGCGGTTCCCTATCTCTAGGAGTGATTCACCGAATCAAATCGGATTGCTATAGTGTGTGCCTTTTCTGCTGGAAGTCCTGTTAATGCTTATGTAATTTTGCATACCATAGATATTGTTAAAATACTTGCCAGATTTTTGTTTTTGCGATAAGTCAAGTAATTTTCAGACTTTTTGTCAGTTTATTACTGTTTTTTATCTACCCGTAGCAAGCATACCATACACATCGCTAAAATAATTGCTAGATAATAAAAAGTTTTCCTAGGATTTTATCGGGATAAGTGTACTTATAGCTACATAATTTTTCACGTTTTGTAGTAAAGATGAACGATTTGAAGCCTAAATATTTTTGTGCTATGTACCTGTGTCCACATATTAACCATAAGATTTTTATTAGCGATCGCGTGTTCAGATGGTGTTGCTTAAATAATAAAATCCGCTCCAAGGTTATGTGTCGATGCAAACGCACAACGCTTGCAGCCTTGAGGCAAGTGCATGATTCACACTTGGATTCAGCAACGTCCAGACGAAATTTTTATGCAAGTGGTGAATTTAAGGTATCCCTTTTTATGGTTTTCGGATAATGCTACAAAATAGCTACCTGGTTGTAGGTAAAGGACACATTGGTTTAGCGACAGCTGCCTATTTGAGTAATCAAGGATATACTGTTTACCTTTTCTCTCGCCGTTCTTCCATTAGACCTCTTGCAGAAAAGTTTTGTGGTATGCTTAAAGGCTTTATAAAAAATCCATATCAGAATCTATACAGAGAACTTTTGTTACCTCGTTGAGATGTCTGATAGAGATAGAAAGCAAATTTTTAAGACTTTCCATTGTACCATAATTTATTTTTGCAAGAGGTCTATTGTTGCCCAGACAAGAACCATTCACTCAATTGGATCGGTTTCTCCCGGAAGTTATCGAGTTGCAGCTTGTTCCAATAACATCTATGAGTTGGCGGCATTAAATGGTGGTAAGCCTACCACTCAACGTATTGATATGTTGTCGCGGTCAAGATATCGAACCCTACGCTAGAATTTTGGCTGAATATGTCAATTTTGAAATGAACGTTCTAGTTTTGTGTACTAGTCGCTTTGCAGGTCGGGTTTTTTGTCAGGAACTCCAGAGATTGGGAATAGCTAAGGAACAGTTGCCTGTTGTGGCTGATGTCAACAATACTCCTTTTGTCAGTCGCAGTAATACGGAGGATCGAGTCAAAATTAGTACGCTTACTAACAAGTTCTTTATGGCAGCTCAGACCGGTTTTCGGACTCAACAAGTTAGCTTAATTACTACTCTTTTAGATAAAGCAACTTATTCTACTCTGGCAATTGTTGGGCTTTATGGCCAACGCTGGGATGTTGAACTAGATTTAAGACATCTCAAAACTACCTTGGGTATGGATGTTCTACGATGTAAAACACCCCCAATGGTACGCAAAGAAATTTACGTTTATTTGCTGGCTTACAATCTACTTCGTAGCTTAATGTGGTCGGCTGTAACTACTTATACTACCCCTCCAACTCGCCTATTTTTGCAAGGTACTCGCCACCATTTAATTAACTTTATTCCCAAATTATTAGCTGCTTCTTCTCAAAAACGTCTCCAAATTTATCGCAATGAAGCTTAAAGTTATTGCTCATAAAGGTGTTCCAGAACGCCCAGGTCGTAGTGAACCACGAGTTCGTAAACGCCGCCCCAAAATTTACCCCTTGATGACCAAACCCCGGCATGAATTACCTAAACAATTACAAACTGCTTAATTGATAAGCAAAAACGCTTTTCTTAGTGCCATTCGGACTACAAGTAAGTTGACCAAAAACGGGCGTTGCTGAACTGAAGTATGAAATTTAAAAATTCATGAGCTGCACCAGCCACACGGAAGCGGTAAAAATTCTCTCTTTGCTCTTCAGTTTCTGGCGATCTAGGTTCTTGCGATCGCTTCTTCGTGTGTCGGTCGAGTAATGACAAAAGCTGACATGGCGAAGCCCAGAGGTTGAAAGCGAAACTTAGTTTTCTGAGCAACTTGAGCAATGGTTTCGCGGATGACTTCAATCGGACGACATTGAGGAAAAATGTATGCGCTTCTTTTGCAGCTACTTCTTGGGCTGGTTCTGACTCTCCTCCTAAATATACACGCGGATGTGGTTTGGCTATATCTTGGCCGTTGGGTTGTAAACTATATCTTGTCCTTTTTGTCCAAGTTTTGGGTAAAATCACAACACCCCACCGCGTTTAGAACCTATCCACAAGTAATTGCCTGTCATTTCCGTTCTTCTTTGATCCCAACTTCAACGTTGAAGTCAAACCTATTGAACTAAACGATGTAGTAGTGAATGATGATAAAAGCGATCGCTGGGATAAAACCAGTGTCCACGAATTTGACGGAATTTATGGCGAATATCTCTTGAATAAAGTCTCCAAAGTATTTCCAGAACTACGTCAAAAAGTGCTTGAAAGTGCTGAATAAAAACCCAGTTTCCAATCCCCAGCGATGCACTGAGCTTGTCGTTGGCGCAGCCTCTCGTAGGAGATAATCAGCCAGTTGTCGCAGGTGAAAATCAACAGCGTTCTTAATTGTGGTAAAATCACTATCTGCTGCTAAAGCTTAGACTCCAGAATTTTTGATAATATCTGCGATCGCAACTTCCCCTTTCAAGGCATTCTCCAAATGCTGTATATGGACAATGGCCCTATTGCCAAAAGTTTAGTGTTTCAAAAAGTTATGGGTTATTTGGGGATTGAAGTACGTACCCATTTACCTAAGGAGACGCTACGCGTAGCTTGCTTCTAGGGGTACAGGCATCTTACGGCAGGCGTCTTCCTTTGGTAGATAATCGCTAACGCAATGCTTACGGCAGTTAATCCCCGTTGTAGCGATCGCCGTTACTCCAGACGTGTAGCACAATACTTCTTAATAACTCTGCATCAAGATATCAAAACATTCTTGACACAATACCTTTCTATGTCCAA
This sequence comes from uncultured Nostoc sp., assembly GCF_964247315.1. Lineage (GTDB taxonomy): Bacteria > Cyanobacteriota > Cyanobacteriia > Cyanobacteriales > Nostocaceae > Nostoc. The sequence continues at coordinate 10,079 of NZ_CAXTTT010000145.1, forward strand.
TTAATCTCTTTGGAACGAAAAGCTCTATCCCAATCGTTAGCAATCACTTCCATTATATTGATCATGCCTTCATACCCAAAATATGGCTTATCAACATAAGTTTCTCTGTTAGTGGGGCTAAATACATCAAAAGCAATTTTTATTCCCAATTCCTCTGCCATGTATTTTTCCCATGCCGAGCCAATCACAGCATCAACATCAAACTCTTCTAAGGTCTGTTTTACCTGATAGCCATCTGCCGAAAATATTACGCGGGAAGTAAGACCGAGGCTGTGCAGTTCTCGCTCCAAAATTGTACGAGAATCAGGCATCGCCGAGCGAAATAATAAGACTTCTGGAATCATCTCCAATTCTTCAAAGAGCATTCTGACTAGTCCAATGCCAAGCGTCCCATCCGCAGATACAGCAATTCTACAGTTACGATATCGGGGAATAATCATTAATGCTCGTTTGCGAAGTGTATCTACAACCATTTCTTCGCCTTGTTTGATGATTGGCTCCACTTTTTCATCTATCTTGAAATGTGCCGCCAATGCCTTCAACCACCGGGTAGTATTGTTTACACCTATTGGTAAAGGTATATCATCGAGAATAAACGGGATATCATGGGTCTGTTGCATTTTCCGAGCAAACTTATACCCAACATCATGACTGAGAACAATATTGGCGGTTGCTTCACCAGCTTGCTCTAGTTCTTCAAAGGAGGTATTATGAGAGAAGACTGTCTGTACTTTAATCCTTAAAGATTTTAACGTCTGCTTTACCCATTCCAAATCAGCCCACCAAGTAGGATTAAGATTTGCCTGTGGCGCAATGATATTTACAATCCTTGGCTTTCTACCCCTTCTTTTGGTCTGCCTTTTTTTGATAAAAGGAAGTAAAGCCTCCAAACCCATTTCCAAGCCATCGTAAGCATTGCCTCGAAACCCACCAGCCATTAAAGGAACGAGTTTGGCTTTGATATCTGGCTGAAGCTGGTTGCACAATCCCGCAATATCTTCACCAATGATGTCTGCCGCGCAAGTCCCAACGACAAACATCACCTTAGAATCAAAAGATTGATCCGCCTCTTTAATCATCCCTTTGAGTTTCTCAGACGCTCCCATCACAATGTCTGACTCAAAAAGACGAGTACAACCTACTTTCCGCTTGGTGAAATCAACCTCATGAGCATCATACCCAGCGGCGACAGTGGACGCGCAACCCTGTGGAGACTGAATCACAATACTAACATCTTTAATACCAGCAACTGTAGTTGCAATACCTTCAAGGGCACAGCCAACTACTGGGTCTTTACTATGGTTACAATTATCAAAAGTCGTTTCAGCAGACATTTTTCCTCCTGTTTCTCTAAAGTTTGACTATGGTAAAAGCGTTTCACGCAATTTGTAGCGACTTCTGCTTTGGCGTTTCTATGTTTCGTGCAACTTGTAATAGCTTCTGTCTTCCTTGTAAGAGCTTCCGCCTCGACATTTCCGTGTTTTGCGCAGCCTGTAATAGCTTCTGTCTTCCTTGTAAAAGCTTCCGCCTCGACATTTCCGTGTTTCGCGCAGCCTGTAACAGCTTCCGTCTTCCTTGTAAGAGCTTCCGCCTCAACATTTCCGTGTTTCGCGCAGCCTGTAACAGCTTCTGCCAAGACGTTTCCGTATTTCGCGCAGCCTGTAACAGCTTCTGCCTTCCCTGTAGCAACTTCTGCCAAGACG
>NZ_CAXTTT010000145.1:11881-16353 GCF_964247315.1 uncultured Nostoc sp.
TTTCGCGCAGCCTGTAACAGCTTCTGCCTTCCCTGTAGCAACTTCTGCCAAGACGTTTCCGTGTTTCGCGCAGCCTGTAACGGCTTCTGCCTTGACATTTTTGGCTTAAGCCTTGTCCGTATCAGTCTACGTAGGTTGGGGAACCACTGCGTTGGGGAGGCAGTGCGTTGGGCGGGTCTCCCGACTTGAAGCAAGTGGCGTTTGAGGAACGAAACCCAACATTTCCGAAGAGTTTGTTGGGTAACACTAAAGTTCTACCCAACCTACAATTTTCTGCGTGAGACAAATCCATACTTTATATTCAGCAAAGTCACATTTCATTTATTACTCGTTCATACATTTTCCCCGTCTCTTCTCTGCATATACGGTACAATCAGGCATGTCTTGAGCTAATTTTCCGCTTAGTGATTGAGTAGATGCTAACCCGGAATTTTTAGGGAATACCATTTGCTTGGTTAAAGCACTCCGAGGTCTAAAGCCATATTGAAGTGCTGTTTTAATACACCTTGCGACCTTTAAGGCTCCGCGATAGCCAAATCTGGGACGATTTAAGATAGCATTTAAATCGACTACGGGAATATGGGGGAAACTCAAGGAAGAACCAAAATAAACTACCGATTCTGCATCAAGACCACCAATGAAATCCAGTAATTCATCTTCCGTTTGTTTCATGGACTCGTACTTGCCAAAGGCCAGCGTCCCTTTCGTAATCAATATTTCCGGGTCTAACCCTGTTTCCAACAAATAATCTACACTGGTTTCTCGTGCTTCTGTACTCCAGGGATGGAAGTTATAGATTACTACACGCATCCCAAAATCACGATCCAACATGTGAGCAAGGGATAAGCACTTGATAGCATCATGTCCTTCGATAATTGCTAACTTCCCTTCTATATAACCCTTAGCTGCTTCAAATTCAGTCTTGATTGCGGCATATTCCTTTTCCATTAGGGCAGCCGCTTGTTCTTCCATGCCTAAATATTTTGCCGCCCCTTCGAGCCATTTTTCTGTAGCGGTAATTCCATAGGGAAGGATAGTAGAGTTTAGCGGAGTACCGAACTTATCTGACATGGCTTTGCCGATAGTATAGCCAAGATCCAAACATAAAGTACAGTTGACTGCCGCACTCGGTGCTTGCTTTAGTTCTTCTAAAGTACAGTCACCAGCGATCACACTATGAACTCGTGCCCCCATTCCTTCTATCAATCGCACCAATTCTTTAACATCAGTTTCGACTTCCGTCCTTTCAGGGCCCATCTTTGCGCCCACAATATTGACAGCATCGGCTAGTTGTGCTTTCCGCTCTGGAGTTGGCGGCTCCATAAAGTCTACGATTTGCCGAAATACGATATCAAATCCACTGCGATACTCCCCGGCAAATCCTTCACAATGTATCGTCATGATCTCAGACTGGATTTCGCCACGCGCCTTATTCACGACGTCATCAACACAGTCCCCAATAATACCAGACGCACAACTAGTGGCAACAACGATCGCATCTGGATGGTATTTTTCATTTACTTCTCGAATCGCGCCTGCTAATTCTTTTTCTCCACCAAAAATTACCGCTTTCTCACTCATGTTCGTAGTCACCACGGGTTCATAAGGTGAACCACTATTGCGGCTATTGGTCAGCTTGTATGCCCGCTTTACACCGTATGCACAGCCACTCGGCCCGTGAGAAATGACGATCGCATTTTTAATCCCACTTAAAATCTTCGTTGCAGTCCAAAATTTACAGGGGCGGGTATGACTACCTTGTAAAGTGGTCTTAATTTTACCCTCTTTTGCCAAGCGATACAGTTCGCTCAAATTTCCGTAAAATACGACATTCTTATCTATACTTGTTGCAGTCATGATCACTCTCCAATCTTTCTATAGCTTCTGTAGCAATACCCTGTGATTTGTAAACCAGGCTACTGAGCCGCCCTCTGATCATAATCAGTTAAACGGGTGCTGCCTGGTTTACAATGGATTGCTAAGTATCGTAAAAATTCTGATGGAAATACCATCTAATCAGTTAGGGGTGGATGACAGAAATATCACTGCGGATAGATGCCATCCCCCATATACATCAGCTTTCTACCAAACGTTTAAGATCCACTCACGTTCGAGCTTGTTCTCCATATCTGCAAACATGGTGTTAGCAATGGTGTCTGCTAGCCATTCTGCTCCTTTATAGCCAATAATGGGGTATTTCCACAGACCTGCACGGTCAAAGCTGGGGAAGCCAACCCGAACCATTGGAATCTTGTGATCGATAGAAATATATCGACCTTTGGAATGACCTAGAATCAAGTCGATTTCGAGGGACTTATCTTTAATGCGGCGCTCCAATTCCCAGAGGTCTGCATTCCAGATGACTTCGATATCACAGGCTGCTTGCTTCTCCAACTGGGCAATTCTTGGGTCTTTGGTGCAGGCTCTGTTGTCGTCTCCCAACAACATCAGCACTGGCTCTAACTCACATTCCAAGCAGAACTCTGCTAGGCCAATTACCAGATCGGGATCTCCGTAAATAGCTACCTTCTTGTTGGCGAAGAACATGTGGGCAAGGTCTGCGATCGCATCGATAGCCTTTCCACGTTCTCTGACTAAAGATTCTGGTATTGGTTTGCCAGTCAGTTTCTGGATATTTTGCAGCCAGACGTCAGTGTTTTTGATGCCAATTGGGGTTGGGCCAATAATTGCCGGAACCTTAAACTTCTCTTCTAAGAATTCAGCTGAGCTGCCTCCTTCATATTTGCATAAGGCAATAGTTCCCAACGCATTAGCAGAATCAGCAATTTCTTCAATGGTTGAATTCCCAAAGGCAAAACTTGTCTTATCGGGCATGGTGGGCGCATCGAAGGATTCTGTATCCACTAAGATGTTTGCTGGAACATCCATATCTTTTAAGATGCGCTTGATTTCCGTGACATCTCCAGGGTTAAGCCACCCAGTAATGAGGTTCAACTTGCCAGTTGGTTCGCCTTTTTTTGCCAGGCTAGAAATGATTGCATGTATGCCGACATTATAGCCACTGACCTGGCTACCTTTGTAACTGGGGGTATGCACGGGAACAAGGACAATCTTGCGATCGGGATAGGCTGTCTTTAACTGGCCGTTCAGCTTGTTAATGGTTCCTTCGATATCATCCCCAATCGTCTCAGTTGAACAAGTCGTAATAATTGGAATAATCCGTAAATCAGGATATCGTGCAACTAAGGTGTGTACAGCTTCCTCAATGCGTGGCTGTCCTCCAAGGACGGCGCTATTTTCATGGAGTGAAGAAGAAGCAATGTCAAAATTTTCCTTCAAATGCTGGGCAAACAGCAGACGAACGAACATACTACATCCCTGTCCTCCATGCACCAGGGGAATACAATCTTTTACTCCAATTGCAGCATATTCAGCCCCAGCAGGCTGACAGGTAAATATAGGATTGATGATTCCCTTGCGTTCTTTCTGTTTTACAACTAAAGACATTCTCTTGACTCCTATGTGGTAAAAAATTGCGTGATGCGTGTTTAGCGTTGTTCAACGAAGATATGAATTGTCATTTTGAGCTTAAGAAAGTAGAGCAATGCCTGCGGCGAGCGATCGTTAACGCTACCAGGAAGTAAGCTACGCATACCGCCGATTACAGAAGAGAAATAGAATTTAATTTCCTAAAAATCTTGGAAACTAGATGAGATGCTTCTGTAGTAAGACGGTACGCGGACACTATGCTTCTTGGGAATGTTTTTGGCGCGTAGCTCGTCGTAGACATTACTCTCTACCCTGTAAGAAAATTTCTGCACAAACACTAACAGGATGACAAAACTCTAATTCATACTCCAATTGAGCAACGCCGTTGGTTTGGTGAGGCAGTCCTTGGGGGAAACCCCCAAGAAGAACTGCCGTTAGGTCAGCGTAAAGCCTTCGAGCTTCCCTTAGAGCGACGCAGGAGCGTCACCCAAAGGGTTGAATTACCGATCTAATTGCTTTAATAAAGCGAATAATGCAATTCACCATTCTTCGACTTGGTTATTACAATATCGATCAGCATTGCCTTAACAGACTCTACTACTGCCTTCTTTTGCGAGTTTTCCATGTTACCTAACCATGAAAACCTGATTTCTAGGTCAGCCGAAAGGATCTTCGCATCTGCATAGAAACCCCTGTCAATCAAGGTTTCTAGAACCACCTTTTCTCCAGTCAAGATTTGGGCGGCCATATTGAGAACACCATTGATGTTTTCTTCCCGATCCCATGCACGTGAGTGAAACTGCCACAAACACCGTTCTTGAATTAATTTCGTGACTTGTGCAGCTCGATCTTGAATGTATGACGCGATTTCGTTAGCTTGCTGTTGAACCTGTGGCGCAACTTCCTTAGCTTGCTGTTGAACCTGTGGCGCAACTTCCTTAGCTTGCTGTTGAACCTGTGGCGCAACTTCCTTAGCTGGCTGTTTGGCCTGTGGCGCAGTTTCCTTAGCTTGCTGTTTGACC
>NZ_CAXTTT010000146.1:0-16291 GCF_964247315.1 uncultured Nostoc sp.
ACACCTTGTTTCTGCTTCTACTAATTTAGTGCATCTTCATGGAGAACTGGTATAAGTACGATCGGGTTTACACCCAAACAAACCTGTAACTGTCAAATAACCAATTCACTTTTAGATGAGGCAAATAACAAATAAGAACCGACAAATAACTGCATCTTTGTATTAACTCTTATAAGAAGCAACCAATTGTGCAACAATCGCAACTAGTTCTCCTGGATCGACAGGTTTAGCCACATGAGTCTGAAAACCCGCTTCTAAAGCACGGCTACGATACTCGCTATCACCATAAGCAGTTAAGGCGATCGCAGGAAGTTTTTCATAAATATCGGGCTTTATTGCCCGGATCTTGCGGATAAGGGTGTAGCCATCTTCATCAGGCATCGCAATATCACAAATCAATACATCTGGTTGCAACTCAGGTAATACTTTCAATGCTATCACTGCCGATGCAACTGCCATTATGGTGGCTCCATCAGCTTCCAACACAGTAGTAATGTAAAAGCGGCTATCATCATCATCATCAACTACGAGGATGTTTAAGCCAGCAAGGGGAAGAGCAGGTTCCATAACATCTCCATTAACGTTGATCGAATGATATATATTTCCAATGAGCTGTTTGTTTTTTTGTCTGTCACCATACCATTGGTAATTTTACTGCGAGCGCGCCGATTTTCCTAGAAAATAACTCAATTTGTCTAGTCACCATCGAATTGATGCTTAATTATTCACTGGCATTTATAATTATTGACTGGATAAAATTATGTTAATGTTTAAATTCCTTTACATATCAAAATTAACTTTAACGAATAGTTTAAGTTCACTCAATAATCTTGCTAACTACTGACTGCTTTATTACTAACAAGTTTGGATTTGGATGGAGCTTGAAAAAAGTCAAAAAAATAGACAATGCCGAGTCTTAAAACGAGTCAGGTCGGCATTGTCATTTTTAAATCACTACAGTTCAGATAAGCTCAAAACCTAGATGTAGAGGCGTAATTCATCGCGTCTTTCAAGACCAATTATCTACACCAATAACGCTTAACTCAAGCTTATTGAAACGGAGCCGAAGACGCTCCAGGTCCAGTCAGGAATTAGGAGTCAGAAGTAATACACCTAACTATTAACTTGCAAACTGCTGTATATGAATCTAAACTCCTGCAAGTAATCTGAACCGTAGTAAAGAGTAATCAGCTTTTAATTAAGTCAAATCAAAACTTGATTACTCCCATTCAATGGTTCCAGGCGGTTTAGAGGTGATGTCATAAACCACCCGATTCACGCCTTTTACCTCATTCACAATTCGAGTAGAAATCACTTCCAGGACATCATAAGGCACTCTCGCCCAATCAGCAGTCATGCCATCTTCACTGGTAACAATCCGCAAAACAATGGGGTAGGCGTAAGTACGTTGATCTCCCATAACGCCAACACTACGAATTGGCAGCAATACAGCAAATGCTTGCCAGAAATCATGATACATACCGCGTTGGTTAATTTCTTGCCGCACAATCAAATCGGCATCGCGCAAAATATTTAACCGCTCAGATGTAACTTCCCCCAGAATACGAATTGCTAAACCAGGCCCAGGAAAAGGTTGCCGTTGAACAATTTCTTCTGGTAAACCAATGGAACGTCCAAGTTTACGGACTTCATCTTTAAATAGTTTCCGCAGTGGTTCCACTAATTTAAATCTTAGGTCTTTGGGCAAACCGCCAACATTGTGATGACTCTTAATTTTCACCGCTACCCGCTCACCAGTTTGGGGATCAACGTTGGTGTCTGCAGATTCGATCACATCTGGATAAAGAGTCCCTTGAGCTAGATAGTCAAAGTGACCGAGGCGCTTGGATGTTTCCTCAAATACACTGATAAATTCGTGTCCGATGCGGCGGCGTTTTTCTTCAGGATCTGTAATCCCAGCAACTTTAGCCAAAAAGCGATCGCGGGCGTTAACATATTCAACAGGAATGTGAAACTGCTCTTGAAACAGCTTTACCAATCGCTCTGGCTCATATTTCCGCATAAAGCCTTGATCGATAAACACACAAGTCAGTTGCTCACCAATTGCTTTGTATAACAAGAAAGCCAAGGTAGAAGAATCCACTCCACCAGACAGCGCTAACAGCACCCGCTTATCGCCAACTCTGGCGCGAATTTCTCGAATTGCCTCTTCGACAAAAGCCGCTGTTGTCCAAGTAGGTTCGCAATCGCAGATATGGTAGACAAAATTACGGATTAATGCTATACCACCAAGAGAATGTACCACCTCTGGATGGAACTGAACGCCGTAAAGTTTTCTTTCGTGGTCAGCAATGGCAGCACAGGGAGTATTTTCTGTATGTGCTAGCAATTCAAATCCTGATGGCATTTGGATAACTGAGTCTCCATGACTCATCCACATGGTAGTGCCATCTTCAACATTAGTAAGCAAATCTGTGGGATCATCAATATATAATGAGGCTTTGCCGTATTCACCTCGATCGGCCTTTGCCACTTCCCCACCGAGTTGATTTACCATCAACTGCATCCCATAGCAAACACCCAAAATGGGTATTCCCAAATTCCAGATTTCTGAGTCACAATGGGGAGCGTTATCACCATAAACTGAACTTGGGCCACCTGAGAGAATGATTCCCTTGGGATTAAGTTGGCGCAAATGTTCAGAAGTAGTGCGATAGGATAAAACTTCGGAGTATACTTGAGTTTCGCGGATGCGACGGGCAATCAGCTCAGAATATTGAGAGCCAAAATCTAGAATTACAATCAATTGGCGATCGAGACGCCCAAAATTTTCCAATGTTTGGGGCGCTTGTTCTGTTGGTAGAGTCACCGCTGTATTCATGACGGGAGTGTTATATCTGTTAAGGATAAATAGATGCTTTGTGGTCTATGGTGATGCTATTAATCAGCCTGGATAGGCTGATAATGGTATAGAAAGCCTTGACAAACGCTAGTTTACGTGCGTTTGTCAAACCCCGGAGTTGGAGATGGTATTAAAACGATAAATCTACCCTAGAGTGGTTACTTAAAGGATTATTTTTTTGGATTGTTTACGATTATTCATAATAAATTAACATAATTTTCCTATCAACAGACCAGCAGTTTTACTCTTCACGATAATTTTGCGATCGCGATCGAAGAGAATAGAGCCACAGACTGTTACTTTTTTGCCACTTTCGCTATGACTTTGGATGTATTCTTGGGCACGAACATCGATAGTTTCGGCGATCGCACTGTAAACTTTATTTACCCAATTATTACCAGTTGCAGCATCTAACGATTTTAAGTATGTTAGTGCTGCTTCAGCAGTTGCACTGTTAAATACAGCCTGGATATCTGGTAATTTTAAACCTGCGATCGCACAGTGCGCTGCCAAAATTTCCCGCCGTCCATCAGCCAAGTAGTGATGGGTGTGAAAAATTCCTCCAGCCAGTTTTATTAGCTTACCGTGATAGCCAAATAATAAGATTTCTTTTACACCCAGCACATCAGCTTCTACTAACATTGGGCCAAGCCAGTTAGCAGTTTTGACCAATTGTTCGGGATTAATCCCTAGTTTACGCGCCAAATCTAGGCCATTTTCCCCGATACAGAATACTAGACTCTCAAAACTACTGGCTTTATTTTGTAGTTCAGCCCGAAAAACTGCAAGCTGATCTGGTGTACTCAAAGGTTGAGAAATGCCGGTTGTGCCTAAAAGAGAAAGTCCTTCAACAACACCAAAGGCAGAATTTGAAGTCCGAACAGCAAGCGATCGCCCTTCGGGTAGAATAATCGTCACCGTGATTTTTTCCCCCGGTGATAACATTCTTTGCAAATTCTGTTGCAACAGCCTTTGAGCGTAAGCATAAATAGCAGGCTTGTCATCAGCGTTTATCTGCCTACCAATCCCTTCCCCTCCTTTAATAATTACTGCCTCCCCTGCTTCCCTCCACTCCACCAGCGCCCAAATTGGTGTATCTTTGGTCAGGTCAAGATTATCACCAGGGTCACTACGGGTGATTGCTAAAGCTATACTTTCAGATAATCCTGCTACCTGTTCAATGGGGATTTCTGCAATTTGAGCGGGTTCAATCAAATCTAGTGATGCTATGCTTAGGGGTTGGCGATCGCGTAACCAATGTAAAGCTGCAATAGCAGCAGCGCACGCAAATACTGGTAGTGTGTATCCAGAACGGGACATTTTTTAAATTAAGGGTCGGTGTAAATTGGGGTTATTATGCTGCTGTCGCTAGAGCTAGGCAAGTTCTTGACCAACGATTACACGCGCACCAGTTACAGGATTTATCCGATAAGTAGTTTTAATTTGAACACCATTTTCTTTCTTTACCTCGTAAACAAACTCTGACGCGTGCTGATTATACACAGTTTTATGCCCAATAGTTGTATTACCGATGTTAACTTGTGTCCCAGATCCATTCTTAAAGTCTTGTGAGGCACTGTTACTTTGGCGAAGTCCATTAAAAGTTGAATCCATTTCCAGATCCAAAAGCGCTGCTTGCTCTGACAAGCTTTTCCACCTTTGCAATAAACTTACACTGTATCTTTTTTCATCGCTGTCAATCAATTTTCCACAGTTTTGACAAAGCCATATTCCATTACTTTGAGATTTGCACTCTTCAGAGGATATATTTGGATCAAAACGTAGTCCACCAGCAGAAGCCGCAGTAATATGTGCTGCAACACCAATATTGATCGCTTTTCCAACGTCTTCTTGTGGGCCACTTGTAGGTTTTCGACAATTTGGGTTAGAACAACGATATCCTACCCGTCGAGCAAGTATTTGCTTTGTGATGGGACTGAAGTCATCTCTCATTAACTAGTTCCTCAGTAAGTCTTTTCAATTTCAGAGCAATTGTATTACTCTACTGAATTAGGATACAAATCTAGAATCCGTGAAATAATCCGGGCACACAAATTTTCGTCTAGAAGCAGTTTCACAGGGATACCACAAATAACTTCTTCTCACGATCAGCAGCAAAAGCTAGACACGCTTTGATGTCTTCGGAAGTTAATTCAGAAAAATCCTCTAGGATTTCTGCTTCAGTCATTCCACCAGCAAGATACTTTAAAATATCATAAATAGTGATTCGCATTCCCCGGATACAGGGTTTCCCACTGCGTTTTCCAGGTTCAATTGTAATAATGTCGTGGTAATTCATAAAAAAGTAGATAACCTTTCTTTGGCTCTCACAGATCACTCTTGGTCAGTCTGCTCCAACGTAGTATTAGCCTGCTGACTACTGCTTCTTGCTGCTTCTAGCTTTTGGCGAATCGCTGCTTGAACCTTCTCATCAAAATCGGGATCGTTGGGGCTTGCAACAATCCTACGCGGACGCTGATTAATCCTGTCCAAGTATGCTTGAAAAGCAGCTTGATCCCCGCGATGCTTGAGAAAATACTGTTTCAATTCAATATCAGACATTAAATCGTAATTAATTCGGCTCATCAGACAACTCTCCGTTGGGTAAAATTTGAAATTCAATCTCTTCGTCATACCCAGCAAGAATGTATATATTACGAGTCCGATTATCAACACAAATGAGGTATATGGGCTGAAACATGATATACGTCAGTTGATAGCTAATACGATACAAACTTGCTACTTGAGCAGCAGTAGGCATTTTAGTTAATTACAGCAAAATTCCGAATTACGAATTAGTAATTAGTCAAACACCTACTTCTAATAATAGAGCTTCCATAACTTCACAAGAAATTCCTTGTTGAATATAATGGGGTGCTTCAGGATTATAAGGACTGGCTACTCGGTCAATATTGAGGATGTTTGCCTCATCTGGTAGAACAGGTACATCTGCATCAAATGCCGTTGGGCGCATTAAAGAACTGGAAAAGCCTTTGAAAATAGCAATTGTATCTTGCTCATCAGCAATTTCCACCGTTACAATTAAGACTTCTTGGGGGCGTTTAGCGGTGTATTGTTCCAGTCGCTTACCAATGGAATTCATTTTTTTAACAGTAGAAGTAAGGTGGTGCAGCGACGGTTACTGTGGTGTGGCTGAACGTCCCTGTTTGCCCAGCTTAATTAAAACAAAATAGCTCAAGTAAAGCACATAAATTACTAAACTAGTTATGCCAAGAAAACCTAAGAACTCAGCCTTGCTGTTAGCATGAAAATATTCTTTGAATAGTAACGGAGCCTCGAACCAGACACGACAATAGGGAGTCTTCAGCATATTGGCAGAAAAAGCACAACCCAAAAAAGGGATAAAGGCTAGTGTGCCCAAAAAACAATAAACAGTTGTCGCCCAGCGCCAAGAAGTAAAAATAAATTTCAAAGAACCACTGGTTTGATACTCAATTTCGTCGTTGATATCCACCCAGAACCACAACGAAATCGGGATCAAAATCTGAGCTATCAACCCAGAGATAAAGCTAACTGGATACTGGGCAATCATTAAGTAAATCGTGATTGCTACCAGGCTTGATACTCGCCAGTATATAGCCAATAAGCGTTGTATGCCTTCCGCTTTTTGCACAAATGCCCAAATCAGAAGAATTAGCGGAATAATTACCAGGAATAATACTGCCAGTCGGTAATCAATCCAAACAAAAGGTCGAAACCAAATATTATAGTCCATATTTTTTCTCAAACAATAGATAAAAAAGAAGTCAGGAGTCCGAATAAATTAAGTTGTATTTTATACCACTCCCTGATTGGAGACTGCTAAACAAAGCAGGGGGTTTTAAACCTTTTTATTCAGGAGTCAGTCAGACTCCAATTCATCCTGAATTCTTCTTGATAATAGTTTATTGAACCTCGTATGACTAGAAGTCACGAGTATTACAAAAAATTTATAGGGGCGTACATCTGTACGCCCCTACTGCCAAGTAATTTGTTGTTTAATTTATGAAAATCGCAACTTATCTCTTTGGAAGAAGCCTATTGATTCAAATAAAGAGTTTATTTTTTTCCACGACTAAAATCGGGGGCTTTAAATAAAACGCTTGCAAGTGGAGGATATTGGTGAGTTTCCGCGTCCCCCACTCTGGGCGTCTTCTTTAGTCAATCCTGGTTGTTTGCTAACCAAACAACAGAAAATCTAGGTATCTCAATTTCTAGTCGTCGTAAACCCGGCATTCAATTGCATCTGGGTTGTCATCACAATACTGTTCTAGAGAGTTTTTTGGCTTGCTTTGGCGCTTGTGGGAAGCTTCGGCTTGCAATTCTTCTACTGCATCCCAAGCAGCAGCACACTCTGGTGAGTTGCTACCGTTAATATCACAGACAGTACGCGCTTGTTCCACTTCTTCTTGGATTTTCTCTTGGATGTCGCCTTTTGCTGTTTCTTGGATGTTGGTCATTGCTTTAGTCTCGTTGTGTGTTGTTAATACTAGTATAGAAAATGTTCAGAAATGGCAGTTTTTCGCTTGATTACTAACCATTCTAACCATTTAGCCGATCATAAGTTAGTGTTTTAGCCTATTGATTTATAACCAATACGGCAAGCTACCCCATCTATAATGCATTTACCTTTATTTTTTAAGATTTTGTGGAATTAGTAGCATAGATAAATAATCATACAATATATTTAGATGCCTATATTAGGGAATGACAACCCCAACTTCTTGGGATGGAGGAGACAAAGGGCTGGCATCAATTCTTGTAAGATGCAATTCTTCCCAAAATAAAAAGTCAAAACCTACTAGCCTAAAAAGAGAGAGAAGCTCAAAACTCATGGCAGACCAAATGCAGTGGGCAAATGCCCTATCAACCCGTCATTCTCTGGAAGCCGCTGTTACAGATGTGGTGGAACGAGCTGTTTCATCGTTAACAGCACCTGCGGATCTAGGACTGATATTCATTTCGTCTGCTTTTACGAGTGAGTATTCCCGACTGTTACCCTTGTTAGCTGAAAAACTTTCTGTGCCTGTGCTAATTGGCTGTAGTGGTGGTGGTGTAATTGGGACGACAGTTAGCGGAGAAACCCAAGAATTGGAAGCTGAACCAGCTATTAGCTTGACTTTAGCACACCTTCCAGGAGTGAAGATTCAAGTTTTTCATGTTGTTGCTGAAGAATTACCTGACTTAGACAGTTCGCCAGATGCTTGGCTTGATTTGATCGGTGTGCCACCATCACCGAAACCGCAGTTCATCTTGCTGTCTAGTTCCTTCGCCTCTGGAATCAACGATTTGTTGCAAGGGCTGGATTTTGCTTATCCAGGATCGACGATCGTGGGGGGACAGGCTAGTGGTGGAGGTATGGGTGGTCGTGTTGCCCTTTTTTGTAACGATACTAACGGCGAGAAACAGCAAAACTTGTATCGTGAGGGCACTGTTGGTATAGCTTTGACTGGCAATATTGTTTTGGAAACGATTGTCGCCCAAGGATGCCGACCGATTGGCAAGCCATTGCAAGTTACAAAAGCCGATCGCAACATTATTCTAGAGTTAGATGAGCAAGTGCCTTTGGTGGTGTTACGAGATTTGATTGCCAGTCTCAGCGAACAAGAACGCATTTTAGCACAGCACTCTCTGTTTGTTGGTGTAGCAATGGATGGATTTAAGCTGGCTTTGCAGCAAGGAGACTTTTTAATTCGTGGTATTCTTGGAGTCGATCCAAATGCTGGAGCGATCGCAATTGGCGATCGCGTCCGTCCTGGTCAAAGGCTGCAATTTCACCTCCGCGATGCCCAAGCCTCCGCTGAAGACCTAGAATTACTCCTGCAAAGTTATCAACACCAGCGAGAATCTGAACCCTCTGCCGTAGCTGCCTTGATGTTTTCCTGTCTGGGACGAGGTGAAGGACTCTATGGTAAACCCAACTTCGATTCTGAACTATTTCAGCGCTACCTTAACGATATTCCTGTTGGTGGCTTTTTCTGTGGCGGTGAAATCGGCCCTGTTGGTGGCAGAACCTTTTTACACGCCTACACTTCAGCATTTGGAATTTGTCGCCAAAATCAGTAATGAGTGCTGAGTGCTGAGTGCTGAGTGCTGAGTGTTGAATTACCTTGTAACTCTTAACTCTTATCTAGCAAAAGTGTGCTGTTATTATCAATCAGAGTCAAAGTTCCAGCAGTGGCAATACCTGGGTTGGGCTGTGATGCACTATATGTTTGAATATAGCGCCGCACTTCTGGGGGAAAATGAGGGTAATCTAACACCGCATCCCCATCGGCAATAGTTGCCCAGAAGTCGCGCAAACCAGGAGCTAATTCTTTTGCCTGTGATAATGGTAAGTTTAATGGAGAGTGAGTTAGTAGCTTAATCAGGAAAGGAAAAGAGCGATCGCCCATCCACTGCCTCGATAACTGTTGCAAGTCGGGGAACTCAGGCACTGACTCTACGCGATGGGATAAAATTTGCAACGATTCTTGACCTTGGTTATCCCGATGAAACTCCAGCACTCGGTAAGGGTGAGGATAGCTAACTAAAGAACCAGTGGTAATATCATATACCCCATCGCAGTAAGCAATATCCTGAACGTGCAAATGTCCGGTAAACACTAGCTTGACTCCGTAGCGCCTCAACAGCTGCAATAGTTCTGCTGAATTGGACAACATATAGCGATTTGCCAGTGGATGGTTCGATTGATTGGGTAAATGTTCTACCACATTATGATGCACCATCACCAAAACTAAGTCATCACCAGATGCCGCCAGCACCTCTTCTAACCACCGTAGCTGTTTGGCATCCAAACACCCCACTTGCTCTCCTTGATCGTTAAAGGAGTTAGAATTTAGTCCAATCAGCTTAACTCCAGGCAGTAATTGACGAATGTAGTAAATCTGCTGTGGATCTTCGTAGCCAAACTTCGTGTAATAGTAGGGAAAATCTGCAAAAGCAATTGATTGCCTATCGGCCAACAGCACAGGAACATCATGATTACCAGGAATAACATAGACGGGAAAAGGTAGCTGGGCTAAACATTGTTGTAACCAGGCGTGGTTCTCTGGTTCGCCATGCTGGGTTAAATCTCCTGGCAACAACAAGAAATCTAAATCGAGTTGTGTTAAATGTTCTAGTACACTTTTAAATGCTGAGATACTTACTTCCACCAGATGAAATCGGCTGGGATGATCCCAGATTGTGTGAGGAAGTGCCAGGTGTAAGTCGCTGACTACCGCAAAGCGAAAATTGAGACTCATTGATTTATGAAAATGTTAAAAGCAGGGGTTAAAATAAGCCTTTTCCCAAAAGTATAACGCTTGCTTTGTTTCCCTGCGTAGGAGTGCGTATACTTAATATTTGTATACATTAAGCATCGATTATACGTGAAAAAAAGACCTATAGCACTCAACAACACTCCAAGTGCAAACGACAAGCGTTTATTGCTTAAATAGCCCTGCTTGAAGAAAGTGAAAGTTGTCTATATCGATGAGTCTGGGATAAAAAGTGAAGCTAGGGAGTAAAATATATGAACAAATTAAAATTTACTTGACTCAAAGCAAATATATGTTGAGTATACTTTGGGGTATTGTTGTTGTACTAATTGCTTTTTGGGCATTAGGACTGGCACTTCATATTGCCGGAAATTTAATTCATGCAGTGTTGCTTTTAGCCATTGCCCTTGCTATCTATAATTTTTTCAAAGCGCGTGATGTATGAATAAATAACTTCTGACAGTTTTACTTCTTAAGTTAAGTTAGTTAAATCAGATACATCAGCTTGAGACTTAAGCGTATATTTTCTGAGAAAATTGATTTATTTTTAGAGAATTATTATTTGGTTGATATAGGCTGAAACAGGAGATAAAAACTAGACTTGTGTTAATTAGACAAAAGCTGCTATTAAAGAAGAATGCAGAATTAAGAATCAATTATTGGCGGATCTAAATCCCCCAAAAATTGAGGCTCAGAAAATTTTCAATTTTGTGGGAGAACTTAAACTTGTTTATTTATCTACCAGTTCTACAGAATACAAGCAAGAGAATTCTGGCGACTGACGCCAATATTGCTCTTTTGTTAAAGATAAAAATTCTGCGCCGTCGCTGGCACTGAATTTTGAAAATTCAAATAGAAAAATAATTGATAATAATGGCGAATCCCAGAGATACAGACAATGGATGGTCGCAGTTAACTCGTGGTGCGCCATTGGCAGTAATGGTAGCTGTAGCACTCTACATCCTATACCAACTTTTACCAGTATTAGAACTTTTAATTGTTGCAGCATTGATTGCTTTAATTTTGCGAACGCTATTACGGTTTTTGCAAAAGTTAGTCAAATCACAGGATGTTGCTGTTCTGCTACTAATTGGATTAATCGTCGGATTTATTGTAGTATTAGCTACTGTAGTTTTACCTAGTGTGACGTTTGAGTCTCAAAAATTAATCAAAACATTACCAACTTATCTCAATAGATTGACAGGAGATGTTGAGCAACTGCGTCATAAATTCACTTTTATTCCGGACATTTCCCAAGCACTAATACAATTACGGAACTTGACTGACCAGTTACTAGGTGGAGTACCAGTTTTCTTAGGTGAAGCTTTAAGTTTAACTGTGGAGTTGGTAGCGACATTAATTCTAGCACTTTACATGGCTTACGATCCTAATTCCTTAGTGAAAGGAATTTTAAGATTAGTACCAAAGCGACATCAT
Source organism: uncultured Nostoc sp. (assembly GCF_964247315.1). Taxonomy (GTDB): domain Bacteria; phylum Cyanobacteriota; class Cyanobacteriia; order Cyanobacteriales; family Nostocaceae; genus Nostoc. The sequence goes on from NZ_CAXTTT010000146.1 coordinate 11,563, forward strand.
CAGCAGTTTAAACGAATTCTTAAAGCTTGCGAGACAAGATTGCGGGGTTGGATTTTTGGGACAGGGATAGCGATGATATTTCTGGGTGTTGGAGCAACGTTTGGACTTTTGATTTTGGGGATTCCCTCAGCCTTGCCATTTGGGATTATTGCAGGTTTATTTGAAATAATTCCTTACTTTGGTTCTATTATTGGTGCTTTTTTACCAGCATTAGTAGCATTGAGTATTTCACCGCTAAAGCTAGTATTTGTGTTGATAGTTTTCTTTGTAATGAATCAAATAGATGCCCATGTTGTTCAGCCTGTGGTGATGGGTCAACAAGTTAATATCCATCCGGTGATGGTGATTGTGACATTTCTGGTAATGGGTAAGCTATTTGGATTTATTGGTGTGCTACTTGCAGTGCCTGCGGCGGCAGTGATAATTACGCTTATTGATGAGTTTACACTTGAAGAACCTGCTTTAGAGGAAGTAGAAATTGAAAGTAAAATAGATGTTAAATCGAACAACTAAATAAGCAATTCTCTAGCTAGTCTTTGATACACTTTTGTGTGGTGTAACAGATTAGCAAGAAACAGGTTCAGAATCATGGCTCAAGCTAGTATTGGAATTATAGGTGGTAGCGGTCTTTACAAAATGGATGTCCTCAAAGATGTCGAAGAGGTGCGAGTAGAGACGCCTTTTGGTTCACCATCTGATGCTTTGATTCTGGGAACTTTGGATGTTACACGGGTAGCCTTTTTGGCGCGTCATGGCCGCAATCACACGCTTTTACCCTCTGAATTACCATTTCGCGCTAATATCTATGCGATGAAGCAATTGGGTGTGAAGTATTTAATTTCAGCTAGTGCTGTGGGTTCCTTGAAGGAAGAAGCGAAACCATTGGATATGGTGGTGCCAGATCAGTTTATTGATCGGACAAAAAATCGGATTTCAACGTTTTTTGGTGAGGGAATTGTGGCTCACATTGCCTTTGGCGATCCGATTTGTAAGAATTTGGCTGGTGTGTTGGCAGATGCGATCGCATCTCTCAATTTACCAGAAGTTACTCTCCATCGCGGCGGCACTTATGTCTGCATGGAAGGCCCAGCTTTTTCCACTAAGGCAGAATCAAATCTTTACCGCAGTTGGGGTGCAACAATCATTGGCATGACGAATTTACCAGAGGCGAAGTTGGCCAGGGAAGCGGAAATTGCATACTCAACTTTAGCGCTGGTGACAGATTACGATTGTTGGCATCCAGACCATGACAGTGTGACAGTAGAATTAGTGATTGGCAATTTGCTGCGGAATGCTGTGAATGCTCAAAAGGTGATTCAAGAAACTGTGCGGCGCCTGAGTGAAAATCCGCCGCCGAGTGAGGCGCATTCGGCGTTGCAACATGCGATTTTGACTCAATTGGATAAAGCACCAGCGGCGACGAAGGAAAAGTTGGGGTTATTGTTGCAGAAGTATTTGTAGTCTTGGTGAATGAGCGATATTTATGACGGGCTACGCTTACGCAGTTTCTTAGTACAGTTTTGCGTAAAAGCGTAGCGTTTTTTATGCAGGGAAACGCATTGGCATTGCTGGGGATTGCAAAATTTAATTTGTTAAGAATTAATGAAATGCTGTACTTAATTAGATTAGAGCAAGAGCGATCGCTACGACAGGCTATTCGGTAACGCACCATTATTTGAAATAATAGAGGCGAAAATAAAATTACTGTCGGGTGTGTTAGGCGTATATTTTGGTATGCTTTGTCACGAAAAACATTAGGGTAAGCGCAATCGCGCACCGCCATACAACATGGTGCACGATCGCAAAGCCATAACACACCCTACTTAAGATTTACTTTATAAATGCTCTCTCATTCGCAAAGCCCAGAGGTTCATTCACGTAATACGCTCTCCGAAAGCCGCTTAATTGAGAGTTAATGGTGTCTTACTTTAGCTCATACATCTGCTTATGCTTGGCTAAAAGCTCTTGATATTTCTCATTTGTCTTTGCTTCTAGCCACTTGGCTTTAAATATTGCTGCTGATTCCGCTTTCAGTGGGTCTACTTCATAAGGAAGAATTTCTTTTTTGTCACCTGAATCTTCCGAATTTTGTTTATATTTCCTGCCGCTTTTATGATTAGCATAACGGCGAGAGCGAGTATAACCCATTTGGATAAATTTCCGTGCCATATCTGCACCGACAAAATCATCTTTCTTTAAATAATCAAGAAAAATATCGTAGATTTTTTCACTCGACTCTCTAGCAATATCAGGAGTTTTGAACCGCCAGTAAGGAAGAATTTCTGATTTGTATGGTTCAACCAAAAGTACACCCTGCTCACCCTTGCCAACACGATAGAGTTCAGGATGTTGGCGAAAATCAATATTTTTAAAGTCTAAAGAATAATCAAAGGCCATGATAGATTTTAATTAAGAATAGTAAACTTTAAAAAAAAGTTCAACTTCTATCTAAGTATTGAGATTTTGTTGATTATGCTATCTAGCACCCAATCCCTGAATAGTGTCCTTGCGCCAGGAAATCTGCGTAAAGTGCATCACATTGCCCTCAACGTCCAGGATATGCAAGCCTCGCGCTACTTCTATGGCACAATCCTGGGTTTGCACGAACTCACAGGCGACGAAGTACCCGCAACCCTAGTGGAACTAGTCGCCTCTGGGAAAGTAGCCAACTTCATCACCCCCGATGGTACAATTCTGGATTTATTTGGAGAACCTAAATTAACACCACCAGATCCTAATCCAGAAAAGACCTTCACTAGAGCATATCATCTAGCCTTTGATATAGATCCGCAGTTATTCGATCGCGCGGTGACAGTGCTCGGAGAAAATAAAATAGCGATCGCATACGGGCCAGTCACTCGTCCTACTGGTAGAGGAGTGTATTTTTACGATCCAGATGGCTTTATGATTGAAATTCGTTGCGATCCAGATGTCCATTAAATAATTATTTGTTAGTAAAAAAGGGAAATACTTTTATGACAGCACTGACATTAAACCTGAATTCAATTCTTAAACTGACAAGAGAGCAGTTTTATCAGTTGTGTGAAGAAAACCCCGATTTACAACTAGAACGCAATGCCCAAGGAGAACTAGTCATAATGCCACCGACGGGAGGATAAACTGGAAGAAGTAACGTTAATTTAATTCTGCAATTAGCATCATGGAATGAACAAAAGCAACTAGGTGAAGTTTTTGATTCTTCCACTGGATTTACTTTACCAAATGGGGCTGACCGTTCTCCTGATGTTTCTTGGGTGGAAAAATCTCGTTGGGATAGTTTGACAAAAGAACAAAAAGAAAAATTTATTTCTTTATGTCCTGATTTTGCGATTGAAATAATGTCACCATCTGCCACTTTGAAAAAACTTCAAGAAAAAATGCATGAGTATATGTCAAATGGGTGTCGTTTAGGTTGGCTAATAAATCGAAAAAAACAGGAAGTAGAAATTTATCGTCTTGGACAAGATGTGGAAGTTTTAAAATCACCTCAAACTATTTCTGGAGAAAGTGTTTTACCTGGTTTTGTACTAAATCTGAAAAAAATTTGGGGATAATAATATTTGAAAATGCTCTAATGCATAGAACAGATGTTAGTGATACACAGTTAAATCGACGCTTGGAAACCGCATCCACACAAGCATAACCCACCTTTGTGAGTTTAAAAACCTCAATCTTTTTTTATATATAGCTGTGAATGACCTTTGCCTTGGCTCTTAAAAAACACTACTTAATTTACTATGACCGCTAAACTCACGCAAATATTTAAAGTAATTGAAGACACGATCGCAAAACCGCCAATTCCACACGAACCATACAAGCAATCATTGAAAGCCTGGGCGATATATTGTTTGCGAGACAAAGGTTTTATAGTCGTTTATGCTCAAAATGCCGACTTTGCTATTGAAAGAAAAGGCGAAGAAAAGCTATATTTCAAAGTTTCAAACAGCTCTGAAGATTTAGATAATTCTCTTAGCTGGATTGTTTGGGATAGTGCAACCAAAAGCGCCAGTCTTATTCCCCAAAAAATAGACTGATGCCAAAATATTCATCAAATATTTTCCTGATTTTTTAACTATTCTGATTACTGAATTCTGACTAGACAACTGCTGCACAAATATTTGATATTCTGGTGAATTTAATCCCAACTGCAACACAGCCAATACTTGCTGCATATTGCAAACAAGGAAATCGTATATTGACAACCACAAACCAGGAAATACTTGACTTTTGATAATTCCATCTGCATCCACTTCTAAAGACACATATTCGCCTTGTTGGAGGCTAAACCAATCTAATTTGCTTTCAAATATTTGCCAAACAATATATTCTTTTACTCCATTCCGACCATAAACTTTTTTCTTGTCATGTAAATCAATAGCAACACTGCTAGCTGCTATCTCTATTACAAGTTCTGGCGCACCTTCGATGTAATCATCATCGCTCAAACGAGACTGTCCTTGAGATGTTGGTGTGATTAATAGCACTCCATCTGGTTGCGGTTCATTGTCTCGATCTAAGCGGACTGTCGGCTCAATTCCCAATCTCACACCAGGAGTGGCAATTTGGTAAGTCCACAACCAACCGATAAAATGGCCATGCGGTTCAGCATGACTTTCAAAGCGTAACGGGGATGCCAAGTATACAACTCCTTCAATTAATTCTGCCTTTTGATGAGGGAACAGTACAGTAAGACTGCACATAACTTCAAGTCACTTTTGGGAAGTTGTGT
>NZ_CAXTTT010000147.1:0-16142 GCF_964247315.1 uncultured Nostoc sp.
GTGTAGCTGTTGGTGTAGCTGTTGGTGTTGGTGTAGACATCGGTGTAGACATCGGTGTAGACATCGGTGTAGACATCGGTTTAGTTGTCGGTTTAGTTGTCGGTTTAGTTGTTGGCTGGCTGAAGAGTGTCTTTGCTTCTTCATTTAGCTTTTGGCGGAGTGCTAAGTTAGCAATTCCAGTTTCTTGCAACTGATACTTCTTCTGATACTCCTTCACCACTTCTTCCGTGCGGGAACCATAAAAATGATCGCGCGGCAGGGGAGGATTTGGCTTCACCACTGCATTCAAATTTCTGTGCAGAATTTGAACGATATTAGCAGCAAAACCTTGGGTTTTTGGCCCTGCTATCCCATCAGCTGGTTTTAGCTTATAACCCGTCTGAAATTCACGAATTGCCTTTTTAGTTTGCTCGTCTGTCAAAGCAGTATTTGTTACCTTGACGTTATAACCTAATCCCCGCAATACCTCACGGAATTGCTGGGGCGTATAACTTTTTTGAGGGGCTGCAAAACCTGTGTCTGTAATTACCAAACTAGCAGTCATCAGGCAAGTAACAGCAAAGGTTGCGCTTGATTTTCCAAACCCACACCACATACTTAAAAACTCCTTTGGGTTAAATCAGCAGGATCATAAACGTTAACAGCTGCATTTTAAGTTTGTTTAATAACTTTTTTCACGATTATTTAATGAATTTTGAATAAATTGTGATTTTTTTTGTTAAATTTAACTAAAAATGTAAAAAATAATCTCTGTCATCCATCAAAAGAAGTATCTTGTATTAGCAAAGATACAGCGGTTATGATTTGAAGCGAATATACCCTTTAACACTAAACTGCGGTAGAAAATCACATCTGTGCATTGGCATTAACTTAAGGTGAAAGTCAGTCTCTTTACCTGTGGCTGTGCTGCAATGAGGAGTATTTTCAGCCTATGGTTGGAAAAGAGGTTTTAAAGGAGTTTTGTTTTGGGCTGAAGTTGACACCCATGACAGATGTGCACTTCTACTGGGGTCTACTCGACTGGAAATTGCTGTAATTGGTTAGAAAGGGCCAAAAATTAATAAATGAAAGAGTTTATGTTTTAAACACATAGTAAGTATTATATATTACATAAAATGAAAAATGTAAAATCTTCTAAGCAGCGTTATCTTTGGTTTGAAAGGTTTATAGCAATTGCTACCGCAGTAAATTTAAGTTTAGTGTTGTTTGATTTAAGTTACGTACCTTGGCGAGATTTCTACTTGCGAAAACTTCCTCAAATTACTAAGATTTATGACCAAATCAAAGGTATTGAAAGTCATCGAGACACAAAAAGTTATTTAGAAACAGTAGACGCATTAGAAGAACAAGTTAGGCAAACAGGGTTACAGTCGCCTCAGATAAATAGCAGGCTAATACAAATAAGTCGTCTTAGCAGCGAGATGATTGATAGTAACCCGTTTGCGGGAGCGAATAAGAGTGGGACTTTGGAAAAAATCAAACAAAGGATGCGATCGCACATCCGCAAAGAATCTGCAAAACAGTCCTTCGCTACTTTTTGGAGTCAGCCATATCTATCACAAAATGGCTGGCTTGAAGAAATGAATTTTTTTAACCAGAGCATCCGCCCTTTGATCGCCAGTAACTATTACCGCCAAATCGGGGAAAATGGGGATTTTATTGATAAATTCTGGATTATTGACTTACCCTTTGTGATTTTATTTGCTGTAGAATTGCTAGGGCGTACCTTCTTGCTCAGACGCCAACATCCTGGGTTTAGCTGGTTAGAAGCACTATTATGGCGTTGGTACGATTTATTTTTATTGATACCATTTTGGCGGGGGTTACGAATCATACCTGTATTAATTCGCCTCGATCAAGCGCAGTTATTGAATCTGCATCCAGTGCGAAAGCAAATTAATCAGGGGATTGTCGCCAATTTTGCCGAAGAACTCACAGAAATTGTAGTAGTGAGAGTGATTAATCAGGTTCAGAGTTCAATTCAGCGGGGTGAGTTGACAAGCTGGCTCTCGCAACATGAAAACTTACGTCCCTACATAGATATTAATAATGTGAATGAAGTGGAAGCGATCGCAGGTCTTTTGGTAAAAACAATTGTCTACCAAGTGCTACCTGATATCCAACCTGCGATCGTTGCCATTCTGCGCCACAACATCGAAACCGTCTTCCATCAAGTCCCTATCTACCGTAACCTCCAGAATCTCCCTGGTGTAGGACACGCCCAAACCCAGTTAAGCGAACAACTGGCGACTCAAATCACAACTAATCTTTACAAAACTTTAGTTAGCGCTGTTGAAGACCCTGTAGGAGCAAAACTCACCAGTCAACTACTAGAAAGCTTTACCAAGGTCTTGGGATCTCAAATCAAGGAAAAACATGTACTCTCAGAAATTCAAAGTTTACTTTTTGACTTCTTGGAAGAAATTAAACTCAACTACGTCCAGCGTTTATCCCAAGAAGACATAGACCAAATTATCGAGCAAACCCGGCAGTTAAGAACACAAGTATTAGTTCCTGCAGTAGTAGATAAAGGCGCTATTTTCCCAAAAATACGCGAAGGGTAGGGAGAGCAAAGGAGCAGAGGACAAGGAGAATTGAGGACAAGGGGAAAAACTTGTTACAAGTTCTCACCTCTTGTCACCTTGTCTTCCTTGCACCTCTGCCTCTTGTGCCCAATGCACGACTATAAAAGAAATGCGCTAAACTCGAATTAGGCGAATCATAATTTGGTTCGTCACAAGACTTCTTGGAAGATATACCTATCGCAGGAAGTGGGTCGATGCCCACTTTTTTTATTGAATTCTCTCATGGTTCATCCTTTAGTTCCACAAATTATTGATTTGGCGACACCAGTGGCAGAAGAACTGGGATTGGAAGTGGTTGGCGTGGTTTTTCACACTAATCAAAGTCCACCAGTGTTGCGGGTAGACATTCGCAATCCTGAGCAAGACACTGGGTTGAACGATTGTGAGAAGATGAGCCGTGCTTTAGAAGCTTCCTTAGATGCTGCGGAAATCGTTCCAGATACATACGTCTTGGAAGTGTCTAGTCCTGGTATTTCGCGGCAACTGGTAACAGACAGGGAGTTTATTTCCTTTAAAGGATTTCCTGTCATTATCTCCACTTCGCCACCCTACGACGGACAACAAGAGTGGATTGGTCAGTTGATTCGTCGGGATGAGACAGCACTTTACTTAAATCAAAAAGGTCGTGTAGTCGAAATTCCCCGCTCCCTAATTACTAAGGTGCAGTTAGAGGAGCGCTGATTAACAAGTTACTAAGGCTAGAGGCTAGGGACTAGGGATTGGAGGGGCAGAGGAGCAAGGGAGACAAGGTAACAAGGTGACAAGAGGTGAGGACTTGCAACAAGTTTTCCCCTTGTCTGCAATTCTCCTTGTCCTCTTGTCCTCTTCCCCATGCCCAATGCCCACGCCAGTTGCTTCTCCCAAGGGGAGACGCTGCGCGAATAAGTCGGGCATTGCCCGCCCAACGCACTGGCTCCCCAATGCCCAGTCTCTAGTTCCTAATTTTTAAAGGAGATTGCTTATGTCAATGGTTACTTTACCCGGATTAAAAGAATTAATTGAAAGTATAAGTCGCGAACGGAATTTACCCCGGCTTGCAGTTCAATCAGCTATTAGAGAAGCACTACTCAAAGGCTATGAACGTTATCGCCGCGCCCAAAATTTAGAGCGCAAACAGTTTGACGAAGATTATTTTGAAAATTTTGAAGTAGAACTCGATATTGAAGGAGAAGGATTTCGCGTTCTTTCCACCAAAACCATTGTTGAAGAAGTAGATAACACAGACCATCAAATTTCCCTAGACGAAGTTCAACAAGTCGCTCCCGAAGCGCAGTTAGGGGACTCTGTGGTGCTGGATGTTACCCCCGATCAAGGAGAATTTGGTCGGATGGCGGCGATGCAAACTAAGCAAGTATTGGCGCAAAAATTACGGGATCAACAGCGCCAGATGGTGCAAGAAGAGTTCCAAGATTTAGAAGGAACTGTTCTCCAAGCAAGAGTCCTGCGGTTTGAGCGGCAATCAGTGGTTTTAGCAGTTAGCAGCGGCTTTGGTCAGCCAGAAGTAGAAGCCGAATTACCGAAGCGGGAACAGTTGCCCAACGATAATTATCGAGCAAATGCCACCTTCAAGGTATATTTGAAAAAAGTCTCTCAAGGTCAGCAACGAGGGCCACAGTTGCTTGTGTCTCGGGCTGATGCTGGTTTGGTGGTTTATCTTTTTGCCAACGAAGTCCCAGAAATCGAAGATGAGGTGGTACGGATTGTTGCCGTAGCTAGGGAGGCAAACCCCCCTTCCCGTTATGTCGGTCCCCGGACTAAAATAGCGGTAGATACTCTCGATCGCGATGTAGACCCAGTTGGCGCTTGTATTGGAGCTAGGGGATCGCGAATTCAAGTGGTAGTCAACGAATTACGCGGTGAAAAAATAGATGTAATTCGCTGGTCGCCAGATCCAGCAACATACATTGCTAATGCCTTAAGTCCAGCACGGGTAGATGAAGTACGCCTGATGGATCCAGAATCGCGGCAAACTCACGTACTTGTAGCTGAAGATCAATTGAGTTTGGCCATTGGGAAAGAAGGGCAAAACGTCCGTTTGGCAGCCCGTCTAACTGGTTGGAAAATAGACATTAAAGACAAAGCTAAGTATGACTATGCAGCAGAGGATACCAAATTTGCAGCCGTCAGAACAAAATATCAATCAGAGGAATCAGAAGAAGACGATCTTGAATATGAAGAAGAATTTGAGGATGAAAATCAGAACGAATTAGAAGAGGAAGATAGTTTTGACAATAACGATGATGAATAATTGATTAATTTTGTAAAGTTTTGATACTGTAAGATTGTAGTCTCAGTCTCAAGGATTATTTTCTCAAAACCTACTTGGTATAAGTAAAAAATAGTAATAATAAACTTCTTTTTACTTCCATTATCCTGGACTGAGATCGTCAAGAACCGATGAAACCAAATTATCGGCGCTGTATTAGTTGCCGTAAAGTAGGCTCAAAAGATGAGTTTTGGCGGATTGTCCGCGTCTTTCCATCGGGAAAGGTACAATTGGATCAGGGCATGGGGCGTTCTGCCTATATTTGTCCAGAAACGAGTTGCTTACAAGCGGCTCAAAAAAAAAATCGACTAGGGCGATCGCTACATGCATCAGTGCCAGAAACACTGTACCAAAGCTTGTCGCAACGTCTAGCCCGCAGTAATACCCAAAACCAAATTTAGTTGGAACAACTTTGTGACGTAATCACCAGAGGAATTGTGTAGAAAGCCGAAATCGCGCTTTCGTCACACCCTCTGTTGATTGTCAAGGTTAATGCCAAAATAGTAAATGGGTGTAAAACGCATTCGGTTCTCCAAATAATTAAGAGGGTCGAGGCAATATTCCCAGAACAAGATGTAATCGATTGTGTTGTGGAAGACTCAGAATCAACAAAACAAGAAACTACAAAATGGCAACCTGGTAGCGCTCAGGCGCAGTTCGGCGTCAAGGATTCCTATAAAAATCTTTTATTTAAGAAATTTTTATGGGTATCCCTCAACCATCATTCCTGGTGGGGATGCCATTATTAAACCGAAACATCTCTCTTTCCTGATTGGAGGCACCGGCAAAAACTGAACGGCAACCTAAAAACAGTAATCCAAGGATGGAGATGTCGCACTCCCAGGCAACCATCCGCTAAAACTGTAAATTAAAGGGGAAGAGTGGATGAACAACGGCAAAGTTAGAATTTATGAATTATCAAAGGAATTGAATTTGGATAACAAAGAGCTACTAGCAATTTGCGACCAGCTCGATATTGCGGTCAAAAGCCATAGCAGCACGATTTCAGAATCCGAGGCAGAAAACATCCGGGCGGCAGCAGAAAAGCTTGCAACTACGAATGTGTCAGCCAAAAAGGAACTAGGTACAACCAGCCATAAGCCAAATTCACCACCCAACGGCGGACGTAACCGACCTGCTGCACCCCACAAACAGCAAATTTTGGAAATACGCAAACCCAAAATATTGAGAAATACTACTCCCAACGCCCCAGAGGCGTCACTTGCTAACAATACCCAAGCTGCCTTGTCTGAAGCTAATCCTCCCTCTCCGCCACGGCCTTTCGCTACACCAGTTTCACCCCTGAAGCCGACGGTACCAACTCGACCTGTACCCCGGACTCAATCTGAGACTCAAGAGCAACCTCCGATCGCTGACTTGGAACAAACGCCTAATCCAAATCCGGCATCGGAAAAAATAGCATCCCAAAAACCGGAAAAAATAGTTCCACCCAGACCAAAATCGGAAAAACCGATCAAACCACAACTAGTTGCTCCTCCAGCCAGACCTGCGTCAGAAGAAGCCCAGGTGGTAGATGAACCACCAGTATCTCAGGCAGATAAACCGATCCTTAAACGCGACCAACGGCAACGACCCGCAGAAGGCGATCGCGAGCAAATTAAGCCGAGAGTCGCTAAACTGCCAACAGACCAGTCCGCACCATCTGCACCACAAAGGGCAAGTCGTCCCACCACTGCACCAAGCAGACCAGAGCAGAGGGGCAATAGACCGTCTGCTCCATCGCAACTGGGAGACGGGCAACGACCCAGACCAGCGCGTCCAGGTGAAGCTGTAGCCGCCGCAATGCCAATCGCTACTCCCCCCAGACAAATATCAGGAATAGCGGGCAAATCTCAAGGATTGGGTGATGAACCAGTCACACCCGATCTCCTCGACTTGAAACGCCCAAGCCCGCCTCGCCCAACCAAAGGCGGCAAAAAGTGGGTAGAAGAAGAAATAATTGACGAGGTTAAAGAGAAGGCGAAAGCTGGCGTCAAAGGCAAGCGGATCAAGCCCATACTTGATGATGAGTTTGAAGAAGATTTGCTGGATGACGACGATATCGACTCACCAGCCACAGTCCAAGTCAGCCTTTCCATCGCTCGTCCTCCCAAACCCAAAGCGACTCGACCTGTACAGATGCCAGGTGCAACCCTTGCTAGCGCCCCAACTGCAAGAGCGAAAAAGTCTGGTTCCAGGTCTGGCTCTAAGTCAGGTTCTGGCCGCGACCAGCACCAAAACCGTCGCCAAGAAGCCGAGACAAAGCGCGATCGTCCTGAAAAAGTGGCGATCACAGGTCCGTTGACTGTACAAGAACTGGCTGACGTTTTAGCTGTTGCCGATACAGAGATTGTGAAAATCCTGTTCCTTAAAGGCATGGCGGTGAGTATCACTCAAAATCTAGATATTCCCACAATTACCCTGGTAGGCAAAGAACTAGAAATAGAAGTAGAAACCGCCGAGCGAGAAGCAGAAGCTCGGAAAATTACAGAAATGGTCGGCGTAGAAGACCTAGAATATCTCCACCGCCGTCCGCCAGTCGTGACAATTATGGGACATGTCGACCACGGTAAAACAACTCTACTCGACTCAATCCGCAAAACCAAAGTGGCTGCTGGCGAAGCCGGCGGGATCACTCAACACATCGGTGCATACCATGTGGATGTGGAACATGAGGGCAAACCACAACAGATAGTCTTCCTGGATACTCCTGGTCACGAAGCCTTTACAGCTATGCGGGCACGAGGAGCGCGGGTAACAGATATTGCCGTGTTAGTAGTGGCCGCTGATGATGGTGTCCGTCCCCAAACCATTGAAGCCATTAGCCACGCCCAAGCTGCGGGAGTGCCAATTGTCGTTGCAATCAACAAAATTGATAAAGAAGGGGCACAGCCAGAACGGGTGAAACAAGAGCTGACCCAGTATGGTCTAACCGCAGAAGACTGGGGTGGTGAGACAATCATGGTTCCGGTGAGCGCCATCAGAGGTGAAAATCTGGATACGCTTTTAGAGATGATTCTGCTGGTAGCAGAGGTTGGAGAACTATCTGCCAACCCAGATCGTGCCGCCAAAGGAACTGTGATTGAAGCGCATCTGGATAAAGCCAAGGGAGCAGTTGCTACCCTGCTAATTCAGAATGGTACTCTGCATGTAGGAGATATCTTGGTAGCTGGATCGGCTTTCGGTAAAGTCCGGGCGATGGTGGATGACAGAGGTAAGAGAGTAGATATTGCTTCTCCTTCCTTTGCTGTCGAGGTACTAGGTTTAAGTGATGTGCCAGCAGCAGGCGACGAGTTCGAGGTCTTCCAAAATGAAAAAGAAGCCAGAGCACTCGCTAGCGATCGCGCAGACAGACAACGCCTATCCCGCCTGTTACAAGGACGTGTTACCCTGACAACGCTCTCGGCTCAAGCACAAGAAGGCGAGTTGAAAGAACTCAACTTGATCTTGAAAGGAGATGTACAAGGTTCGGTGGAAGCCATTGTGGGAGCGCTCAAGCAAATCCCCCAAAACGAAGTCCAAATTCGGATGCTGTTGGCTACTGCTGGGGAAATCACCGAGACAGATATCGACTTAGCAGCTGCTAGTAACGCTGTAATTATCGGCTTCAACACCACCTTTGCCAGTGGCGCCAGACAAGCCGCCGATGAAGCAGGTGTCGACGTCCGGGAATACAATGTAATCTACAAACTCCTAGAAGATATCCAAGATGCCTTGGAAGGTCTTTTGGAACCAGAGTTGGTGGAAGAACCTTTGGGTCAAACCGAAGTCCGTGCCGTCTTCCCAGTCGGTCGTGGTGCGGTTGCTGGCTGCTACGTTCAATCTGGCAAGCTAGTTCGCAACTGCAAAGTCAGGGTGCGACGTGGCGGTAAGGTGATCTATGAAGGCGTTCTTGACTCCTTAAAACGGATGAAAGAAGATGCTCGTGAAGTCAACGCTGGTTATGAATGCGGCGTCGGCATGGATAAATTCAATGATTGGGTTGAAGGTGACATCATCGAAGCCTATCAAATGGTTACAAAGCGGCGCACTCTCACCTTAACGAGATAGTGTTGAGGGTAAAATGGTTAGAAGTTAGGAGTGATAAATTAAGAGTTAGGAGTCATAAAGGCTGCTAATTCCCAACTCCTAACTTCTAACTCATAACTTTTTATAATATGCATTCATTTCGCTCTGAACCTATTTTGTGGATTCACGTCGCTGGATTGGCAACGTTGCCTGTTTTTTTAGTACTCTGCTTATTGTTTTTGTCTGTAGGCGAGCCATTTTTGCCAGTCTGGATGGAACTATTCTTAGTTGCCGCCATTGGTGTTCTCCCCCTACTATGGATGCAGTTGCGTCGCCCCTTTTATATATTTGCTCTTTTAGGAATAGCCCTAAAGCCAGAAAATCTGACTGAACGGCAGCGGAAAATTCTCTGTCTAATTAATACAAAATTAAATCGTATCCTGGCATTAGTGGCAGCAGTATTGTCGGTTTGGATATTGTGGAATCTTTACCAAATTGCCCCATTAGTAGCAAATTCAGCTAAATTCCTCCCACAATGGCGCAGCCTTGCACTAGTGCTTGCAGGATTAGCCTTTTTGGGCAGCAATCTATTTTTACAAATACCTGTGAGTATAATGCGAGTTTTGGTGATTAATGAGACAGAATTCGCTGGCATCGAGCCATTATCTTTAGAAAAGATTAAGCAAGATTTCACTATTTTAGGAGTGCGGGTTAATCAAATCGTGCCCCGATTATTGCAATCCTTGTTTAGGGTAAATACAGATTCGTAGCAGCCCGTAAAGTATATTATTTCACTTTAGGGCTAGAGAAAAGAGCAGGGGAGGCAGGGGGCAGAGGAGCAGAGGAGAATAATTAATAACCAATGCCCAATGCCCAATTCCTGTTGAAGTTTAAAATAAAGGAATAAAAAACTATGGCTCAAATTCCAGCTTCTAGCGATCGCCAATTTTCTGCTGATACTGAAATTTGGTATAGCCTCAAATGTGCGATCTCCACTAGTTCCGGTTTTCAACGCTGGCAACTAGAACGCGATGCTCAATTAGAGGGAATTCGCTTGGAACATCAGGTACAGAGGTATTTAAGAGAAACTTTAGAAACTTTAGCTTACTAAACACCTAATAAATCTTGTAAGCTTGTTTGCCAGCGGCGAAGTTGACGGTATGCAGCCTGCAAGCGATCGCCATCAACTTCCACTTCATTTGTGGGATAATTCTTAATAATTTCAATCAGCGACACTTGCCCGTCTTGATTTGCAGAAAGTACCAAAGCGGCTCGTAAAGCTTGCCGATTTGCTCTTTGAGACGGTGTAGAAATAACTTGACTAATTCGATCCAAAATAATATTACCAATCTGGCTATTCAGTACTTTATCTAAAAATACAGAGTTTACCTTCACAGGCTTTGTTAAATACTGACGAATGGCTTTGGGGTCTTGTCGTGCCAAAGCTAAATTAACTTTTAATGAACCTGAGAGTTCACCTGTTTGGGCAAAGGTGGATAGTTCCTCTACAGAAAGTGATTCACGGAAGATACCATACTTCAGCACTACTCGTTCTGCTGCAAAGGCAGGAGTGGACAAAAACAGAAGACAGATAATGCCTACTAAAACTAAGACGCGACGCAGCCCTAAAAAATAAAAATGCATTTCTCCCGATTTCCAATAGGTTTGCTTTTTCTGTGATGATATTCCAGCAGAATTAGTTGCAGCACCTAGCTTTAGGGAATACTAAAAATCGCCTCATCTCCATAGTACCCCTAAGAAAATTTTCTGCATAACACAATATAACTAATGTATAAGTTCTGTGACCTATCTAAGGAATTTAGCTGAATCAGTGCTAATCATCCAGTATAGTTTTGCATGGGTTTTAGAGCAGCTACAACGCTGTTATCTTTAACCTTGTTCCATATACCGTAATTCAGCACATCACAGACTCAAAAAATGAAATATTGGGGTTCTCACATTTCTCTTGCGAAAAATTTTCGCCTTCTTTCCAGCAGTGATCTCAGATATACTTTGCGCGTAGGAGCCGGGCTAACGGCAATACTTGTTGTTTCTAGTGGGTCAATACTACTACCTAATGAGGTTAATGCTGATACCACTCATCCAGAAAATATCGCCCCAACTCATACAGCGCAAGCTCCTGCAACTGCCGCAGCGATTTATGTTAATCCAACAACTGGTGCAGATAGGGCTGGTGCTGGTGCAACCTCGGCAGCACCCTACAAAAGCATCAGTTTCGCTCTCAGTCAAGCCCAAGCAGGTGCAGTGATTCAATTAGCACCTGGTACCTATAACCAGGAAAGTGGTGAAACCTTCCCGCTTTTACTTAAACCAGGGGTGACACTGCGAGGTGATGAAGCTAGTAAAGGTCAGGCGATATTGATTACAGGTGGAGGCTTCTACACTAGTCGCACCTTTGCCAGACAAGACATTACCATCCTTGCCGAGCAAGATAGCACGATCGCTGGTGTCACCGTCACTAACCCAAATAGCCGGGGTACGGGTGTGTGGGTGGAGTCAACTAATCCCACGATTAAGAACAGTACTTTTACTAACAGTGTCAGAGAGGGTGTTTTTGTCACGGGTACAGGTAATCCCAAAATTGAAAGTAACCTGTTTGTGCAAAACAAAGGCAATGGGATTTCAATTGCTAAAGCTGCTCAAGGAGAAATTCGGAGTAACTTATTTCAGGATACTGGTTTTGGTCTTGCGCTCGGTGGGACTTCCACACCTCTAGTTGTAGAAAACCAAATTATCGAAAACCAAGATGGTCTTTTTATCTCAGAGTCAGCCAAGCCTGTATTGCGTAAAAATGTCATTCAAAACAATAAACGGGATGGAGTAGTAGCAACTGTCAACGCTTCACCCGACCTTGGCACCAACGAAAATCCTGGTGGCAATCTTATCCGCAATAACACTCGTTATGATGTGAACAACGCCACTAAAACCGGTCAAATTGTCGCTGTTGGCAACGATATCGATCAGAAAAAGATTTTCGGCTCAGTAGATTTTGTTGCCGCCAGTGTTGATGTACCGCCTGGAGGGCCTGTTGCCTTTAAAGATGTACCAGCAAATTACTGGGCAAAAACCTACATCGAAGCTTTAGCCTCCCAAAATATTATTGCGGGCTTTCCTGATGGCAGCTTTAAACCCAATGAACCTGTAACCCGCGCTCAATTTGCCACTATTGTCACTAAAGCCCTAAAGCCACCAACTAAACGCACAGCCATTCAGTTTAAGGATGTAGCAAGCAATTTCTGGGCTTACACTGCCATTCAATCTGCTTACCAGAGTCAATTTGTTTCTGGCTATCCCGATGGCACTTTTAAGCCACAGCAGCAAATTCCTAGAGTGCAGGCGTTAGTCTCTTTAGCTAATGGTTTGGGCTTAACTGCAAATAATCAAAATGTCGTTTCCTTTTACACCGATGCTGCTCAGATTCCTAATTATGCGATCGCACCAGTTGCCGCCGCAACTGCACGGCAACTAGTAATCAACTATCCCACAGCCAAGCAACTCAATCCTAATCGTCAGGCGACTAGAGCCGAAGTTGCTGCCTTTGTTTACCAGGCACTTGTCAATGCTGGACGTGCCCAACCAATTCCTTCATCTTATTTGGTAACAGTTCAGTAAATGTCTAATTAGCAAATTGGAAACGCCAGACTAACAAATTATCAGTCTGGCGTTTCCAATATAGTGGTTTTTTAATTTTAGGGTTTTTTAATCATAAAATTTGGGGTCTTTAAATATAGCTGACCCCATTTGAATGTGATTGGGTTTATAGTCAGGGTCTTTATATTGGCTGACCCCGTTTCAACGATTTCTATTTTCTCAGAAATTTTTGCTTTTTGGGATTTCCTAAGAATTTTTTTATTTTTTCTCTCTTGATATTTTAATTTTCATAAAAGCATGAGTAAATTTGAAGAAAAGATATATTAAAAGAAAGTAGTCAAAAATTAATTAGCTAAGATTTATCCCTTCAGGAATTAGGATTTTTACCCGAATTGGGGCGTTGTTGCCGACGCTGTTCCCACCGCCAGAGGAAAACCATTAAAGCAACGATTCCTACTTGGAGAGCTAAATTAGGCATTGCACTCTCAACATTGCGTCCGGCAAGCACTTGGAAGAAAAAGACGAATGCACCGAGTAAGCCAGATGCACCGAAAGCAATGTAGAAAAATTGTCGAAAGCCGCGATAAGGAGCAGCTATTTCTGCTTTCAGGCTGGCATACTGTTCAGGATTCAGGCGATTTTTGGGATTTTGATCTACCATGATTAAATCATGTTATACTCTTAGATTGTGTATGCCGATGTGGCTCAGTGGTAGAGCAGCTGATTCGTAATCAGCAGGCCGTGGGTTCAAATCCCATCATCGGCTTTGATAAAAGTATTGCTCAATAGTCAAGTTTGACACAAATCATGTCCAGTGACTAATTATCTGCGATCGGTGACACATTCATGTCGTTGTGACAAATTATTGTCATCAAACCTAGATTATTACTGATGATGGTGATTATGTGACCAAATAATTACTAGTTCATAATTCGTAATTAAACAGGGTACAAGGGAAGCCTACCGTACCCCTTGGGGGAAGCAAGCTACGCGTAGCGTCTCGTAGAGAAAGAGAAGGTATCGCTTCCCAGACGAATTACGAATTATTTTGGTGGAATTTTCCCGTCATTCTGAGCTTGTTTAATCGCTCGTTTCACAATTAACACCGCCATCTGAGACAAAGAACGCTCCTCTGCATCAGCCAATTGTTGCAGGGCTTCTTTGTCTTCTTCTTCCATGTAAATAGTTACTGTAACTTTTCCCATATCACCATCATAAGCTTTGTTTGTTTCTATATTTATCACATAATAACACACTAATTAACATAAAATTAGTTGGTTTTTATGTATAATTACAGATAAGTCAAAAGCCAGCCATCAACTTTCTCACGGCGGATGCTGGCTTTTGGCCCCCCTATCACAGGAGACATATACAATGTTAAAGCCTGTTAGCTACAAAACAGATCAACACAAAGCTTATCAACAAGCTTTAGATGATTTCGGCATCACAGAATTACTAGCAAAGCTCAACAACTACTCTGACGCTGACTTTGATAGCACTTGGATGCAACTCCAGCAGCAAGAAATAGAAAGTCTAGCTGCAATTCTGATATCTGGGTTAACTCATAGCATCAATGATAAGTTGATTGCCAATTATCTCAATCTCATCCGGCACAATTGCCAAGATATAGTCCCAGGCTTGATTAACCTGAAATACCCAGACGCATCTATTGAGCTTCCTGCTAACTTTCCTGATGTAGCCAAGACACCCAGATTTTTATATGGCGATCGCTTGCGTTGGCTATGTGCCCAAAGCGATACTGACTGGGGCATTGTCATTGGTCGATTTTATAGCTTTGCTTGCGATCGCTGCTGCTGGAGTTGGTGCTACCTGATTTGGTTAAGCAAAGATAGCCCTAGTGCTGCTTGGACATCTGCCGATATTGCTTGGGAAGAAGATTTAGAACCAATCAGCGAGGAGACACATTTATGAATCCTCATCCACTCAAGCAGCGAGAGCAAGATTTGATGCAATTCTACAGTTATTGTCAATTGGGTATGACTCCCAAGCAGTTTTACTCCAAATGGCAGGTAAACTACGAACAAATGGCTCAGATTTGCTCTCGTTCCCTGTCCACAGTTCGACGCTGGTTTGCTAGAGGTAAAAACTACCGCCGTCCTATGCCAGCTGATTTACGCCACCTAGCGCTGATGAACTTTTTGCTAGAACACTTTGAGGAGATTCCCGAAGAAGTATTGGAAAAGCTTTGTTTTCCAGACAAGAGTGAGTAGAAACTGCATCTAATTGCAATATCAAAATGATATTTCTTGCCAGCCACCATCACAGTAGGCTGGCTTTTATGCTTTTTCTTTTGACTTTTGACTTTTAACTTTTGATTTGGAGCAAAGCGACTATGACTTATCTTGAAAAGCTCAATCCTTGGTGTATAGTGCGGCTTTTACCTAATATGCAAAACCAAGTTGTAGCTCGTTTTCGTCGCCGCAGTGATGCGGAAGCTCATCTACAAGTTTTACGCCGACTCATCCCAAATGTGAATTTTACACTGATTTTCAATGTAGTGTTAGAACAACAAAACCAGACTGCTGTAAAGTAAGTAGCGATGCCTGGGTTGGGCTACGCCAACGTATTCATCAAAAATTAAGCGATGCCTGGGTTGGGCTACGCCAACGCATCTTTTTCAAATCAAGCAACTACATAGTTGTACGTTTGAATATTAAGTATAAGTTTATACGATTTTATTGATATAACAAAATGTTGGTGACAAAAAGATCCCGGACTTTTTAGAAAAATCCGGGATCTGATTTCTTGTTTAAGTAGGTGTGGATTATTGCAGCAAAGGAGTTGTGCCATTACCGTTAGTTGAGGCATTCGCAATTGCAGCTTGAGTAGGTTGAGTAGTAAGAACCGCTACAACTGGAGTAACTTTTGAAATAGATTGTTTATTTCGTTTGCGATTAGAGCCGCCAGCTTTGGAATACTCTATACTGTTTCTGCCGTAGACAGTTGCAACTCCACTTAGCATTCGTTCAGACATTTCGGAGAGAGCTTTATCCATCTGGGTAACTGTTTTACGCGATTCTTCCAGATTGGAAACCAGCGTATTATTAGCTTCTACCATCGCACGGGTAGTGTTGATTAAGTGGTTGTAGGCTTCAATGGTTAACCCATGTCCCAAATCCAGATTTTCATCAATAGATTTAAGCAAGGCGAGACGAAGTTGGGCTTTGTCAACAGCAGCAGAACCACGAGTTTTTAAAGACATAACACATCCTTTTTTAATAATTCCTTTTTCAACATAGTGGAGTATCCTTTTGCCTGAGATGGGTAGTTTTGTGGATTTATTTCATTAAAAGTTCAACGAAATAATTACGAGTTTGCCTGTGTTTTTACTCATTTTTCATATCGATTTGTTGTTTGAGAATAAGTATAATCAGCAACAGTAATCACAAAATCAATAAATGCGTACCCCGAAATAACAATTGGGTACCCCGAAATAACAATTGGGTACCCCGAAATAACAATTGGGTACCCCGAAATAACAATTGGGTACCCCGAAATAACAATTGGGTACCCCGAAATAACAATTGGGTACCCCGAAATAACAATTGGGTACCCCGAAATAACAATTGGGTACCCCGAAATAACAATTGGGTATCCCGAAATAACAATTGGGTACCCCGAAATAACAATTGGGTATCCCGAAATAACAA
>NZ_CAXTTT010000148.1:0-5590 GCF_964247315.1 uncultured Nostoc sp.
GGATGGTTTACCCACTGCTGTTACTATATTTCACCCAACTGAGAACCGCTATAGTGCCGTTGATGGTAATGCCACTTTGGTGCGGCTTTGCCAACGCTCAGGTAACTCCCGATGGCAGCTTGAATACTACTGTCTCCCAAAGCGGTAAAAACTTCACCATTACTAACGGTAGTGCCACCAACAGTAACTTATTTCATAGTTTCCAGGAGTTTTCGGTTCCCACTGGCGGTTCGGCTACTTTTGATTTAGCGAACACGCCCAACATTTCTAACATCTTCAGCCGTGTTACTGGCGGTAATATCTCTAACATTAATGGCTTGATTCAGACGATTAACGGCAAAAACCCCATTAGTCTCTTCTTGATCAACCCTAGTGGGATAATCTTTGGAGCTAATGCTCAACTGAACATCGGGGGTTCGTTTATTGGTACAACTGCCAGCAGTATCAAATTTGCCGATGGCGCTGAATTTAGCGCAATTAATTCTGAATCTGCCCCGTTGTTAAGTATTAATGTTCCTATTGGGTTGCAACTGGGTAACAATCCCGCACCCATCAACATTCAAGGCACAGGACACTCTTTGATTAATCGCAGTGGACTAGCTCTGGTTCCTCCGATTCAGATTCCCAGTTCTACAAAACTGCGGGTACAGCCGGGAAACACGCTAGCTTTAGTGGGTGGCGACTTACATCTAAATGGGGCAAACCTGGTCGCTGAAAGAGGGCGAGTTGAATTGGGTAGTTTAAGCGGTACAGGATTGGTAAAGCTGATACCAACCGTACAGGGCTATACACTGGGATATGAGGATGTACAAAGCTTTGGCGATATTCAGCTGGCACAGCGATCGCTATTAGATATCAGCGGCGTGAATGCAGGTTCCGTTCAAATTCAGGGTAGGCAAATTCAATTCACCGATGGCTCTCTGGTACTGGCGCAAAATTTTGGCAATCTCCCCGGTGGTGACATTCGCCTTCAGGCTACAGAGTCCATCGATCTGATTGCCAGAACAGCTGATAGCACAATTCGGAGCGGAGTGCGTAGTGATGCTCTGGGTATCGGAGCTAGTGGTAATATCAGTGTTATTACTC
The DNA here is from genome assembly GCF_964247315.1 of uncultured Nostoc sp. Lineage (GTDB taxonomy): Bacteria > Cyanobacteriota > Cyanobacteriia > Cyanobacteriales > Nostocaceae > Nostoc. The sequence goes on from NZ_CAXTTT010000148.1 coordinate 1,087, forward strand.
CCAGACTGACCATCAATCGGGGAGCGGGGTTGAATAGCACAACTCTTGGAGCAGCTACCAGTGGCAATATTTACATCAATGCAACCGCCATTGAACTGTCAGGCTTTTCACCCACTAATCCTGGTGACGTGACCACAATTAACACTACTACACTCGGCACTGGAAATGCTGGTGATGTTTTCGTCAATGGTAATAGTCTACTAATATCAAGCGGAGCCTCACTATCTTCGGCTACCTTTAGCAGTGGTTCTAGCGGTAAAGTGATGATTCGCAACACCAACACCACGGTGATCGGAGAAAGTCCCTCTGCAATTTACAGCAACATTAGCTCAACTACATTTGCAACCGGAAGTGCCAAAACCTTGACCCTGGATACTGCCAAATTGCAAATTCTGGATGGGGGAGCAGTTGCCACCACCTCATTTTTTGCAGGTAATGGGGGAGATTTGAGCATCAACGCTACTGAATCGATCGTCATCAGTGGTCAAGGTCGGGCAACTAATAGTAGCATTAACGCTTCCACCATCCGACCCGATCCGTCGTTGCGGAAACGATTTGGTCTGCCAGATATATTAACAGCGAATGCCGGCACTGTGAGCATTACCACACCCAGTCTAACACTGACGGATGGCGGGACAGTCAGTGTCACCAGTCAAGGCACTGGCAATGGTGGCAATCTTAATATCACAAGTGATCGCATCCAATTGCAAAATCAAGGCTTAATCCAAGCACAGACAGAATCTGGTAATGGTGGCAACATCAGCTTACGAGTTGGTAAGTTGTTGCTGATGCGCGATCGCAGCAATATTACTGCCACAGCAGGCGGTAATGGTAATGGAGGTAACATCAATATCAATGCACCGATCATTGCTGGATTAGAAAACAGCAACATTATTGCTAATGCCGTGAAAGGTCGGGGGGGCAATATTCAAATCGCCACACAAGGGCTTTTCGGACTGAAGTTTCGTCCTCAACTGACACCAGACAATGACATTACTGCTAGTTCCCAATTCGGGGTTAGTGGCACGGTTCAAGTCAATACCATCGGCGTCGATCCAAATTCCGGTTTAGTAGAACTGCCAGCAAATGTTACCGATCCATCTCAGCAAATTGCCACAGGTTGTTCGGGTACTCAAGGCAGTCGCTTTGTGGCAACGGGACGGGGTGGTGTGCCGCAAAATCCCAATCAGCAAGTAACGAGCGATCGCACTTGGTCTGATATCCGCGACCTCAGAGCATACCGCAAAATTGGTAATGTCACTGCCCAAACGCCTACATCACCAGAGGTTATCGTCGAAGCCACTTCCTGGCATCGCAACGCTAATGGCCAAGTTGAGTTAGTTGCAGCGCCATCTCCCGCAAATATACAGCCTCAATTAACTTGTGCTGCGGTTCCTAAAAGTTAATTTGCTCCAGGAATTTAAACATAGTAGGCATTGCAATTACTTTACTAAACAAACTCTTAAACCATCAGTAACTACCTGTGACTTTCCAAATTAAAAAATGTCGTTGGCTATATATTAGTTTGAGTATTTTGAGCTTGTGTTTGGCAGTGACAATAACACCTGCAAAAGCATCTGTGCAAGTACCGACAACTTCTACCCTGAATGTGTCAGCATCTACTCAACCTAACAATTGGCTGGAACAGGGACGGAACCTCTACCGTTCAGGACGCTTTGCAGAAGCAGTGACGATTTGGCAAACGGCAGCACAACAGTATCATACCCAAGGCGATCGCCTGAACGAAGCTCTAAGTTTAAGTTACCTCTCACTGGCACAACAGGAACTTAATCAATGGCAAGCAGCCCAACAGTCTATTGAGCAAAGTCTGAAACTATTGCAAACCTCTATTCCCTCTGCCGATCCAATTCTTTGGGCACAAGCACTTAATACCCAAGCAAATTTGCAATTACACACTGGCAAAGCCGAAACCGCACTTGCAAGTTGGCAACAAGCTCAAAAATTTTATGAGCAAGCAGGCGACACAATGGGAAGCCTGGGTAGTCAAATCAACCAGGCACAAGCTTTACAAACTTTGGGATTTTACCGCCGCTCGAAACAACAGTTAGAGGTACTGACTGAAAAACTCCAAGGGATGCCGGATAATGAAATTAAAGTCAGTGGACTGCGATCGCTTGGTTTAGCTCTGCAAATAATTGGTGATAGTAAAAGTCAACAGATTTTAGAGCAAAGTTTAGCGATCGCTCGTAAAATTTCAGCCCAACCCCAGTTAAGTTCTATTCTGATCGGCCTGGGTCAAACTGCTGTTGACTTGCAAGATCCCGAAGCCGCATTAGATTACTTTGAACAGGCTCAACTCTTAACAACTAACCCAAGCGATCGATTACAAGCGCGTTTAGCTCAGTTCAAACTTTTCCTCAATTACGACAAACTAGAGTTTGTTAACCCACTTGCACCTCAACTACTCCAAGAACTCCGGGAACTGCCCCCCAGTCACACCTCACTCTACGCAGCGATCAATTTTGTTGCCACTCTCAACCGCCAGTCAAATTCTGACCCAATCCTACCGCTAAAAGATTTGGCGCAACTGATGGCAATCACAGTCAAATCTGCACAGCAAATTCAGGATACTCAAGCCGAAGCTCATGCATTACATCAGTGGGGAAAACTCTATCTTCGTACACAGCAGTTATCACAAGCACAGGAGTTAACTCAGAAATCCCTCAACATTGCCCGCCAACTCCAAGCTAACGATATCATTGCTCAATCTGCTCGGCAGGTGGGACAGTTGTATAAACAACAAGGCGATCGCTCAAAAGCAATTACCACCTATACAGAAGCAGTCAATGCCTTAAAGGCACTACGGGGAGATTTGGTAGCTATTAACCCTGATGTCCAGTTCTCTTTTCGCACCAGTGTGGAGCCGGTCTACCGGGAACTGGTTGATTTACTTCTAGAGGATCAACCGAGTCAAGCAGAACTAATAGAAGCTCGTGAATTGATTGAGGCATTGCAAATTGCGGAACTCGATAACTTTTTTCGGGAAGCCTGTTTAGATAGAACTCAACAGATCGATCGGGTCGATCCTACTGCAACCGTCATTTATCCGATCGTCCTACCAGATCGTTTAACAGTAATTCTCTCCAAAGCAGGGCAACCACTCCGTTCCTATGTTACTCATAAATCTCAAGCTGAAATTGAGCAGACTCTAGACAATTTTTTGGTTGCTCTTAACCCTGTCTCAGATTCCAAAGACCGGGATCGATTGTCCCAACAGATTTATGATTGGTTAATTCGCCCAGATGAAGCAGAGCAAGCATTCATTGATACCAAGACATTGGTGTTTGTTTTAGATGGTCGATTGCGGAACATTCCCATAGCAGCTCTTTTTGATGGTAAGCAATATCTGATTGAGAAATATGCTGTGGCGCTCTCACCAGGATTGCAACTGATGGCAACGCGATCGCTTCATCAAAACCACATCAGTGCGATCGTAGGTGGCATTAGCCAATCTCGCGCTGGCTTTAGTGCTTTACCCGCCGTGGAATCAGAAGTGAAACAAATCTCCAAGGCAGTATCTTCCTCTGTGTTGCTGAATCAGGAATTCACCAGTCAAGCCGTTGCTAAACAGGTGAAATCTAGTAGTGCAAGTATTGTTCACCTAGCAACCCACGGACAGTTTAGTTCCCGCCTCGAAGACACCTTCTTGCTCACTTGGGATGGAGAAGTCAATGTTAAAGAGTTATCTGAACTCCTGAAAAATCGAGGTAGCGATCCATCAAAAGCCATCGAGCTGCTGGTACTAAGTGCCTGCGATACAGCAGCAGGAGACGATCGCGCCGTCTTGGGACTAGCAGGCTTGGCTGTCAAATCCGGCGCTCGCTCAACTATCGCCACCCTATGGCCCGTCAAAGATCAAGCAGCTGCGATGCTAATGACTCGCTTTTATGACCAACTGCGACAACCCAAAATTACTAAAGCCGAAGCACTAAGACAAGCACAAATTAGCCTAATTCGCCAAACTGATTTCCACGAACCGTTCTTTTGGTCTGGCTTTGTTTTGATCGGCAACTGGATTTAGCTAAGTAATACAACGGAGTTTATTGGAAATTATTTAAGTTATTTTTTACAGTGTTTTAGTTCAAGCTCGCCTATACTGCTAGTAGAAGTTCTCTAACTTTACTATTACCTAGACTTATTCTCTGAGCTTCTGACCATAGTTGAAAAAACGTATTTTGTTTGTATCACATTTCAATGACATAAGGAAAAACATCATGAAACGTCAATATTTAGCTAGTACATTGAGCGTTATCGCTCTGATCGCTAGCAGTGCATGGACAAGTGCTCATGCTGTTACATTTACCCCACCCGCCAACAGTGGCTCTCCCAGACAAGCAACTGGAGGAGCTTCTCGCGGTAGTATGTTTACACCTACTGCCGGGAAAGGTGCGCCCAGGCAGGCAACTGGAGGAGCTTCTCGCGGTAGTATGTTTACACCTGCTGTCGGGAAAGGTGCGCCCAGACAGGCAACTGGAGGAGCTTC
>NZ_CAXTTT010000148.1:5690-16124 GCF_964247315.1 uncultured Nostoc sp.
GCCCAGACAGGCAACTGGAGGAGCTTCTCGTGGCAACCTCTTTACACCTGCTGTCGGCAAAGGCGCTCCCCAACAAGCAAGTGCGGGTGCTTCTCGCGTTGGTACTTACTACTTGAATCCAGCAACTACAAGTACAACACAACCAGCAGCGCTAATCGCCCTCTTGCCCCAAAACTTCTATGGCACAACACTGTCTGAACGTCCCACAATATTGGTGTATCTCCCATTTTCCAATGCTCAAGAAGCCGTGTTCAGCCTCAAAGATGAAGCTGGCAATATGCAACATCAGATGAACATTTCAGTTGCGGGTAAAACTGGGGTAATCGCGATCAAATTACCAGTCAATGCACCCGCTTTAGCCGTTGGTAAAAATTATCAATGGTTCTTAGCACTCAAAGTAGATGGGCAACTCAGTCCAAGTACGCCTTACGTCGATGGTTGGGTTCAGCGTATCCAGCCCAGCGCTGAGTTAGCAACAGCAATCCAAAAGCAAGATGCTCTGAAGCGGGCTACTGCTTTGGGTAAAAACGGTGTTTGGTATGATTGTGTGGCAACACTTGCAGCAGTATACACCGCTCAACCCAACAATGCAACTCTCCGCAAACAATGGGAAGAACTTCTATCCTCAGTCAGTTTGAAGGAGATTGTAACAGCGAACTTATTAGCATCTACTAACTAATTGCAGTTTGGGAATTGGGCATCCCTTCGGCTTACCTCGGCTTACTTCGACTACGCTCAGTACAAGTCGCTCGGCACAAGTCGCAGTTCGACTGCGCTCACCGTAAACTCAGGGCAAGTGGGCATTGGGCATTAGGTTAAGAGTAATTATTCTTTTTGTCCCTCTCTTGTTTCTTCTATCCAGTCCCCATTACCCCTTATCTTCAGAGGGGACGCCGAGTTCCCCAATCCCCATTTATATAGTACAAATATGTGGCGCAAATTCCAGGCTTTTGTCCAACGCACTCGCAGCGTTTTGATTATTACTCCTAGCGTTGCCTTGACGGTTATGGTTGGGCAATCGTTGGGACTTTTCAATTTACCGGAATGGGAAATTCGCGACGAATGGGTTCGTCAGCGATCGCCTGTGGCGATCGCTGATGAGATTGTGATTGTCACAATCGATGAGCGCGATATCCAAGCTGTGCGTAAATGGCCAGTTCCAGACTGGGCGCTAGCACGATTACTAGAAAAAATCCGAGCGCAGCAGCCTAGAGCCATTGGCTTGGATCTCTATCGAGATTTACCGGAAGGAAGCGGACACGAGCAACTTGTTCAAGTTTTTCGCAACACTCCCAATTTGATCGGAGTTGAGAAAATTACTGGCGAACGCGTTAATCCCCCACCGGAATTGAAAAAACAGGATCGGGTAGGATTAGCAGATTTAGTGTTAGATGGCGATCGCTTTGTACGTCGCGCCCTCCTGACAGCTGAAGATGCCAAAGAGAAAAACACCATTAAAGCCGGACTAGCAACCCTTGTAGCCCTAAAGTACCTCGAAGCTGAAAAAATTAGCTTAGAAAGCATTGACCCTCAACAGCAAAAGTTTCAGTTGGGTAAAGAAATTTATTTACCACTGCAAAATCAAGAAGCAGGTTATACCGATGCCGATTTAGGAGGCTATCAAATTCTGCTCAATTGGCATGGAACAGATGCCGCATTTCGGACAGTTGCGATGCGCGATGTGTTAGCAGGTAAAATTCCAGCAGATTTGATGCGCGATCGCATGGTATTTATTGGGTCGATTGCCTCCAGTACCAATGATTTCTTCAGCACACCCTTTTCTTCTTGGATCTCTGCTCAAAAACCGACTCCAGGTGTAGTTGTTCATGCGAATATTGCTCATCAACTAGTACGAGGAGCAAAAACAGGAAAAGCCAGTCTGCACGGTGTTTCTGGCATTTCTTTATCACTCTGGATTGTTTTGTGGTCTGTCATTGGTTCTACAGGTAGTTGGTTGTTATCCACGTTATCCACTAGTAGCAAGCTGCGGGTTCCCGGCGGCAAAATTCTTTGGGCAACTGTAGGCATCAGTGGAGCCTGTATATTGTGTGGCTATGGGATGTTTTTGTATGGTATTTTAATTCCGGTAACACCCACCTTAGCGGCGTTTATCGGTAGTGTGATTGCAACAACTAATGCCTATAAACAGCGGAAGTTAGAAGAAACAAATCGCCAACTGGAAATTGCCAACAGTCAACTATTAGATTATTCCAAAACCCTAGAGACGAAAGTCGAAGAACGAACTCATGAATTAGTCGAGGCAAAGCAAGCTGCTGATGCTGCCAATCAGGCCAAGAGTGAGTTTCTCGCCAATATGAGCCACGAACTACGCACACCTCTAAATGGCATCCTTGGTTTTGCCCAGCTACTAAAAGGATCGCCAAACATCACAGCTAAAAACCTAGAAGGAGTCAGCATTATCTACCAATGCGGCTCGCATCTTTTGATGCTGATCGATGACATTCTCGATCTCTCGAAGATAGAAGCGAGGAAATTGGATTTGGTTGTCACTAACGTCCATCTGCCAAGTTTCTTAAATGGTGTAACTGAGATTTGTGGTATCCGGGCTGAACAGAAAGGGATTGGATTTAATATCTTAATTAGCGATCGCCTACCACTTGCCATTGAAGTCGATGAAAAACGGCTGCGGCAAGTGTTAATTAACTTACTGGGCAACGCGATCAAATTTACAAATAGCGGTAGCGTAACGTTCAAAGTGGAAGTCATTAGTCATTCGTCATTAGTCATTGGTCAAGAGTCTAAACAAATGACGCCACTTGCTTCACTTGGGGAGACCCCAAGACCGCAGTGGCTCACTAATGACAATGGACAAATGACACATCAAAATATTCGTTTTCAGATTGAAGATACGGGTATTGGAATGTTACCAGAGCAACTTGAGAAAATCTTTTTGCCGTTTGAGCAAGTGGGTGAAGCAGGGCAACGATCTGAAGGTACTGGCTTGGGATTGGCAATTAGCCAAAGAATTGCGGCATTGATGGGGAGCCAAATTCAGGTGCAGAGTCACCTGGGCGAAGGAAGTCTGTTTTGGCTGGATTTGACAGTATCAGTACCACTCGCTCATGACTGGCGTGGAGGAGCGATGCCTACGACGGATTACACTCAAACTCCCCAGAAAATTATCGGGATTCAGGGTAGTGCGCCTCAGATTCTAATCGTCGATGACGATCGCAACCACTGTTCTATGTTGACCAATCTGCTGCAAGAAATTGGCTGTCGAACCCTAGAAGCAACTGATGGCAAACATGGGCTACAGGTGGCAATTGAACACAATCCAGATGTGATTCTGCTAGATTTAGCCATGCCCAATATGGATGGTTTTGAGTTAATGGTTCACCTGCAAGCGAATCCACAAACTCGTTCTATTCCGATTATCGTCTCTAGTGCCAGCGTCTTCGAGTCAAATCGTCAGCGGAGTTTAGAGGCAGGGGCAACAGCATTCCTACCCAAACCTCTCCAGATTGAGGAACTACTCAATAGACTGCGATCGCTGTTGGGAGTGGAATGGATGTATGCCGAATCTTCACCTCCCAAAGGTGAGCAGATCGGTGCTAGTGAATGGGTACTACCATCTCAAGATGTTTTGCAACAACTCTATCATTTGGCAATGATGGGAGATATCTCGGCGATTGAAGGAATGTTAAAAGAACTAATTGAGCAAAATAGTCAACTAGCTCCCTTTGCAGCAGAGTTAAGCAAACTCACTGCCAATTTCCAAACCGGAAAAATCCGTAAGTTACTCAAATCATTTGTCACAACGGAGTTACATCCATGATCGCTGTTCCTATCTCGAAACCCATACATATTCTATTAGTGGATGACAATCCCAATAATCTCAAGGTGTTATCTGAAGCGATTCAGAGGTGTGGCTGGAAAGCCCTGATGGCAACAGATGGAGAGTCAGCGATCGAACAAACAGAATATGCTCATCCCGATCTGATTCTCTTAGATGTAATGATGACAGGTATTGATGGATTTGAAACTTGTCGCAGACTGAAAACCAATCCCACCACTGAGAATATTCCAGTAATTTTCATGACTGCCTTATCCGATTCTACAGACAAAGTGGCGGGACTGGAAATAGGTGCAGTTGACTATATTACCAAACCTTTCCAACAGGAAGAAGTCATTGCCCGTTTAAAGTTACACCTAAAAATTTCCCATCTCACCCGCACATTAGAAGAACGTGTGCAAGAACGCACCGCAGAATTAACTCAATCTTTACAAGAGTTACAGCAAACCCAACTACAAATGATCCAGAGTGAGAAAATGTCCACTTTAGGGCAAATGGTTGCAGGTATTGGTCATGAAATTAATAATCCGGTTGGTTTTATTGGCGGAAATTTATCTTATATTGAGGAACATGTAAATAATCTGCTTCGCCTGGTGAACCTGCAACAGCAGAAGTTACCGCAGCCAGACCAGGAAATTCAAGAGCTTGTTGAAGAAATTGACTTGGAGTATCTGGCAGAGGATCTACCGAAACTACTGGCATCAATGCACCAGGGAATTACCCGTCTTAAAGATATCAGTCTCTCTCTGAGAACTTTTACTCGCGCAGATATATCATCTCAGGTGGAGTTTCAGATTCACGAAGGAATTGATAGCACCTTAATGCTGTTGAAACATCGACTCAAAGGCAATGGCGATCGCACTAAAATCCAGGTTATCACACAATACGGTGAGTTACCTCCAATCAGTTGCTATCCCGGACAACTGAACCAGGTGTTCATGAATATCATCGCCAATGCCATTGATGCATTTGATGAACTCCATCAAAACAATTCTGATCGAGAGATTGCTGCTTGCGAGAATATCATCACCATTACGACATCTGTTAATCCCCAGCAACAAACCGTCACAATTTGCATCCAAGATAACGGCCCCGGTATGCTTACTGAAGTGCAATCTCGAATTTTTGAGCAATCTTTCACAACCAAGCCCGTAGGTAAGGGAACCGGGCTGGGATTAGCGATCAGCTACCAAATTATTGTTGACAAACATAACGGACAAGTCAACTGCTTGTCAGTACCTGGTGAGGGAACAAAATTTATTATTACTCTGCCTATATAAACAAATATACATTAATTTTGTCAGAAATTCCGCAACTCTACATAACTACACTCGATTTAGCCCATAACCTAAGTAAAAGCAGATTCACTTCTCTTGAAATTTTCTTTACGAATCAGCTCTAAAGGTTGCATCTGATTTTATTAATTATTTAGAAGTTTACAACAAATCAATAATCCAATCTTGTTAGATGGACTGAAAAGCCTGCATTTGGCAACGGGTAGGCGAGATACCCACCCTAATTATGCAATTTCAATTTGGAATAGCTGATTTTTGAGATACACGACGTTTTTTAGCTACTTCTAGGTAGTCTTTCCTAGCTATTTACCGGTAAGTCCTTGGTTTTTTCTCTAATGTTCCCTTTATCTGTTCATAAAGCAAGTCAATTATTCTTTCTGTCTGTTTTCTCGCTTGATTTACTGGCATTAAGATACTAAAATTTCCTTCTTCGGATGTTAAAAGTTTTTCTTGGGATGATGCAGGTGTACAAGCCGATAAAACAAATATCCCGAAACAATTAATTATCCAAAAACGTTTAATAATTTTGATAAGTAAATCCATAAATGTTATTTTGCAATAATTTTTATTTAGAATCTAAAGCTATTCCTCCACTCATCACTTCAATAACCCACATCAGCACAGCTTTCGGTAATTTTGGGAGAATCGGATTGTTCCTGCGATGGGCTGCGCCTATGCGTCCTTGCTTTATCCCAGCTTTCTTGTAACTAAAAAAGGTTACTCGGAAAATCCGATTAGATTGAGCTTCAAAACTCGGAACTTGAGCTTCAAAACTTGACATTTCAAGTTCTCTACTCAAACTCCGAGTTTCTAAGCTCTAACTTTCAACCTCTTAAGCAAAATTGCCAATAGATTTTCTGGACTATTGATGTTTACGGCTGCACTTTTCCAAATTTACAGACGAAATTGCGCCTTCATCAATTTTTAGTTTCTACCTTTGAAAGAGTTTAGCCATTCTTGAACTTGCTCTCGTGCAATATCGCGCCCTCCAAGACCAAAAGCTAGGGCAATAGCAACTGCGATCGCACCTAGTAAAAGTCCAAAGGCTAAATTTACAATATCACTGGCAACTCCAATCTGTTGCAATGCCATTGCCGAGACTAAGCCAATGATGGCAATCCGCGCCACTTGTCCCAAAATCTGGGCTTGGCGATCGCCGGAACTGGTAATGATATTAAAAGCTAGATTTGCCAGGAATAAGCCAATGGCAAATATTATCAATCCTGCCAAAATCCGCCCGAATACGATCACAATCCCAGACACTAATGCCGTCAGGGCTGGAATATTCAGGATATTCACCGCCGCCACCGTTGCAAACAGCATGATCCCCACTAAGGCAACAATGCCTGCAATTTCCGATGGCGTGCGGCTTGGAATCGGAGGAGTTGTTGATTCTGTAGAAATTACAACTCGTCTGCTGGGTGTTGTCAGACCCAGTATGCTGAAAATGTTATTAAAGCCTAAATTGGTGAGGATACTTGTAACCAGATCCGCCACAAACCGCCCGACGAAATAGGCAACAATCAAAATTGCCACGGCTGTAAAGATGGCAGGAAGGGCGTTGAGAACCTGTTGCAGCATTGCGATCGCAGGTATTGATATTGCATCAATTCGCAAGGCATTCAGCGCGGCGATCGCTACAGGAATCAAAATCAAAACATAGACAATTGTGCCGATAATACTCGATAGAGGTTGCACCCCCGCAGCCGAAGATAATCCCAATCGACTACCTAAATGGTCGATACCAGTTGTCGCCAGCAAGTTTGTTACAATCCGCCGCACCACATTAGCGATGAACCAGCCAACTACAGCAATTAATATCGCCGCTAAAATGTTCGGCAGAATTAGCAGAACTTCTGTAATTAAAGCTTGTACTGGTTGTAGAGCCTGCTGTAGTCCGAGAGTATCCAAAATTGGAGCGAGAAACAGCAAAAATATAAACCAATACAGAGCGTTGCCAATCGTCTCACTCAGAGACAGCTGATTGAGGCTGGGTGTTCTGTCTTCTGGTTCTGGATTCAAACGCTCATCCAGATTAAATGTCTGTAATGAGCGCACAGTGATAATCCTCACAATGGTCGCCAAAAACCAGGCTGCTACCAAAATGATTCCTGCACCAACCAACTTTGGCAAAAAGCCAATAAGTTGATTGAGAAAATTATTCAGGGGTCGAGAGGCTATCTCCAGATCCAATGTCTGTAAAACAGCAACTGCCGTCAACAGGATAATGCTCCAAAAGACTAAGCTGGAGATTAATTTCTCCACTTGGGGAACATCTTGACGACCCGTTATCCCTGCGGCAATGCGGTTATCTATATTTGTGCGATTAAGGATTCCTCGCGTCACTGCTGCTGCGATCGCTGCAATCAGCCAACCGACTAGTAAGATTGCTACCGCCCCTAAAAGACGAGGCGTAAACAGAATCAACTGTTGAACAATGCCTTGCACATCAGCAATTCCTTGATTCACTGCTGGTTGTATTGGTTGCAGGCTGGGTGATGATTGTGCCAAAAATTGCTGTACCCTTGTCGTTAAACCAACTCCGTAGGCGTAGCCCGTCGTAGACATCACCTGGGTTATTTCTTGCCAAGTTGTGTTCATAGTTTTCGGGAATTATGCTTAAGTATTCGCCGCAAACACTGAGTCAGTGTTTTGCCTATCAATTTACCAGTAAAAACATACATATTTACTCATATTTGATTTAATCAGGACTTACGCAAAAATTACCAGAAAGCTTAATTTATCGAACCGCCAAGTCGCCTTCTCTGCAAGAGGCTCCGCCAATGCAAAGCGTCTCGTTAGAGAAGAACGCCAAGGATTCGTAGAGTGAGTGTGCGTAAGTCCTATTAATATACGGGCATTGGGCATGGAGAAGAGACAAGGGAGAGACTTGTTCAATAATTCCCCCTTGTCCTCCTTGTCTCCTCTGCTCCCCTGCTCTCTCATCTCCCACTTTGCTGAATTTTGCGTTACTCTAATTGCAGCAACAGCATCAAAGATGTGGAATGTCCCAAGTTTTGTCACAATCGATTCAAATTAATGCTACAGCTACGGTGGTGGAGCGCTGTATTAGCGATTTAGCTCTCATGCACCGTTGGCTCAACCCCGTCCTGCGTTGCGAACCTGTAGGCGAAGCTTGGAGTACCGATGTCGGCAGTAAAAGTCGTTTTATTATTCAAATTCCTCTACTCAAACCCACCTTGAATAGCGTAGTTGTAGAACGACAACCGGGTTTGGTAGTCTGGGAATTTCAAGGGTTTTTTCAAGGGCGCGATCGCTGGGAATGTCAACCCACAGAAAAGGGAACGCGCCTACTCAACCGCTTTGAGTACGATATCCCTAACCTTTTAATTAATTGGGGTTTTAACACCTTTGCTGCGTCTTGGACAAAAGAAGATATGCAAGCCCAACTGCGCCGCCTCAAACGAGTTGCAGAAGAACAAAATAATTCGTAATTCGTAATTCGTAATTCGTAATTGGGCATTGGGCATTGGGCACAAAAGGCAGAGGTGCAAAGGGGCAGAGGGAAAAAACTTACTACAACTTCTCCTCTGCTCCCTTGCTTCCCTACTCCCCATTCCCTACCCATCCTTACCCAATTCAGTAAGTAGCCGCCGAATCACAGATGCATCTTCAGCATCGGGAACTTTTGCTAAATAATTTTGTAAGTCGTCTACGGCTTGGGGGTAGTAACCGAGTTGATAATAAATCAGACCGCGATCGCGTAATTCTAAAGTTAAACCAGGAAACAGCAACAAAATTCGTTCAACTGCTGCCAGCGTTTTTTCTAACTCTTGCTGTTTGAGGTAAATAAATTTTAAATTTGTCAACATCCGGGCCAAAAATTGCCGATTACTAACTACAGCTAAAAATTCTGGTTGTAGTGTCACAGGTTGTTGATAAAGTTGAGACAGTCGGTCTTCGCAATCTTGAGCAAATATTATTTCACCGCCATTGAAAGCATCGACGAAAATCTCTATATCGGGAATATCTGGGCGGATCAGGAAATGTCCTGGCATTCCCACACCTACCATCGGAAAATCAATTCGTCGGGCAACTTCCAGGTAAACAAGTGCCAAGGTAATAGGAATCCCCAGTCGGCGGTCAATTACATCATTGAAAAAGCTGTTACGTGGATCGTAATAGTCAATTTTATTACCAGAAAACTTCAAATCTTCGTAGATATATTGATTAATACTTTGAACTATCCGCAAAGGATATCGTGAGTCAGGCAGGCGTTCTTGAAGCTCCCACGCTATTGTATCAAGGGCATTGAGGTATTCCTCTGGGTCTAGGTTGGGATATTCTTCTTGTGCAATATACAAAGCTGCCTTTGCTAGGTCAATGTGCTCGTCAGACTGCTGAATCTCCTGGTAAAAATATTGTCGTGCTGACGATAAATTCATAAGCTATTGCTCGGTGGAGGTGTGAAGATGAAGCGGGTGAACTAACACCAGTTTGCCGTAACTACATTTATTTTAGCGCTGCATTAACATCACTTTACGGCAGTAGTTACCAAATTTACGCAGCTTTTGATTTTTGACTTTAATCAAACTCTATGGGTACAGGAGTAGTAGAAAGCTGCTGTCAAAAAATATCCCAACTTTAAAAACTTTTGTCTAGATATTTGCTAAAAAATATCTATGTAAGCCTGACCTTAGCTCAGTTTTTACTACTATTTAATTAAATTTATAAGGTAAATTTTACGTATTTGTACGCATATTTTATTCTCAATAAATAAATTAACTACTAAGCTATTCAATAGGAAAGAATTCAGGATTCAGAATAATTAAAGAATCAGAAGAACATTTGATGAATAAATATACTAATTATTCTAGATTCCTTATAAATTCTGAGCAAAGGCGGAGCATCTTTGCCTTTGCTCCTGACTCTTGGGTGCTGAATCCTTACTTCAAGAGTTACTGAGCAAGAAAATAAAGTAATTTGTATGACGACATCAACCGGTTTCAAACATTTAAGCAAAATCAGCATAGCGATCGCAGCCTTTACTGCAATTGGAATTGCAACATCGGCTTCTGCTAAGGCTGCATCCGTGGTTCTTCTAGAAGACAATTTTAATACCGAAAATAGCGGCAATGAGGCGTTAAACTATAACAGTTTTGCCAATTGGAATGTTACAAACGGAACAGTTGACCTGATTGGAAATAATGGGGTTTTTGACTTCTTGCCAAACAACGGACTATACGTAGATACAGATGGCTCATCAACTCTGGCTGGCAAACTTGAATCTAAAACAACATTCGCGTTTAATCCCGGATTTCTCACAAGCAGTAAAAAATCAATTTACATAACTTGATGTGAGAC
>NZ_CAXTTT010000149.1:0-15823 GCF_964247315.1 uncultured Nostoc sp.
CCCTTCCAGTATCGGTAAATTTGATTGCATTTCCCAGGAGATTAAGCAAGACTTGACGCAGTTTACTTTCGTCAACTTGGATGTACTGAGGAAGGTGAGATGTATATTCAAAGACCAATTCCAATCCTTTGGAGGTGGCGCGAAAGCGCAACATCTCTTCGAGGTTTTTCAAAAGGCGAATTAAGTCAAAACTGTTGATATTTAAGGTTATTTTGCCAGCTTCGATTTTAGACATTTCCAAAATGTCGTTGATTAAATTTAGGAGATGTTCGCCAGCACGATTGATGATTGCTAGATTTTGCTGATGTTCAGTTGATAATTCACGATCGTGGCTCATGACTTGGGTAAAACCAAGGATGGCGTTAAGTGGAGTACGCAGTTCGTGACTCATGTTGGCCAGGAATTCGCTTTTGGCACGGTTAGCAGCATCAGCAACGATCACAGCTTCTTGCAATGCTTGGGACTGCCTTTGAGTTTGTGCTAGCAATTGTGCCTGCTGTAAAGCAACACCTAACTGATTGCCAATTTGAACTACGATGTTAATTTCTCCTGATTTCCATTGGCGGGGATCGGAATTTTGATAGCTCGCCAGCAATCCCCAAAGCTGACTACCATGCAAAATCGGAACAATAATATATGCTTTGGCCTGAAAGCGCTCTAAGAGGTTGATATAAGCAGGATGAAACTCAGCGTTGTAAATGTCTGGGACACAAATGAAACTTGCACCTGGGGTTACTTGCAAATCGGGATATTCCACGTGGTTATTACCGCCATCCAAAATTTTCGCTAGGCAGTGCCCATCTTGTAAGACACCCTCTGTGAGATGAGGATCGTTGTTGTGTTCTTCTATGAGAGAAATCCAACCGTTACCCACCGATTCAGAAACAAATTCGCCATTCCAGTCGGGATTGAAACGATAGACAACAACCCGATCGCAGTTGAGTACTTGGCGTAATTCTTCGGTTGTAGCCGCAAATATCGTTTCTAAATCCAGTGTTTGGCGCATTCTTTGAATCACTTGAGCGATCGCTCTTTCTCGCTCTGCACTCTCACGCAAGGCTTCTTCTGCCAATTTTCTCTCGGTAATATCTGTAATTGTACCGATGTAGCCTTTAATTTCTCCATCATCTCTAAATTCTGGCAAAGCCTGACAAATTACCCAGACGACTGTACTATCATCATGCAAGAAACGATGTTCGTACTTATAGGTTGACTTAGCAGCTGTTGCTTGATTCCATGTCAACAATAGCTGTTCGCGGTCGTCTGGATGTACGGCATTTGCCCAACCTGTTCCCAGAGATCCTTCTAAACTACATCCAGTAATTTCACTCCAGCGTTGATTAAAATATAAAACATTGCCATCCACATCAGTATGAAAGATACAAGCTGGTGAGGCTTCTGCTAGAAGTTGATATCGTTGCTGACCTGACTGCAAAGCTAGTTCTGCCAATTTGCGATCGTTAATGTCTGCCCAATAACCAACACATTCGATTGGGTAGTCAGCTTCGTCACGAATTAACCTCATCTTTTCGTAGAACCAGTGATAAGTTCCGTCAGCGTGTAACCAACGGTATTCGTAGGAAATGTACTCCTGCTCAACAAGGTGGGAAAGTTTTTCTGAGATGAATTCAATATCTTGGGGATGGACGTGATAAAGCCAAAAACTGGAGTTATCGATAAATTCCTGCGCTTCGTAACCCACCATTTCTTTAACGTTGTCACTGATAAAAGTAGTGCTAAAATCGTCCGATGTTTTGCTGCTATAAATGACTACAGGGCTAGAGGTGAGGAGATATTGTAGGCGTTCGTTTGCTAAACGTAATTCTTGTTCGACGTGTTTGCGTTCGCGTAGCGCTGCATGTAGTTCGCTAATTTCTACTAAAACTGTGCCGACACCAGAAGGGCGATCGTCTTCACCAACAATCGGAAAATAAGAAGCTAAGAAGTGGCGGATGGTATCTGGTTGTATTGATGCGCCGCTCAATTCTTGATTGAGAATGGGTTGACCGGTTATCAGAACTTGTTGATAAATTGGTTCTACTAAAGGAGCGATGTGGGGTAAGACTTCATGGATGGTCTTGCCAATATGATCTTGCTGGGGTAGTCCATTAATCTCCGCCAACAGTTGGTTGATTTGCACAAACCGCAGCTGGTTATCTACAATATTCATACCGACGGGAGCACTGCTAAAAAAGGCATTGAGACGAGCTTCTCTAAGTGCTAGTTCTTGTTCTAGGGTTTTGCGCTCAATCAACCCACCCAACTGAGCAGCAACAGCACTGACTAGCAAGAGCAAACGCCGATCTACCAATACTGAGCTACGTTTAAAAAACACTAAAACAGCTAATACTTGGTTTCCAGCCAGTATGGGAACACCAAACCCAGCTTTTAATCCCACCTTTGCAGCTTCTGGCGATCGCCAGAAAACTGGTTGTGTAACTTTAGAAACATCTTCTATCCATTCTGGTTCTTGGTTCTGCCAAACTCTTCCTGGTAATCCCACTCCCAGAGTGAATTTCACAGTTTGGCTTTGGTAGCAAAATTCTTCTAAACTGCTATCCTCTCCGTACCACCCCAGACTGTGTTCTAAAACAGTCCCATCTTCATTAGGTATCCAGGCTTCACCAAAATCCCAGCCAATGCTGTGACAAATTAAGCGCAAGACCACTGCTAAGGCGCTGTTGACATCACTGGCGCGAGTGATAGCTTGGGTTGTCAACAGTAACAAACGGCTTTCATTTTCTGCCTGTTTGCGTTCAGTAATATCTTTGGCGGTGCCCAGTACGTACCATTGCCCATCAATCTCGATCATTTCTGCACTCAACAGTGTTGTCCTGATTTCTCCTGTTGAAGTGTAGACATCAATCTCATAGTTGCGGATAGCTTTTGTTTGTTGCAGGATGTGGGTGAGAAAATTATATTCTTCTGGATTCACCCAAAGATTCAATTCTTCATCGGTGCGATCGATCACTTGAGAATGAGAATAACCAAAAAACCGACAAAAGCTATCGTTTACTTCGATGTAGCGTTTGCCCTGAACAGTAATCAAGGCAATAGGATCGGGAGATGACCGAAAAGCTGACGCTAACTTTTCTTCAGAAGCGCGTCGCGCTGCTTCTGCGCGTTGGCGTTCTTTTGCCTGCAATACCAAGGATACTAAATTACCCAGAGAGCGAACGAAATTTTGGTCTTCTAGCGTCCATTGATGAGTAGTTCCCACTGCCTCCAAACATAAAACTCCTACAGTCTTTCCCTCCAGCCTAACGGGTGTATTGAGTATAGAGGTGATGTTTAACCTTGAGTAAGACTCAGAAAATTCTTTAGTTCTGGGATCGGTATGAGCATCATCTGCGGCGATTGGTTGGTCTTGCTGCAAAGCTGCAAAATAAACTGGATAGTCTGCCACTGATAATAAAAGTCCTTCGCTATGTTGATTGCGACTGCCCTCAAATAGATCGAAACACTGGATTTTTATGCCTGTTTCGTCATACAGCCAGACACTAGCTCGTTCTATGCCAATATTCTTGACAGCTGTTTCTGTGATTTTACTCAAGGCTGCTTTCAAATCACCCTGATAAAGCGTCTGATTTTGTGCCAATTGTGTTAGCACTAGATTATGATTGCGGAGCTTAATCGCGCTTTCTTGGAGTAATTTTTCTATTCCTCGACGCTGTGTAATATTACTAGCAGTACCTGTCATGCCTATAACCTGACCCTCTTCGTTGCGTAATGCGATCGCATTCAACATTAAATAAAGTAAGGTACCGTCTTTAGCTACACAGGTAGTTTCATGCTGAAAGATAGACTTTCCCTGAAGAACGCGCTCAAAGGCTACTTTATCTTGAGCGACTTGTGTAGGTGAGATGAAATCAATTAAGGCACGCCCGATCATTTCTTGGGGTTCGTAGCCATAAATCTGCTTGACTGCTGGATTGACAAAGGTAATTAGTCCATCAATGTCCACCGACCAGATCGTGTCCTGAGATGTCTCCACTAGGAGCCGATACTGACTTTCACTCTTCTTGAGGGCGGCTTCGACTACAAGGCGTTCGCTTTGATAAACTTCTCTACAAAAGGCTTTGCTAATGCTAACGGGAATTTCTTTAAAAATATCTTCTATTTGTCTGTTGCAAATATTTAACTCAACTGTAATCCGTTGACGCTCTTTAATCTCCTGTTGCAGTTGGAATTTTTTTTCTTTCAACTGTTTTTTCAGTCTTTGGAGAGTGAGTTGATTTTGGACGCGTAATAAAACTTCTTTAGTTTGGAATGGTTGAGTAATATAGTCAATATCGCCTAAATTTAAGACATTTATTTTTTCAAAACAATCATCGGAAATTCCGAAAATAATTATCGGAATCTCTTGAGTTTGAGCGTTAGCTTTCAAATATTGACATACTTCATAACCATCCTCCTCTATAATCAGAACATTTAGCAAAAGCAAATCCGGGGAATAAACGAGTACCGTATTGATTGCCAATTGCCCAGAAATGACACTTTCTACCTGATAACCTTGGTGTTGAAGTATGTCTGATAAAAAATGTAAATTCTCTAAGTTGTCATCAACTAATAAAATTTTTATTTTTTGAGCATCCATATCAGTTAATAAGTTAATTTTAAATCAGGAAGAATTTTTTGAATAAAACTGAACATGACATCAGAAAGCAAAACTCTGTCACCAGATTGTAAATAAAATCATCGTCGTTTACAACCATACTTAAGCGCAGGGTGTATGGAAAAGTTGCAAATAAGCAGGATAACTGTTTATATCATGTTTGCTTCATTACTTAATTAAATCCCAAGAATCCCAAACAGCCAAAGCTACGGCGTACACACAAGTCGAAAAAACCTAGCTTGCATGAGGCTTGACTCGTTCCCAGTCTCCGCCTGACAATACATTAGACCTCTTGCAAAAGTCCCTAACACCCCACCCCTAAGAGCTTGCAAGGAGGGGTTCTTTATTTTTGATTTATGCAAGAGGTCTATTAAATCTCTGACTCAATGTCTGACTGGAGGCCAAAGTACCAGTAACGCTGCAAAACCACAGATATTGCTGTATCTGCGGGAAATATTGCAACAAGGACGAATGGTACTTTCCTAAGTCTGTACAGTGCCTTTGGTACTACACGTTGCAGGACTTGATTAACCAAAAGAGATTTTTCATAGTCCCCAATTGTCTACAGTGAAAAACAAATAATCTGATTGCGAGCCTCAGTTAAAACAGTAGTGATTGTTACACACGATCGCAAAAAACGCGGATAACATGAGAAAAATCTCACCCAATAAACAAGGTGAGGTAAGGCTGTTTATCTTTATGTCCCGTTAGCAGCTGTCTTCCAGGCTATGAGTTGTTAAGCAATTATCTCGCAGTGGATAGAACTTAATTACATTTTGTCTAAAGTATTAGGCAAAAAGTTATCACTCTTGGGGATAATTTACTTGACAAAAGTCCGTTATTATGCATAATTAGCTGAAAGCAAAGGAGTTTGCAATGCATCGACAAATGTGCTGGTTATCTAAGTCTGGTGGCGACGGAGAGAAAATTTTGTATTTGCAGACAGAACCCAATCAACCCTGGCGTCCCTACACAGCTTTTGGACATTTTGCAGTCCCAGATTATCAGATACCAGGTGGTTCTAAAGGTTGGGCAACTTATCAAAAACTTTTGAAAGCAGGTTGGACACTAGTACCTAGCGCACGAGCAAACGAATTTGGCAGCAGTTACGCAGACTCAACAATCCAAAATCAATAAGGGCATTGGCATTGGGCAAAACAGTTCCGTTAGCGTCAGCGGGGCGTTTAGCCCGTTTCGAGTTCCTCGGCAAGCGAGTAAAGAAGTGAGATTCCCCACTCAGCACTCAGCACTCCTGAAGGGCATTGGGCATTGGGGATTAGTTATTTTCCTCATCCCCCTCATCTTTGTTAAAAGCCTCTAGGGGAACCTTCACCGCGAGGATCGGCGGCTCCTTCTAAAGTTCCATCAGATGTAACAGCGATCGCGTTACTATTACCCCAAGGCGTAGTTTCCTTTATTTTGTGTCCCCGTCTGCGTAAATCTTGCAAAGTTAGAGCATCCAAGCCCCAGGATTCGACGCGCAACTCATCTGGAAGCCATTGATGATGTATGCGTGGAACAGAAACAGCCGCACCAACATCCATGTTGTATTCCAGCACGTTCAGGATTACTTGCAAAACCTGGGTGATGATGGTGCTACCACCAGGCGCACCCACTGCCATCCGTAAATGACCATTTTCTGTGACAATTGTGGGAGTCATGCTGGATAAAGGAGTTTTGCGGGGTGCAATGCTGTTGGCATCGTTACCAACTAAACCAGAAGCATTAGGCACTCCTGGCGCAGCTGCAAAATCATCCATCTCATTGTTGAGAATAATTCCAGTTCCCGGTGTCACCACACCAGCACCAAAACTGAGATTAATCGTGAAAGTCAGACTTATGGCGTTGCGTTGTTCATCCACAACATTCAGATGAGTGGTTTGGGGAGATTCATGCGGAAGACAAGGGGATGAGGGAAGATGCAGACATTTTGAATTCAAATCTACTGGCTTGACTTCGGTGGAGGGTCGAGCCATTTGCATATTAATTTCTTGACGGCGTTTTTTGGCGTAAGCTGGACTGAGCAGTTCTTGTACGGGGACTTTGACAAAATCAGGATCGCCTAAATATTTTGAGCGATCGGCATAAGCAATCTTCATTGCTTCTACCATTAAATGTATCGCGTCTGGATGATGCCATCCCAAAGATTTTAGATCGGTGTCACCGATAATATTTAAAATCTGCAATAGGTGAACGCCTCCTGATGATGGTGGTGGCATTGAGCAAATTTTAGCCTTGCGGAAATTTCCACAAACGGGAGTGCGCCAGATTGGCTTATAAGCTTTCAGGTCTTCGAGAGTGATTAAACCACCATTTTTTACCATATCAGAAGCGATCGCACGAGCAATACTTCCGGTGTAAAAACTTTGAGGATTTTCGGCAATTGCTGTTAAAGTGCGTGCCAAATCACGCTGCACTAACTTCTCTCCTGGTTGGTAAAATTCACCATTGCGAGTAAAAATTTCTCGTGCGGCGGGATTGTTGAGAACTACTTCCTTGCGGGGATCGTTTGCTTGCAGAGAACGCCAAGTTACCATATCACTAAGAATAAAGCCATCTTTAGCGAGTGCGATCGCAGGTTTCATTACCTCTTGCCAAGAAAGCTTACCATAGCGACGATGCACTTCATAAAGTCCCGCCACCGTTCCTGGTGTCCCTACTGCCAAATAACCATTAATACTTGCATTCGGACGCACCTTTCCTTCTGCCTCTAAATACATATTTCTTGTAGCTTTCAGGGGTGCGCGTTCGCGGAAATCTAGCGCTTTCATCTCGCCAGTTTTCTCAGAGTGCATCAGCAAAAATCCGCCGCCGCCGATTCCGGCTGAAAAAGGCTCAACTACAGAAAGTGCAAAGGTTGTAGCTACGGCTGCATCCACTGCATTACCACCTTTGCGTAACATCGAAATTCCTGCTTCACTTGCTAGAGGATGGGCTGAAACCACCATTCCCTTCTTGCTGTGTAAGGGTAAAGTTAAGGCGGCTGATGCTACTTGGCTGTAAAGTAAGATGCTGAAAGAAAAGATTACGCTCGCAACTCGCTTGGGTTTAGCAACAGTAAACATTTTTATCCCATTTCTCCGAAAATTTTATACTTATTTAGCATCTTGGTGTGAGATTATTAATACGATCTGATTTGAAAATTTTACAGCACTTGTAAATGCTATGTTACAAAAAATAAGTAAAACATTTTTCAAAGCTTTAACTATTGGATTATGTATCTCTAGCGGCAGCGTTCTCTCTCAAACATTACCGCTTTCCTCTAACTTAGTAGGTTTTAATACCCCGGAAGGTGAAAAATTCTTAGTTGAGAGTAAATCAAAAGAAGATTTTTTTCCACTGAGTATGCAATTCATCACTCAAAATAATCAGGCATATTGTGGTGTTGCTAGTATGGTTATGGTACTGAATGGTTTACAAATTCCAGCACCAGAAGCACAGCAGTACAAGCCATATCGAGTATTTACTCAAGAAAACTTTTTTAGTAATGATAATACAAAAAAAGTCCTGGCTCCTGAAGTTGTGTCTCGTCAAGGTATGACTTTAGATCAATTAGGGCAATTATTAGCTAGCTATGGCGTTAAAGTTAATGTTTACCACGCTACCGACACTAGTTTAGAGGAGTTCCGTAAACAAGCAGCAGAAAATTTAAAACAACCGCAAAATTTCATTTTAGTAAACTATTTACGCAAAGAAATTGGTCAAGAGAAAGGCGGACATATTTCTCCTGTAGCAGCATATAATGAGCAAACAGATAGGTTTTTAATTCTTGATGTTTCTCGTTACAAGTATCCACCAGTGTGGGTAAAAACAACAGATTTATGGAAAGCAATGCTGACAAATGATTCTGTATCCAAGAAGAGCCGTGGCTTTGTATTTGTAAGCAAAAACCTTTGATATAATAATTTGTTTATTTAATTTATGAATCCTGCGATCGCTTATCCTCGATGTAGTGCGATGTCTAGCGACAAGCCGCTTCTCTACGAGACGCTACGCGAACGCGTCTACGCCAATATCTAAAATGTGAGCTAATTATGGATACCGTAATTACACCAGAAAGAATCGAGTTACCACCTGGCGCGGTGTTGAAGCTTTTGGGAAACTGGAAAGACTATCAAGTATTGAGTCAGCAACTAGGCGATCGCTCCTCACCTCGCATTAAATATCGCAGAGGAGAAATTTTACTGATGGCACCGCTACCAGAGCATGGAAGAGATGCGAGTTTGTTGGCATTGATAGTAATAGCTTTACTTGACCACTTAAACCGTGCATACGAATCATTTACGCCCATTACCATGAGCTTGCCAGAAATTAGTGGTATTGAACCAGACTTTTGCTTTTACATTGAAAATTGCAGAGCAGTAGTAGGCAAAAAAAGAATTGATTGGGAGTCAGACCCACCACCAGATTTAGCAATTGAAATAGATGTGACAAGCTACACCGATATTAATGATTTCTTGCCTTATCGAGTGCCAGAAGTTTGGATATTAAAGAGTAATCGGTTATTAATTTATCGATTGCAGGGAGAAAGTTATGTGCTTACAGAAAGCAGCTACTTTCCTAACGTCAGAGAAATTGTGCAGCAATGTCTCCAAATGGCTAATGAACAAACAACAAGTGAAGTCATTAGGTGGTTAAAGAACTTTTTGCGGGAACAGCAGTAGTACAATGTTTAAACTAGTAATGAAAAGTTTGTAGTAAGCACTTTAATGCTTAGAGAAAAAGCACTAAAGTCCTTACTACGAACTTACTTACCCATCAATTTAAACTTGACAAACTAGTAGAGTGTATTACGCTAACCCTTAATTACGAATTACGAATTACGAATTACGAATTATTTGAATCCCTTAGATTTACGAAACTCCTGGACAACATCTTTAACATCACGTAATTCCCCCTCAACTAAATAATTTAACTGTCGCATTTCATCTGCCGAAATCTTTCCGGTAAGTGATGTGATCGCTGTTCTGACTTCAGGATATTTTTTTAAAATTTCTTGTCGAACAATTGGTGCAGCTTCGTAAGGTGGGAAATATTTTTTATCATCCTTTAGTACCACTACATCCAAGCGGGAAATCTGCCCATCTGTGGAACTACCCGCTACCATATCTACTTGTTTTTGAATCAAAGCACGATATACTAAACCCAAGTCCATAATTTGGGGAGGTTTAGCAAAAAGTAACCCGTAGGTTTTAGCTAATCCTGGAAAACCATCTTCCCTTTCCAAAAATTCATAGCCAAAACCGCCGCGCCACTGAGGTGTATATTGAGAAGCTTGGGAGAGAGTTTGAATATTGTTACGCTTGGCATCTTCACCCCGGACAATCATCGCAAAAGTATTTTCAAAACCCAAGCTTGGCATCACTTCCAAATTAAATTGCTGGGCATAAAGTTGTTTTAACTTCTGATAAACTTCTTTAGGGTCATTAACTGGTTTTTGCTTTAAAATCCCAGTAAAAGATGTGCCTGTGTACTCAATATATGCATCAATTTTCCCAGAAGTAATAGCACTATGACAGATGAAAGAACCACCCAAACGGAAACGGCGATCCACTTTTAAATTAGTTGTCGCCTCAATTTGCTGTGCTAAAAGTTCACCTAAAATATCTTGTTCAGTAAAATCTTTTGAAGCAACAATAATATCAGCACCGTTATTACTATTTAAATTCGGCGTACAACCAGCGATTAACAATAACAAAGCAAAACTTAACAAGCAAAGCGTGAAAAATCTCTTCATTAATTTTTAATTTTTAATTTATTCTCTATCCAGCCAATTGCAAAGTCAGCCAGTAATGCAATTGTCGCCGCCGGAACTGCACCAGCTAAAATTAACTGATCGTTCACTACTGATATGCCGCGAAAAATAAACACTCCCAAACCACCAGCAC
Source organism: uncultured Nostoc sp. (assembly GCF_964247315.1). GTDB lineage: Bacteria > Cyanobacteriota > Cyanobacteriia > Cyanobacteriales > Nostocaceae > Nostoc. The sequence goes on from NZ_CAXTTT010000149.1 coordinate 10,504, forward strand.
CAATAGCTGCGGCAATAGTTGCAATACCTATGGCAATTACCGTTGCAACTCGCACTCCTGCCAGAATTACTCCCATCGCTAAGGGAATCTCAACTTGCAACAACAATTGTCTATCTGTCATTCCCATGCCTCTCCCAGCTTCCCGAATAGCTGGATCGATGCTAGTAATACCTGTGTAAGTGTTACGAATTATCGGCAGCAAAGAATATACAGTCAGGGCAACAATTGCTGGTACTGCACCAATTCCGCCAATTATCGGAACAGGAATGAGTAAGCCAAACAGGGCCAAACTAGGAATAGTTTGCAGAATATTCGCTATACCGAGAATTGGTTGGCGGAGATAGGTTTTACGTGTAATTAAAATACCTAAAGGAATGCCTACAAGTATGGCAATTCCGATCGCAATACCTACTAAAAATAGGTGTTCTAGAGTATGCTGAAGAATTTCTGGAGCATACTTAACCAGGAAGAAATTTTTCATAAAGTATCTTGCAGAGAACGCAGACATTGCAGAAAGGCGAGGCTTTCTGGATGTTGCGATCGCATAAATTCATCTCTCGTCCCCAATACTACCAATTCTCCGCCAGACATTAAACCAATTCTCGATGCCAACACAAAGGCTTCTTGAATATCATGGGTGACAAACACAACAGTTTTGCCTAATTCTTGCTGCAAATGCCGAAACTCTTGTTGCAGTTCTAGCCGCGTAATTGGATCGAGTGCGCCAAAGGGTTCATCCATCAACAACACTGGCGGATCTGCTGCTAAAGCCCTGGCTACCCCGACTCTTTGCCTTTGTCCTCCCGAAAGTTCGTGCGGATAACGTCCCGCGAATTGTGCTGGTTCTAAGCCTACCAATTGCAACAATTCATAAACCCGCGTTTTAATTTGTTTTGGTTGCCAACTTTCTAAAGAAGGGACTAAACCCACATTGCGTTCGACAGTGAAGTGGGGAAATAAACCAATTTCTTGAATGACGTAACCAATTTTTCGCCGCAGTTTAATTTCATCCCATTGAGTTGTGGAAATGCCATTAAATAAAACTTCGCCTTGTGTAGGTGTAAATAGGCGATTAATTAACTTCATTGTCGTGGTTTTGCCGCTACCACTGCGCCCAAGTAATACTAGTGCTTCTCCTTGGGAGATGGTGAAATTGAGATTTGACACCAATGGGCGATGGTTGCGGCTAAAGGTGACATCACGGAATTCGACGGTGGTTTGGTTATTTTGCGGCATGAGTGGCTTTTGATATAAGCATATATCACATTATTTGTTGATTTTGCTATTATGCTAACGCCCGCGTTGACCTATTCAGATTTTGTGGATACTGCTAAGAATTGCCTTAAGGCTTTACAGTAGGGAAAAGATCAGAAAGTACGGACACTAGAAAGCAATAGGTACAACAGTTGGTAATAACTATATTATGAACTCGTTTGAAAGTATAACAATTGAAGGATATCGTCGCTTGTATAATGTACAAGTCGATATGCATGAGCGACCTCTGACGGTGATGATTGGGGCTAATGGTGTAGGTAAAACCTCTCTGTTAGAAATTTTTTCACTTTTAGCAGCATCAGCAAATGCTCAACTAGGAACCAAAATTTCCGAATTGGGTGGACTGGGTGATATCATGACGCGCGATCGGGCTAAAAGTATAACAATTTCTTTGTCCATGAGTGTGCCTGGTTATGCACCACTCGACTACTTGCTAGAAGTCGCTCCTAAAGGGTTAGCATATGAAATTGCTCTAGAAACACTTACTCAACAAAATGATCGTCAGGCATCAGAACCCTTTAAACACATTGACTCTCGTGGTTTAGATGTTAAATATTTTAATACAGAAGATCAAAAGCTATTGCGCCCAAATTGGGATCATAACCCCTTAGAAACTTCTCTTGCTCAAGTTCCCAAAATGTACCAAGAGCCAGAGAATCTGCGAAAAAGATTAGCTTCTTGCACCTTTTATGGAGCATTAAATGTTGCTCCTAAAAGCCCAGTTCGTTTACCACAATCAATGCGTCCAGTGACCTTACCAGGTTCTCATGGAGAAGATTTAGTTTCGTGCCTTTATTATTTGCGAGAAACTGATTCAGAACGATTTGAAATTATTGAAGATACTCTTGCTGCTGCATTTCCAGATTTTGAGCGTCTATCGTTTCCGCCAGTAGCAGCAGGAACTTTAGCAATGACTTGGAAAGACAAAAATTTTTCTAAGCCTCTTTATATGCATCAGTTATCTGAGGGTACTTTGCGGTTTCTTTGGTTAATAACACTGCTGCAAAGTCCAGATTTAACTGCTGTCACTCTTATTGATGAGCCAGAAGTCAGTTTACACCCAGAATTATTAAGACTATTAGCTGATTTAATGCGCGAAGCTGCCCAACGAACTCAGCTAATTGTGGCAACCCATTCAGATAGATTAATAAGATTTTTAAAACCTGAGGAAGTGCTAGTTTGTGATTCTGAGGATGGTTTAACAACTATGAATTGGGGTGATTCTTTTGATTTAAAAAAATGGCTAGAAGATTATAGTTTAGATCAAATTTGGGCGATGAACTTAATCGGTGGTCGTCCATGAGAATAGCAATTTTAGTTGAGGGTGCAACAGAAAAAGCTTTTGAGCCGATTTTACGAGATTTCCTCAAGTCACGCTTGCAACAACAGATGCCTAAACTTCAGTTTCTACCTGATGATGGTCGGATTCCCAAAGAAGAAAAACTTAGGCGTAAGGTTGAGAATTTACTGACAGGGAGAGATGCTTTCAATGCTGTGATTGCACTAACAGATGTTTATACAGGAACCAATGATTTTCAAGATGCAGCAGATGCTAAAGCAAAAATGAAAATGTGGGTGGGGAATAACCCTAATTTTTATCCCCATGCAGCGCAGTATGATTTTGAAGCTTGGTTACTACCTTATTGGCCAACTATTCAAAAATTGGCTGGACATAATAAGTCAGCACCAAGGGGCTTACCTGAGCAGGTGAATCACAATAAACCTCCGTCATATCATATTAAAGAAATATTCGAGTCAGGTAAAAAACGCAGCTATAGTAAAACTCGCGATGCAGCCAAGATTTTAAAAAACAATAATCTAATGGATGCAGTTAATCTGTGTCCTGAATTAAAAGAATTTTTGAATACTATTCTGTCTCTTTGTGAAATTGATTTGATTCCATGACTAAACTGCCTCGATTAAACGGCGTTCCGGTTCAGCAAAACTCGCAATTTTATCTGATAAAATTTTCAGGTTATAACGGTAATTTTCCGGTATCTAATCAGTAATGTAAGAAGGCAAAAGTTAAACCGCTCCCGGTACAAAGAACGCCCGCTCACGTTAAATTAGTCTGAGTGGTGATTTTCTCCAAAGTAGGGAGTACCTAAAGCTTTCGGAGGTGTAGATTTCCCCAATTTACCCACTAATGCTAATAAAGCGATCGCATAAGGTAGCATGACTAAAAATTGGTAAGGGATATTTGCCCCTAATGCCTGAATTCGCAGTTGTAAAGCTTCTGTAGCCCCAAACAGCAGACAAGCCAAAGCACTACCTACAGGATGCCATCTGCCAAAAATTAATGCTGCGATCGCAATAAATCCTTTACCAGCACTCATCCCTTCGGCAAAAAATCTTACTTGTACTAGAGTTAAATAAGCACCTCCTAAACTCGCAAGAGTGCCACTAATCACCACAGCGATATAACGAACAAATGGTATGGAAATTCCAGCCGTGTCAGCAGCTTTTGGAGATTCTCCCACTGCTCGCAATGTCAATCCAAAGCTAGTTTGAAATAAAATATATGTAGTTAAAATAACTAAGATAAATAATAAATATACTAAAATATCTGACTGAAATAGTAGCGGCCCAATCAGGGGAATATTGGCTAAACCAGGAATCATAATTGCCCCGATTCCAGGTAACTGCTGTGTACTACTGCCATTAAATACTAACCGGGCCAAAAAAGATGTTAATCCAGCTGCGACAAGATTAATTGCTAGCCCAGATACCAATTGATCGACACGCAAAGTTACACACAAAACAGCATGGAGTAGTCCGACTAATCCCCCAGCAATCAAGGATGCAAGGATACCAAGCCAGGGATTACCAGTGTAGAAAGTAGCCGCAGCAGTAGTAAAAGCACCTGTAAGCAACATTCCTTCTAAGGCGATATTTAACACCCCCGAACGTTCCGAGTACAATCCTCCAAGGGCTGCAAATGCTAAGGGGACGGCTAGACGTAAGGTAGCTATTAAGTAATCAAAGAAGAAGTTGAGATTATTCATAGAGTTATTTTTTAACGCAGAGGTTCGCAAAGGGAAGCGCAAAGTTTCGCAGAGTTTTCTGGATGTTCTTCTGGGTTAAATTTTGGCGCTTCTCTGGGTTTTGACTCTTATCTCTCTTTCGACTGCGAAACTGATAGCAATGAATAACACCATAAACCCCTGAATTGCGTAAACTACAGTTACCGGCACACCTGCACTACGCTGCATCACATTTGCACCACTGCGAAGGGCTGCAAAAAACAAAGAAGTTAATACTACACCGACAACACTACCACGACTTAAAAAAGCGATCGCAATGGCATCAAATCCGTAACCTGGGGAAACTTGTTCAAATAGCCGATATTTCAACCCCATCACCTCACAACTCCCAGCTAACCCAGCTAAACCACCCGCAGCAGCCATTACCAGCATAATGGTACGTTCAACAGATATGTAGGCATAACGGGCGGCAATCGGGTTAAATCCCACTGCTGTAATTTGATAACCTAGTGGCGAGCGCACTAACAATACCCATAAAATACCTGCGGCAATTAAACCGAATAAAATACCAGCATGGGCGAGGCTTTGTGGTAATATAATCGGCAAACGCGATGTTTTAGCAATTAATGGCGAATAAGGACTAGGCGCACCTGCTGCCATTAATGGATTTTGTACGAGGTAGCTAACTAAATTCACGGCGATATAGTTGAGCAACAATGTAGTAATTACCTCATTTACTCCGCGCATGGCTTTGAGATAACCAGGAATCCAACCCCAAACTGCACCAAAGAAAAATCCTGCCAAAAGTGCTAAGGGGATATGAATCACCGCAGGTAATCCTTGCACGTACAACCCAATTAAAGTACTTCCCAACGCACCCAGATAAATTTGTCCTTCCCCACCGATATTAAATTGCCCAGCCCGCAACGCCACTAACACGCCTAAACTAGCGAACAATAGCGGTGTCATTTTGGTGAGGGTGTTACCAAATCCAAAGTAAGTAGAGAGGGGAGCATCCCACTTTTTATTATTTAAAAAAAGGTAAATAAAGCATGAGAAGG
>NZ_CAXTTT010000150.1:0-15664 GCF_964247315.1 uncultured Nostoc sp.
GTGGGGTAAAACTGACACGAAAAACCAGGTAAGTAAACTATTTCAGACTTGTGTATATACTGTAGCTTTGCTAAGGGGAGGGGAGACAAAGCGTAGCTTTGGCGGGGTGAGGTTCTTCAGGTTTAAGAAGTAATCAAGCAGACATGATATGACGGCGATGTCTACCAAATGCTGCTCTTAAAGTAACTCTTTATTTTGAAAATTAGGAGCCGCAAATATTCTAGCTTGAGTTTTCCCTTAAACTCAGCCCTGGTCGAACTATGAAACTTGACCAATAAAGTCCAAACCTTAGACTATAATTGACGCTTAAAATTGTCCAAATAATTTAACTCATAATGAAAACAAAGCAAAAAGGAAACAAACCAATAGCCAGTCTTTCTTTAGACTTGGATAATATTTGGTCTTATTTAAAAAATCAGGGCGCTCCGGGTTGGGAGACTTATCCTTCTTACCTGGATATCGCAGTACCTCGTTTCTTAGATATTCTCCAGCAATGGGATTTGACAATCACAGTATTCATTGTCGGTCAGGATGCAGCGCTAGAAAAGAATACTAAAGCAATACAAGCGATCGCTAGTGCTGGTCACGAAATTGGCAACCACTCATTTTATCACGATCCTTGGCTACATCTGTATTCAGAGAATGAGATTGAAGAAGAGGTGGCGCTCGCCGAAGAACATATCAAACGCGTCACTCATCAACATCCTATCGGCTTTCGGGGGCCAGGATACAGTTTTTCTCCAGCAGTATTGAAAGTCTTAGCACGCCGGGGATACGAATATGATGCTTCGACTTTTCCCACATTTTTGGGGCCCATAGCACGAGCATACTATTTAATAACTTGTAAATTGAGCAAGGAAGAACGTAAAAAACGGGAAGCGCTGTTTGGCGGTTTTAAAGAGGGTTTGCAGCCTCTAAAACCTTACCAGTGGCAACTAGATAAGAATAAACTGATTGAGATTCCCGTTACCACCATGCCAATTTTTAAAGTGCCAATTCACTTCAGTTACATAATGTTTCTGAGTACATTTTCTTCGGAAGTAGCTTTACTTTACCTGCGAATTGCTCTCTGGCTGTGTAAAGTTACACGCGTTCAGCCTTCTCTCCTACTCCATCCTACAGACTTTGTAAGTCAAGAAGATGTACCAGAACTCTCATTTTTCCCTGGTATGAGTGTCCCTACCTACAAAAAGCTGGCAATAGTGAACAAAAGTTTAGAAATTATATCCAGTCAGTTTAATGTTTTGACTGTTGGACAACACGCTAAATTTGCAGCCGATGCCCCTAAATTACCTGTATTAGTGCCTCAAAAAAGGTAAAAATATCATCTATGCGATTTATTAACAATAATTCAGAACTCAGAAGTCAGAATTCAGTTGTTGTAGGGGTACAGCATTGCTCATTGGTGTTAACTTAAGCTAAAAGCCTTTTCAAATCTCGTTTCCAGCCAGAGGCTAGAAATGCGGCTCCTAGCGGCTGTGCCGCCACAACGATGAGTATTCTCAGTCTGAGACTGTCGTCGGGATTTGGGTTGAGATTTAACAATGCCCAAATCTCGATTTTTGGGAGAAGTAAAGTAAGCAATAAGGTCATTTGAAAGTAATTTGTACAGTGCGTCAGTCCTAGTAATATCCAGCAGCTAAAGCACAGTGAAATATGTCAGGAATTTTACTGAACCTTCAACATACTAAATATTACTAAGATAGACATAAATATTGTCAGGATGCTGAATATGTCAGATATGCCGCTTCAATGCAAAAATTTGAAAGAGCAGGTCGAATCTATATTACAACTTTTACAACAAGAACCAACGCTGCGTTCCCAAGATATTACACCTGTACGAACTTCTTTAATTAAGGCGATTTCTCCCAAGTTTGAAATTGTATTCGCAGGTGCGTTTAGTGCCGGGAAATCAATGCTAATTAATGCACTATTAGAAAGGGAATTACTCTACAGTGCAGAAGGACACGCTACAGGTACAGAATGCAAAATCGAGTATGCAGAAGTAGATAAAGAACGTGTTGTTTTGACGTTTTTAAGTGAAGCAGAGATTCGGGAACAAGCAGTTTCTTTGTGTCAGCAACTAGGATTTAAAACAGTAGCTAATATCAACCAAGCTGAGGTAATTAACTTGCTACGTCAAGGTTCTGAAGCGATTATTCAGCACGAAGGTGGTGAGAGTAAATCAGAACGTGCAAAACATGCGAAAGCGTTAATGTTGTTGCTAGAGGGATATATAGCAAACTGCGATCGCATCAACACGGTGACTAATGCTACATATTTAATGGAGCAATTTAACTTTTCTAACCTTAAGGAAGCGGCTGGATATGCCCGTCGTGGTAGTAATAGTGCCGTATTAAAGCGAATAGAATATTACTGTAATCATCCTTTGCTACAAGATGGAAATGTAATTATTGACACGCCGGGTATAGATGCACCAGTAGAGAAAGATGCCCAATTAACTTATGCCAAAATTCAACATCCTGATACTTCGGCGGTGGTGTGTGTGCTAAAACCTGCTTCGGCGGGTGAGATGACAAAAGAAGAAACAGAACTTTTGGAATTAATGCGGGAGAATGGGGGAGTACGCGATCGCGTTTTTTATGTCTTCAACCGGATCGATGAAACTTGGTATAATACAGAACTGCGGAAAAGATTAGATAATTTAATTAACGGGCAATTTGGTAATTCAAACAAAGTTTATAAAACCAGTGGATTATTAGGATTTTACGGCAGTCAAATTAAACAGACAAGCCAACAAGATAGATTTGGTTTAGATTCTGTTTTTGCAGAAAGTATTAAAGGTTTAGATGGTAAAGAAGAAACACCACAATTTGTCTATGCGTTTAACAACTACTGTGTAAATTCAGGAAAACTTTCTTCCACTAAACTTCGTGTCTCTGTGAATGGCTTTGAAACTCCAAATCAAAATTATGTGCGGATTTTGGGAGATTGGGGAAATAAACTGATAGAAAAGCTAATTCAAGATAGTGGTACTGAAGAATTTCGCACAGCTATTACTCGTTATCTTACGGAAGAAAAGCGTCCACAATTATTTAAAAATCTTGCTGAGGATTTGGAAGATATTTGTATTAAGCTCAAAAAACATTATCAGAGCGTCCAACGCGATTTAGATAGTCAGCCCCAAGAAATTGAGACGATGAAGGCGCAAGAGTTGCAACGCCTAAATCAGCAACTCCAGCAAATTGGTAGAGACTTTAATGAGCATATCACAGAAGAAGTTAACCAAATAATTAATAATTCTTGTGATGCTTTTGAAGCAGATTTTAAGCAATTGCAATCACGAATGATTCGCCGTTTAGATGAATTGTTAGATACTTTTTCTGTAGCTTATGCTTATCGACGTGCAACCATCAGCCACCCTCGCAACGCTACCGCACCTTTAATTGCTATTTTAGTAGAGGCATTTTATTACTTAGCAAATCAATTAGAAGATATTTTGGTTGAATCTTCTCAGCAAATAGTTGCGAATTATTTCCAACGGTTGATTGAAAAGATTCGCAATTCAGAATATTATCGTCAATTGTATCGTTTATTAGATTGTGATGGTGGCATTGAACAAGAGATCAGAACTTTAGAAAAAGTAGTTACTCAAGCGTTAGTGAGTGCAGCTAGTGTAGAGTGCGATCGCTTTGTGCGAGAAAGTCCAAGATTTTATGATGAAGGCACTTTTTCCATATATCAATTTCGCCAAACTTTATCACAAACTTCTCAAGGTTACGATGCTGAAAGTATTGTGGAAGCAGAACCAGCAATTAGGCAATTATTGAAGTTAGATTTTGAACCCAAAGTTTCCCAAACTATTCGGAAATCTTTTCGTCAAACCATTAATCAAACATTGAAAACTCAATTGATACCAATGGCAAATCAGCAAGCAGATGAGATTTTGCAGCAATACCCACAGGCGCGTGCTTATTTAGAGAAAACATTAGAACAAGAAGCTGAAGAAAAAATTGCAAATAATTGCCGATTGTTGAATGTTATTGAAAAAAATATTTCAATATATAATTCAGCAGCTTCTAGTATTAATACTTGTTTACAGGCGATGCAATTATATGACAATCTTTTGCCTGTAATTGGTGATTTGTTTGATACTGATAGGAAGGTTGCTAAAAATGAGTTTTTAGTTTCAGATGCAGTATAGCAGTCCTAAATCATTTGTGAAATATTTTTGGATTTGCCTGTCATTAGTCATTTGTCCTTTGTAATCACAAATGACTCTTGACAAATGACCAAGGGCGACCATAACAAAAATTTTCGCAATCTCATTTAGGATTGCTATATCACTTAATACGCTTAGGTTAGAAAAAATTGTAGGTTGGGTTAAGCAAAGCGCAATCTAACAAAGCCCCGAAAATGTTGGTTTACCCTGCGGGAAGCCCCTTCTCTACGAGAGGCTTCTCTTTCAGAGACGCTAACGCGAACGCCAACGGGTCTACGTTCCTCAAGCCAACCTACGCCGTTTAATGTTTTTGGTGCTAATACCAATTCAATTAATGATTGCAACACATCCTTCGGTAAAGACGCGATGAATCGCGTCTCTACAAATGGTCTATTTGTCTGTCGCATTCTTTTTTCAAATTGGTATAACTGAACTGTATTGTGCTATAACTACTATTTACAAAACTGGGTATTAGATATTAGGAAAACAGTCCCTAGTCCCTAGTGCCTAACTCAATGGTTATGACTATTAAGCGTCGGCAATTTCTCGCAACCTCTGGACTTGCTACCTTAGCTACCTAAATACCTGCACTTACTGCTCAAGGGAAGCCATTTCTAAACACCAGCCGCAAGTCGCTCCATCTGCAAGTGGGCGATACCGTAGGATTGATTTCTCCAGCGGGTATCGTTGACGCTAAAGACATCGAAGCAGCGCAGCAATCAATTTCAAAGTTGGGGTTAAAAGTCAAGCTGGGAAAGCATATTTTAGACCGTTATGGCTATTTAGCGGGTAAAGACGCCGATCGCGCCCAGGATGTAAACTTGATGTTTAGCGATCGCACCATCAAAGCAATTATTCCCATGCGTGGTGGTTGGGGCTGCAATCGCATTTTACCCTTACTTAACTACTCGCTGATTAGTTCCCATCCGAAAATTATCATCGGTTACAGCGATATTACGACGCTGTTGTTGGCAATTAATGCCCGTAGTCAAATGATTACTTTTCATGGGCCAGTTGCTACGTCTACCTGGAATCAGTTTACAGTCGATTACTTCAAGCGCATCCTATTTAATGCTGAAACTGTGACTATGCAAAATCTCAACCCTAGCGAAGTGCGGATGGAGATAATCGCACCGGGAAAGGCGAGGGGTAAACTTGTGGGTGGAAACTTGTCAGTGCTATCAGCAATGGTAGGTTCATCTTACCTACCTTCTTGGAACAAAACCATTTTGTTTGTGGAAGAAGTTGGCGAGGATGTTTATCGTATAGATAGGATGCTGACGCAGTTAAAAACTGCTGGGATATTGAACCAAATTGCTGGCTTTATCTTTGGGCAATGCACTAAATGTAGTCTTGGAGATGAACCGTCATTTACATTAATGCAAGTATTGCAACAACACATACTTCCTTTAAATATTCCTGCTTGGTATGGTTCAATGATTGGTCATATTAAGGATAAATTTACCTTGCCAATCGGTGTAGAAGTGGAAATAAATGCTGAACTTGGGACAATACGAATGTTAGAGGCGGCTGTTAGCCTTGTGTGAAAAATGCAAGAGATTAGAATATAAAAATAGTGACTCACATTTTATCTAATATGTAGGGGCAACTCATAAATTGCCCCTACGGTAAATCAAGACTTTCACTGCCTTTTTGCCTAAGTCCTAATTATCTATAGGGGAATGCTTTATTTTTTGCAAATCCCCTAACCCCCTTAAGGAATGTCTAACTTATCACCATCTGAGTCATAATCATCGTCTCCTTTATATTTGCAGCGTCCAGACAAAGGACTATGTGTATCAAGTTTGGAAATGCTTACTTATGACGACCAAACCATTTAGAGGCGATCGCTCCTAAAGCTGCTCCGACGACTGGATTACTGAGAAACTTAAGAATCGCTGGTTGTTCAGCCATTACTTCTTGGAAGATGTCGGGATGGCTATGATATGTGAAAGATGCCAGCTTGCTCAGGTCATCTGCACTTATGCGGTTAGCGTTGTGGGTAGAAAGTCCCAAATCTCGCTCCAGATGGCGCTCGTCTAGACCTCTTTGCTTTAAGTGCTTGAAAAATGCCCGTGCAACATCATCCCGTTCGTTAGGCTTAATCTGAGCGATCGCTTTTTGGAGTTCTGGCTCCAGCTGGCTTGGTGGAATGCTGTTATGGTTGAAAGATTGACTAAATAATTGCCGACGTTGATCGTGAGATGAGCGCTGGGCAAAATCGTCAAAATTTTGGTATTCCTGAGTTGGGTCAGATGAAACATCATCTAAAGACTCTGTATTACCGTGAGCCAACTCGTTGAGAATTTCGCGTTTATACTTGTCACTGCTGCTCATTTTAAATGTCTCCTTTTCTACTTACAATCAACTGAATTAATTCCGGTTTTTCCAACATTTGGAGTCGTTATTTATACTCGATTTGCCGAGATTGCATATCATACTGAGCCGTCAAAATCAGTTTTTTGTCTGGTGCATACATCAAAACTTTTAAGTCTTGATTCGGGAAATTTTGGTGAAAACCTTGGAGTAAGGATTTTGCTAATGGTCGCACTTCGGTCGGACGAACTTGAGGCGCAATCACGACACCTAACTTATTGTTGTCACGTACATAAGCATCCTGGACAATTCCCTTGGCTGTAGCGACAACCCAGTTCCCAAAATCTTGACCCTGTACACTGTTACCGCGTGACAACAAGTCATAGTCAGCACTATGACTGATTTCAGACGGTAATTGAGTTGGTTGTTTAGCTTGAACAGTACCACTACAGGCGGCAGTCGTTGTTAATACTAATACCAAGACTAAAGCTGTTAAAACCCGACGAAACTGTTGAATTATTTTCAATTTAACCACCTCATCTAAACTAATAACTCTTCTGCAATATCAATCTATTGAGAGTATTTTGAGTATAAGTAGGTAGAAAACCCACTCCTCCTAACTCAAATCCAATGACCTTTGTAGTTTAAGTAGGTTAACCCCGGTCAGTTTTATTCTCTATTCGAGTTCCATCAGTATCAACATCTAATTCTTCGCGTCGAATGGTTTCTTGAGCTTCAACGGTTTCTTTGTCTACAACTTTCTGCACTCTGACTTCTTCGCGCAAAAAAGCTTCCTTATGGATGTCTGCAACTTCTTCATAGAGGTCTATATGTGCTACCTCGCCCTCGCCAAAGTCAGTCGCTTCAGCAGACACAACTTTGCCTGTGTCTTGAGAAGTCACTCGCTCAATCACGACTCGCTCTTTTTCTACCGGAACAGCAACTCTTGCAGTTTCGGTTTCAACACGCTTACTAATCGCTACTTCTTTGCTTTTTCGGCGCTGTTTATTAGCAACTAGCCTTTCTTGGTATAGTTTGAAAGTTTGGTCTTCATGAGTGCTGACATCATACAGATCCGCGTCCTCTGCGTAAGTGTAGTTGTCAGGACTTGGAGTAGTGCGACCAACTGTCGATGCTAGCGCAGCTGAACTTTCTACAGACGGTGTACGATATCCTCCACGCACCTGTTCTTCATAGTCGTAGTCAAGTGTTGTATGCTCTTGATATTCAGGTAAATTTTCCGCTTGCTCTCTTGTTATACCAACGACATATACACGGTTTGCTGTAGAGTCAATACGCGATTTTCCAACTGGTAGTAAGACTTTCTTGCCAAAAATCCAAAAGCCGATGTCAACAATTAAATAGCGGAATTCTCCTTGCTCGTCTACTACAGCATCATTTACTGTGCCAATCTTCTCATCAGTTCCCTGAACATACACACCCATTCCTTTGATGTCATTACCTTCAATAGTATTATGGTAATCTGCATCAAATTCACTTATTTTCTGGAGTGGCATTATTTTATTCCTTAAAATCTTGCTGTGTCTTTGTTTATAAATTACACAATTTAGTTTATGTAAATCTTCTGTCCGAGGATTGACTTCAATCATCTTGATATTTCATCAACCGAGGTAACTAAATATAGTTTTATAACCCAAAAGTATGAGACAGCGTAAGGCTTTTTGTATTGATATATTACTCTTAATAAGATTGATTATAAATAGATTTTTATAATTTTTGTGACTAGTTTCTAGCATTGATGTGACTACTTACTAGCAGTAGATTTCAAGTCTAAATTTAGCTAAATCGATACATACTATCAAACCTAGCTAGTTTAATATGTCTATTAATACCTTACACTTAAATCAAATAGCCTCACATTACTAAAGATTTATTGCCTGAAGTTGTAATGCTTGCTCTATCACTCTTGTTGAAGACAGAATTTATTCCAAAAGATTGATGATAAGTAAATCTAAAAATGCCTAAATATTATTAAAGTCCTAATAAATTCGCAAACAAATATTTACCTGTGCTGGTAAAGACCAATAAGGATAAATAATGGACTTAAGTGGACATCAGCGTTTTATAGGCGTATTTACTCTATCATCGGGATGCGGAACGAGTGCTGCATAAGTTGATAAATTGTGGCTAAGTGTAAACTTTAAAACTGCTCTCATTGCAGAAAATCAGGAGATAATTATGGATACAGAATTACAGCAACACCAGTATGTTGATGCTGCCTCCGAAAAGCAGATAGAAGCACTTAAAGGTTCAGAGTCTGGAAACCTGGCAATGTTACCACCCGCCTCGGAAAATGAAGAACAATGGCAAAAAATTGGTAGACAGATTTCTATATTTTTGGCAAAAATACCTGAGTACATAGGTAGATTCTACCAAGAATACAAACTACCGATTATCAGCTTTGCTTTGCTTGTGATAACGGTTACAGCACTAAGAATTTTTCTAGCGGTACTCAACGCAATAAATGATATTCCACTAGCTTCTCCATTTTTCCAATTAATTGGACTTGGTTACACAATTTGGTTTGCTTTCCGCTATTTGCTCAAAGATTCCACTCGGCAAGAATTAGCAGTAGAAATTAGCTTGTTTAAAAAACAAATTCTAGACAGAGAAGAATCACAGACTTTAAGCTAACTAAAGTATAGTGGCGAATCCAGTATATTTGAACTTTCTCTCAAGTAAAACTCGGCTTTTTACTTGACCATTGTATAGAACTGTAGACTCTTATACCACGTCAGCTAAATTAGCAGGAAAAGAAAATGTATGATCAAGACAAACAAATTAGCTTCGCTGACAACAACAGTATTTCTTTCAACATTGCTAACACTCCCACTGCTTAATAGCTGCGGCGGAGGTTCCCGAAATGCTGCGCCACCTCCAATTGACGATAGTATTGGTAGAAATTTAAATAATCGCGCCCCCGTAAATCAACCTCAAGCTAGGAGGGGATTGAGTACAGGGCAGAAAGTGGCAATCTTGGCAGGAGCCGCTGGACTTTTCTACCTCTACAATCAGCGAAAGAATGCCCAAGGAACAGGAGCGCAGGGGAAATACTACCTTTCTAAGAATGGGCGTGTTTACTATCGAGATGCTCAACACCGCCCTGTCTGGGTAACAGCGCCACAAGAGGGCATTCGTGTTCCCCAGGAGGAGGCACAACAATACCGGGACTTTCAAGGATATAATAACAGTCCCACAGGGCGAGACTTAAGGGGTTTGGGTGAAGGTACTGTTCCAACAAATTAATTTTTGTACATATTATAAACTCGACTTTATCCAAAATTAAGAACTTGGTTCTCTGGTATCGGCAAAAGCCTAGCTTTTTGGCAAAAACTTTTTCCCTGTCACTGATTATCGGTGAAAACGAAAAAGTAAAACTACTGCCCCACAAAGCTTTCAGCGTCAGCTTGAGCGTTGCCAAAAAATGGATAAAGTCGAGATAAATAGATGGCGTTTAACCGTCATTCTATTTTTTAATAAAAACTTTTTTCCATATATCAGGAATCTGCACAACAAGCCTTAAGTCGGATGTCACCACAAGAGCGGATGCAGTTTGGTCACTCTCTTCAACAGCAGACGCCCTCTTCAAACTTGAATTTTCCCGATCTAAACCAAGATGGTATAGACATCGCTTTCAAGACCCAAATTATCTTGCTCAAACGACAGGTCGGGTTCACCAGCAACAACCAGATATACTCAGTCAAATTATCAGTGGTGCTGCGGGGAGCTTTACAGGTGGTCAACATGGTAACATTATGAGTAATCCATTAGCTAAGGGAGCGATCGCTGCGATCGCGGCCCTAGCTGTCAAAAAGTTGATGCAAAGCAACAACCAAGGAAATTCCGGGCAGTATGGTAATATCCGCCCAGCTAGCGAAGACCCGTATGGAGATCCCGCTGACCAACAGTACCGCTAGTAACGTCAAGCAGCAAAGCTGCAATTCGTAATTGATATATTTGTAATTCGTAATTACAATCAGTGAAAGCTTGAACTCATCACTGATAATTTTGGTCAAGTAAAAATCAGTTTTTTTACTTGACCACTTTTTATTAGATTGGTATCACCTGGTGTCAAATATCTTGCATTGTTGGTGGTTGTTTAAAGCGACTCAAAGCGGCTGAGAGTTTATTCTAGCAAGGTCAAGTAGAAGAAACTCAGGCTTTATTTTATCATTGTAAATTATCTACGTGAGCAGCGGATTTGTATAAAAATGAAACAGTTAGCAAAAACATTATATAGTAAACTTCTGCATCTATTTCACCAGGTAATGGGAATTACCATTTCCCGTAATCCAAATTCAAAGGAAACTAATGTTGTTGATGAAAAATCTCTAAAAGACCCAACTACTCAATTATCAAAGCAAATTCCTCTTCAAGACAGAGTTAATAAAAATGAGCAAAAGTTACTGTTAAATAACCCGTATCCAGCTAAACCCCGGCAATTCAAAAAAGCTTCTTTATTTCCTGATAGTAAGACTAATGTTGCTGCCTTGTCGCTAGTTTTGTATGGAGTTGCTGAAGTCTTATCTCAAAAAATGAATCTGTCATGGAATCAAGTAAATAATACTTTTAGTTACGAAAAAGAAGCTAAAACTGGAAAAGGAAAAATCTTTTATTATGTAACAGATAATCCCGAAACTCCACAACCAGAAACTCTGGCAGAAGAGGCAGCTTTAGTTGTTATAGACCAATTTGATCCAAGAGCCTGTGCTATTCACCTGATTTACTGTGCCTTAGTAGCTAGCCTAGATAAACCTTGGTCAGGCAATTTTGTCATTGATGATAAGCAACTACTTGAATACACAGGGCTTATTAAACGCAGGGACTTATGCAAGCATGAAAAATTGAGTATTTTGTACGACTTGTTACGGCAACCTGCTCAGGTACTAGCTTGTATTGCATCGCCTAAACAGGGGAAAGTAGGAGCTTTTACTGTTGCTGATTTAAAGATTTGGGATGTTAGCATAATACGAGATTTTGAAACAGATAAAGCTGGCAATAACAAGCTAGTGGGTTTAAAGGTGATCGGTCAAGCTGGAGTATGGACAAAATACTTCCTCAACAAATCTAAATACGACTACCAGACTGGAATTATTACCAAGAAAACCGTACAGAAACTATTTAGTATTGGTAAACAAAATGCTGGCGCGGCTAGAATGCTAGTTTGGCTAACCTTCCAAATCCAACCGGAATTCCAGGATTGTGTAATGGGCAAGACTCTGATGGAGATTGCCTACGGTGCAGACAAAGTATCAACAGCAGAGCAAGACAGACAGCTTAGACGGCAAATGGCTGATGATTTGGAAACTGACTTGAAAGTTGTCAAAGAAGCCGGATGGCAAGCAGAACTGGAAACAGGCCCAGCTTGGTTAACAAGCAGTACAAGCGCTAAAAGACCTATAGGTTACTGGAATCAAATACTCAATTCTAGATGGCGTTTTCATTTACCAGCAGAAGTACAGGAACGCTTGACTCTGGACTCGAATCAGCTAAGTGCAAACAATATCCAGCCTGTATCAGGTAATGTGATCAGAGAAGCAAGAAAAGCAAAAGGCTGGTCTAGAGCATTTTTCGCTACAACGATGGGGAAAAGCGTTTCCTGGGTTGATGCAGTCGAGACGGGTACACGTCAGGTTTCTCAAAAGGACTTGCCCAAGTTACTTAATACACTGGAACTACACCTTAACAGGTATTGATTTGAACTAAACTTTTCTTGTTTCTCTGAGGTAATTTTTGCTACGTATTATTACTCATTGCAACTGCGTCGGGAGGGGGGTTAGGTTTTTCGTGGGTTTTTCCATGACGTGAAAAGTCAGTGTTTATGTAAGGTTTCGGCAGAAGGCAGTATTCGTGCTGCCTCCTGCCTCTCTTGTTAATATTTTGATAGACAGTATGAATTTCTCCTCGCTATGTTACGACTAACAGAAGTAAAGCTCCCGCTTGATCATCCTGAAGATGAGATCAAGACTGCCATCATCAAAAAGCTGCAAATCACGGACGAAGATTTGATCGGCTATTCCATCTTCAAGCGTAGCTACGATGCCCGTAAGAAAGGAGAGATCACCCTTGTTTATATTCTGGATGTAGAAACGACTCAGGAAACTCATCTACTCAAGCGCCTGAAAAAAGATCCTCATGTGATTGCCACGCCAGACATGAGTTATCGCCCAGTGGCACGAGCTAGCAGCAATTTGGCGATTCGCCCCATCGTGATTGGTACTGGGCCTTGTGGATTGTTTGCGGGTTTGATGCTCGCGCAAATGGGCTTTTGCCCAATCATTTTAGAACGTGGTAAACAAGTCCGCGATCGCACCGTTGATACCTTTAACTTTTGGAAGAAAAAATCAGACTTCAAC
This sequence comes from uncultured Nostoc sp., assembly GCF_964247315.1. Taxonomy (GTDB): domain Bacteria; phylum Cyanobacteriota; class Cyanobacteriia; order Cyanobacteriales; family Nostocaceae; genus Nostoc. Next base: position 12,877 of record NZ_CAXTTT010000150.1, read on the forward strand.
CCAGAATCCAATGTCCAGTTTGGCGAAGGTGGTGCGGGTACATTCTCTGATGGTAAACTCTACAGTCAGGTCAAAGATCCTCAACATTATGGGCGCAAGGTGTTGACCGAACTCGTGAATGCGGGAGCCTCACCAGAAATTCTTTATATCAACAAACCGCACATCGGCACCTTCAAACTGGTGGGAATCGTTCAAAGTATGCGTGCCAAAATCGAATCTCTTGGTGGTGAAATTCGCTTTCAAAGTCGGGTGGAAGATATCAACATCGAAAATGGACAGGTGCGGGGAGTCACCCTCGCTAATGGGGAATATATCGCCAGCGATCATGTAGTTCTGGCGGTGGGACACAGCGCCCGTGATACCTTCCAAATGCTATTTGATCGCGGGGTTTACATTGAGCCTAAACCTTTTTCCATCGGCTTTCGCATCGAACATCCCCAGTATCTCATTGACCAATGTCGTTTCGGCGCTCAGGCTGGTCATAAGATTTTAGGTGCTGCCGATTACAAACTGGTTCACCACTGTCAAAATGGTCGTTCTGTCTATAGTTTTTGTATGTGTCCAGGGGGCTTGGTGGTTGCAGCCGCATCAGAGCCGGGGCGACTTGTGACCAATGGGATGAGCCAATACTCTCGTAATGAGCGTAATGCCAATAGTGCGATCGTTGTCGGCATCACACCCGCAGATTATCCGGGAAATGCCTTAGCGGGAATTGATTTCCAACGGCGCTTAGAAGAACGGGCTTTTAAGTTAGGCGGTGGAACTTATGAAGCTCCAGGGCAGTTGGTGGGAGACTTTCTCAACCATCGCCCTTCTACAGCATTGGGCACTGTTAAGCCGTCTTATACACCTGGGGTACATTTGGGTGATTTGAGCCAGAGTTTACCAGATTATGCGATCGCTGCCATCCGTGAAGCACTTCCCGCTTTTGACAAACAAATTAAAGGATTTGCAATGGACGATGCCGTGTTGACAGGGGTGGAAACCCGCACATCATCACCGATTCGGATTAAACGCCAAGAGGATTATCAAAGTTTAAATACAGTCGGTCTTTATCCAGCTGGTGAAGGTGCGGGATACGCGGGGGGAATTCTCTCGGCTGGTATTGATGGGATTAAGGTAGCGGAGGCGGTGGCTTTAAGTATTTTGAGAAATTACAATTATCAAATCTGAAATACTTTGTATCCGATTTGAGGTTGAGAGCGATCGCCTAAAATAAAATAGTTATGAGCTAGCCCCAAGAATAATCTATGGCTCCAACCTTCTTAATTACTCTTCTAGATTACTTAGAGCAAACACTGAATGCTTAAGCAAAACGTTTGAATAAGTCTCTAGAGGAAGTTGTATTGCAAGTACTATCACAACAATTAACAACTTTATTTCAATCGAACTTTATACAGCAAACAGATGTATACCTGCTTCTACAACTAATTGGCTTCCTGAGTGTAGATAGTCCTGATTTTGCACAGAAATGACTTCTATATTTAGACAAACCTTAATGTCTTTTTTATTAACTACATTAAGTACATTTATAATAGCTTGATTTAACTATTAAAAATTGTTTGACAGCTTGCGAACGTAATACTAATTATTTAGCCTTGCGTGTTTTTATTCTTATTTGTACCCCCTGAACGGTTACAATTAATTTAATCGTAACCTAACTAGTGCGTCACACACTTAAACAGGTGCGATCGTGCATATAAACTCCCCGGTTGCTGGGGAAATTAATTTCATTGCAACAGAATTACAAGAATGATGAACAAATTCAAATATTTTTCCATTTTATTTTTATCTATCGTTTTGATGGACGGAGCAACTATAAATATTTCTGCCCAGGCTGCTAAAACTAAAGTTTTAGTAACGGCTCAAAACGAATCTGTTAACAAATCGGATATTGACAAAGTTATCGCTTTTTACGAATGGGCGTTTTCAGCAAAATTCACTAGCGAACAGCGCAATGAATATCAGTCAATAAAATTAAATGAGTTTCGTAAAGACCCAGATGGAACCAGAAAAAGCATTGACAATTTAATTTCCAATTATACACAAGCTCTTGCTAAGAATGAAGAGGAACAAAGCCGGATTCGGCAAGCATTCAATGGAGAATATGTAGGGCAATTGCGAAATTTACCGAATGATGCGGAAGCTAAACTTTTGCTGTCTGTTTACGATAGCGCGCACGCGGGCGAAACTGCTTCAAATAATGCTGATGATTCATCTGGTAGCGTTGGAGATATTTCGTCGCTAGTTGGAAAATGGGTTTGGACGCATACCGGAAACAGTGCTATAAGCACGAGTGGCGCATATATAGGATCGAACGGTTCGCGTTTCACTTATCAATTTATGCCGAACGGAACGGTTGAATTTACGGGAATAATGAACGTAATGAGCGGCAGCTGCAACCAGCAAATTTTCCAATCTCGAAAAGGAAAAGTCAGTCTGAGCGGCAGTACGATGACAATTAATTGGTTTCCAGCATCTTTCACTCGTGACTTTTCCTGCGACAGAGCGAATAACTACACGAAAACTTTGCCCGCCGAAAACGAAACTTATCAGGTGAAATTCAAAACCGATTTAGGTCAGAAACAGCTTTGTCTGATCAGCAAGGACGAAACCTGTTTCAGCCCGACAAATTAGGTCAAATGACAAAGCCAGCTTTATTGATTTACTCAAGTAGCTAGTACCGCAAAGCAGAAGTCAAAAGTCAAAAGTCAAAAAAATTGTATTCCGGGCTTTTGCGCCATTTGAAATGGTGAGGCAGTCCGGTCTTGGGGGTTCCCCCCATGAG
>NZ_CAXTTT010000151.1:0-15316 GCF_964247315.1 uncultured Nostoc sp.
GAGCAGGGGAGACAAGGGGGACAAGGAGGACAAGAGGGAATTATTGAACAAATGCCCAATGCCCAATGCCCAATGCCCAATTACGAATTAGTTCTAATTTTCCAATTGACTTTTAAATATCCAGGTTCAATGTGGGTAAAGTGTTTGCTCAATTGCTGATGTGCTTTTGGTAGCGCGTGGAACGGAATTGATGCGTACAAATGATGCTCTGCATGAAATGGCATATTCCACATGAAAAATCGTACACACCAGAGTGTGAGCGTTGTGCGGGTATTAGTGAGCAGATTTGCATCAAGAGTGCAACCTGTATGTTCTGCTAGCAGAATGAAACGGAGAATTGGCTGACCGACAAGCATAGGTAACAGCCAATAGAGGAAAAACCAAGGCTGATTAACTACAATTGAAAGAGCGATCGCACCTGCATAAATACCTAATTGCCAACGTGTAGAACGAATAACTTCGGCTCGTGCTGCTTCTGGGATAAATGGAAAATTGTCAAATCGACCAGTGGCAACTTGAAAATGCCCCTGTATTTTACCCCACCACCACGGTAAACCGCTAATTATCAACAAGTATTTGCCCAGGTTACTCGGTTTGGGATCGGTCAATTCTGGATCTTTGTCAGGAACGCGAGTGTAACGGTGATGCCATTTATGATAACGGCGAAAAAACGTACTGTTGTAAAATGAGAGCAAGCCGGAAAACCAAGCCACAGCATCATTCAAACGATTGTTAGCGAAAGCTGTTCTGTGAACGCATTCGTGCATTGGTGCAAACATCGAAGCCAGACTGAAACCGTAGATTATCAGTGCTGGTATAGCCACTGACCAATTACCAAAGTTTGTTGCCCATAGGTAGCCACTGCAACCCATAACAGTGAGATGAAAAACTAGTTGAACTAGCCCTTTGCTGTTGGAGCGATCGTTTAGAAGACTTAATTCTTGTACACTAAGAATTTTACAGAGGTTTTGCTTATTATCAGCTTTGTCATCTAATAATTCAGATTGAATAATTGCGTCATTAGACATAATTTTAATTAGGTCAGTGTGAATAGTTGCGCGTAGGTTGCCTTTTAACTCCTCAATTCTGACTAGACACTGTGAATTTAACTGACCACACCAGCGCGAAAAATTTGTTCGGCGGTTAAATTCAATTCTGGGAAAGTTGGTGATTGGATACGGTCATTGCCTCGAAATTTATTAATTAGATACTCACCTTCTTCTAAACAGCAAACCAAGATAGTAGGTTGTTTTGGCTTGCCAATGAATTCTCTACCGCCTAATGCGGCATAATCAACAATCCAATATTCAGGAATTCCCATTTCCTCATAATCAGCGTATTTTTTATGGTAATTATCACGCCAATTAGTACTCACTACCTCCACCACTAAAGGAATGGATGCAGCTTGACTTACAGTAGATGCTTTTTTCCATAGAGGTTCATTTATTAAATTAGGTTGATTTAGTATAAGGACATCTGGTGAATAAGCTGATTCGTTTTCAATTGGTTTGACAAATACTGTTTTTGGGATGAGATAGAGAAGATTTAAGCGGTCAAATTCTACACTCAGTTTTCTGACCAAAAATCCTGTAACCTCTTGATGATCGCCTGTTGGTTGTACCATCTCAACAATTACTCCATCATGGAGTTCATAACGTCTTTGTGGATTGTCTGGGTACTGAGCAACAAATTCGTCGAATGTAACTAGTTTGCGTAAAGCTTGAGTCATGGCTTTATTCCTCTAAGCAAAACTGATATGAGCGTGAAAGAGGCAGGAATTAGGGAAAGTAGATAGAGAACAAAGACTTATTCTAAGCATATTGCAATTCAAAGACTTGTTCAGCCTTTGAACTCTGTTAACAAGTATTTGAACCGGATGAATCTACCTCTGAGCTCCGTTAACCTAGCTTTTTTACGAAATATTTTACTTCCTTCAATCTCAAGTGTTACACTACGGCTCTTCGATGTTTGGAGACTGTAGTTGGTGCGATCGCATCAAACACTAGCCCAGGCGATCGCAATCATAGTAAAGTTAAACAAGTTAAAAATTCACTTCTGCCTTGACGTTTCGGTGTTTCGCGCAGTCTGTAGCAGCTTCCGTCTTCCCTGTAAGAACTTCTGCCTTGACGTTTCGGTGTTTCGCGCAGTCTGTAGCAGCTTCCGTAGTAACCAAGTATTAATATAGGAGGATAATCTAACTCCAAATTAAGACATAGGTGCAGGTGAGCAATGCCCACCCTACTTTAGCTCTTTTTTATAACGTCTACCTGCAATTAACTCCCCTAGACAATGCTGCCTAAATTCATCCCCCTTTTCTGCAACGCCAGAATTTCTTCCATGCTCCTCTACTGGTTTAACTCTCCCTCTTCTCTCGCCGTTCTTTGAGTTTCAGCATAATTTCTGCGTGCATCTCGCGGGTAATTGGGTAAAAATACGTTAAAATTAAACCAAAAATCAAACAAACTGTCGGTATGGGGCCAACAGCAACGCGAATAGCAAACAGTGCCGATTCCGGTTGCATCGGTAGTGGTCTTCCGGCTATAGATTCTTTAAAACCGGCTACTTGCAAAGCATTTCCTACCAAAAATAGCCCCAAAGCCAAACCAAATTTTTGCAGTAAAACCATGAACCCATAAAAAATGCCTTCTCTGCGTTGTCCAGTTTGGAGTTCATCTAATTCAATCACATCTGGAATCATCGACCAGGGAATTAGATAAGCTGTGGATACACCAATACCAGCCATGACAGCCATCACATACATCAAAACTATTTGACCAGGGCGTAAGAAAAATAGTCCGGCAGCTGCTATAATCCACAAACTCATTCCCATAAAATAAACAACTTTTTTTCCGATTTTTTTACTCAGCGCCCCCCAGACAAATAGCATCAATAAGGCAGTTCCTTGAACTGCAATCAGTACTGGAGGCACATCTGATTCTTTTATACCCATATAATTGACTACAAAATAGGGAATAATGCTGGCTGTAATCTGCACACCTAGCCAAGAAAAAAGATATATACCAATAACAAATAAAAAAGGTCGGTTGCTGAAGACAATTTTTAACTGTTCAAAGAAGGGGAGAGATGCAGGTTCTTCAGTTTGGATGCGTTTGGCTTCAAAAGCCAAGATGCGATCGCGGACTCCAAAAACGCACCAATATAACCCTAAAATTGAAATTACAGTACAAATTGCTGCTAAAACCAGATATCGTTGTTGGCGATCGGCAATCAGTGAAAAAACAATTTGCGTTAAAATCAACGACAGAATACTGCCACCAATGGAAAATGTAAAACGGTAGCTGTTAAGACTAGTGCGTTCGTCGTAATCTTGAGTTAGTTCTGGAGTCATCGCCGTATAAGGCAAATTCACAACCGTATAAAAGGACTGAGATACAATCCCAATCGCTACGTAATACCAGAACAGCGGCCAACTATTCTCACTCTGATTTGCACTAAATTGCGGTACAGTCCACTGCAAGAAGAAGAAAATTCCAAAAGGGATTGCTCCATAAAACATCCAGGGAAGACGACGGCCCCAGCGACGAGATTTCGTTTTATCAGTCAGGAACCCCACAAGCGGATCGTTTACGCCATCCCAGATTTTGCCAATCATCAAAATAGTGCCAGCTAAACCCGCAGGGATACCAGCGACACTGGTAAAGAAAATCAGTAGATAAAAAACGGAGATATTTGCAGTAATTGCCGGGCCTAAATCTCCTGCGCCGTAAGCCAGCTTCGTTTTTAAGTCGAGTTTTTCACTCTGAGGATCTAGTTGGGCATCGCCATCAGCAGCAGAATCGTTCATAATAACTTGCACTCATACTAAAATAAAAAGTTTGCATAGGCGTAACCCGCACTTTGGCAAACTCAGTGACCAGAAAGAAAAAGGTACAAGCCCCTAAATTTATTTATGGGCTTAGTAAATTTTTGACTTTTGACTTTTGACTTTTGACTTTTGACTTCCCCGTTCGCGCAGCGTCCCGTAGGGAAGGGGTTGATCATCGTAGACATCGCCTTCAATACTAGCTATCTACAACTCCCGTTAGACTTATGCCAGACCTTTATGTTTCTTGGTCAGATTATCACCAAAAAATTGAACAACTGGCTATTCAGATTTATAAATCCGGTTGGGAATTTAACCAGATTATCTGTCTTGCCAGAGGAGGACTACGAGTTGGAGATATTCTTTCCCGTATATACCAGCAGCCACTGGCAATTTTAGCAACCTCATCTTACAGTGGCACTGGTAAGCAAGAAAGAAATAATTTAATTTTCTCCCGCCACTTGACGATGACTGCCGAAAAGTTAGGTTCGTGCATTCTCCTAGTGGATGACTTAGTAGATTCTGGAATCACACTCCAACAGACTATACCTTGGCTCAAGCAAAATAATGATTCCCCAATTGAGGAAATTCGCACTGCTGTTCTTTGGTATAAAGCCTGTTCAGTTCTAAAACCCGATTATTATGTCGATTATTTGGCTGATAACCCCTGGATTCACCAACCTTTTGAACACTACGAGCAGATGAACCTCAGAGAACTTGCGGCTAAGGTAAATAAAGTTAGGAGTTAGGAGTAATGAGTAAGAAACTATTAATTCAAAACTCCTAATTCCTAACTCTTAACTTCTAACTCCCCAAATTTCGGACTCCACCACCCTTTTTGCGTACTAAAATAAGCCACATCTTTATGTTTGGTATCCTGACGCGATCGTGAGTCAGAACATCGCAACATTGTCTTACTCTGCCCCTCTTTGATATAACTGTACTCTTCCAGAGGTTTCTTACATACCGGGCAGGGATATGCTGTCATCTTCACAGGAGGCTTTTGTTGATTCTCAGCCTGGACTGCTTTAGTTTGTGGTGGCTGCCAAGTTTTGTTAAAGTCGCTCCAAAATAGTACGACATCACAGCCTTTTGTGCATTTAAGGAAATATTTCTTTTTGACCTTAGTACTCGGAATTTTGGCGAGAAAATTTTTGCATTCAGGACATCGCGTCTTAGAAGTTTCATATTTGCGCTCGCTTATGGCATTAGCTTTACCTGTTGAGGAACTTGCAACTACAGTTTTAGCTTTGGAGAGCGCTGGTACAAAATAATTCTGATTCCAACTAGTTAAATAATGCTGCCAAGAGTTTTTTCCTTCGGAAATCGCATCAAGGGCATCTTCCATTTTCGCTGTGAATTCCGCCTCTAGTAAATCCGGCAGTGCTTTGAGCAAAAACGCATCAACTTCTAAGCCTAACGCTGTCGGTTGCAGATGGTCTTTTTTCAACTCGACATAGTTTCGTTTTTTTAAGGTAGCAACAGTAGGAGCATAAGTACTTGGGCGACCAATTCCTTTACGTTCCATCAATTGCACTAATTTTGGTTCACTATAACGCGGTGGTGGCTGGGTCTGCTTCTTCTCATGTCCAGCATTCTCCAGTTTCAATCCTTGTCCTTGTTGTAATGAAGGTAAAATACTATCCTTGCTGAGATTGTTCCAGTACCGGGCATAACCGTAAAATTCAATTACTTGCCCTCTGGCTGACCACAGTAGAGAACCAGATTGAGTAATCACCAAAGTTTTACGCAATTGGGCAGCACGACACTGAGAAGCAATTGACCGTTTCCAAATCATTACATACAGATTAAACTGATCATCAGGAAGTTCAGAGCGCAATTGAACTGAGGGGCGAAACACATCCGTTGGACGAATTGCTTCATGTGCTTCTTGAGCAGATTTGCTACTGCGATGCTTGGCGACTTGCGGCGGTACATTCTGCGGATCATTTTGCTCCAACCATTTACGAGCGCTGGCACAAAATTCTGGACTCAGCATTACTGAATCTGTTCGCATATATGTGATAAGCCCTGCTTCATACAGCTTTTGGGCCACAACCATAGTTTTATCAGGAGCAAACCTCAACTTTGAACCGGCTGCTTGCTGAAGGCTGGAAGTTGTAAATGGTGGAGGTGGCTGGCGGTTAACGATTTTTCCTTCAAAATGAATCACCTGATGAGGATGTCGCTGTGCTTCTTCAACTAAACGTGTAGCCTCTGCTTCGGAAAGAACACGTTTAGATTCCGGTGTTTCTGGACTATTACCTACTTTCGCATCATCATGAGTTTCAGTTTCTTGTTCTGCTGCATCTTTTGCAGAATCGACCGTACCTTTGTAAAAGGCTCGAAATCCTTCAGCATAATCTACCCAGACACTCCAGTAATCTTGGGGGACAAAAGTCAGAATTTCGTTTTCTCGTTGACAAATCAGGTGTAAAGTCGCGCTTTGGACTCTACCAACACTCTTAGCACCGTTATTCAATGCCCAAACTAAAGGACTACCTTTATAACCTACCAACTTATCTAAGCAATCTCGGCATAACCCAGCACCGATTAAATTTTGGTCTAGCTTTTTAGGATTAGCGATCGCACTCTGCACTGCCGATGCTGTAATCTCAGTATAAATTACTCGTTTCGGTTCCCTTAAACCCAGCGTTTCTTTGAGATGCCAAGCGATTGTCTCGCCTTCCCGGTCTGGGTCAGTTGCTAAGACAACTTCATCAACCTGCCTCACCGCAGACTTGAGCTTCTGGATTGTTTCTTTCGCTCGTTGGTCACGCGGGACGTAATTGCACCGAACATTACTACCATCCATGACGAAGCCCAAGGAATCGTCTCCTTCATTGCTGAGTTCTCGGATATGACCACAACTTGCGAGAACTTTCCAATCCGAACCCAGAATTTGACTGAGTTTTTTGACTTTTCCGGGAGACTCGACCACAAGCAGGCGTTTGATCATAGCAACTGCATTCTTGATTCTGAGCAATAAACTGGCAATTGCTTTTGAGCGATTGCCTATCTTCGTCATTTGGATTTTCTAGAATACTGTACCAAAAAGCTTTGGCAATTGCTTAACTCAGTTTACAGGTAAATGCTGTCTGATTGTGCGATCGCTGTTGCAACTGGCTCAACTACTATAATTTTAGGCTCAACAACCTAGTTAAACAAGAGAAAATCTTTAGCAAGATCCCGCAAGGTGTGCCGGCTACCCTTCGGTAATGCCTAAAAGTGAATCGACGACTAAAACTTTCTAAGAGGACACAAAAGAATGCTACTCTGTGTTTCTTGTACTTTCCAGAGAAAGATAGAAGTTACAATCAAAGTCATGAAGCCAATGCTTATAGGACTAAATGACTATGCGAATTAAGGAAATTTCTGTCAGTGGCTTATTTGGAATTTTTGACCATGTGATTCCATTGAATATAGATGAACGGATCACCATCATTCATGGCCCAAATGGTTTTGGAAAAACAGCGATATTAAGAATTTTGAATAGCTTTTTTAACTCACGATACTCAGAGTTGAGAGCTATCCCATTTAAAAAGTTTCAAGTTGCATTTGATGATGGTAGTAGTATTGAAATAATAAAAAATACTGAGAATGCAGAGGAGTCTGAAAATAAGAGTATTGTTTTCAATTTTTATCAGCCTGATTCCGAAGCAGTTTATTTTTCTCTAAAGTCACCAAAGATTCGCTCTGATAGAGGATTTCCGATTATACTTGAAGATTCTGTTATACAAGAAATGCCTTATACTCTAAAATCGCTGGATAATCGCATTGGAGAAATTACTTTTTATGAACAAGCTCTAGAAATTGTTGATAATTTATCGTCCTCAAACTTGAAGTCACAAGAAGCCCCTCCTGATTGGCTAGAAAAGTTGCAAAGCAACGTTCATATTCGCCTCATTGAATCACAACGGTTGCTTAATTTTGTTCCTAAGCGTTCTTCCAGACGGTCTGCTGAAACACCTTCAATGTTGTCAACTGTGTCTGCCTATTCTGATGAACTTGCTAAACTGATGCAAGATAAATTTAAGGAATACGGTACAACATCTCAATCTCTTGACAGAACTTTTCCAGTTAGAGTAGTTAAGCAACAGCCATCCACAGATTTAACAGATGAACAACTTCGTCATCAACTAAATGAACTTGAAGCGACTCGCTCTCGTCTCATAGAAGTAGGTCTTTTGGATAAAGATGAAGATACGGAATTTCAAATTCAGCCTCAAGATATAGATGAAAGTACCAAAAATGCTTTGTCAGTATATGTTCAAGATGTAGAAAAAAAGTTGAGTGTTTTTGCTGAAATAGCAAGCAAGATTGATTTATTAAGAAAAATTATTAATAATAAGTTTGCCTATTCCTACAAAGAGATAAACTTTAGTAAAGAGAAAGGATTCGTTGTTACAACAAGTCATGACTCTCCATTATCTAATTCAACAACTCTTTTACCAACAGATTTGTCATCGGGGGAACAGCATGAGTTAGTTCTTCTATATGAACTACTATTTAAAGTTCACTCTAATTCTTTAGTTTTAATTGATGAGCCTGAATTATCTCTTCATGTAGGCTGGCAAGTTCAGTTTTTAAAGGACTTACAAGACATTACACAGCTTGCAGATTTAAATATATTAATGGCTACTCATTCACCAGATATTATTCAAGACCGCTGGGATTTGACGGTTGAACTGAAAGGGCCACAAAAGTGAGAGATTTTCTAACAGTTGACCGTATTGCTAACCAAATACGATTACGACGAAGCACATATACTGGAACTTTTTTATTAGTGGAAGGAAGTTCTGACAAAACTTTTTATAAGCGATTTGTTGACCAATTAGTTTGTGAGTTAGTCGAAACATCGGGAAAACCCTCTAGTAAGCAGCGTGCTATTGAAATCTTAAAAATTTTGGAACAATCAAATTTTCAGGGAGTTTTAGCGATTGTTGATGCAGATTTTGATCGTCTTGAAACTTTCTTATACACCAGTCATAATCTGCTTTGCACCGATAGCCATGACCTTGAAACAATGCTGATTAATTCACCAGCATTTAACAAAGTACTTGCTGAATTTGGTTCTGAAGAGAAAATTGCTCAGTTTAATCGAGACGTAAAATTAGTATTACTTGAAAATGGTATATCGGTAGGTTATTTGCTTTGGATCTCTAAATGTGATGGATTAAATCTAACCTTTGAGGGTATTACATTTAGCAAGTTCATTGATGAGCAAACTCTGCAAATTGATGAACCCAAGCTGATTCAGGAGATTAAGAATAAATCCCAAGCTTTCTCTTTGGACGAAAAAAATCTGCAAAAACGGCTAAGGAGTCAGAAAAGCAATAACCACGATCCTTGGCAAATCTGCTGTGGTCATCATTTGGTGGAAATTCTGTCGCTTGGTTTACGCAAAGCACTTGGTTCTAACAAAGCTGCTGATGTTGAACCGAACAGTCTTGAGCGTAGTTTGCGGCTTGCTTATGAAGAAATCTACTTTCAGCAGACACAACTCTACTTGGACATTCGTAAATGGGAAAGCAATAATCAGCCATTTAGGGTTTTGCGGAATGGCACATAAATACCAAATTCGGAAACTATGTACAATATTGTTATTTTTGACGCGCCAGCGTTTGAAGAGTGTTAGTGTCAGTAGAAGTCAGGCGATCGCACTTCCTTGTTCTCTATCAGGTTGGCTTACAGCAGTAATTAGCAAAAATTGATGCTGTCCACGCCAAGCAATTCTCATGGAGATGGTTTGCGATGTCTACGACGGGCTACGCCTACGCACTACAAAGTGATGTCAAGCAACTTTAACTGAAATGTATTGCTGCATCAGACTCGGCTTTGTATAGGTTAAGCTTAGGTAGATATTTACGAACGGTTAATCTTAAATTCAAGAGTAAAAAACCCGACTTTTTGAGCAAAACCGGGTTTTTAAGTAATTATTAATTTATTTCTGAGCAGTACAACAGGGCAATAAAGGCTTGTTTACAACATCTTTTATGTCTACTGAATTTAACAAATCTTCCCAATATTTCTCAACTTCAGGATCGTTAGGACGCTGGCGGCGTAAATTAGCTAAAGTTCTCAGAGCATCTTCCCAAAATCCGGCTGTGGCAAATAAAACTGCCCGATCTAAGTCTGTGTTTGGTTGATTTAGCTGAAGAGACAAGTTTTCATCTTGCGATCGCACAATTGTACCTTCTACATAAGAGTCTTTATCGCGATTATTAGGATCGCAAATCATCGAAAAAGTCCAATTATATTCTTTACCGATTTGTAGAGATGGCTGATCGACAGGTACATTTACGCTAACAATACCATTTTGCCCAACAGGTTTGAAAGTTCCCTTATACAATGGGTCAATGTTATCACCATCCCGCAAAACAAATTCTAGTGCTTGCACTGTTGTAGAGGTTTGAGGAACGTAGAAAAAGAATGTGGGACGTTCTGCTGTAGTTCGTTGAGCTTCCTTATCTGTTGGTGTCAGGGGAATAAGGTATTGTCCAGTTTCAAAGCAACTTCCCCGCGTTCCTGCTGACCTTACTCTACCAGGTCTACCTGGGACAAAGGCGATACGATTTCTACTGCTACCGCGTTGAATATAACCAGTAACATTTCTAATTGCAACAGTAGCATACCTATCTCCAGGACGTAGCCGCTCTGCTTGCTGAAAATTCAATAAAGCTTTTCTATAGTTTCTCCGTTTGGTTTCATTATAACCAAGCTGCATATATTGGGTGTAAGCAGATTTTGCTTGTGCCAGTTGGGAAACTGACTCTATTGCCAAAACCTGAGTAATACTTACAGGCTCGAAGGGCAGAAATGCTAAAGCAGCAAGCAGATAACTTGCCCAAAATCTATATTTCATGATGTTTATGTTTACTTGTAGTACATTGTTTGGGTGTATATAATACAATAGCTTAAGCTTTACAGTGACAAGACTTTATGTGTGCTACTTTCTGGGAAGGCTGAGGTAGTATTGTAATTTTTTTACAACAAAATTCCCAACTTTTTTAATAAGTCGGGAATCTTAACCTTTGGATTTTCAGTAGTCTAAAGTTGATAGACTATTAGCTTTTGCCTATTCCTTAATAGACATCTGGTGAAATTAAAGATGCGTTATCCAGAACCCTTGCAGAGACGTAGCACTGCTACATCTCTACATTATTTCTCACTCATATTTTTAATGAGGTATAGCCAATTGTTCATCGGCTACCTGAACATGATCGGCAACAATTTTGCGGAATACATCACCTTCAATTGTTTCCTGTTCTGCTAGCAAATCTACTAAACGCTCCAAAACTACGCGGTTCTCTTGCAACAGTTCTTTGGCTTTAATGTAGGAATTGCTAACAATTTCGCGCACTTGTGAATCAATTTTGGCAGCAATTTCCTCAGAATAGTCTGATTTATTCATCCAGTCGCGCCCTAAAAATACCTCTGCACTCTGGTTTTCCAAGGACAATGGGCCTAATTCTGACATCCCGAAGCGTGTCACCATCTGCCGCGCCATCCCTGTGACGTGTTGCAAGTCATTGCTTGCACCTGTGGTCACTTCTGGCTTCCCAAAAACAATTTCCTCAGCGGCGCGACCACCCAAAGTAGCAGTAATCCGGGATTTGAGTTGGGAACGGGAAATTAACCCCTGTTCTTCGTTAGGAGTAAACCAAGTTAATCCTAGTGCTTGTCCCCGTGGAATTAATGTAACTTTCTGCACAGGGTCATGGTCTTTAAGCAATGTACCTACTAAAGCGTGTCCAACTTCATGATAGGCAATCAAGCGCTTGCTCTTGCTATCTACTAAGGCGGTACCTTCCATACCTGCAACAACTCGGTCTACAGCAGCATCAATTTCTAAAAGGGTGACAGCTTCTTTACGTCTTCTAGCGGTGAGAATAGCGGCTTCGTTGAGTAAGTTAGCTAAGTCTGCGCCAGTAAAACCAGGAGTGCGGCGAGCGATCGCTTCTAATGATACGCTAGGATCGATTTTCTTATTGCGCGCGTGGACTTTCAAAATTTCCAGTCGCCCTTTGAGATCGGGTGGATCGACCATTACTTGTCTGTCAAAGCGTCCCGGTCTGAGCAATGCTGTATCTAAAACATCTGGGCGGTTAGTGGCTGCAATAATAATGATGCCTGTGTTACCTTCAAAACCATCCATTTCGGTAAGCAGTTGGTTGAGGGTTTGTTCGCGCTCGTCGTTACCGCCACCGATCCCAGCACCCCGTTGTCTACCTACTGCGTCAATTTCATCGATAAATATTAGACAAGGGGCATTATCTTTGGCTTTTTTGAAGAGGTCGCGCACACGAGATGCACCCACACCAACGAACATTTCCACGAATTCCGAACCGGAAATACTGAAGAATGGTACACCTGCTTCACCTGCGATCGCTTTTGCTAGTAAAGTTTTACCAGTACCAGGGGGGCCAATTAACAGCACACCTTTAGGAATCCGTGCGCCTACAGCAGTAAATCTTTCCGGCTGTTTCAGGAAAGTCACAACTTCTTCGAGTTCTTCTTTAGCTTCTTCAACCCCGGCGACATCTTCAAATTTCACTCCAGTTTTTGCCTCCATTTGGAAGCGAGCTTTGGATTTGCCGAAATTCATCGCTTGGCTAGAAGCATTAGTAGAGCGCCGGAGGAACAATAGCATTAAAGCTACCAGTGGCAAAATCCACATCAAATTAATCAACAGTCCAACAGCAGCTCGACTGTTAGCGGAAGAAACTTCGCCAAAATCAACATTCTTGTCTTTGAGAATGTTGACTAACTCTGTGTTTTGCGCCAAAAGTCTCACCTGTTGCGGTGGTGTATTATCTTTTTGTCCCTTGAGATAAACCTTTGCTAGCTGTTCGGTTTCGTCAAGCTCTACTTTCTCGACTTCTCCCGCCTTCACTTTCTCGATCAAGTCACCATAATTTAGGGAGGTGGTTTCTGCTTTTTGTGCCATGACAGGAGTACTTCCAAAAATTCCTGGCAACATAATCAGACTAGCAACGATGCCTACGGCGGGCTGCGCCAACGCACCAAACCAAGCAACGCGCTTTGAGGATTGCCTTTTTATCAATGCTTTTTTTCCTAAATTTGTCATAATAATTACCCTTTGTCTGCTGGCACAAGTTAAGCGCTGGTTTTATGCCTATTCTTCTATCAAAAATTGTAATAACTGGAAATTACACTTTTCTTATCTAGTCTAACTTGCACACAAGGGACTGGGGAATGAGAAGCAGGAGAGAAGGAAGTTGCAGTAAGTTTTTCCCTCTACCCCTTTGCATGTCTGCCTCTTATGCCCAATTCCCAATCCCCAGTCCCCTCGATCTTAATTTGACACATTCCAGCATAAATCGCTAAGATAAACATAGTCATAACGATTCCGCTTTTTAAGAAATCTGATAATAGTAGCTAGTTAGTAGTTTGTGGGTTAATTATGGTGAAAATTATTGGCATTGGTGGTAGTTTAAGACCCAATTCTTATACCCAGGTTGCTTTAGAAGTTGCAGCGCAAAGGGTTGAAGCTGTAGGTGCAGAGGTAGAAATTCTCGATTTACGGCAGTTGCAGCTACCATTTTGCACTGGCGCAAAGGAGTATCCAGAGTATCCAGATGTTCAGCGGTTGCAAGATACAGTTAGTCAGGCTGATGGGTTAATTTTAGCGACACCTGAGTATCATGGTGGCGTTAGTGGTGTCTTGAAAAATGCCCTGGATTTGATGAGCTTTGACCAACTGTCTGATAAAGTGACAGGATTAATTAGTGTCTTGGGTGGTCAGTCTAATAGCAACGCCTTAAATGACCTACGGCTAATTGTCCGTTGGGTTCACGGTTGGGTGATTCCCGAACAAATTGCGATCGGACAAGCTTGGGGTGCTTTCAGTCCTGAAGGCAAACTAGTAGATGAAAAGCTTTCTCAAAGATTCGATCAATTTGCTCAGAGTTTAGTTGAGAATACTCGCAAGCTGCGAGGCGTAAATTAGTTAGTAGGGTGGGCAAAGCTTGGCCTACCCTACTCACCTTAATCGTGGTGGTGATTCCCAGCTAGTTGGGGATTAATAGTCTAATAGTAATGCTTTAAATGACCTACGGGTAATTATTCGTTGGGTACACGGTTAGGTGATTCCCGAACAAATTGCGATCGGACAAGCTTGGGGTGCTTTCAGTCCTGAAGGCAAGCTATGCTATATAGGGCAAACCTTTAATATGGCTCTCTGAGAGGGTGTAAGGGGATCTACACGAATGGCTGTGTCTCAGGTAGTGCTAACTGGTAAATTTGACGCAACTGATCTAAATTACTCACATTGGTAGATTTGAAACAAAGAAAAACCGAAAGCGGTAATGCAATCGGATTGCCTCAAACAGAGCCAGTATGCAATGGATATCTAGGTAACTGGATGGTTTCTATTCAGTTTATGGGCGAGTCTAAATTTGTTATTTGTGTAGGAATGGTGGCGGGATTACCCTTGCGGAGGTTTAGATGAATGTAGTAAAGCGTCGTATCGGTCTTGAGCAAGAATTTTTTCTGGTAGATGAGGCTGGTAACTTAAGCGATCGCGCCGATGAGTTTTTGAAAGATTGTCACTTAATGGCGCAAAAGCAAGGTTTAGACCCAAAGTACTTTGTGCCAGAGTTCGTCAAAAGCATGGTAGAAATTAACACACCTCCTGCTGACACTGGTACAGAACTAGCAAAAGTTTATCTCAAAAATCTCAAATTGGCGCTTTGTGTGGCGCGACAGATGGGTTTACGCCTTTACCCTCTGTCTAGCTATCCTTTGCATATTACACCAGTTATGCGCGATCATCCTAATTACCATATCCAAGCGCGGACTGTCGGCTATGAGAAATTCTTGCACGCCGCCAAATGTACAGGTACACACCTGCATTTGGAAGTCCCGCCTGGGGTAATTGACCCTAGTGTTACAGTCTCCTACAACTCGACATCAGCAGAGCGAGAAGAACTACTAAATATCTATAATTTAGCTACAGCTTGCGACTCAGCACTCATATCCCTGACGCGGGCGTGTCCCTATTATGAAGGACAGGCGATTGGGCTAGCCGCGCACACAATTCGTTATCGAGGTAGTGAAACCTTTGGCTGGGAAGGAGTTTACACTCATTTACAGTCTGTCGGCGGACTCATGCCTTATGCATTAAGTGTAGAGGGTTTAGTTGAACAGCACTTTGCTCGTTACTATGCTTGGTTGCAAGCGATGGAAAAAGCCGGAATTGAACCAAACCTAATATCAGAAGCAGAAGTTAGCTTACTCAAGTCAGCTTGGAATCCAATTAGACTCAACAAACTCGGCACTGTTGAAATTAGATGTATAGATAGTAACTATCCATCGGTAACTTTAGCTGTAATTACATTGCTTGAGAAGGCAGCTAATCGAGTCAGGCGGGAGAAGTTAACGGTTAGACCAGCTAAAGGAATGCAGATATTTGAACTATAGCGGTTCCTGATTGAGTGCAATACAGTATGGGATAATGGAGTATATTAA
>NZ_CAXTTT010000152.1:0-15186 GCF_964247315.1 uncultured Nostoc sp.
TGGTTTACCCACTGCTGTTACTATATTTCACCCAACTGAGAACCGCTATAGTTTTCCTAATCTCCAATTTTTTTTCTGAATATAATTTAGGATTCCCGCTTTCTCACTAAAATAATCAAAAACCCGCTTTCTGTGATAAAACGGGTTTTTGTGTGTGATTTATGAGATGTAATTATCCGGTAAAGACTTCAACTGGTAAACGGCTAAAGGACAACCTTTCATTTTGCACATCTACAAAGATGGTGTTGCCGTCGTTAAATTCGCCGCGCAAGATGGATTTAGCAATTTGAGTTTCTAACTCTCGCTGAATCGCCCGCTTCAGTGGACGTGCCCCATACACTGGGTCATACCCTACTTCTGCTAAAAAGTCAAGGGCGGCATCCGAGAGTTTCAGAGATATTTTGCGATCGCCCAGTCTTTGCCGCAATCTTTCCACTTGCAATAGCACAATTTGCCGCAATTCCCTCTTATCCAAACCGTGGAAGATGATGATTTCGTCAATCCGGTTCAGGAACTCTGGACGGAAGCTATTTCGCATTGCTTCCATGACTCGACGGTGCATTTCGTCATAATGGGCGTTATCCCCAGCAATATCAAGAATGTACTGCGAACCGATGTTGCTGGTCATGATGATAATAGCGTTCTTGAAATCCACCTTATGACCTTGGGCATCAGTGACGCGTCCATCATCAAGAATTTGCAAGAAGATATTGAAGACATCGGGGTGTGCTTTCTCAATTTCGTCGAAAAGAATCACTGAGTATGGACGGCGACGAATCGCTTCTGTAAGTTGTCCGCCTTCTTCATAACCGACGTATCCTGGAGGCGCACCGATTAAGCGAGAGACGGCGTGTTTCTCCATGTACTCAGACATATCGATTCGCACTAGCGCATCTTCGCTATCGAACATATATGCCGCCAGCGCTTTCGCCAATTCGGTTTTACCCACACCCGTAGGCCCAAGGAAAATAAAGCTAGCAATGGGACGATTGGGATCGGCTAATCCAGCCCGCGATCGCTGAATTGCATCGGCTACTGCTGTGACTGCTTCTTCTTGTCCAACTACCCGGCGGTGCAGTTCATCTTCTAAATGCAGCAGTTTTTCTTTCTCCGATTCCACCAACTTGCTGATCGGAATTCCTGTCCATTTAGAAATAATTTCGGCAATATCACCTTCGGTGACTTCTTCCCGTAATAGTGATTTACCACTTCTTTGAGTACTTGCCAATTCAGCTTCTATTGCTTCCAATTGACGATGCAAACTGGTTAAATTACCGTATTTCAATTCAGCAGCGCGGTTAAGGTCGTAATCGCGTTCTGCTTGTTGAATCTCTAAGTTGACCCGTTCAATCTCTTTTTTAACAGACTGAATTTTGTCAATGATATCTTTTTCAGACTGCCATTGAGTATTCAGAGTTTTTTGTTCTTCTTTAAGATCGGCAATTTCTTTTTCCAATCTTCCTAGACGTTCGCGAGAAGCGGCATCGCTTTCTTTTTGCAGCGATAGCTTCTCCATTTCCAATTGCAGAATTTTGCGATCGATTTCGTCGAGTTCTTCTGGTTTGGAGGTAATCTCCATTTTTAATCTCGCGGCGGCCTCATCTACCAAGTCAATTGCTTTATCTGGTAAGAAGCGATCGCTAATATATCGACTCGACAATACGGCGGCGGCAACTAAAGCACTATCAGAAATCTTCACCCCGTGGTGGTTTTCATAACGTTCTCTCAACCCGCGCAAAATCGAAATACTATCTTCTACACTGGGTTGATCGACATAAACTTGCTGAAAGCGTCTTTCCAGTGCGGCATCTTTTTCGATATGTTTGCGGTATTCATCTAGGGTTGTCGCCCCAATACAGCGCAATTCGCCCCGCGCCAACATTGGTTTTAACAAGTTACTAGCATCCATCGCGCCTTGGGTTGCACCAGCACCGACAACAGTGTGAATTTCATCAATAAATAAAACAATTTTGCCGGTAGATTCAGTAACTTCTTTTAATACCGCTTTCAGACGTTCTTCAAATTCACCCCGAAATTTTGCCCCTGCAATCAAAGCACCCATATCTAAAGCAATTAGCTTGCAGTCTTTGAGGGATTGAGGTACATCACCTGCGATAATACGTTGTGCTAATCCTTCGGCGATCGCAGTTTTACCAACACCTGGTTCACCAATTAGCACAGGATTATTCTTGGTGCGGCGAGAGAGAATTTGCACAGTCCGACGAATTTCATCATCCCGCCCAATCACTGGATCGAGTTGACCTTTACGTGCAGCTTCTGTAAGGTCACGCCCGTATTTTTCCAGTGCTTCGTATTTGCCTTCTGGATTTTGGTCGGTCACTTTTTGACTCCCACGAATTTGTTTAATAATATTTTTTAGCTTGCCTTCGTCTAAACCAAACTCTTGGAATAAACCTTTGCCAAAGCGATCATCTTTAGCGTAAGCCAGCAATAAGTGTTCAATTGAAATATATTCGTCTTGAAACTCTTTGCGATATCCGTCTGCTCGATCTAGAAGTGTATCTAAGCTGCGTCCTAAGTATACTGAGGTACTATTACCAGATACTTTCGGCTGACGTTGAAAAAATTGCTCAGTGCGATCGCGCAGTTTTTGGAGGTTAACACCCGCTTTGGTGAGAATCCCAGTTGCTAGACCATCTTGTTCTAGCAGCGCTTTCATCAGGTGTTCGCTTTCAATTTGCTGTTGTTGATATTGTTTAACAATATCCGGGGTATGGGCGATCGCTTCCCAGGCTTTTTCTGTAAATTGGTTAGGATTAGTAGGTTGCATAGGCTTTTTCAGGAACGAACCATATTAGACATCGTAAAAGCGCAAAGCACTGCTGGCCTCAGCTCACGGCGGTTTTCCGTAGATTAGACTCAAAGGAAAGGAAAATTTTTGTTCTCATATCGTTATTGTAAGAAGATGAGGGCGATCGCCTAGATCGGTGTTCACGTCTTGTAAAAGTGGTATTTTCCCGTAGTTCGCATTTCTTATTTGTTATTCTCACTCATTGCACTTAACGCAATACCTGAAGTTGCATCAAATCAAAATGATAGTCAGCCCCAACTCTAGGAGACGCTACGCGAACGGGGAAGTCAAAAGTCAAAAGTCAAACATTTTTAATCCCCATAAATAAATTTAGGGGCTTGTATCATGAGTCTTTTTCGGTCATAAAAATAGGAAACAGAACGATAGTTATTAAATTTTCAACTTCGATATGCTCTAGTTAAGCTTGCAATCACTCATGATATTGGTCGTCTATTTTGTTACTGCCGTGCTGTACGATTACGAAAACAAATCCAAGCGAATCCATAGTTAGAGGGCTACCACTTGATAAGCACTGTTCATCTCCAAATATTCTATGGTGACTTTTCCAGGGAAGTAATGCTATACGCTTGGGTTAAGACTAAAAACTAAAAATATGTTGGCCGTCTGAAAGAATTAAAGCGATTATACCTCTGATATAGTGCCTTTTAGGTTGGAATGCAATGGCTACTTATAAGTAGCTGCGATGGAGTTTTGGACTGATTTAATTCATGAGTTCATACGTTTAAAGCCTGGTAAACTACCCTATTTTCATCAGGGTTTACGTACTATATTTTTTATCCAGTCTGCTTTCTAGTACAGGTCGGCATAAATAAACAGACCATTTTAAATCACTGAAAAGCCTATTATGATAAGCTTTTTGACTTTTAACTTTTGACTTTTGACTTCCGCCTTGCGGTACTAGCCTCTTTGTCACCTTCAGGCACAGCATATACGTACAGTAATTTAAATTTTGTGTTAATTAGTACTGAACGACAGAAAAATTCTACTTCATTAGACATAGTATTGATAGCATTAGTTACTGATCATTGGAATGATTTAATTTTTTTATCAAAAATTTTATTGTTATTTTTATACATTTTATACAAATTATACGTTATTAAAACATTTATTTAAACATGAACTTTAACAATAGGATGTTAGAGTAAATATTGTTTATAAAAATTATACTTAGTAAGTCAAATAAAACGGTTTATCTGAGCGATGTGGTGATGAAAACTAGTGTCTTTAATATATTAGTTGCTGCAATCAAAGCTGCTATAAAAATCCGATTTGATTACTGAACTTACTTGCGTGATGCGCGTTTGCGTTGGCGCAGCCTCTCGTAGAGAAGCGTCTCGCAGAGAAGCGCAGCGACAAGCGCGATAGGGAAGGAACTCTTAACTTGAAAGAAGGGAATTCATGTGTACCTAGCTTCGCAAGAATTAAATATGAGTCCTATAAGAGAGTTAGATAGTTTGAAAGGTAATAGCACGTTCGCCGTTTTTGGGCCTACTGATGAGACGTTTATTGAACTTCAAGCCAGCAGATAATAGATTCACTACTTAAAGACATTTCAAAGCTTAATAAAATCTCAATTTTGAAACTCTAATGCATATAAATAATAGATTTCCTACTCATTCTTCATTTCTACAAGGGCTACGAGTACTCCTTGTAGATAATGATGTCAATTTCTGCAATTCGTTCACGCCGATGTTGCAATCCTATGGTGTGAGCGTGCAAGCGGCATTTTTAAAAGAGCAAGCTCTGGAAATATTTATGGAATGGCAACCTGATGTCCTCTTAAATGGTATTTCCTCGCCAAAGGAGGATGGCTATGCTCTGATTCACCAAGTGAGAACACTTACGGGAGAACGAGGCAAAGTAGTGCCAGCGATCGCTCTGACAGGCGCTGTAACTGAAGATATGTATCAACGTGCTCTTTTAGCTGGGTTTAGTTTATGCTTTGCTAAACCGATAGCTGTTGACGATTTCGTTTCTGTGCTTGGCATTTTAACACTTGCTAATAATCCTCATTTGCGCTCATGCTAACTAGTTCTAATTAATGTCTTAGATATAGTAGTCTAAGTTTTGATAAGTAATGATATGGGTCATTTCTGGGTGGGGATAATTCTTTTTCAAATGCTACTAATCAACTTGATAAACGATAGGATTAATCTCAAGAGTTATCAAATGTATTTTTTAACTCAATTAGTTTTGCTTTTAAGTAGCGGAATTATTGGTATTGGATTTATTCTAGCTTCTTACTTCTTGGCAGTGACTTGGATTTAGAAAACTTAAATAGTTTATAGTTTATATTTTGAGAATATAGGACTCCTGTTTGATTGCGTGAAAAAAATTGGTATAACTCGAAAAGGCTAATTCCCTACTCCCTACTCGCTGCCTATCGCGCTTGTGCTGCGCTTCTCTGCGAGACGCTTCTCTAGGAGAGGCTACGCCAACGCAAACGCGCACCACCCAAAGCAACCTTAGTTTATACTCAAACTATTATTAAATACAAGGCAAGTAAGTAAACTGAACTAAAATATAAACCTTAGCTGCCAAACCATTGCAGTGCAAAACTTCATCCTATGACATCCGATCAATCCTCTGAGCAACCTGTATCTGAATCTACCGCTAATGAAGCGTTCGATATAGAGCAGCAAGACATGGCAAAAGCTTTATTTCCCATTGTTGGCATTGCCGCCTCTGCGGGTGGATTAGAGGCATTTACGCAGGTACTCAGGCATTTAGTTACTGATACAGGTATGGCGTTTGTACTGATTCAACACTTAGACCCTAACCACAAGAGTCTGTTGAGCGAGATTCTGGCAAGAACAACTAAAATGCCTGTCACTGAAGTGCAAGATGGCCTGACTATAGAACCTAACAAGGTCTACGTTATTCCGCCTAACACTAAGATGATCTTATCTAATGGAGTGTTGCAACTCACGCCGCGAGAGAAAGTCCAGGGGAAATATATGCCTGCTGATGCGTTTTTTACTTCATTGGCAGCAGATCGAGGGAACAAAGCGATCGCAGTGGTTTTATCTGGGGCGGATGGAGACGGTGCACAGGGGCTAAAGGCAATCAAGGCAGCTGGAGGGGTGACTTTTGCTCAGTGTGAAGACACGGCCAAATTCGATAGTATGCCCAATACAGCTGTTGCTACAGGCAATGTCGATTTTGTACTACCGCCTCAAAAAATCGCTGAGGAACTGGTAAACCTCAGTCACAATCCTTTTATTTCTGACTTATTGCCAGCGCTCGCAATTGAGAAGTTGCCCGAACAGGGGGATGCCCTGGCGACTATATTTGTGTTATTGCGATCGCAAACTGGCGTTGACTTTAGCCACTACAAGCCCAACACCCTCGCTCGCCGAATCCAGCGCCGAATCCTGTTGTATAAACTAGAACGGTTGGAGGATTATGCCCAGTATCTACAAAAGAATCCGAGTGAAGTCAAAGCGCTCTATGAAGAAATTCTGATCCACGTTACCTATTTTTTCCGTGACCCGGAAGCATTTCAATTCTTGAAAGAGCGAGTTTTTCCCATTATCATCCAAAACAAATCAGCATTGCCATTTCGGATTTGGGTAGCTGGGTGTTCCACGGGCGAAGAAGTGTATTCGATCGCCATCTCCTTGCTGGAGTTTTTGTCAGATAAAGTCACCCAGCCGCCAATCCAGATTTTTGCCACAGACATCAGCGAGATAGCGATTAACAAAGCAAGATCGGGCATTTATGTAGAGAATCAAATGATGGAAGTCTCACCAGAGCGCCGCCGCAGATTCTTTAATGCCCTTGAAGGCGGTGGGTATCAAATTAGTAAAGCTGTCCGCGAACTGTGTGTGTTTGCCCGACAAGACTTGGGTAGCGATCCCCCTTTTTCCAACTTAGATTTAATTAGCTGCCGGAATGTACTAATTTACTTGGACGAAACGTTGCAAAAACGGATATTGCCCATCTTCCATTACAGTCTCAACCAAACTGGGTTTTTACTGTTGGGAACTTCAGAAAGCACAGGTAAATATTCCGAGTTGTTTACTCCCATTGACAAAAAGTATAAAATTTATGCCAAGAAGCTAACTGCAAATCCTCCAATTCTATCGTTCGTTACCAGCAATTATCCGGTAATAAAAGTGGAGGAATCCAAGCTGACCAATGAGAATCCATCAGATGAGTTTGATTTAGAGAGAAAAACTGACCAACTGATCTTGAATCACTATGCCCCAGTGGGTGTATTAATCAACAACAAGATGGAGGTGCTGCAACTTCGGGGAGAAATCGATCTCTACCTAAAACTTACACCTGGAAAACCGAGTCTCAACTTATTTAAAATGGTGCGCCAAGGCTTGCTCGTAGAGCTACGCGCTACAGTTTATCAGGCACAACGGCAAAAAATTCTAGTTAGAAAGGAAGGGTTACGAATTGAATCCGGCAATCTTTCAAGAATGATCAATCTTGAGGTGATTCCATTCAAGCCTTCGACCAAGGAAGAATTCTACTTTTTGGTTTTATTTGAAGAAGCCATACCCAGAGTTAGCAATCTCAGCTCTTTTAATCCTGAGAGCCAAGAGCAGCCAGACTTAGAGCGAGAGATTGTTCGGCTAAAGCAAGAAATAGCAAACGCCAATCAAGAGAAGGCCGCAACTCAAGAATATCTGCAAGCGGTGATCCAAGAGCAGGAACACATCAATCAAGACCTGAAAGTTGCTAATGAAGAAATCCTCTCCAGCAATGAAGAGTTGCAAAGCACCAATGAAGAGCTAGAAACTGCTAAAGAAGAGATTCAGGCAACCAACGAAGAACTTAACACAACTAATGAAGAACTTCGCTCTCGAAATTTGGAATTAAACCAACTTAACAACGATCTGACTAATTTGCTTGGCAGTATCAATATTCCTATTTTGATATTGACTTCGGACTTACGGGTTCGACGTTTTACGCCAATGGCGCAACGGCTTTTCAATTTAATTCCCGCCGATGCTGGACGACCTTTGAGCGATATCAGAGCCAATCTGAATATTCCTGACTTAGAAACTCTAATTTTGGAGGTACTTGACACACTCAGCATCAAAGAATTAGAAGTCCAAACTCTAGGGGGACATTGGTACAACCTCCGCATCCGTCCTTATCGCACCACAGAAAACCAGATTGACGGTGTAGTGTTGGTGTTAATAGATATTGATGTTCTCAAACGCACTGCTACAACCTTAGAACAAGCCCGGAATTACGCTGAAGCAATTGTGGAGACGGTACAAGTGCCGTTAATTGTGCTTGATTCTGATTTCCGGGTGAACAAAGCCAATCGCTCGTTTTATGAAACATTTCAGGTTTCACCATCACAGACAACGCAATCTCTGATTTTTCAACTAGGGAATGGTCAGTGGAACCTACCCGGACTACAACTGCTCCTAGAAGACATTCTCGCCAACGATACCACTATTCAAAACTTAGAGGTAGAGCATTGTTTTGAGCAGATTGGGCAGAAAACCATGCTGCTCAATGGTTGGAAAATTATTCAACAGGGAGAAGCCCAAAGGATTTTGCTGGCGATTGAAGATATTAGCGATCGCAAGCAGTTTGAATTAGAGCGATCGCAACTTCTAGCACAGGAGCAGTCAGCCCGTCAAGAGGCGGAAAATGCCAACCGAGCCAAAAATGAATTCCTATCGAACCTCTCCCATGAACTTCGTAACCCGCTCAATACTATACTCGGCTGGGCACAACTTTTCCGTACCCGCGATTTAGATTCTTCAGCAGTCGCTCGTGCCTGGGAAGTGGTGGAGCGGAGTGCTAAAGTGCAAGCTCAGTTAATCGATGATATGCTGGATCTATCACGGATTACGAGTGGAAAGCTTCATTTAAACACTCGTCTAATCGATCTAGTTTCAGTAGTGGATGCCGCGATTGAGTCTATCGAATTTTCCGCAGAGGCGAAAGGCATTCAAATTATTTCACAGTTGAACTCGGCGACAGTTGTCGGAGATTTTGACCGTTTACAGCAAGTTATGTGGAATTTACTTTCTAACGCGATTAAGTTCACTCCAGCCGATGGGCGAGTGGGAGTTATGCTCGAAGCTGTATATAGTCACGCTGAAATTCGAGTCAGCGACACAGGAATTGGCATCCCGGCAGACTTGCTGCCATATATTTTTGAGCGCTTCCGCCAAGGAAATTCCAGCAGCAGCAAAACAAGTCAGGGACTTGGATTGGGCTTGTCAATCGTCTGTCATCTTGTCGAACTTCACGGTGGAACAGTTGAAGCGCAAAGTCCAGGCGAGGGACGAGGAACCACGATCGCCATCAGGCTGCCTCTGCGCTCAATGCCGCCGGAAATTACACCGCTAACTTATTTAGAGCCGAGCGTTTTATCAGAGACTCCAGATCCATTAAATGGTAAGCGTCCATCCCTTACCCTTGAAGGGTTATGCATCTTGGCTGTAGACGATCAAGCGGATAGCCGCGACTTAATCAAGTGGATGTTAGAAGACTTCGGGGCGGAAGTAGTGGTTGTGACATCGGCAAGGGAAGCGATCGCTGCTCTAACTGAATCTCCTGGCAGATACGATCTGCTTCTAGCAGATATTGGGATGCCAGAGGAGGATGGTTTCTCCCTGATTCGTCAGGTTAGAGAGCTTGAGGCTGAAGTTGGGGGACAAATTCCAGCAGCAGCAATCACTGCCTATGCCAGCGAACAAGAGCAGCAAAAGGTGATTGATGCTGGTTTCCAAATGCATCTAGCTAAACCCATTGAACTGACTGAATTGATATTAATGATTGCAAATTTGAGTGGACGAGTCATAGATAATTCGTAATTCGTAATGACGCTCGATAGCGACGTAGGAGCGTCTGACTCGCTAACGCTGCGCTAACGTAATTCGTAATTGAGGGTACTGTTGTCAAATATAGCAATACAACATTTGATTTGTAAAAATGCGCG
The DNA here is from genome assembly GCF_964247315.1 of uncultured Nostoc sp. GTDB lineage: Bacteria > Cyanobacteriota > Cyanobacteriia > Cyanobacteriales > Nostocaceae > Nostoc. The sequence goes on from NZ_CAXTTT010000152.1 coordinate 9,756, forward strand.
GTGTCCAAATCCCCGACTTCTTTGAGGAATCCGGGAACTAATTTTTTACAAATTAATTATATGATGTCCGCATAATTTAGTTATGATTCCCACAGTTATTGTACCCCACCCCGCCAAAGCTACGCTTTGTCTCCCCTCCCCGCTTGCGGGGAGGGGTTCTTTTATTATGGGTAATTTGGCGGACATGATATTATTTATGACTGCTATATATCATGTTTGAATAAACGTTCTAATTACGTATAAATTGTCTAATCTGCACCTAAAACATTCTCAAGTTATAGATGATGTTTAACATCTTTACTTAAAAAGATACAAAACATATTTAATTTATTCTATTAAAACAGAAAGTATCAACTATGAATTGAGGAATCAAAAGCATGACTGCAACCTTCATGAAGCTGCGTAAGTTTCGCAATACTCAATGGGTAAGCTTTGTTGGTGGAGAAGGGATTGTACGCAGATACACTCCTGAATCTGGCACATGGACGTATCTGATTGAGATGGCATTAGGGCTAGAGCCTGACTTTGGCAGAGTTGGTGCAGAAACGATGATACTCCTCACCGAGGCAGATTTGCGGACGACATAATCAGACTTTTAACAAGGCTATAACCTAGTATTCCTCTCATCCGTTAGCTGACTTAATAGAGTTTTGCGTAAAAGCCAACGCATTAACAATGTAAACCGACGCAATACGGTTCGGATAAGATCCCCCCGCCTGTGGCGCTTTTTAAGGGGGGTTGGGGGGATCTTCGAGAGACAAATATGTTAACCGAACCGTATTGAAAACCAACGCATTAACAATGTAAGCCAACGCATTAACAATGTAAGTCGACGCATTGACAATGTAAGCCGACGCATTAACAATGTAAGCCGACGCATTAACAATGCATTTTTATGCATTGGCATTGTAGGGTATTGTCTTTCATTAATTCGTAGCTAATTAATGAAAGGCAATATTTAGTACAGGGTTTATATAAATACAAACACCCAAGTATTTTTAAGGAAGATTTGTGACAGTTCAATCATTTAGCTCTGCTCCAACGGGTAGAAAATCACTCATATTAAGTAAGAGAAATGCAGCCTTTTTTGCTACTATTCATGCTATGACCCTGCTTGCTCCCTGGTATTTTTCTTGGTCAGCGCTAGGTGTGGCGATCGCACTCTATTGGTTGTTCGGCAGTATCGGTATTTGCTTAGGCTATCATCGCTTACTGACGCATCGTAGTTTTCAAGTCTCGAAACCGTTGGAGTATGTTTTTGTATTTTTAGGCGCATTAGCCATGCAAGGTGGCCCCATCTTTTGGGTAGCAGGACATCGTTTGCACCATGCCTTTACCGAAGATGTAGACAAAGATCCCTACTCTGCCCGTCGTGGTTTTTGGTGGAGCCATATTCTTTGGATTCTCTACCCCCGCGCTGAATTTTTTGCTACCCACACTTATCGTAAATATGCTCCCGACTTGGCACGCGATGCGTTTTACTCCTGGCTTGATCGCTATTTCTTACTACTGCAACTGCCGTTAGGAGTTCTACTGTATGTACTAGGTGGCTGGTCGTTTGTAGTTTATGGGATATTTGTCAGAATAGTTTTACTCTGGCACACGACTTGGTTAATTAACTCAGCAACGCATTTGATTGGGAATCGAACATTTGAAACCGAAGATGGATCTCGTAATCTCTGGTGGGCAGCACTCCTAACCTTTGGGGAAGGCTGGCACAACAATCACCATGCTTATCCTAATGTGGCAAAGGCTGGCTGGCAGTGGTGGCAGGTAGATATGACGTGGTGGGCAATTCAAATATTGAAGACGCTGGGGTTAGCCAAAAAAGTGGTAATGCCTCCTGCAAATCTCAATTGAGGCTCGATTGTATTCAATAACTTTCTAAATATGTTCTTAAACAATTGAAACTTTTAACAGCCGAGTCGCTGCGTGTCATATTTTGTTAAGGAATTATCATGAGACAACTTATTATTGCTGAACGCATAAGCCTTATTGGTCATATCGTGTCAATGATATTTGGATTGGTCGGGATGTTACTGGTTGTGCCTAATGCCCAAGTAATTTTCAACTTATCCGAGGTTGGACAAACTGTTATGCAATGGAGTATGGCAGGAGGCGGTGTAGTTTATATGATTTTAGGCGCGGCAGGTGTTTTCTTGTATGCCACGCGGACTTTGGGTTTAGGTCGCGCTTTGGCATTTCTGTTGCCATCTGTATTTATTTCTCTAGGAAGTGAATTACTAGGAACCAGTACTGGTTTTCCATTTGGTCATTATAGTTACCTAAGCGGTTTAGGTTATAAGATTGCGGGTTTAGTCCCATTTACAATTCCCTTGTCGTGGTTTTATTTGGGATTTGTTTCTTACCTGCTGGCACGTGCAGGTTTAGAAGTGGACAAAAAACCCAATTTGTGGCGTCATATAAGTGCGATCGCTTTGGGTGCTTTGTTACTAACTTCCTGGGATTTTGTTCTCGATCCTGCAATGAGTCAAACTTCCCTGCCCTTTTGGTATTGGCAACAACCAGGCCCCTTCTTTGGAATGCCTTACCAAAACTTTGCGGGGTGGCTGGGTACTAGCTCAGTATTTATGACTGTGACTGCACTGTTGTGGAGAAATAAACCAATTAACTGGGAGCGATACCTGCAGTGGGCAAAGCCCACGCAACTTAATATACCTTTAGCAGTTTATTTAAGTAACTTTGGTTTCGCTACAGTCATGAGCTTAACAGCTGGATTCTTTGTACCCGTGTTGCTAGGCTTGTTGCTGGGTGTAACTCCCGCAGTGCTGCTGTGGTTGAAAGGCTCATCTACACCTGGACAAGTTCCCATTGAACCACTAGAAATTGTAGATAGGGTCAAAGTTGCAGCGAAATGAAAGAGCAGGGCCTCATGCCTGATCACAATCCCTGTCATTCTTGCTTTGAGAGTTCTTTTATCGGCAACAACAAACTGGTTTCAATCTCCTGTCGCACAACGGCTGTTATCTCACAGTTGCTATTGAGGCAATCGAGTAGCAACTGGTTCGCATCGTAATATTGTTGCAGTGCTTGCTGTTGCTTAGGGCTAAAGTGCCAGTGATCCTGAATGTTTCGATGCTTTAAAAATTTTTGCAAATATGGATCTTGAGCCACTAGCGCATCAATTTCTTGCTTCATCAACTGCACCAGAAAATCTGCATTCCGTAGCATAGCAACCGTTAACAAAAAGATTTCACGCCACCTGGGTTCAGTAATATGAGTCACCAGACGTTCTAACGGTTGTTTTAATGCTTGTAAATTATAACTGGTAACAATTTTTCGAGCAGTCAGGTATTCTTGAAACGTCAAATAAGAGAAAGAGAAAATTCCCCGCACTCTTTCTGCTAGCAATCCATGTTGCAACTCTATCGCCTGAAGTACCCCTTGACTATCTAATTCCAATTCCTCTGGTTCTGTGGAAGCATTCGGCAAATCACTGATATAATCGCTAATGTATTGCTCAACAATGCGTTGTTCAAAAAAGTAATTACCCTGCTCAAATGTCGCGTTAGCAACTTGACTCAGCAACTTAAGTTTTTGTGGTAATGAAAAACCTTGGTATACTTCATCCCGCTCAATTGCTTTAGTTTCGTCCCATTTGCCCAAGAGCAGGTCTAAACACTGCTTATAAAACGTAGCTTTTTGGGTTGGAAATTTGTTCTGGTGATGAAAAACCCAGCAGATGAGATGCAAAAATAAGGGAGTGACAGCAAGTCTCCGAAATTGTAAATTTTCGGGTAAATCTAGTTTCTCAATAAACTCAAATGCCTGTTGTTGTTTATCTTGGATGTTCGTTTTCGTAACTGCTGTAAACCACTTCTGAGCAAAATCAACAATTTTATCTTGACTAAAAGGGGCAATTTCAACATCTGTAAAGCGTCTGAGGTTGAAAGCTTTAGCTGCGGTGCGGCAGGTGACAACAAACATATTCTTTTGATACTTTTCAGATAGTCTGCGAATCTCATTAACGACACCGATGCTCTGTTGATGGAGTACTTCATCTAATCCATCTAGCAACAGCAACACTCTGCCCTCTAACAACAAAGTTTCCAGCACAGATGGATCTGGAATTCCACAGGTGAGGAATTCTTTACAAATATAGTTGAGTAAATTGAACTCCCCCGCTTCTCTAGATTCGTCCCCAAAATCTCTTAAGGTGACAAAAATAGTCACCCGATTTGCAGCAAATCTGCCTCGGTTGCATTGAATCGCCAGATGTTGTAAAAAAGTGGTTTTACCTGCTCCCGGTTTACCCAACACCCGCAGCTTTGAGTAAGTTTGAACTGCCGCGATCCCCGCGATTTGTGTCTGGGATACTTCACCTAAACCAAAACGATCAAATTCTTTTGATGTAAAGTTTTGCAAATCAGCAAATTCTAACCACTGAAGGCTCGCAATCTCCTCCAAAATGTTGACATCAATGTAAATGTCGTCTATCTTAACGGGACGATTAATATCTAATAACTGCAAAGTGCCGCACTGGTGTTGAATTTTGTCGAAGCGTTGCGATCGCACTTGTTGTACTAGAGCATCAATATCCAAAAATTCAGCAGCATCAAGTTCTTTTGATTCAGGGAATTCTTCTGGAGGATTAGCCGCAATCTCCCGCCAATTCAACGACAATATAGAACAAATTTCTATAAAGATATGACGCTCAACTGGACGCCCACTAAAAAACCGCCAAATTGGTTGGCGAGTCTTTAAGTTAACTTCAAAAGCCAAATTTTCTTGTGTCCACCCCTTATGAGCAAATGCTTTTTTAGCTTGTTCAATCCCAGTGATTGATCCCTGGAGCGATCGCTTTACCATAGAAGCTTACACACATCAAATAAGAATTGTTAAATTTGACATTATTGATACATCCAGTTTCGTAAGTACTTAAAAAGTAAGTTAGCTATTTTTGCTATTTTTAAATACTAATGATTGCATTTAAAGCAGCTTCAGCCAATATCCTGTGATTATATTATTCTAAGTATAAATTTAAACATCTAAGTATTTTTTACTACTTCATGTTTAATGTTAGAGAAAGTTTTTCTATATTTAGTAGCTGTAGTGCTGCATCAAGTTCAAAGTTTATCTACCATTGAGTACTTAGTATTTATAAGAAATGTTGTAGAACTTCTGTATACTTGTCCTTAAAGTTAGCTTGTTATCAATTAATATTTCAATAGATTATAGCATTTTTTAAGCAGCAGAGTTACACCCAAATCTTTTTTACTAAGGTTACTACCTTTGAAAACGTACCTCACTAGGTACGGAACTGCTATAGCTTAAGAAGTAAAGAGTAAAAAGATAATCCCCCATAAATTTAGGGGATTTAATAAGGACGTATTAGACCTCTTGTATAAGTCGAATAGACCCCCCTTAATCCCCTCTTATAAAGGCTATGGTGTACACACAAGTCTAAAAT
>NZ_CAXTTT010000153.1:0-15185 GCF_964247315.1 uncultured Nostoc sp.
TAATATACTCCATTATCCCATACTGTATTGCACTCAATCAGGAACCGCTATATTTATTATTAACTGAATGCATATTTCAGGGGTAGCCCGTCCTGAAAAACTAGTAATTCCCCTGGTTGGATTTGTGTCCAAACTTCGTTGTCAGTCAAGGGTGTGGTAGCAATGACAGCAACGCGATCGCGTTCAGTAGTCACTTCCCGAAAATCTACGGTCATGTCTTGGTCAATTAAATGGGCAGCTGCAAAGGGCGCTTGGCGAACAATGTAGCTGAGTTTAGTTGAACAATAAGCAAACAAGTGTTCTCCGTCTGATAATAAGTAATTAAATATACCAATATTTGCAATTGCAGCAGTAATTTCTTGCAGCACAGAGTACAGTTCCTTTATATCGGGCTTACCTTTAGGAAAACGCGATCGCAATGTTTCTAGGATCGTACAGAATGCTTTTTCACTATCGGTATCACCTACGGCTTGATAAAAACCCAAATTTTCTGGATCAAAATCTGGCAAATTACCGTTGTGGGCAAATACCCAATACTGACCCCACAATTCTCTGCGGAAAGGATGGCAGTTGTGTAGGGCAACTTCACCCTGAGTAGCTTTGCGGATATGGGCTATGACATGGGTTGAGTGGATGGGATAACTCCGCACAAACTCCGCTACCGGAGAAGCAACAGAAGGTTGAGCATCTAAAAACATTCGACATCCCTTTCCTTCAAAGAAAGCAATGCCCCAACCATCGCTATGGTCATCCGTTTTTCCTCCCCGTGCAGAAAACCCTTCAAAAGAAAAGCAAATATCCGTTGGAACATTGCAATTCATTCCGAGCAGTTGGCACATGGATATTGCAGCTCTCAATTTTTGACTAAGGCCTCAGGATCAAGATACTTCAGAATGCTGCCTTGATTCTGGAGCGATCGCTTCAATCTTAAAATTTAAGGCTGAGATATTCCAAACGATTCTCAAAAATAAACAGTGTGCTTCTAGTTAGCAATATGTGACTATGCCAAAAGATGGTAGCGGCGGATATCTGGTGCAGCAGTCACTAAGCCTTCGAGTTTAGCTGCTGCCGCTTGGAAATGGGGTGAATCTAGATGAGTATTCAGGGCTTCATCAGAAGTCCACTCTTCTACAAAAGTAAAGTCTGTTGGATCGTCTTGGTTTTGCAACAGTTTATACTCGATCGCACCTGCTTCCTGACGGGTTGGCTCAATGAGTTCCAACAGTACAGCTTTTAGTTCTTCTACTTTGTTTGGCAAAGCAATAATACGGGCAACAATGCGAATAGTTTGGTTTGTCATTTGTCATTTGTCATTTGTCATTGGTCATTGGGCATGGGGCATGGTTATTCTGCTTGTCCCCTTGTCTCCCTCATCTTCCCCTGTGCTTCCCTGCTGCTCTGGTATTAATAATATTTATTAAAACATCTGCTGTAAATATTGCTCATAGCCTAGTTGTTCTAGTTTTGCTTGCTTTGCAATTACTGATTCACATAAGGTTTGGCGATATTGTTGCACTTTTTCTAGCAATTCTGGTTGATGAGTTGCAAGGATTTGTACTGCTAAAAGTCCGGCATTTTTGGCATTACCGATCGCTACTGTCGCCACAGGAATACCACCAGGCATCTGTAAAATAGAATACAAAGAATCTACACCTTGTAAGTTCCGAGTAGGTACAGGAACACCGATCACAGGAAGGGGAGTTAAAGACGCTACCATTCCAGGTAGATGGGCAGCACCACCGGCACCAGCAATAATTACCTTAATACCACGTTGGTGTGCAAGTTGAGCATATTGCACCATACGTTCTGGGGTACGGTGAGCCGAAACGATCGCCACTTCACTCTCAATGCCAAATTCTTCACAAACTGCGATCGCATCTTTCATAGTGGGCAAATCGGAATCGCTGCCCATGATAATACCAACTAGGGGAGTCATAATAATTCAAAATTCAAAATTTAAAATTCAAAATTATTTGAGCTAGCTTATGAAAGCTAGGTGATGCGGATCATCATCTCATCTATTGGCGTTGTTTGAATTGATTGATTGATGTTGGTTGCATTTAAAATCAGATTTAGCTCTTTTCTCATTAGTGTGATGACCCAAGCAACACAAAATTCTGTAGATATTATCAATGCTAGAGTACCTGGTTACAAAGATTTGCAGATGCTCTTGGTTAATCAAGAGGGCATAATTGAGCAAATCTTGCCAATGGGTACAGTCGGGAAGGACATCTGTGCATCCGTAATAGATGTTGCAGGTGACTGGATTTCATTGGGTGGGGTTGATTTGCAAATTAACGGTGCGTTGGGTTTGGCATTTCCTGATTTGACGGCTGAAAATGCTCATCTGCTTCAGAAAATAACGCAATTTTTGTGGGATGTCGGGGTAGATGGATTTTTACCGACACTTGTGACAACTTCAGTAGAAAAGATTCAGCGATCGCTTGCAGTCATTGCTAATTTTACTCCCCTCTCTGTTGACACAGAGGGGTTAGGGGTAAGGTCATCTGCCAAGATTCTCGGAGTACATCTAGAAGGCCCATTTTTGAATTACCAAAAGCGCGGCGCACACCCAGCAGAGTACTTGTTACCCTTAACAATTGACGAGGTAAAGCGGGTTTTGGGTGATTATGCCCATATTGTAAAAGTCATCACCTTAGCGCCAGAGTTAGATCCCACTGGTGAAGTAATTCCATATTTGCGTTCTTTGGGAATTACCGTTAGTTTAGGACATTCTCAGGCAACATCAGCCCTAGCGCAACTTGCTTTTGGACTCGGTGCAACGATGGTAACTCATGCTTTCAACACCATGCCACCGTTACATCACCGCGAACCAGGATTATTAGGGGCAGCAATTACCCATCCTGATGTGATGTGTGGTTTTATTGCTGATGGTGAACACGTTTCGCCTACGATGCTGCAAATTTTACTCCGCGCTAGTTACCAAGAAAAAGGGCTGTTCCTCGTTAGCGATGCCCTTTCACCTCTGGGGCTACCCGATGGCATCTATCCTTGGGACAGTCGGCAAATTGGAGTTCAAAACGGTACAGCACGACTAGCCGATGGCACTTTATCAGGGACGACTTTACCCTTATTAGTGGGAGTGCAGAATTTGGTAAAGTGGGGCATTTGTGATGTGGAGACTGCTATTTTACTAGCTACAGATGCACCTAGACAAGCGATTGGTTTGCCTGGAATTGCCAAGAGTCAACCCGCTAATTTATTGCGCTGGCATTGGGATGAAGCGACAAAAGAACTAGCTTGGCAGCGATTATTGGCAAATTTCGCATCCAGGTAAAAGAATTAAGGTGATAGGGGAAGAAGCGTTAATATACTCAGTAAAAATGTACATTTCTGAGATAGACATCATAAACTAATGGATATAGCTCTACTCGTTAAATTTCTTGCTCACTGTGCCATTCCGACTGGTCAGCAAATAAATTAAGAAGTCGAAGATTAGATAAAATCAAGAGAGTACCTACTCTCCAGATTTATCTCCCATAGAACTGTCTTGGTCGAAACTGAAGCAATTTCTTTGTGGCTGTGAGACACGCACACTCGACTCACTCAACCTAGCAATGGCTCTTGCTGTCAATTACATTACCGAAGATAATGCCTTCAGTTGGTTCAACTACTGTGGTCTATTTACCTGAAAATTGCTGTAAGATACAGACATAAAAGTTGATTTACGATCTATTAGGAACCTTGTAAAAGGTCATTAATTGAACTTATACTCTGTTTTATTTGTTCTGTCAGAGAAGTTCTTAATAAATCCAGGTTTACTGTTGAAAAATTGAGTACTCCTAAAGCATATAATAGGATCGAAATACCAATAATTAAAGCCAAAATTCTCCCAAAACAACCAGGATTGATTTCAATAAAAGCTAATTTAGATTGCCCGATAACAGCAATCGTTATAAAAACAATTCCTAATATTAAAAAGGTGCTATTTGGAGTTAAATCTGTCATTTTTTAATAAGATACCTCAGCACTTTTATTGTAGCTATTATTAGTTCAAATTTCTGCCCCTGCTATATGCAAAAACATAAAAATTTTGCAACTCAACATTCACGCCAAGCTAATAAGGCTCTGGCTATTGCAGTATCGGTGTTGGAACTCATCGTGTGCTACGATTTAGAAAGATATATATTTATTTTGAAACTTATTTAGCAATAAATAGCGTTGATTATCTCAATTGTGTATAAATTGTTCTATCTCACTCAGATATTCAAGGAAAAACCTAGATTCTGCAAGAAGCGAACTAACTGATGTGTCTTTAGCAGAAATTCAGATATCGTGAAGTTGCAGTTGATTTAAACTCAATTTTACTTTTTACGATTTTGCTGAGACTATCCAGTGGCAAAGCTTTCAGCATCAAAAAGCCAAAATGTCATCACTCGTGTACTAGACGTTAATTTAGTTTCTATATTAAACTACACTAATACGATAGGAATAGTGGTTTTTTATGGAAAGCGTCCAAAACGTTAGTCAAGAGTTGAATGTAACAAGAGACACAGCACTACAGCAATTACCACAGTCTACTCCAGTAGAGTTCAAAAAAGACATTTTCAAAAAACTCAGAGGTGGATTTTTTCTAGTACTAGGATATTTATTATCACCATTGTGTTGGTGGAATGACTTACTATTCAATTTGCCAATAGCTTATGGTTTTGGGTATGGATGTAGTTTACTTTCTCCAAAATTGCTTCTACCTTGTTCAATTATCGGATACTGGCTCTCTAATATTGTAGGAATTCTCTTGATGCAGTTCGGTTCTAAAGACATTTTTCAAAAAGAACCTCAAGAGCATAACCTCAAAAAAGAATTGTTCACAGGTTTAATTTCTTCGACAGTTTATACCCTGTTGATTATGCTGTTGATCCAGTTGAAAATTCTTGATTCTCCTATTTTATTCTCCAACAGTTAATTTAGTTTATCACCTTCCTAAAAGGAATCGATAGTATAGGTGCATATCTATACAGCCATACTATGTATATATAGCAGATATAGCAATAAGTGGAGGACTTACGAACAAAAAAACTGACTTATTCAAGAAATCTGGGTTTTAAGTCTCTGGATGGAGAGCAAATTAGCTAGCAAGAAGATCAATTTTCGTCAAATTTTAAAAGTTCACTTAAATTCAACAATTTTGGAGGCTCCTTACCTAAAATTAATGGCAACTTACCATTCCATTTTTCTATTGCTTGCCTTTGCAGAATTTCTGGAGTTAAACCATCACGTAATAATCTGTGTGCCTCAGCCTCTCCTTTGGCTAAATTAACTTTTGCCTCAGCCTCTTTTGTTGCTTTTAGTGCGATAAACTCTGCTTGTTTTGCTTCTTGTTCAGCAATCTGCTTTGCCTCCACCGCCTCACCAAATCGTTCTGAAAAATGCACATGAACTAGAGAAATATCATCAACAGCAACGTGATAGCTACCCAGTCGTGTGGACAATGCATCATCTACTCCACTTTTGACTTCTCCTCGTTTAGTAATAATTTCTTCAGCAGTATACTTTGCCATTACTGCTTTTAGCACTTCTTCAACTGCTGGGTTAATAATCCGAATAACTACATTTTGTTCATCTCCGATTTCTTGAAAAATGGCATTTGCTTCCTGGGGAATAATATGCCAATTGAGAGCTACGTCGGCAAAAACATTTTGTAAATCTTTGGAAGAAGCCTCAGCAGAAATTTCCTGTTTTTGGACTCGGATACTCAACTTTTTCACAGTATTGACTACAGGAATAATTAAGTGAAGTCCTTCTCCTAATATCTGGTTTTGTACTTCGCCAAATTTCATTAATACACCACGTTCCCCTGCATTTACAATCACACAAGGTGTGAGGAAGAGAGTTATCAGGAACAAAAGAGCAGTTAGTTTACCGGCACTGTTGAAATTTGTAAATTTTATCATCTGTGTGAACCATGTATGCATCTAGCCTAGAGACACATATTTAGGAGTTATGGGCTTCTTTTCGTCATGATTTTAGCTCGACTTTATCTAAAATTAAGAACATTTTCGACTTAATAGTAACTGCCCATTTGCAAAAGTCCCTAATACCCCGTTTACAAATAAACGTAGACAAGCTTGATATCTGCTTGTCTATCAGAATAACTATTGCGATCGCACATTCTTCCACAGGCGCTTTATTTTTGTGTTTTCTGCAAGGCGTAGGCGTAACCCGTCGTAGACATCGCTTTTAGAATGTGGAAAGGTGCGATCGCTAAGTAGAGATTTATCGGCAAGAGCAAGAGGTTGAGGTGTTGGAATCGTCTGTTACTTTGTCAGGAGAAGATATTTTACAGGGGTTTATTTTAAGCCTTGAGGCGATTTGGTAACTGAATAACCAATGTATTACAAACCAATAAAAGTAATTAATAAAACAGTATGAGTATTACACTCAAACCGATAACTATAATGTATGAGGACTTTAAATACAAAAAGACCAGCCTCCCACAGCTGGTCTAAAAAATGTTTTTGCGTTGTCTTCTCAAGAGAGGTAAAACCCAATTGCGCGTTCCCAAAATGCAACGGGCAACTTTTCTTAACAATATTGTAACAGCCAACACAGATTTTTCCAGAATATTCATCAAAAAAAGACATGGGCAAAGCTTAAAAGCCTCTATCTATCAGGATAATTTAGCAGATTGCAAGGTATAGATGGGAGAGATAAAGGCAGACAAGGGAGAAGATTTTACCTTATCTCCCTTGTTCCTCTTATCCCAGCATCAGTCTCAATCGATCAATTTCAACTTGACAAGCTACTGATGCTGGGAGCGATTTCTACATCAGTTGATGTTTCGCCCACGCGGAGGATTTTAGCCCCCAATTGCTGCAACTTCATATCAAGTCGATCGTAGCCGCGATCGAGGTGCTGTAAACCCTGAATTGTGGTTTGTCCTTCTGCCGCTAGTCCGGCTATGACTAATGCTGCCGATGCCCGTAAGTCTGTACCTAATACCGGTGCGCCAGATAATTTTGGTACTCCCCGAACGAAAGCAGCATTGCCCTTGACACGAATATCTGCCCCCAAACGATTTAACTCTGAGGCATGACGCAAGCGATTTTCAAACACGGATTCGTTAATTACGCTGTCGCCTTCTGCCACTGCCAGCAAAGCCATGAATGGCGCTTGCATATCTGTGGGAAAACCTGGATGGTATTGAGTTTCAATATCTGTTGCCTTAAGGGTTTCTGCTGGCAGAATATGTAAGTGTTCGGGCTTTTCTTCAATTATTGTTACTCCAATATCCCGCAGCTTGGCAATTACTGGGATGAGATGTTCTGGAGCCACTGGCGAGAGGATGAGTTCTGAGCGGGTAATTGCTGCTGCCAGCAAAAACGTCCCAGCCTCAATGCGATCGGGAATAATGCTGTAGTCAACAGAATGCAACTTGGGGACTCCTTCAATAATAATCCTGCTAGTCCCCGCGCCCTGAATCTTTGCTCCCATCGCGTTACAGAAGTTAGCTAGATCGACTACTTCCGGTTCTCTGGCAGCATTTTCGATGATCGTTTCACCCTCTGCCAGGGTAGCCGCCATCATCAAGTTTTCCGTCGCTCCAACGCTGGCAATGTCTAAGTAAATATTCGCACCTTTTAATCTCCGGCTGCTGCCAGGGACGTAGGCATTACAAATGCCATGCTCAATTTGCACTTCCGCTCCCATTGCTTGCAGTCCTCGAACATGCAAGTCAACTGGTCTTGCCCCAATCGCACAACCGCCTGGTAAAGGCATCTGTGCTACTCCCAGTCTTGCCAGAATGGCTCCAATGGCGAAAAAACTCGCTCTCAACTGGGTAACTAATTCGTAGGGAGCTTTTGATGTTTTAATCTCGCTGGCATTGATGTCTAAAATGTCGCCTTGTCGGGTTAATTGCACACCCAAAGCTGATAACACCTGACCCATCCGCTCTACATCCGCTAACAAAGGGACATTACGGATACGACAATCGCCTGGACACAGCAAGGCTCCAGCCATGATTACCAGTGCTGAATTTTTTGCCCCGCTAATTTTCACATGACCCCGCAAAGGATGCCCACCCCAAATTTGCAAGACTGAGGAGTCTGCTTCTGGAGCAATTTTGGCATCTGGTAAGCTGGTAGAAGGATTAATAAGCCTACCTCCAAAAGTAATACGTATTTTATATGTTTGAAGTTGGTTTTGATTCTACAGTAAAGATTCAAAATGTCCACATTTTAAAGCACTGTTTTGTATAAAAAAATTGTTTTTTGGGTGAAAATGCAGGCTAAAAAGAAGCAATAGCAGGCTTTTTGAGCTTTTTAAAAAATTTAAAAAAAATAATTAATAAGTAGTAGTTTTAAGCAAAAATAAATACTCAGTAAAATAACTTAAGTGTTCTCTAAACAATCAATGCTGTACTGTCCAGTTAATATTTTGATTTGACCTTGTGTCTGAAAAAATCGTTTCCAGTTAGAGACTTTTAACGAGGCGTTATGCTTTTACTTGACAAAGGTAAAAGATAACGCAATAATAAGAAATTGTCGATAAGTACAAATGCCAGCGGAACTGGCGGAATTGGCAGACGCGCTAGATTCAGGTTCTAGTGCCGCAAGGCTTCCGGGTTCAAGTCCCGGGTTCCGCATATTATCTAAGTTAGGATTTAGAAGTCAAGAGTTATGAGTTGAAAGACAACTAAATTAACTCCTAACTATTAATTTCTAACTCCTAACTTTTTGATGTTGACCAGTTTACAAAATTCTTTAGTCAAACAAATTCGCAAGCTACACTCCACCAAGGAGAGGCACAAGCAGCAGTTATTTTTACTAGAAGGGGCGCACCTGTTAGAAGAAGCTTGTGCAGTTAATTACCCACTAGAAACTGTGTGTTGTACCTCAGGTTGGCAAGCATCACATCCTTCTTTGTGGGAAGAAGCTTGTAGGCGATGCGATCGCGCCGAAATTGTCAGTCAAGAAGTATTGGATGCGATCGCTACCATAGTCCAACCGGATGGTGTGGTGGCAACGGCAAAACGAAGCCAACGCCAAACTCAACTACCATTTACTGGTTTAGCGCTAGCTTTAGAAACGGTACAAGATCCCGGCAACCTGGGTACGATGATTCGCACCGCCGCTGCCGCCGGAGCATCAGGGTTGTGGGTCAGTGGAGATAGTGTAGATTTAGATAGTCCTAAAGTTCTACGTGCTTCTGCAGGGCAATGGTTTCGCCTAGCAACAGCCGTAACCGAAGATTTAAAAGCGACAGTCCAACAAAGTCAGCAGGCAGGAATGCAGGTAGTGGCAACCTTACCCAGTGCGACTTTAACTTACTGGGAAGTGGACTGGCGAAAACCCAGTATGATTTTACTGGGAAATGAAGGTGCTGGATTATCAGCAGATTTAGCAGCGATCGCAGATCGGCAAGTTAAAATTCCTTTGAGTCCTGGGGTGGAATCTTTGAATGTGGCGATCGCAGCCGCTTTAATGTTGTACGAAGCTCAACGGCAACTAATTTGTCAGTAATAAATTTTAACTTTTTACCCCAATTGGGTTTTTGTTATTTCTTCAAGATATTGTTCAATATCAGCAACTGCGTCCTCAAGAGCCGCTAAATCAATATCTATCAAGTCTTGATCGAGTTCGACATCAGTAAAATTACTAGTATGCAGTTGGGGGATCTCTTCTTCCTCAGTCGAACTTTCTTGTAAGATATCCTCCAACTGTTCGAGGGATTCTTGAAACACTTGATCGGCAGCGCGCCTCTGTTCTGGCTGATTTTGCTCCATAATATTAACTTGAAAATCCTGATTTACTGACTTAATTTTGATTCTAGTTCCTACAGATTTAAATTTTGCACTTATAACATCATAGTTGTGTGCTGTATCAACTTTAGCAGTGGTTATCAAGAATATCGATAGCTGTCTCCAATTAAGAGGAGGCAGGAGGCAGGAGGAAAGAATTATGATTGATTACTTTAGTTGTGGGTCATTATCCTGTTTAAAAAGAAGATATGGTACGAGCATCAAGTGCCGTGAGATACAAACTAAGTCCAATGCTTTTAAACATAGGTTACTCCTGCCTCCTAAACGCGATCGCTACGGGTACACTAAATTAAGTTTGGCTAGGTTTAGGTAAGTTTTACAAAACAGGTCTAATACTTAATTTGATAGACTATCCTAAATTTGAAATTATAAAAGCTGGTAGCTCAGGGCTGATAACTAAACAAACTATGAGTGAAGCCTTATTCTGTATCGAAAATCTGCGAGTTGCCTATCCTGGGCGGAGTGGAGAAGAAGCAAGCTGGGCGGTTGATGATGTATCTTTCACGTTGCAACCAGGTGAAAGAATGGGATTGGTGGGAGAGTCAGGTTGTGGTAAATCAACTATTGGACGGGCAGTAATGCGTTTACTACCAGCCTCTAGCCGTATTGAGGGACGGGTGACATTTCAAGGAAAATCGGTGTTTGAGTTGACACCTAACCACCTGCGGAAATTTCGGGGAGAGGCGATCGCTTTAATTTTTCAAGATCCCATGACACGCCTCGATCCGTTAATGACCATTGGTAAGCATTGTATCGAAACCCTCCAGGCGCACTCACCACAATTATCAACGCGCGAAGCTAAAGAAAAAGCACTTGCTACTTTGGCAAAGGTGAATATTCCCGTTAGTCGCTGGAATCAGTATCCCCATGAGTTTAGCGGTGGAATGCGACAACGAGTAGCGATCGCTTTAGCTTTACTCCTTAACCCCAAGTTTATTGTTGCTGACGAACCCACTACCAGTTTAGATGTCACTGTCTCCGCGCAGATATTGCAAGAATTAACTCGCCTGTGCGGTGAAGAAAACATGGGATTGCTGCTAATATCTCATGATTTAGCAATGGTGGCTGAGTATTGCGATCGCATTGGCGTGATGTACAACGGTAAGATGGTCGAAATGGGTTCTACAGAAACTGTATTTAGGCAACCTCAACATGAATACACGCGATCGCTCTTAAAAGCAGCTTTACACATTCAAGCAGTAACTGATAGTGGAGAATTGATAATTGCCAATGACGAAGAAAAGCAATTACCGATTATTAATCAGCAATCTCCAATTTTGAGCGTTACAGAACTTAAGCAACACTATACTATAGAACCTAATTTTATCGAACGACTGCTTAACACACAAGTGCAGACAATTAAAGCAGTAGATGGGATCGACTTGGATATTTATTCAGGAGAAATTCTTGGCTTAGTTGGGGAATCAGGTTGTGGCAAAAGTACACTATCACGAACAATTTTGCAACTAATTCGTCCCACTAGTGGCAAAGTTGAGTTTTTAGGACAGGATTTAACTAAACTGTCGCGTCAAGAAATTCGTTCCTCGCGGCGACAAATACAAATGGTCTTTCAAGATCCTCATGCTTGTCTCAATCCAGCTATGACAGTGGGACAAAGTATTGCAGATCCTTTATTTATTCACAATCTAGCTAATCCTACCAAGGCAAAAGAACAGGTTTTGTGGATGCTAAATAAAGTTGGGTTAACACCGCCAGAAGTGTATTATGAGCGTTACCCGTCGGATTTGTCTGGGGGACAACAGCAAAGAGTAGCGATCGCTCGTGCTTTGATTACTCACCCTAAACTCTTAATTTGCGATGAACCTGTGAGTATGTTAGACGCCAGCGTGCAGTCGCAAGTGCTAGATTTGATGTTGCAATTAAAGGAAGAATTTGAATTAACTTATCTATTCATCACTCACGATCTTTGGTTAGCTCGATTTTTGTGCGATCGTATTGCTGTAATGAATAGCGGGAAAATTGTCGAACTTGGTCTTACAAAAAAGATTTTTGCCAATCCTCAGCACCCTTATACCAAAACCTTACTAGCTGCTGCTCCCTTACTAGCACGCGCTTAACTAAATAAGCTCAAGAGTTATGAGTTTAAAATTCCTAACTATCTTCTCTTCCCTCAAGTAATTTAGTTGTTTCTCCACTCGAACCATATAGCTCAACGAACCTTTTAAACAGCAATGCACTCTCGTGATTTGAAGTCCTACTTAAGTTGAATAAACGGTCTATATTTTTCTCATCTAAAGCTCTTAAATACGGCAAATCTTCAAATAGTGTCAAACAAGAAGCAAAATGCAAGATTATTTGTAATAATGGCTTTGGCCACTCTAGGTCACTATAAATATCTATAAACAACTGATGTTCTGAGTCATTTAAAGGGAAAGCATGAAAGATAACAATTATCCTTTTGTTATTATAGACTGGAATACTCAGTTCAACAGTGTAGGGAGTATGTAATATTAAATCCACCTCCACAGTTGGTTGTCGCCAAATTCTTAGAGGATTAGCTGGCGAATCTAATATTGTTTGAAATGTGATTATACCACCGACATTTGTAGTTTTAAACTGGCTAATACTAATAATTTTAAGATTATTAAGGCTAAACCTATGAACTGTTTCCAAATGTTTTAAATTCAATAGATGATATATTTGGCAAATATAAGGGAATGGTAAAATATACTCTTGGCTAATCATGTGTAGCTTTTTTAATTGAAGCTTGTTAGCTTGAGTACGAGCAAGATATTCTTGATATTGGCTGGGGTTTAAATCATTGCTATTGAAGCTTTCTTCCGGTTTGAGATATAGCCAACTCATAAAAAAGAAAGAGGCTGTAAATAGTTGAAATATTTCTATAGGAGATAAATAACCATCGGCAAATGCAGCTATACTTCTATCGGTTATTCCGAAAAGCCAAGATGGAATACCAAATAGCCAAATACTACTTTTAATTTGATCTATAAAAAGCGCTATTTCAACAATATTTGAAATATTACTATATTGCTTTGCACTTAATTTATTATTAAAACAATTAATAGACATAATATTTGGCTTAGAAATAATCCATATAAATTTCTGCTTATATTAAGTTTAAATACGAAAGTATGTTGATGACCTCTATCTTTAGCCATAAATAAAATTTGTACTTATTCATACAAACTTAAATCCAGTTTTTCTAAAAATAGCTACAAAATGCAATTTATTATTATATACAATTCTCAATTATATGTGTATAAACTTATAACAAAATCGTTTTAAGTCTTGCTGTTAAAGGATTTGAAGTTTTGTCGTCTGATTTAAAAAACCGTTTTAAAAGGATTTATGTTCACTGACTAAAAATTGCAATTGTCTCAAATTAACAGAAATAGGAGCTAAATATTCAAATAAAAGAGTTTGTTTTTCCTGAGATAATAAAATTATCTATTTATCTAGAATGCATACGGATGAGGCGTTAGGAATAACAACTTAGAATTTAAAACTAACGAGTTATAAAGTTTATCTGTTACAAAAAATACAATAGTTAGGGCGTTAATTTCTCTAGTTATAACAACCGTGGTGTCTTTCGTAGTGGCGCATCGTATACTTGCTAGTAGAGTTAGCCATTATCTTATGTAAGTAAGGTACAAAGCCCCTACTTGGCAAAGTATCTGTGACAATTACAATAGAAGCCGTAGAATTGCTACTGTTAACACTGTATTATTTTTGAATATTTTCTGAAGATTTTTTCCGAGACGGTAGCAATGACCATTCGCCATGCGACTGAAACTGACTTACCTGCAATTGTGGCAATTTACAATACTGCAATTCCTAGCCGCATGGCAACGGCTGACTTAGAACCAGTATCTGTGGAAAGTCGCCTTGCTTGGTTTAAGGGGCGATCGCCTTTACAACGCCCACTTTGGGTAATCGAAGTAGAAGGAGTGATTGCTGGATGGCTTAGTTTTCAATCCTTTTATGGGCGACCCGCCTATAGTAAGACTGCCGAAATTAGTATCTACATAGCCCCTAGCTTTCATCGGTGTGGCTTAGGACGGCAACTCTTAGCACAAGCAATTAGCGAAAGTCCTAGTTTGGGTATAAAGAGCCTAATATGCTTCATTTTTGCCCACAATCAACCTAGTTTAAAACTCTTTGAAACATTTGGTTTTGAACGCTGGGGACATTTACCTAACATTGCCGAACTTGACAGCGTTGAACGGGACTTAGTGATTATGGGACTGCGAATTAGTTAATCTATTGTTTAAGGCGATCGCTATTTTCTGAGACTTGGAAATTAAATTCGGTAACAATCGATCTGGATTAATTCTCCGTAACTATTGTGATGATTCTCAGGTAATTCTTATAGCCTTGGTAAGCGATCGCTTTTTTCTCGCTGTTCTTATTTCACATCGTAGCTCGATCAAACCTGGTTAAATAATATATCAAGCATTCTACTTAAAAGCTGGATACATAAACTTAGTTGAACTTGGTGTCCTCAAAGAAGACATTGTTTTAGGCTTTGATCGCCCAAAAATGCGATATTACAACGACTTTGCAGTAGGATAAGTAACCTCATTTTATTTAAAGTACAATCCTCATACTCAAATCTAGCCACTTCGATTGAGTAATCGGCGCACTGCTAGAAATATAGTCAACACCCGTTTCCGCCACGCCGCGAATCGTTTCCAAAGTCACATTCCCCGAAGCTTCAATTTTCACTCGGTTATCCTGCTGGCGAATCAACAGTACCGCCTGACGCATCATATCCAAAGGCATATTGTCCAACATAATAATGTCAGTGTTGTGCTGCAAAGCTTCTTTCACTTGTTCTAAACTTTCTGTCTCAACCTCTATTGTCAAAGGATAAGGAATCTGAGAGCGAATACGGGTAACTACTTCTCCAATTCCCCCAACCGCCGCAATGTGATTATCCTTAATCATCACCGCATCATCCAACCCCATCCGGTGATTAATTGCCCCGCCCAAAGCAGTCGCGTACTTTTCCAACAGTCTCAGCCCTGGCGTAGTTTTACGCGTATCCACCAACTGAGCAGGTAAATCAGCAATTTTCTCTACATATATATTAGTCAGCGTCGCAATCCCACTCAACCGCATAGCTAAGTTGAGCGCGACTCGTTCCCCCATCAGCAGCGCATCCAGCGAACCATGAATTTCAGCTACTATCTGTCCCGGCTCACACCATGCACCTTCAGTTGCCATCGCCACAAAGCTAACTTTTTCATTCAATATCTGAAACACCTTAGCTGCAACTGGTAAGCCAGCAATTATCCCTGAAGCTTTGGCGATCCATTTCGCAGAGCCTAGCGTTACATCTTCTACTAGTAGCGTATTTGTTGTGCGATCGCCCCTACCAATATCCTCCAGCAACCAGGCACGCAACAGTGGATCTAAA
>NZ_CAXTTT010000154.1:0-15154 GCF_964247315.1 uncultured Nostoc sp.
TGTACACACCGCCACGGTTAAGACCAGACGGCGTAGGTGGCGAGATGAGGCAGCACCCGCAGCAAAGGGAGAATAACTAATGCCTAATGCCCGATGCCCGATGCCCGATGCCCGATGTCCCATACTCAATCGCCATTGTTCGATCCATAACCCTAGACTAAGAATGAAAACTATTACTAGATAAGCTGCAAAGGTGTTAGCGTGCAAGAAAAGTGAAGCGATACGACCTGGTGGATTTCCTCCTGGTGCGATCGTCCAACTAAACACAACCCACACAAACTGGAACTTGAAACTCCAGCCTAAAAATAACTGTCCCAAGCCCATAATTGCTACTGGCATGGAACCGATTACCACAATCCAAGCCATTTGCCGCAATTGGGCAAATGTTTGAATTAGAGCGCTATGAGCAGCAAAAACTAAAAAGAATGGTAGTAAATTAAATAAGCCGAGGAAAGCTGCTGTCTTGTCTTGGGCAAACCCAACAGTCACAATCAGCAATACACTCAAAAGGGCAAATCCCCAGTTGAGGGGGCGGCGGCTAATTTTGCGGTATTGTAGCACTAAAGTTATTAATGATACAAAACTTATAGTCACTGCCCCTATTAAAGGACTCAATGGGAAGATTAACAATGCCCATAGAGAGTAGTTCCAAGAAGATTGCCAACGAGATTTGAAATAGTCAAAAACCTTGTTCAAGCTGGCTCCCAACATTCCTCACGGGTGAGGCGAATTTGAGCTAAGGCGAAGATAGTGGGGATGATTCGACCATAGTTAGTAGCGATCGCTCTCCAGCCTAAATCCGCAAAAAACCAAGTCCACATCATTGGGCCGATCGCGGCAAACATCACGCGGGCTGCCCCATAACGAGCTGCACTCACTGTCATACCCCGTTGCGCCATTTGCATCGCTACATAACTTTGAAATTGAGTTGCAGCTGCTTCTGAGCCTGTAATTGCCGCTTGTTTGGCTACTTCATAAGTAGCAAAGTGGATGGCAAATTGACGGGCAATTTGCTTAAGTACAAGTGGCTGGAGAAGAGAAGTAACCGCTAGCGCACTACCGCCTTTAAAAAGTAATCCCAAGGGATCGCGTTGCAATAAAAGTGGTAGGGGTTGTTTTAGTTCTGATTTCAGCAGCTGACGCTGCACCTGTATAGTCAATTTTTGCTTTTCCTGTTCCGGCAATTTTTTCCATACCTGTCCTAAAAGATGCAAAAATACTTCTGCTTCTAAATCAATGGTTGCCAGCTGATGAGAATAAGAAATTTTTAGATACTTACATACTTGAACTAACGCTTGTCGGTAAGTTACCTGGCCTGTCCGTCCCCGTAATACTGTCATCCCATCTGCCGCCAAAAAACGAAAGCGGCCCTCTAGTGCATCTAACCAAGCTTTGCGGTCTTGGCTTTGTACTTCGATGGGTTCGGGTGTGTGTACATAGTCTAAGGGATTGAACTTACGACTAAATAGAATTGCCGTTAAGTCTTGCAATTCTTCTTCGGTCGCTAACTCTAGCGCCGCCCTCATTTCATCCAATTTCCCTTCCTCCCTTCCGTGCAGCTTTCTGTACCTTATTCTACTATTAGCTTTCAGCAGTCATTAGTAGTAATTTTGTCCTTTGATAATAACCAATAACTAATGACCAATAATTAACTAGGGACTATTGACTCATGACTGATATTGCAGTGATTGGTGCCGGAATTGCCGGTTTAGTCTGCGCCCAGCAGTTAAGTCAAGCTGGATATTCGGTGGTAGTGGTGGAAAAGTCGCGTGGTTTGGGAGGGAGACTAGCTACACGCCGCTTGTATGGAACTTTGGCGGATCATGGGGCTTGTTACCTGGAGCCAAAGGGTGAATTATTGGAAGGTTTTGTGGAGATATTGCGATCGCGCCATATCCTCGAAGTTTGGACAGATGAGGTTTACGAACTTACAACAGGTGTTCCTTTATCTGAACCCAATAACCGCAGTCCGCGTTATGTTGCACCTGGGGGAATGAGTGCGATCGCTAAGTCCCTCGCCCCAGGTTTAGAAATATTACTGAATCAGCGTGTCATCGCTATTACTCCAACTACCGAAAATAGCTGGCGTTTGACTCTGGAATCTAGCAATGAAGAATTAACTGCAAAAGCTATAGTTGTCGCCATTCCCGCACCCCAAACTGTGATGCTGTTAGAACCGTTGGGTGAAAGTGTATTGAATGCAGCTTTTCTTGATAACTTGCGTTCTGTAGAATTTTATCCTTCGATTAGTGCGATCGCTGGATATCCTTCTACATCTCAACCCCTCCCTCAATGGAAAGCCCTAACTTTTGTGGATGATGCTGATTTAGCATGGATTGGTTTGGACAGTAGCAAGCGTCCTAACCCTCAACAACCACATTTTGTGGTGCAAAGTAGTGCTGATTTTGCCCAACGTCATCTAGAATCACAGGATTTACAATCTGCCGGACAATATATGTTGCAACGAGCAGCTGAATCTCTGTCCCTTCCTTGGCTGAATACTCACGAATGGATGCAAGTACATCGTTGGCGTTATGCCTTTCCTAGCCGTCCTTGGCACGAAGCTTTTTTGTCTGCTGGAACTGCCTTACCTTTAATTTGCTGTGGTGATTGGTGTGGCGGCAATCTTGTCGAAGATGCGATGCTTTCTGGATTAGCTGCGGCTGATGAAATTAACAATCAGTTGCGTCATCTCCCTTTCCATAATGTGAACTTTCTAAACGTTTTTACACGATTATTTCATCTGTCGCTAGACTGATTCTGCACTATAGTGAGTCGTCATTTTTCTGACTGACTAAATCAAAGTGCAATAAATAAGTTTTTTAGATGAAATAGCAAATGTTTCTTCAAGCCTAAAAAGTGATGTTAATTACCTAAAAAGCTTAACTCAATGAAAAACTTGTCCCTAATTCAAGTTATTTTATTACTGTTAATCTTGATCCCCTAGCTTTGATGCTGCGTTTTATGTAGATTTCTGCCAAAAAGGCAGAAATTTAAAATAATTAAGATTATAAATATAAGATGTCGGTAACTTACCAGATTGTTGGACGCTATTTTAATAAGTGATGCTGTGAAACAGTATAAAATTTAACTAAAATAAGCAAAGCCAAATGTCTGATAGTGTACCAAGATAAGAGGCTAGTTTCAGGGTTGATTGTATCTATCAGCTAAAAGTAATTTGACTGGTTGTCATCAAGACATGGGCATCTAAAAAAGTTATTTTCTCAACTAAGCATTGACTTGATTAAAAAAGGAGTTTAAAAATCATGAAAACGGTAGTCAATTTAACACAACAATCAATAGTAGAAGAAATTGAAAGTGTTTTGAATACATATCCATCCGATCCATATCAACAAGCCTTTGCGATTCCTGATTTACGCCAAGAGCTAATTACTTTCGTCCTCAATCGCATTCCTTCCTTTTACAGCGTCATGTCTGACGAACAGATTCCGCTAACGGACGCTGAACAAGGAAGCTTGGCTTATTACAAATTGCCTCGAAAACCTTTAGAGCAACAACTACATTTACAGAATTTGATTCACCAAGGCATTTGTCTAATCGTTCAAGAAAAGTCAGATTGGATTAGCCATCGTGTTTGTGAAACAGTTGAACCAACTTGTGAACCTTCCCACTGGTTTGGTTAATAGTTCTAATAAGATTTGGCTCTCTGCTGAAATATAATTATGTCCATAGTTAAATTTTGAATATTGAGCCAATCCCACGACTAAAGTCAGTGTAAAAGACATGGGATTGGTTCAATATTTTTTGTTAAAGCGCAACCCTTCTTTGATGGTTGGCACTATACGTAGAATTAGGGATGAGGATTAGAATAATTTTTCCCCAGTCCCTAATCCCCAATTCCCAATCACCAGTACCTTTTTTAGTCAATTATTTGGATAAAGGATTCAGTATATTCCTCTTGAGGTGTAAACTTTGACAATTACTAAGTTCAAAGGACATTCCCAGGATATGAGAACAATAACTGCTTTAATGCTGCTAAGTATTACTGTGACTGTTGGAGTAGGGACATTAACACCCAAAGTCACTAACGCCCAATTATTTTACCCACCAGCAAGCGATCACCATTCATTAATGGTAATCGGTCAAGGAGTAGTGAGAGTGCCAGCAGATACAGCGGATATTGAATTGGTATTCAGTAGTGGAGGTAGTAATGATGAGTTACAAACGCAACCATCATCTCTACCCCAAACCCGCCGCATATCTTCACAAACTCTACTTTTAAATTACAAAACAGCAGCAGAATCTTTACCAAGCAAAAAATCCTTAACTAAAGCAACTCTTCAGCCTATAGTTAATAGCTTAGTTGCTAAAGGCATTAGTGCTGATAAAATTCAAGTACAAATTAACCCTAATTCCAGTGAAAATAACGCCAAGATATTGGTAAGACTAGAAAAACCAACGCGCGATCGCGTCCAGGAAATTGTTGGTACAGCGAACAAGTCCACTAGCCAAATTGAAAACCTTTCTGTCAAGAGTGTGGGTGTTGAATATGCAGTAAATGACTGTCAGGCTTTGCAGAGTTCAGTTTATCAATCAGCGATGAAAGATGCTCAAAGCCGCGCTCAGGCTTTAGCAACTGCAATAGAAGTTAAACTTAGTACTCCTTCTGTCGCCGAGCCATTTTACACATTATTTTATCCCTCGTGTAATTCTAAAACTGGAGTTCCTTTACCGTCGTTTGCTAGTTTTTTATTATCACCAGCTTATAATCCAGATGCACCAGCGGAAGTTGAAATGAAAAAGGATATTTTTGTGACATATACAACAAAATAAACATTTATATTTAGTGCGATTGCACTTTTATATAGTCAAAATCTGAAGTGCGATCGCTTAACTATTTCTCCTCTGAAGTCTAATCAAGAAGGGTAGATTTAATCGAACTTCTTATTTGCTTTATATTTTGCGACTGGAGTCTAGATTAGATTGCTGATTTCAAACTCTAATAATGAAAAAACTCCAGAAATGTTTGTGACAAATCTGGAGTCAGGAAAGATACGCATTTACCTATACCAAATTTTCACCTTGATAAAATCCTACGTCATCCGGGTATACACTCAAATGTAGATAAAAGTGTTTGAGGATTATCGTTTATACTCCTTCTTTATTGGAAGTAACGCAAAACAGCCCCAGATAATCTGAGGCTGTTTTGCGAGAGTTGTTTGCTAGGAGGGGTACATCAATAAGTGATGTCCGTGTTAAATATAGATAATTCAGTATGCATTTTTATTCAGCCATGTTTTGGCATATCAGGATGATTGGAAAAATTTTTATGGTTTTTTCCAAAAAGAAACTCCAGATGCACTTAAGGCATTCTGGAGCAGTAACAGGTTTCTAACATCAATCAATTTTTACCTATGCGATCGCCCAATGTCGTTAGGGTATATACTCAAATGTGTTTTATGTCTACTCATCCGCAAATAGACCAGCAAATTACCTTCGTTTACACCCATAATCTCAATGCAGCTACAGAATTCTACGAACAAAAGCTAGGTTTTGAGTTGTGGCTTGACCAAGTAACCTGTCGAATTTATACTGTTAGTTGCTCTGGATACTTAGGATTGTGCCAAGCAAGCGAAACATCGGCTCCTCCAACCGACAAGCAATCAAGTGTTATTTTTACCCTAGTGACACAGCAGGTGGATGAATGGTTTGAATATCTCAAAGAACGTGGCGTAAAATTTGAAAAGCCACCGACACTAAATGAAAAATACAACATTTACCATTGTTTTTTCCGCGATCCTGATGGTTATTTGATTGAAATTCAACGTTTTGAGACTAACGACAACAAAAAAGACATAACCCAATAAGTTATGTCTAGATGTTTAATGTACAGGGCAGGATTTTTACAGGCTAGAACTTTTTGATCTACTGGGGTACATGATACCGACTAATGCTGTATGAACATTATCGATAGGAATATACCTTTTCTTCCATAGATTTATCGGGATGAAATATGGAGTTTATGCAGCCACAGAAAAATCTTTACATTTATTTACAATTGTTGCTTAGGTATCGCTTTTGACTTTTATATAATGTTTATCTAATTGACGATCAAAAAACTCTTTGTGTCAGTACTAATAATAAGTATTTAACCTGACTTGAAATTGTTTAACAAAAACTAGAATAAATACATAACTGTCAGGATATTATGTTATTAGCAAGAATAGTTTTTTAAGTATCTCTTTGCTAATTATGCTAATTTTATAATGATTATTTTTAATTTAATAAATACTGAATGTACCGATTAAATAAATATTGTATTAGGGTGACTACATGATAGCCGAAAAAATCAAATGGTTACGCACAGCATTACAACCTAAAGGTTCAGTGACGAAAGCAATTTTCAAACATATTTTATGGTGTGGAGCTTTCGGATTTTTAATTTCTCTGCTTCACCATTTTGACAAACCTGTATCTCAACCTATTTTAGGAAGTGTTATTCCTAGTATTGTTTTAGGTTTGTTACTTGTATTTCGTACAAATACTGCTTATGAGCGATTTTGGGAAGGGAGAAAATGCTGGGGATCTATAGTAAATAACGTCCGAAATCTAGCGCGGCAAATTTGGGTATCAGTTGATGAAATTTCACCAGAAGATAAAGACAAAAAAATTACAGCATTAAACTTATTGGCAGCTTTTGCTGTAACAACTAAATTACATTTGCGAGGAGAAGCTGTCAATAGCGAGTTAGAAGATTTAATGCCATCTACTAAGTATATAAAACTGAAGATTATGAATAATCCTCCTATAGAGGTTGCTTTTTGGATAGGAGATTATTTACAAGAGCAGTATAATCGTAATTGCCTTAATAGCTATCAACTAACATCTATGCAAGAATTATTGAATAGTCTTGTGGATAATTTAGGTGCTTGCGAACGTATTTTAAAAACGCCTATGCCGCTTGCTTATGCTATTCATTTAAAGCAATTACTGATACTATATTGCTTTTTATTACCATTTCAAATAGTAGAACAACTCGGTTGGTGGACAGGTTTAATTTCTGCTTTGGTTGGGTTTACTGTGTTTGGCATTGAAGCTATTGGCTTAGAGATAGAAAACCCCTTTGGTTATGATGCTAATGATTTACCATTAGATGCAATTTGCGAGACAATGAAGCGCAATATCGACGATTTAATTACTTTGACTCCCAATACGCGATCGCACACAGAAAATATCTGATTAAAATAGACATTACAAATTATTGTAGTATTGAAAATACTTCTTTAACAAACTGGTCATATAGTATTGAGTCTTCACTCAATACTTCTGTCAAGTTGAAATAGGTAGATATTATTGGATCTTTCTGAATACGAGTATGTACCTCAGTGGTGATACAACTGGCAATTAAAATAGATTTAACCTTTGGGTTCCTACGAAAAACTTCTTCAAAGGATTTTTTAGCAGCACCATAACGTTCTAGTGCTCCCGCAGGATCAGTTCCTCCTTTTATCTCAATTACACCGACTGTTGTACCCTGATTGTTTAAAAGTGAAATATCTGGTTCACTAGAAAAAAGTATAGAGGTTTGATTAGCCAACATTACGCCCCGATAGCCCTCAATATTTCCTAGTTGTTCTTCAAGTCTGCTAGGATTATATACTTCAACTCCTGTACCCTGACGGGGAATAAAAGCAGCAAGAAGATTGCGTTCCTTAACCTCTTTGATAAGAAGTCGCTGTACAACTTTTTCTGCTTCTTCCCCAATAGCATTACGCCAAGAACCGTCTATTTGTGTTCCTGTTGAGGCTAGTAGTATTCCATATAGTTCTTCCTCAGTCAAACTTTCTATAGAACTATCAATTATCAGCGATATATGTTCATTAAAAAGTCGAGAAAGCGTTAAGGCTTTATCTTCTCCTAGAGGATATTTATTTTGTTGATCAAGTTCAATTCTCTTTACATCAATTGCTGCTAAATACTTAACGGCTTTCTGAGAAAGTGCTGCAATATTACGATAGTAAGCTAACACTGAAGAGTGTTCTCTAATTAACCTGGGATGGCAAAATACCTGAATTAGTTGCAAGTTAGGATGTTGATCGATGTAGATAAATGCTTCTTCTCCAATACCCCATTCTGCCCAATTATCCCAACTATATAAATGATTAACTGGTAACAATGCATTAATTTTAGTTGGCAAAGAGAGCGTTTTGTATTCTTTAAGCTTGCGATAAAAGAAGGTTGAACGCAAGCGATAGTTTATACGATGCGCCTCAGTTAAGAGATTTGTTTCATCTAATGGTACAGTACTCACTTTTCCCAAATATAAACACATTTACGTAGTTCTGTGCGCCCATGATTTCCCATTTGCTGGCTACTATTTCCTTTGCCTCTTCCTAATGTCCAAATATATCGCGTTTTCAGTCCAAAAGACTCTGCTATATCTGATAAAATTAGGTCTACAGGAACTTCTTCTCCAGCATACCTGACGTTATCATTTACCATTGCGACTATACCACCAGGTTTGAGAATACGAGCTAATTCATAAATTACAAAGCACATTTCGTAAAAGTAGTTACCTACCATTCTGACAATATTATCATTATTTAATTTACCTTGTTTTTTATAATTTTCTAGTATTATTAGTACTTCTTGTAAAGCAGCCTGATTTTTAAAGGTAGAATCTATTTTTAAGAAATCCTGATATCGGTTTTTAGCAGTATAAAATTCTTCTAAGTAATTAGATTTGCCACGGTTTTCTACAGTGCATGATAGCATTTGCTGACGTAAATACTTTACTTTTTCTTCACTACATCCCAAAAATGCAAGTTCAAGAGCATACGTGCGAGTGTAATCATATCTATTAACATAGGGTGGAGACGTAATGACAAAATCAATACTATTTTCTTGGATAGTTGGAATAATTTCTAAACAAGAACCTTCATAAAGTTTAGGTTCTGTCTTTTCGACAATACTAAATTTAGTCGTTGCCAATTCTAATAGTAAATTCTCACTAAATAAATTTAGTTGGACAAGACTAATATTTAAATCTGATATAATTTGCTTTAGTTTTCGATTAATTGCATTTTCAAAAGATAAAATTTCTCCTTTATTAAATTTACTATTTCCCTTTGAGCGACCTGAACGACTATCCCAGCGCAGATATTGTCCATCTTTTCTAGTATAGCTAATATCCTCCAAAATACAAAATGCAGCATATATAAATATAGTACTGATATCTTTATTTGGAATAATATTATTACAATAAGATATGTAAGCAATTAGTTGTTCTTCATTTATCGAAGAAAATGCTCCACGGGTTATTGCTAAATGATTAAATATAAAAAATTGATCATAATAGTCCTGAAAATTTATTTGTTTGAACTTTGTAATTTCTAAATTTAATAACTCTACATCTATTTTCTGAGCGATAATTCGAGCTTGTGTAGCAAAAAGCCCAACAGGTAACAGTTCAATTCCCGTAGTTTGCCACCCTAACGCATTTGCAGCAAACAAAGATGAGCCAACTCCTGAAAATGGATCTATCAGTACACCTGGTTCTGGTTTAAATTCTTGAAGAAGATAGGTAACTAGACGTTCTGAAAATCCTTCTCTATATTTGAACCAGGAAGAAAATGGAGTTTGTTTATTACCCTGGTAACTCACTAAGGTTCTATCTAAACAAGAATTCTGAATAATCTTTAATTTAAATTTTTCGTAAAGCTCGTTTCTTTGATTTGAAGAGGATATAAGTTGCATCAAATTACTTAGATATTAAACTTTTGTTGATTAATATATTAATATTTGTTAGCTGTTTTATAGTTTTTATTTATCCTCAAGAAATATAATTATTATTTCTCAGGTCATCATTCTATTAACTTTTTTATAGACTCCGAATTGCCATCTCTAACCCTTCACATACACGAGTAAGAAAATCTAAATCCAAAGTAGCGATTGCATCACTAGCCTTGTGATAATGTGGATTTCGCAAGAATGCCGTATCTGTCACCATCATTGCCGGATAACCCAAATCCCAGAATGGTGCATGATCGCTAAGTCTGGTTTGGGGAACTATTAAACCTCGATTTGGCACGGGTAGCCATTGACTAGATACGCCAGCTTTGCGAATATTACAGCTCATCCCAATTAAATCAGGCAATGTCCGCAAGTTGCCAATTAAAGCAATAAAATCACCTGTATCTGGGTAGAAGCGTTCCAGAGGAGGGGGGTAATTTTGGGAGCCAGGTGTAGAATCCTTATAACCGAGCATTTCTAAGGAGATCATTAAGCGTAGCTGTTGCTTTTGTTGATGCAACAGGGCTGCATAATCAGCACTACCCAGTAAGCCGTATTCTTCCATATCGAAAGCAACCAGTCTTAAGGGATATCTGACAGGTTCGACAGTAAACTTTCTGGCTAATTCCAGCAACACCGCTACACCTGTAGCATTATCATCAGCCGCAACTGTTCCCGGAACGCCATCATAATGAGCACCAATTAAAATTGGTAGCAAATCCTTTTTTTGCCCTTTAGCTTGGGATGGTAAATTTAATATCAAGTTATTACAAGTTTTACCTCTGACTTCAAAGGTGTGGATTTCCACACTCCCCCATTGGGAAAATTGCTGGCGGATGTATTCTTGGACAAAAAAATGTCCAGCCGTTGCCATGTAAGGATCGCGTTCTCGCGCTATCTCACTCAGGGAAGTCTGTAATCGCTCTGTTAAATTCAAATCTTTAAAGTAAGTAGCAATAATATTAGAATTTTCAGGTACTCAAAAAAGCAGAGCAAGCATCATTAAGGTGAACTTACGAATTTGCAGATACCTTAAACAGAAGTAGGCGGATATCAAGAATTGAGGCTGCTTGGGCACACCAACCATCTCAATGCTATCCTAGTCTTGCAACTATCTCCTCTAGCTGCACTTCTTAGCTTACTGCCTTAATGATGAGTATTATACATTGAGGTGTTTTTATCTTGTAGCACAAAGCTAGAGGTAGTTCCGCCCAATCATAATAAATATATAAGACACTTTAGGAGAAGAGTAACGCATGGGCAAGGTAGTCGGCATCGACTTGGGTACAACCAACTCAGTAGTCGCCGTTATGGAGGGTGGCAAGCCGGTGGTGATTGCCAATGCAGAAGGAATGCGAACAACCCCCTCCGTAGTTGGCTTCAGCAAAGAAGGTGAAAGGGTAGTTGGGCAAATGGCACGGCGACAGACCGTCCTCAATCCCCAAAATACCTTTTTTGCAGTTAAACGCTTCATTGGGCGGAAGTATGGCGAACTTAATGCAGATTCTAAGCGTGTGCCCTACACCATCCGCAAGGACGAAGTAGGTAATATTAAAATTGCCTGTCCTCGTCTGAATAAAGATTTCGCCCCAGAAGAAATTTCGGCAATGGTGCTGAAGAAATTGGCAGACGATGCTAGTCGCTATTTGGGTGAACCAGTTACAGGGGCAGTGATTACAGTACCCGCCTATTTTAATGATTCTCAACGGCAGGCAACCCGTGATGCTGGCAGAATTGCTGGTTTAGAGGTGCTGCGGATTCTCAATGAACCGACTGCGGCATCTTTGGCTTATGGATTAGATCGGGGTGACACGGAAACTATCTTAGTCTTTGACTTAGGTGGTGGCACTTTTGACGTGTCGATTTTAGAAGTAGGCGATGGGATATTTGAAGTCAAGGCTACCAGTGGCGATACGCAACTTGGTGGGAACGACTTTGACAAAATAATAGTAGATTGGTTAGCAGAGCAATTTCTGGAAACAGAAGAGGTAGACTTAAGACGCGATCGCCAAGCTTTGCAACGTCTGATGGAAGCTGCGGAAAAAGCCAAAATTGAGCTTTCTGCTGTCAGTGTCACCGATATTAACTTACCCTTCATCACCGCCACGGAAGATGGGCCCAAACATCTCGAAACTCGTTTAACTCGTTCCCAATTTGAAGGCTTGTGTGGTGATTTGGTGGGAAGATTGCGAACACCAGTAAAACGAGCGCTCAAAGATGCCGGACTTTCACCTAGAGACATTGAAGAAGTTGTGTTAGTTGGCGGTTCTACACGAATGCCAATGGTGAAGCAGCTAGTGCGGGACTTGATTGGTACAGAACCAAACGAAAACGTTAACCCCGATGAAGTTGTGGGAGTGGGTGCAGCAATTCAAGCAGGAATTCTTGCAGGCGAACTCAAAGATGTGCTGCTTTTGGATGTCACACCCCTTTCTATGGGATTGGAAACCATCGGCGGCGTGATGAAAAAACTTATTCCTCGCAACACCACCATCCCAGTACGTCGTTCTGATATTTTTTCTACGTCTGAAAATAACCAAAATACTGTGGAAATTCACGTAGTCCAGGGCGAACGGGAAATGGCAGCAAACAACAAGTCTTTAGGACGGTTCAAGCTGTATGGCATCCCACCAGCGCCACGAGGAATTCCTCAAGTTCAAGTGTCATTCGATATTGATGCTAATGGTATTTTACAGGTAACAGCTTTAGATAGAACCACTGGGCGAGAGCAGAGTATTACCATTCAAGGCGCTTCCACTTTAAACGAGTCGGAAGTGAATCGGATGATTCAAGATGCTCAAAAATACGCCGATGTCGATCGCGAACGTAAAGAGAGGATAGAAAAGCGGACTCGTTCTGAGGCGTTGATTTTCCAAGCAGAACGACAACTGAGGGAAGTAGCGCTGGAATTTGGTATGCAGTTTGCCCGCAGCCGCCGCCAAAGAATTGATAATATTTGCCGACAACTAAGAGAAAGTCTTCAGGAAAATAGCGATCGCGGTATCGATCAAGCCTACGCCGACTTGCAAGATGCTCTCTATGAGCTAAATCGGGAAGTCCGCCAGACTTATGCTGAAGATGAAGACGATGACTTGTTTGGGACTATCCGCGACATCTTTACTGGCGGTGATAAAGAACGAGAACGCGAATCTCCCAGAGATACATATCGAGAACGCGACTCATACAGTAAAGACTATAGCAAAGATTACGGTAGAGACTATGGCAGAGATTATAGCCGCGATAATCGTTCTTCCTCTTATGAAAGCCGTCCTCCACGCAAATCCCGCCCCAGCTACCAAGATAACTGGGATGATGAAGAAGACAATGATTGGTTGTAGTACTTTTAATAAAAGTTAGGAGTAGAGACGCGATTAATCGCGTCTGTACAGGAGTTAAAAATTAAATCTTTCAACTCATAACTCCTAATTAATCCAAAATCTAAAATCTAAAATTTAAATAACTGAACTATGCAAAATTTGCCGAACTTTCGCGATTACTACGAGATTTTAGGAGTATCTAAAGATGCCTCTGGTGAGGAAATTAAAAAGGTTTATCGGCGGTTAGCAAGGCAATATCACCCCGATCTGAATCCGGGTAACAAAGAATCTGAGGAAAAATTTAAAGATATCGGCGAGGCTTATGAAGTTCTTTCCGATCCAGCCAAGCGATCGCAGTACGACCAGTTTAGCCGCTATTGGAAGCAAAAAGGCTTTGCGGGTAACAAACAGACACCAAAAGCTAAAACTTGGCAGAGTAGCGCTAGCGATCGCAATGGCAATCAGGATGTAGATCCCAGCCAATTCTCTGACTTTGAAAGCTTTATTAATCAAGTTATCGGTGTCAAAAATAAGAGTGCGGCAAATAACTCCAGTAATGGCAATACTAGCGATCCGTTTCGTTCCCCCAGAACAAAAGTTGCCTACACCGTTAACACTCCACCTCGCACAACCCGGCGAGATATAGAAGCTAGATTAACGCTTCCACTAGAAAAAGCTTATCAAGGTGGTAATGAACGCATTCGTTTGGAAGATGGGCGATCGCTAGAAGTTAATATGCCTCCAGGGATGGTAACAGGTCAAACCATCCGTTTGCGGAACCAAGGCGTTGGTGGTGGCGATCTATACTTAAAAATTACCGTTGAACCTCATCGATTATTTAAGCTAGAAGGTTTAAATATCCTCTGCCAAGTACCTGTTACTCCTAGCGAGGCAGTTTTAGGAGGACAGGTAGAAGCACCTACTCTTGATGGGCCTGTAAAAATGACTACCCCTCCTGGAGTTAGGTCTGGTCAAAAATTTCGACTAGGCAATAAAGGCTATCCTAACGATGCCGGGAAACGTGGCGATCAACTAGTAGAAATTCAAATAGTTACACCGAAAAATATTAGTCAAGAAGAACGGGAGCTTTACGAAAAGTTACGGCAAATTGAAACCTTTAAACCCCGTGCTGATTTAATACGTTAGGGATGAAGTAGTGTATTAATCCATGACTGACATCAGTAATTGAGTACTTAACCTGAGTTTGAGTTAAGAGATCAAGCGATCGCACAATTAGAGGCTACTATCTTAGGTTGACGTGAGTAAAATAGGTCAAATCTACCTTATCTCCAGTACATGTCAGCAGAAATCAAATTTCGTCACTACTTTGTTGACGAAGCAGGTGATCTTACATTCTTCGATAAAAAGGGACGCATCATCGTAGGTTAACCCGGAGCATCTAAATTTTTTATGGTTGGTGTTGCTCAAATTTCTGATCCAGAACAAGTTAACTGGGAACTGAATGCACTCCGCACAAGCTTGATGACTCATCCTCGCTTCAAAAATATTCCCTCTATGCAACCTGAAGCGAAAAAGACTGTGATTACCTTTCACGCTAAGGACGACCATCCCGAAATTCGTGAAAAGGTTTTTGGACTGATGGAGTCTTTCGATATCAAAGTTCTCATTGCAATTCAGAGTAAAGCTGATATGGCAGAATCAGCAAAAGCAAACTTTAAGAGTTTAAGTACAAAGCTTCAGCAGAACGCAATTTATGACGATCTCATAACACGAGTGTTCAAAAATCTGTTGCATAAAGCAGATGTTATCAATAGACCTCTTGCAAAAGTCCTAGATGCGTGAGACAAGTAAGTTAGAGTTAGGTAGCATCTACAGGGCGGCCGCATCATGTCAACAAAAGGATTGTATTTTCAATAAGCTCCCAAATAGTCGCATTAATTGTTGCTTATTGACACAGGTTGAAGCGATCACTTTGAGCTTGGGAAACTAAACCAAACGATAAATGCTGATTTTTTCGTTGGTTCTTAACCTTGGTTGTGATCAAGAGTAATTTAGATGCGTTTGCCCTGGTAGCATCTATGACCTACGAACAAGTAAAGAGCCTGAAGCCAGAAGACTTTAAA
>NZ_CAXTTT010000155.1:0-15144 GCF_964247315.1 uncultured Nostoc sp.
ACCATCCCCAATGCCCCATGCCCCATTTCCTAATAAGTGGTACTTAGCTTTTTATGTGCTGATTGCTGGCGCAATTTTGACCAAAGGGCCAGTGGGAATTGTTTTGCCGGGGGTAATTGTTGCTGCCTTTTTGCTTTACGTGGGTAAAGTGCGAGAGGTGTTGCAAGAAATGCATCTTTTCGTAGGTATACTGATAATTATCGCTTTGTCAGTGCCCTGGTATGCTTTAGTCATTTGGCGCAATGGCTGGAATTACATTAACTCCTTTTTTGGTTATCACAACCTGGAACGCTTTACAGAAGTAGTTAATGGTCACTCAGCACCTTGGTATTTTTACTTTCTAGTCGTGCTGTTGGGTTTTGCACCATACTCAGTGTATTTACCAGCCTCTATCATCAGACTAAGGTTTTGGCAGCGATCGCATTGGCGATCGCTTGAACGTTTTCAGCAATTTGGTTTATTTGCCTGGTTCTGGTTTGCTAGCATCTTTGCCTTTTTTACCATTGCCGTTACTAAACTCCCTAGCTATGTATTGCCTTTAATGCCAGCAGCAGCAATCCTGGTAGCCCTGTTGTGGAGCGACCTTTTTTCAGATATAAAGACACGGCAAACAATTCCTGTTTCCCCCTCTTCTACTCCGTCCATCTCCACGTCTTTGCTGCGAATGAGTGGTTGGGTAAATGTAATATTTTTATCAGTTCTGGCAACAGCACTGCTGAACATAACCCACATATTAGGTACCGATCCAGCTATAAGTAACTTCCACGAACTAATTCAACAATCTGGTTTACCAGTAATCGCGGGTCTAATTTGGCTAGTTTGTGCTGTTTTGGTTGCGGGTTTATTATTGAGTCGCCGCTGGAACTACATTATCAGTATTAATTTAATCGGGTTTGTGGCGTTTATAATTTTTGTCTTAACGCCTGCTTCGTTCTTTATCGATCGAGAACGTCAATTACCCTTAAGAGAATTGTCTGCGGTCATTCTAGAAGCAAAACAACCCAATGAAGAATTGATCATGCTTGGCTTCAAAAAGCCTAGTGTGGTATTTTACAGCCACATCCACGTAAATTATTTAAAATTTCCTAAAGAGGCTGTGGAGCATATTAAAAACCAGGCTGCTAAAGGACTAAAACCTTCCTCAGTGCTGCTGTTGGCTGAACAGAAAAAGTTTTTACAAATGGACTTACAGCCAGATGATTACAAGAATTTATCGACCAAAGGTGCTTATAACTTGGTTCGAGTTCCTTTTAAGAAAATGAAAAATCAAAAAATAGACATATCATAAATTGTCATTAGTCATTGATCATTTATCCTTTGATAATAACTAATGACCAATGACTAATGACCCCATTAACATTTGCTGTTGTAGCCATTGACAGCTAAAGCTTGATTGATCTGGTTTAAGAGGTCTTCCATTGATATTGATCGCGGTAAGATTTGGGTAGCGATCGCACCAACAACAGTTTCTATCGATTCCAAACCATTCTTCTTCTGCTTGTTAATTTCCTGATAAGCTACTCCATCCGGGAAACTGGTTTCTGAGCGATTCAATCGCTGATTTAATACCAAAATTGGTGGCAACTTTAAAGGCGAATCTCCTAGTTTTTTCAGTGCTTTGAGTACATCTTTGTGGATAGAGGTTTCTCCTAAACAAATTAGCAGTAAGTCAACGCTTTCGTGGCGAATTTGTTGCAACACTTCTGCCCAACAAGGACTCATCGCCGCTTTGAAGCCTGCTGTTTGGAGGTATTGAATTAAAGCTTGGAACCATTCAGATCCCCGTTCAGCAGTTTCACTACTAATTGAGCAATTTTTTTCTGTCCGATAACCCTTAGCTGGCTTACGTCTTACCTGGGGGAAATCTCGTAGCATTGTTAAATCCACTACTAAGATGTTGGAAGGGCAGCAAATACCAGAAGCAATTTCCAGTACTGATAGTAAAGCATCGGTTTTCTCAGTACGACTGCTGTTATCTTTAGTAAATGGTGTTAAGTAAGGAAATACAGATAGCCCTGGTATTTTAGAAGCAATTAAAGTAGTTGCAACATCGCAAGTAACCAGTGGTATAGCTGCTAAACGCGGATGTCCAATCAGTTTTTGCAAATAAATTTGGGCGGTGGTACTTTCGACATCTAACAAAATCACATCAAACTGCCATACCCGCGCCAAAAGTTCTGCCTGATCTAGGTCATCTACTTCAATCACCCGATGTTCTCGAAGTGAGGGGTGGGGATTGACTGATTCTAACTGGGGATTCACCAACCTGAGAATTCGCAGTGGGGTTTTAGTTGGGATAATTGCACTATTATTTAACCCTATCTGCGGTATTACTTGTGCAGTACATAATTTTTCTAGAACTGGTGCTAAGACCTGATGCTCTACTGGCAAACTTAAGAAGCCATCGGCTCGGTTAGCAAATGCTTGCTCCTTTTCGGCTCCCGTCGCTGTCACAATTACAGATATATGACGGGTTGCAGTGTCAGATTTTAGTAAAGTCAGTACATCCCAACCTGATAGCAAGGGTAACAACGGATTTAAAAATATTGCTATTGGTTGCAAGCGCCGCGCTTTTTCGACTGCTTCTGTCCCCGATCGCGCAATCACTACCCGATATCCTAAACCTTTGAGTTGTTCGGTCAAGTCTTCAATATATCGGGCTACTGCCTCGACTACCAAAACCAATCGTTGCGAACTCGCAGGATGATGCTGTGTGGGCGTACTAGGATGTTGACGAGCGGCGGCGAGATTTTCCCGTGTCGGTTGGTATCGTGTCTCCTCGTCTTCTCTGATTCCCATATCTGGTTCCGAAAAGCCTGTTTTCGGAGGGCTGGGCGGCAGAAGTAGTGTAAACTGGCTACCTTTACCTTCACGCGATAAGAAGCTGACATCTCCTCCGTGGAGGCGAGCCAAGGCGCGAGTTAATACTAGCCCTAAACCAGTGCCTTCAAATTGGCGGGTGAGAGGATTTTCTAGTTGTTGGAATTTTTGAAAGATTAAGTGTTGCTGGTGTTCAGGAATGCCAATACCTGTATCCCAAACTGTAAAGGCAATCCATCCTTCCCAACGACTTACCCGCAGCCCAATTTCGCCAGATATTTCGGTGAATTTAAAGGCGTTGGAAAGTAGGTGTACTAGCATTTGGCGTAAGCGCAATTCGTCTGCCACCATCTGATCTAAACCTAGTTCAATGGAAAGACAGAATTGGGGAGCAGATGAACGGGCATTTGGAGGTGGCGGGGCAGATGTTGCTTTGGTGGTTTGAGTGTGGATAGCTTTGGCTTCCGATAGGGCGCGATCGCACACAGTACTGATTTTCACCGGAGTCAGTGTCAAATCCATTTGTCCCGTTTCCATCCGGGTCAAATCTAAAATGTCATTCACCACACTCATCAGGTGGCGTCCGCTTTGATGAATCAGTCCCGCATAACGGGCTTGACGCTCGTTAAGTTCTCCCAACTGCTGATCCACTAGCAAGCGCGATAATCCCAAAACGGCAGTTAGGGGAGTTTTGAGTTCATGACTAATACAAGCTAAAAACTCGTCTTTTAACCGATTTAGTTGAATTAAATCGGCATTCTTCGCTGCTAGTTCTTTACAAAGTTGCTGCTGTTCAGTGACATCAGTAGCTAAAATCAACCATAAATCAGTGCTGAGTGCAATCTCCTCTTCGGCACTCATAACTTTAAACTCAGGACTATCTAAGGGAATTTTGGCAAACTGCCAGATTTGCTCTTGACCATTTTGCACTTCGACAACGCAGGTACAAGTACCCACTTGACTATCCAAATAGCATCGGCTGTATACAGCATCAGTTGATGTTTCTTGCTGAATCAGTTCTTCTTCACCAGTATGCTCATTCTCCCTACCATTGGGATAAACCTTGATTGCTGGTTGAGTGACATATTCTGCTATTTCGGAGCGTTTAGGAACAAGTATTGCCTCCACCTGTTGCCTAACCCCTTCTGGATCTTTTAAGGTTCCTAATTGCTGCCACCAGGCGGGATTTCGCGCTACCACCTCACCAGTAGCCGTTTGCAACATCAAAGGCCAAGGCAGTCTTTCTAGCAAGTGTACCAGTGGCTGGTGTCCTAACGAATTGGATTCATTTGGTTCACCATCATACTCATGGCGATGTTCACTAGACCTTTGTAAACCAGCCATACGTTCTTGAGCCAGCGATCGCAACAGGCGTGAACTATCTAGCAGCCCCAAATACCGACCCTCAGAGTCAATCAGCGCCCAATCTAAGTTTGGGGGTTTTTCGACTTGTGAATCGCACCAGCGTAAGCTTAATCGCTCTACACGCTCCGAAGCTGATATTGTCTGTATTGGCTCAATTAGACCTTGACCCCAGGTAGAGAGCGATTGTTGTAAATTTAGATTTTTATCGTCACTTTGTGCTAATAATTTTGGGATTAAACGGGCAGAATACAGCAATCCGATGGGGCATTGCTGTTGATTCACTACTACCAAGCGATCGCACTGCTCTTGCTCAAAAATCTCTAACACCACTGCCAGAGAACTTGTTTGGAGGCAGCTAGGTACGGTTGCCTGAAAGTCATAAAGCGGGTAATCTAGCATTAACATAGGGATTTGGGGGTCATTCTTCCTGTGGAACCCTCCGGCACTTCCATCTGCCAGTTGATGGTCTTTTCGCCTGAAGTCATATCCTCTAAGAAGACTCATAATAAGCAACTCTGGTTATTTCAACGCCATTAAAACAAGGGGATTTACCCTAACGGACAACTTGCTTGCGAACGAGTGCATTTTTCCAAGAGGCGACGTTTCTAATTTCTAGTAACTAGCCAGCCTCCCCACCGTCTTACTGGTATTTAAACTCCTCATCGATAGCGACGGCTAAAACAATTATGGCCCCAAAGATTCGCTTTAGAACCTTGAGGAATTATAATGATTTGGAATGCGACAATCCTTTAAGTTCGTTTAAGTAACTTATCAAGGGGCAAAATAAAAAATCTATCTATTTATATACATAGATATGTAAATTATGAGTTAATTATTGTGTCTTGCTATGCCGACGGATACCTCATAATCAAAAACCTACTAAGTTCTACCAGTTGGTTGCTCCACTCAATTCCTAAGTGCGTAGCACTATCTGCTCAAATAGAGCGTTTTTTGGGGTGAACTCACTAGTTTACTGCACACTCAGTATTCCCCTAGAAGCGTTAGCCAAACTTATCAGCCCGTGTTTCTTGGTCAGGGCGATCGAGGAGATATATTCAATAATAGATGTTATTACCGATATTGATTTTGCAATCTCATGTTAACAAATACTTAAATAATCCAGTTGACTTAGCCAACCTAAAAGGTTTGAGTACGTGGTTAAGGAAATTGATGGACGCAATTATTACCCAATTTTGCTACTTACCTGTTGCTGCAACGACCTCTGGAAAAATCAACTACTTACCAAATTGGCCGCCACTAAATCCAAGTAAGGCATACACTAGCAACTACGTTTATGTATTTGCCAGTCAGATGCAAAAAAGCCAACAGCACTTTCAGGAGATGACTCCAGCAGAAAGACAAGAATTATTAAGACAGCTTAAAACAGATTATAGCCTGATTCTTATAGATTATTTTACTACAGACAAAACACTCAAAGATAAAATTGATAAATTCATCAATACTATATTTTATGCTAATATTCCTGTGCCTCAACTAATCGAAATTCACATGGAGATAATTGAAGAATTTTCTCACCAGCTAAAATTAGAAGGAAGGAGCAATGAAACCTTACTTGATTACCGCCTAACGTTGATAGATATCTTGGCTCACCTGTGCGAAGTCTATAGGAGTTCGATTTCTAAATAAAATAAATTAAATTTCTTGCTCTGTATTCAACTTGGAACAAACTACAACTGTGAGTGACTCACGATGCACGGAAAAATATTGTATTTCTCTGATGATGACCAGTTATTAAGTATATGAATAAAGCCAGAAAAACCTACGTTCTTAAGCTTTACGTAGCAGGTAACACCCCTAATTCAGTCCGGGCATTAAAAACACTTAAAGATATTTTAGAACAGGAGTTTGAAGGTGTTTATGCTTTAAAAGTAATCGATGTGCTCAAAAGCCCGCAACTAGCGGAAGAAGATAAAATATTGGCAACGCCAACATTATCTAAAATTTTACCTCCACCCGTTCGCAAAATTATTGGGGATCTTTCAGATAGAGAAAGAGTGTTGATTGGGTTAGATTTGCTCTATGAAGAACTGAGTGAAGAAGATTTTGAAGAGTAAAATTTTAATCATAAAAAATTGAGTACAAGTTTTAGTAATAAAAAAATAGGTTTTAATCTCCTTTTGTTATCAAGCAATGAATGAAAACGAGCAACTAGAACCAAAGCAACCACCGAAAATTGGGGGTATAGAAAAAATTAGGACGATGATCGAAGGGTTTGACGATATTAGTCATGGTGGTTTACCAATTGGTAGAACTACCTTGATCAGCGGCACATCCGGCACAGGTAAAACTTTATTCTCCCTTCAATTTCTCTATAACGGTATTACCTATTTTGATGAAGCAGGAGTATTTGTAACCTTTGAGGAATCACCAAGTGATATTATTAAAAATGCTCATGTTTTTGGTTGGAACTTGCCCCGCTTAATTGAAGAAGGCAAGTTGTTTATTCTTGATGCATCTCCCGATCCAGAAGGTCAAGATATCGTCGGAAATTTTGACCTTTCTGCACTCATTGAGCGCTTGCAATATGCCATCCGCAAATACAAAGCTAAACGAGTTTCAATCGATTCAATAACAGCGGTATTTCAGCAGTATGAAGCGATGGGAGTAGTGCGACGCGAGATTTTTCGCCTGGTAGCACGTCTCAAACTACTGAGTGTCACCACTGTAATTACCACTGAACGTAGTGAAGAATATGGGCCCGTTGCCTCTTTTGGAGTGGAAGAATTTGTTTCCGATAATGTAGTAATTGTTCGCAACGCTTTAGAAGGAGAACGCCGCCGTCGCACAATTGAAATTCTCAAATTGCGCGGCACAACTCACATGAAAGGCGAATATCCCTTCACGATTACTAATGAAGGAGTTAACATCTTTCCACTCGGAGCAATGCGCTTGACTCAACGTTCTTCTAATGTCAGGGTATCTTCTGGTGTCAAAACCTTAGATGAAATGTGCGGTGGTGGTTTCTTTAAAGATTCAATTATTTTGGCAACAGGAGCCACAGGTACTGGTAAAACCCTGTTAGTCAGTAAGTTTATTCAAGATGGCTGCCTTAATGGAGAACAAGCAATATTATTTGCTTATGAAGAATCACGCGCTCAACTATCTCGTAATGCTTCCTCTTGGGGAATTGATTTTGAAGAATTAGAACATCAAGGTTTACTCAAAATAATTTGTACCTATCCTGAATCAACTGGTTTAGAAGACCACTTACAAATTATTAAATCAGAAATTGCTATTTTCAAACCCGCTCGGATTGCTATTGATTCCCTATCAGCACTAGCTAGAGGAGTTACAAATAATGCATTTCGGCAGTTTGTTATTGGTGTGACAGGTTATGCTAAACAAGAAGAAATTACTGGTTTCTTTACCAACACAACCGACCAATTTTTAGGAGCGCATTCGATTACTGACTCTCATATTTCCACAATTACCGATACAATTCTGATGTTACAGTACGTAGAAATTCGTGGAGAAATGTCGCGGGCAATTAACGTATTTAAAATGCGCGGATCTTGGCATGATAAGGGCATTCGTGAGTATAATATTACTGCTGATGGCCCAGAAATTAAAGATTCTTTCCGAAACTACGAACGGATTATCAGCGGTGCTCCTACTCGCGTTAGTATCGATGAAAAGGCGGAACTTTCTCGCATTGTTAGACGTTTTGAAGACAAACAGAGTTCCGA
The DNA here is from genome assembly GCF_964247315.1 of uncultured Nostoc sp. Lineage (GTDB taxonomy): Bacteria > Cyanobacteriota > Cyanobacteriia > Cyanobacteriales > Nostocaceae > Nostoc. The sequence continues at coordinate 7,893 of NZ_CAXTTT010000155.1, forward strand.
ACCCTAAATTTAGTATCGTAGTATATTCTTTCCTAAGTTTAGTATCGTGCTATATTCTGTGGTGAAGAAAGGTTTTCTGCCGCTAGATTGATTTTCGTGTGAGGGGATGCGGTGAAAGGACAGCAATTATTTTATAGCTTCTTACCTGGTGTAACGGCAGCAGTCTTAACAACTCAGCCGACTTGGGCTGGTACTGCGAAACTAACTGGGGTACAACTGGCGTCTTCTCCTAGTGTTTTGACTTCTACTTATGGTCAAGGCTTGGTTGTGGACACCATAAATAGGCAACTGCCTAATAGTGCAAATGTTAGTGTTCCAACTCTAGTACCTGCTTTGGGTTTTACTAAACTTAGTATGAAACCTTTAAGTAATAACAGTATTCCAGTATTTACGGCTGAAAATACTGTTGTGCCAATAAAACAACTACTTAAGAAAGATAAAGGTAGATTTTTCAGTTTGATACCTACCTCTAATTCTTCCCAAGTTCAAAAAAACCAAAAACAGAGTAATTCAAGCGCTTATGGGCAGAATTTAAAGAAGATAGTAGTTCCCAACTACACTTCAAAACCCCCTTCTGTCCAAAAAGGAATTTTGTCCCTGTCTTCTGTGCAGCAGCCAGTGGTTCAAAAGATAAATACTATTACTCAGTTGCAAACATTTTTACAAACTTCAGCCACAGGTGTAGGAGCAGCAAAACTGTTGTCAGCGCAGAGGTGTCCACAGGAGTTGAGCAAAAGCAAAACTGACTCCTTGGCTGATTTGCTATTAACCTCAAGCACTTGTTTACAACAAAATGCTATTGGTCGCTTGGCTCAGATTAATACCACGATTCCGGCAGATTCGACGCCAATCACTGCGCCAGGAACCGTAACTCCTGCACCAGGGGGTTCGGTGCAACCTGTTAATGTACCAACAACCGTAACTCCGGCACCAGGAAATTCGGTGCAACCTGCTACTTTACCAGGAACTGTAACTCCTGCACCAGAAGGTTCAGTGCAACCTGCTACTGTACCAACAACCGTAAATCCTGTGCCGTCAGGGCGGGTACAAGTTCCAGAGAACCTGATTCCTAACTCAAATCCTTTACAATTTCCCACCAAAGCGGAGGAAGTGAGACTTCAGGAAAATCAACCAATTACTTTGGCACAGGCTCTAGAGCTAGCACGGCGTAATAATCGGGATTTACAGGTGTCTCTATTAGAGCTAGAACGCAATCGAGCATCTCTACGCGAAGCGCAAGCTGCTTTATTGCCCACTTTGGGAATTAGCACGGATATTACTCGTAGTCAGTCTGCTGGGAATCAGCTTCAGGACAAAATAAACGGGCAAAATCCGTTCGCCCCTAAGGTAGATCAACCCAGTACATCTTTCAATGGTTCAGCACAACTTTCATATAATCTTTATACTTCTGGGAGAGTGCAAGCTAGCATCAGAGCGGCTGAAGAACAGGTACGTTACTATGAGTTGGCTGTGGAAACTCAGTTTGAGACAATTCGTCTGAATGTTGCCACTGACTACTACAATCTGCAACAAGGGGATGAACAAGTACGCATTAGTCAGTCGGCTGTAGTGAACTCTGAGGCTAGTTTACGTGATGCAGAAGCTTTAGAGCGAGCTGGGGTTGGTACGCGGTTTGATGTGTTGCGATCGCAGGTGAATTTAGCAAATGCCCAGCAAAATTTAACTAATGCTAGATCCCAGCAGTCAATTTACCGTCGTCAATTAGCAACTCGGATAAGTTTGCCGCAAGCAATAAATATCAGTGCCGCTGACCCTGTACAATTAGCTGGTCTTTGGAACCCAACCCTAGAACAAAGTATTGTACTGGCTTATCAAAATCGTCCAGAACTGCAACAGTTTTTGGCACAACGCAATACCAGTGAGCAACAGCGTAGGCAAGCCCTTGCGGAGCTGGGTCCTCAAGTTAGTTTGGTCGCCAACTACAACCTGCTAGATCAGTTCAGTGATAATGTCAGCGCTACTGATGGTTATTCATTCGGAGTTCAGGCAACCCTAAATTTGTATGATGGGGGAGCAGCAAGAGCAAGAGCAGCTCAACAGGAAGCTAATATTGCGATCGCAGAAACTCAATTTACTGAACAGCGCAATCAAATTCGCTTTCAGGTAGAACAAGCCTATTTTACCCAGCAATCTAGTTTGGAGAATGTTCAAACCGCTAATACTGCTTTAGAACAAGCTAGGGAAGCTCTACGTTTAGCACGTTTGCGATTCCAAGCTGGTGTAGGTACTCAAACTGATGTCATTAACTCTGAAAATGACCTCACACAAGCTGAAGGTAATCGAGTCACAGCAATTTTGAATTACAACCGCGCTTTAGCTCAGTTACAACGGTCTGTTACCCTCAGAGCATTCCGCTAATTAGCTGAAACTCAACTGAATCAGTATTTTTGACTGCTGTTGTGTTTTGTAATGCACTTTGCACCTGCTATTAGAGGATCACAGAGTCCAGTAACGTTTCTAATAAAAAGCTAGCTCAAAGCCTCATTTCTTCAGTTTATTTACTGAAAAGATGAGGCTTTTTAGTCTAAAAGGCAGTAGACCTCTTGCATGAATCAAGAAAACAGAGCATGTTCATAATTGATACCAATTTGAAAAAAGAATGCGACAAATAGACCATTTGTAGAGACGCGATTCATCGCGTCTTTACCCAAAGATATGTTGCAATCATTAATTGAATTGGTATGAGAAGTCCAGCAATCAAATTGCAACGTAAGCCAAAGCGTTTTCTGGTGTGACGTTTTTTCTTGCCGCTTATGCACTCCATATAACCGTTTAAATTCTGATGGTGGCAAGTCTTTTATCTGTTTGTAGCTCATTGCTCTTTCTTTTTTGACCTGTATTTTTTCATGCTTACACTATTCGTGCAAGAGGTCTATTGAACGTCTAAGCAGTCTTGCTGTTTCTGTTACTAGCTCCCCCATCCGCGGCTTTTGGATATAAGTTTGATACCCAAAGGCAATAGCCTCATTATGTGCGTCAGTATTGCCAGTAAAAGCAATTGCTGGAATTTTTCTTTTTTTGGGAGGTGTAAGTGTTCTGACTTTCTGTATTAACCAATAGCCGGATTTTCCTGGCATATTAATATCGCTAATTAACAAATCCAGTTGGAATTGTTCAATCGCCTCAAATGCTTCTAAAGCATTGTCTGCTGTTATTACCTTAATTCCACAGCTTTCAAAAATCTCAGTAATTAAGAACAGTATATTTAGATCATCATCCACTGCCAAAATTGTCGATCCTTTAAAACTATTTAAGTTTTTTATATTATCTTTCAAATTTGCATGGGCTAAGTTTGTTGACACACGGATATTATTCATAATCTTTAGTCAAAGCTCCCATTTTTCTTATTTTTAATCAGCTACTGCTAATATCATGTCATTCTGAATAAGATTCCATTCATCAGAATTCAAAATTACTAGAAGTGAGGGATTAAACGGAAAGTAATACTTTTCGTTTAATCCCAACAATCTCTTTTTTTGTCTCTTAATTGCTTAAAAGGCAAGGGGTAAAGTTAAATTCAAACCCTTGGACTTTCCCTTAACTAAAAAGTAGGAGAGAATCGTTAAAATGGTTTAGAAGATTTGCTGACTGTACTATAATTAGTGATTGTTTGATTTTGTGAATGAGTTGATTAAGTACTACATAAAACTTTTTAAATATAATTTTTGCAACAGAAAACCTTTGAGAAATTAACCACAGAACTATTGCCGTTCTCCCTTCTCAAGTTCTTTTAGCGGTTGCTTAACGTATAAGTTGTATAAGATATGCTAAAAGTTTGGAAATAATTACAATAAAAAACAGGATCGCAAGGGGATAGCCGATAAAATTTATTTCCCAGACCCTTAGCAAAACATAGATGAACCAAGTCCAAGTTGAGAATACGAGTTGACCAAATAATTCGTAATTAGGAGTCATAATTACGAATTACTTTGATGTTACTATTTAGCAGGAGTACATTGAAAAACATTATGCTATTCAAAAGCAATGGATATCTTTAAGCACTCAATTTGATTGTAATTTAGTTATTTAAGGTATAATACTTATTTTTAATTAGATTCATCTCACATTTAGACAACGCCTGGTTTATTGACGCTTGCAGATAACGCATTACTTTATCTAATAAAGGTTGATAAAGCTTTAATATTAAGTTATAAGAATCTGTTTTCGGAATTTTTACCAAGCCTTGTATATCGTGGCGACTTAACCCTCAATATAATTTTTCTTCTTGAGTGTAGCTCTCAACCGACAACCGAAGTTTTTATTAATACTTAACTCCTTATGCCTCCAGTAAGACTACCCTGTGCATAGTTGCCTATTTTATAAGTAAACTGACCGAAAATATCAACCGGATCTGCCAAACCATTGCAGTGCTAGATTTCATTCTATGACCTCCGATCAACCCTCTGAGCAACCTACATATGAATCTACCGCTAATCAAGCATTCGACTTAGAGCAGGTTGACAATAGAGATGCTTTATTTCCCATTGTTGGTGTTGCCGCCTCTGCGGGTGGATTAGAAGCATTTAGGGAGTTACTCAAGCATTTGCCTACTGATACAGGAATGGCATTTGTGCTGATTCAGCACCTAGACCCTAACCACAAAAGTCTGTTAAGCGAGATTTTGGCGAGAACAACTCAAATGCATGTCAGTGAAGTGCAAGAGGGCGTGACTGTCCACCCTAATCAAGTCTACATTATTCCGCCTAACACTAAGATGGTGTTGTCTGATGGAGTGTTGCAACTCACGCCGCGAGAGAAAATTCAGGGGAAATATATGCCTGCTGATTGCCATTAATCGTGCTTGATTCGGAATTCCGGGTGAACAAAGCCAATCGCTCGTTTTATGAAACGTTTCAGGTTTCAGCATCACAGACAGCGCAATCTCTAATTTTTGAACTAGGGAACGGTCAGTGGAACTTACCCGGACTGCGATCGCTCTTAGAAGACATTCTCGCCAACGATACCAGTATTCAAAATTTGGAGGTAGAGCATTCTTTTGAGCAGATTGGGCAGAAAACCATGCTGCTCAATGCTTGGAAAATTATTCAACCGGAAGATGCTCAAATGATTTTGCTGGCGATCGCAGATATCACCGAGCGAAAGCAGTTTGAGTTAAAAAGATCCGAGCTTTTAGCACAGGAGCAGTCAGCCCGTCAAGAAGCTCAAATCGCCAACCGAGCTAAAGATGAATTCCTGTCAAACCTCTCGCATGAACTTCGTAACCCGCTCAATACTATACTAGGTTGGGCGCAACTCTCCCGCACGCGTAATTTAGATCGAGTAGCAGTCACTCGTGCCTGGTCAGTAGTGGAGCGGAGTGTTAGGATGCAAGCTCAGTTAATCGATGATCTGCTGGATATTTCACGGATTACAAGTGGAAAGGTTCATTTAACCACTCGTCTCATTGATTTAGTTTCAGTAGTGAATGCTGCAATTGAGTCTATCCAATTGTCCGCAGAGGCGAAAACCATTCAAATTGTTTCACACTTGAACTCGGTTACAGTTGTTGGAGATTTTGATCGCTTACAGCAAGTTCTGTGGAATTTATTTTCTAACGCCATTAAGTTCACTCCATCTGGTGGGCGAGTATAAATCACGCTCAAAGCTGTAAATACTCACGCCCAGATTCGAGTCAGCGACACAGGAGTTGGCATCTCGGCAGATTTGCTGCCGTATGTGTTTGAGCGCTTTCGCCAAGGAAATTCTAGCAGCAGCAAAACGAGTCCAGGCTTGGGATTGGGCTTGTCAATCGTCCGTTATCTTGTAGAACTTCACGGTGGAACAGTTCAAGCACACAGTCTAGGTGAGGGACAAGGAACCACAGTCACCCTCAGGCTGCCTTTGCGCTCGATGCCCTTGGAGATTACACCGCCAAGTTATTTAGAGCCGAGCGTTTTGTTAAAACCTCTGGATACATTCGATGGTAAAAATCCATCCCTTACCCTTGAAGGTTTATGCATCTTGGCTGTAGATGATGAAGCAGATAGCCGCGACCTGATGAAGTGGATGTTAGAAGACTTTGGGGCTGAAGTGGTGGTTGTGACATCGGCAACCGAAGCGATCGCTGCTCTAACTGAATTTCCTGGTAAATACGATCTGCTTCTAACAGATATTGGGATGCCAGAGTCGGATGGTTTCTCCCTGATTCGTCAGGTGAGAGCGCTTGAGGTAGAAGCTTCTAGACAAATTCCGGCAGTGGCAATCACTGCCTATGCCAGCGAACAAGAGCGGCAAATGGCAATTGAAGCTGGGTTTCAAATGCATCTGGCTAAACCAATTGAATCTACTCAATTGCTATTGATGATTCTTTCCTTGAGTGGACGAGTTACAAATAAGTGAGTGTACCGCTGACTCATTTGACAAGTTGAAGTCGAAAATCTTTAATTAGTAGGCGATGATTAATAAGTAGGCGATCGCAAGCAATATTCCTGATTCAAACTACAGTAAACAGCTTGATTGTATAAATTATAGTTGATGAATTATATTGACAAAGCATTCCAGAATATGTCAATCACAATTAGCTTGATATACTGCTGTTAAAGGTGATGTTTAAATAAACGTTTAAATTACGTATAAATTGAATGAATTGCACCGAAAACATTCAAAAGTTATAGATGATATTTGATATCTCTACTTAAAAAGATACAAAACATATTTGATTTCTTTTACTAAAACAGTAAGTGTCAACTATGAATTGAGGAGTTAAAGCATGGCTGTAACCTTTATGTGCGTGCCTAAGTTTCGCAATACCCAATGGGTAAGCTTTGTTGGCGGAGAAGGAATTGTACGCAGCTACAAACCGGAATCTGGCACATGGACGTATCTCATTGAAATGGCATTAGGCCTCGAGCCTGACTTTGGCAGAGTTGGTGCAGAAAGCATGATACTCCTGACTGAGGCAGATTTGCGTACTACATAAGTAGGTCTTTGACAGGGCTACAGCCTAGTACCGTGCGACGTAAATACACATACCATCTTTGAGCTTTGGGAGCAGCTAAGTTTTCGTAGCTTTTAATAGTCTGCTTATTTCCGCCTGTACTAGTGCAAGAAGGCAGGAAGGAGGCAGAAGGGAAGAATGCTTCTGGCTTCAGCTTTTTAGCTTAAGGGGGACTTTGATTCCGGTTCCCCCCTTTTTAAGCTAGGGTGTACATCAAGTATGACCAGCATAGGTTTTAACTCTTCTAGTAGTTTCGTAGGGTGTGTTATGGACACGCCGAAATAACAAATGAGT
>NZ_CAXTTT010000156.1:0-15111 GCF_964247315.1 uncultured Nostoc sp.
TTATCCTCAAGGTAGACTGTACCTGTTGTCAAAATTTGAATTTGGAATTGCTGATATAAATGAAGTAAATTTGACAAATAACTCAAAAATTGCTTCTAAAAATATAGCGCTATTACCTATGTAACCGTCACCAAATTGTATTAACACTGGATAATTGAATTTTCTTATCTCGACTAATCACTGGTACTCCTAGATATAAGGCTGTAGCAGCAATAATGCGATCGGGTAAATCTGGTACTTGTGAGCGATTCACTAAGCGTAAAGCTTCGGCTATGTGCCTAGTAAAAGGAACTTCAAGCAGTACAGTATCAGTTGTGTCAACAGATGCAAGCAGGCGTTCAAGTGTTAGTGGAGAAATACGCCCTTTCTCACTCAGGTATACAATTTCGGCTAGCGTAATGGAGGAGAAAGCAACTTGATCTCCAGAAGATGCTATTTGGGCTATAGTATTTTGGGCAGTTGTTGATAATCGTGAATCGCCAAAAATGTACCAAATTACTGCATGGGTGTCAGCTACAGCACGCAGCATCAAATATCCTCCCGTGGAAAGCTAGCCCATTCTTCACTACGGGCTACATCAATTTCCTCTGTAGAAGGTGCGTTTCCTAAATCAGCACATAGCCCCCACAAGGATTGGCGGGGAAAAGTAGACAGTTTATCTGTTAACTCGCGTTCTATATCAGGAGTAATTTGTTGGATTAAACGTACTTTGTCCACAGTTGAAAGTTGCTTTGCTAGTTTTATGATTTCTTGTAGACTCACAAATTTTTACCTACTTCATCTGCAAAAATTTTAACAATAGCTAAGAATACTGCAAAACGGCAAAGCAGTGACCTTCGGATGAGAATAAAAACGATCACCATAATTCACCTTGCGCGATCGCACCTACGCCACATTTTTGACTGAGATAATTCCTTCACCACACCACTGGATCAGTAGCCATCTGTCAGAATCTTTATCCAGTGCTGGCTTAAGACAGAAATTAAAAACCTCTTGCCATACTTCTACTCCATATAGGGATACAAAATTTGCCTCCAGTTCTTTGAACTGTCCCCATTGCCGATTTGCGATCGCAGTCAACATGGGAATAATTGCAGTAATTGAGACTTGTGCGGCGACGGGTGTCATTCTGGGTAGTCCTCAAAAATACAAATAATCGGCACAGGTGGTTTTTTGGTGCAATTTTTACGCAAGCGTTTCTACTACTGTCCCCACGACACACGCCTTATTCAAATTAACGCCGCTCAAATTTGCACCTTCTAACTCTGCACAGAGTAAATTCGCTCCTGTTAAATTCGCCCCTGCTAGATTCGCCCCCCGCAAGTCAGCTTCTTCCAAGTTTGCTTCACTCAACAAAGCCCCTTGTAAATCGGTGCGACTCAAGTCTGCACCTTTGAGATTTGCCCCAGTCAGGTTTGCACCGCGCAAGTCAGCACTGCGCAAGTCTACACCTTGCAAGTTCACATTCATCAAATTAGCACCACTCAAGAAAGCACCCACCAATGACACATCACTGAGTCTTGCTCCCATCAAGTTAGCACCACGCAAATTACTACCCCGCAAGTCAGCGCCTGTTAAATCTGCTTGCATCAGGTTTGCTCCCATCAAGTTCGCGCGCAAGTCAGTTTTTTGGAGGTTTGCTCCCATGAAATTTGCCCCCTCCAAATGCCCACCTTCGAGCTTAGAACCAGCGAAATTAGTGCCGACAAGGGTAGCGCCAGCAAGATTAATTCGGCTTAAATCCAGTCGGGAGAGTTCCTCGTCTTCTAAATTAGCCCCTGGAAGTTGTTTGAGTTTTCCTAATTTAATGGCTTCAATATTCATGTAAAGTAACTACCAATCTCCTCACTAATCTTGCTGTGGCTATCCCATTGGGAATCAAGTATCCAGATGCCAGCGCTGAATTTGGGTGTCATCAAGGGTAAGTCAAGTCCCTGTTGTAAACCCATTACTAATAAAGCTAGGGTATCTACAAGTTTAGGGTCAAAGCGGGTAGATTGTTGCTGTCTGCACTCATCTAAAGCTTGAGTAAATATCTGTTCCCGGCTTTGATTTGACGATTTTCGCTGATTGACTCGCCACTGAAAGTCTGCCAATAATGCCAAAATTCTCGACTCTAAGGGAATTTCATCTCCAGCTAAACCTCCTGGTTCTCCTAAACCATTCCACCACTCAGTTTGGTGAGTAATAATTTGGGCAACGGCTCGCAGTCGTGGCATTGTTCGCAATACTTGCGCTCCTGGTATTAAAGGACAACAGGGGGCATCTTCTTGGTAGCGTGCCGATATATTACCAGAAGTGAGGACACTTTCTGCATTTTGTAATGGATCTATGCGATGCAACAAAGCCGCTAGCCGCAATCTTTTGATCTGCCATGCGGGAAGATCCAAAAGCTGGGCGATCACTTCAGCAAGTACGACTACTTCCGCAGCTGCCATTGGATTGTTGACATCTGCCATGTCCATCAATTGTGCCATTCGTAAAAATGCTTGGATTTCGTTAGAAACTAAGTTGCGATCCAGTGTTTGTTTCTGAAGCGCTACCGGGATGGATAAATTATCCTGTCCAGTCTGGAGGTAATCTACGACACGGAAGACCACTGAACCTAAATTTTGGGATCTCGCAATTGACGGTACAATTTGTTGTTTATCGGCTGTGAGTTTTTTCGCCAGTTCTGGGTTGTATTTTTTGATGTGAGCGATCGCTATTTCTGCTGTTTCTTCCACCAACTCTGGCTCAAATGTCCACAAACCATAGAATTTGCGCTCTAAGTCTGATGTCGGTACTCCAGCGTTGCCATAATCAGCCTCTGATAATTCTTGACAAATTACCATTGCTGTGTATTTTGGCGATAAAATAATTAAATGCCACTCTTGCGCTACTGGATCGCTTGGATCTAATCTTACTAAGTCTACATTGGGTAGCTGGCTGGTAGGATGTTCAACAAAGCCGGATTCAGAGGCAGCCATGATGGCAATTTGGCGGCTGCGTTGGGCAATGTCTGCATATCGTTCAGCTTCTTGTAGATACCATTTACCCTGTTGGAAGGCTGTGATCACTAGGGGTGTACCGTCGTCGGTTAAGATATGGTCTTCGAGAGCGTGGCACAGGGCAACTAAGGTATTTTTGTAATAAACACCGAATCGAATTGGCCTGGTGGTGTGGCGATGGGCTGTTTCAAGCTGTTGTAGGATTGAACCTTCTAACATGGGATTTGGTAAAAATAATCGCAGAGGCACAGAGAAGCCAGTGCGTTGGGCGGGTTTCCCGACTTTAAGCAACTGGCGCGATACAGAAGAGAAAAATTAGAATTCGTGTTTACTAGGATACACCTGCTAACTGTTTTTCTTTCGTTTCTAATGGTGCTGTCAGTGCTGCTTCTAAGTCAGCACAACCCAGCTTTTCTTCTAAGATTTTCATGACTTCGCGTCCGAAGTCGTTGGGGTTTTGTTGCCAAGCTTGTAAGCAGACTTCGCCGAAAAATGATCCAAGGGGTTCGGGATTCCAGAGAAGTTTTTTGGCTGTCCACGGCATCAAACTCATTGGATCGTACCCTGGTTTGAGGATGCCTTCTTTGAAAGCATATTCTTCTAAATGGGTATGGGGTTGTAGTCCAATAAAGAAAATGGCAGGTTCGACTTTATCAGCACCAAAAATCCGTTCTAGTTCGCGGTGGTAAGCGATGGTTTGGCGGATGGTTTCGGGACGTTCGTCAATCACGTTAAAGGAGTAGTTGACAGAAACTAAGTCGTTAAAACCAGCGGCTTTTAAGTCACGGCAGTTTTGCAAGACAGTTCGTAGGTTATACCCCATCCGCATTTTCCGCACGAGTTCTTGCGAACCACTGGTAATGCCGATTTCAAAATAGTTCATCCCGGTTTTCGCCATCAAGTCACACAACTGGGGTGTCAAATTGTCGGCTCTGATATATGCTGCCCAGTGGATATCTGTCATACCAGAATCGACGATTTTTTGCAATAGTTCTATGGCATCGGCGATAAATTTTTTTGCGGGGATGAATTGGGCATCGGTAAACCAGAAGTTGCGAATGCCGCGATCGTATAATTGGCGCATCTCCGCAACTACTTCATCTGCTGGGTTGATGCGTACTTGTTTGCCTTCGACAACAGTGTAGACGCAATAACAACAGTTGTGAGGACAACCACGCTTAGTTTGTACACCTATATAAAAGTCTTGCTCTTGCAGGTAATAGTTAAATTCCGGCCAGATGCTTTCGATATAGTCGTAATTACAAGCTGTTTTTTCTATTGGGGTAGGTTGTTCGTGAATTAGCCGTTTCCGTGGTTGAGTTTCTCCAGCAACGTAACAGCGTTCATCTCGAAAATCTCTGCCACTTAAAAGTTTTTCCAGCAGGGTTTCGCCTTCACCCACAGAAATAATCGTCCCTTGGGGTAAGCTTCTACCCAGTTGCTCGTAAAATACGCTGACTGCACCACCACCGACAACTACACGAGCATCAGAATTATATTTTTGGGCACGTTTTAAACCGCGTTTGATTAAGCTTTGGTTTCGCCACAACTCTACATAGTAAGCGATGAAGATTCGCAAACCACCTAATCCACCGCGTAGTTTCAATAGAGGATTCTTAGCGTAGTAAAATTCAAAGGCATTTTGTAGGGGGTTGCCACCACGTCCGCCAACTGGGGCATAAATTTGAATATCCCGCCAAGAAAATACTAGTAGTGTCGGTTTAAATTCATTAATACAGCGATCCAGAGCCGAACTGTAGTCTAAAGGTGGCACTGTTCCCAAATCAAAGATGCGCTGTTCAATATTAGGAAACTGCTTGTGGACATGATCGCTCAGGTAGACAACCCCAATAGGAAAGATGGGGTTACAAGGAAGCCGAACATAAAGAATTCGATTTTCTATCATCTGTGTTTTAACTTCCATCTTGCCAATCTGTGGAAAAAGCGAGAAAAACATCCAGTCTTAAAATGTGTGCTTGTTTTATTTGGTTTTATCGGTCGCAATCGTGCTTGACATTTCAGCCGATTATTGGTAATTCCGAATAAACTGCCGTTAGCAACTGCGGAAAACGCTAAAATTTCTATGCATAAAACATACATAGAATCTATAGAGAGCTTGATGAAGACATTTTTTCATATAGCTTTACCATAACATCGAGTTTATTCATTAAGCGATGATCCCCGTCGATTAATCCTGGGATAGATGAAACAGCAAAACTCACTTCCTCGCTATGCAAAAAGCAAGGGGATCGTTGTTATGTCAATTCCCCAACAATCTGTTTTAAGAGAATTGAAACTTTGATACCAGAAAAAAATATCTAAAACTTTTATTTATAGTGTATAATTACGAAAAAGGTGTGAATATTTACAAAATTTTCAGAACTAAAAATATATCTTTAGAGAGAAATAATCTACAACTACTCAGTTGGTATTCGCAGTTACAGCAACTGGGGATCAGTGGGTGCTAGGCTTGGCTAGTGTAATGTAAAATTGTGGCGTAAAGCTCCTCAGCAGTTATGGCTCAAATATTAGATCCTCTACCACCTGAGCAATCAGGAAAAATTCTCTGCTGCTACATAAATGCCACGAGCAAAATACAGGTAGCTCGCATCTCCAACATTCCCAACTGGTACTTTGAAAGGGTTGTTTTCCCTGGACAACGTTTGGTTTTTGAAGCTCCGCGAAAAGGTCAAGTGGAGATTCATACAGGGATGATGGCAAGTGCAATTTTATCCGATAAGATTCCGTGCGATCGCCTGATGCTCGAAGAACCCAGTACTTATGAGTTTGATACAGACTCATCAGATGGAAAAGACCCTATTAATACCAAATTAATGGTGCAGCAAATTAATACAACAATCGGAGATACTACAAAACCCTTGCAAATCCTTGGTCTCGCCTCGGTTGATTAAAAAAAACAATTTTATCTAAATTTAAGGGTTGCTAATTCAGCAGCCTTTTTTGTTTATTATTTATTGGGAATTGGGCATGGGGAATGGGTCATGGGGCATTGGTTATTCTCCTTGTCCCCTTCATCTCATCTACAATCAATCTTATGAATCTGCCTTCATTTCTTTGGTTGTGGAAAATAGCTGCCTGGTCAATGGGATTATCCCTGCTGGCATATCTGATGTTAGCAATTACCGGCGTTTGGATGTTTCGGGCGAGAACTTCGCAGCAATTTCCTTTTATTACCCCGTTTATGGGCGGAAATAAAGGAGTGCGATCGCTTCACTATACAATGGGCATCAGTATGGTAAGTTTAGTGCTACTGTTGCTAGCGATCGGCATTGTTGGCACTTTAGGGCACTTTGGCTCTTTAGGTCACTCGTCACACCTAATTGCTGGGTTGATAGTGGTAGCATTAGTTCTACTGTCTGCTTTCAGTGCGACCCAAATTAGTGCCAGACGACCTTGGGCTAGACCCTTACATATCGGCGTCAATATTATTTTGTTTATAGGATTTGCCTGGGTGTCCCTTACTGGTTGGATTGTAGTGCAAAAGTATTTACCGTGAACTACCATACACCAACTACCAGGGAGATAAACCTACCCTACAATGAAGAAAAGTATTGTAATTGAGCCGTGACAGCAAACTCAGCCAATATCTCAGCTTCTGTTTTTCATCTGTCTCCTTTGATTCGGATAACGTTGCTGAGTCTATACATAGCACTCACAGTCCCATTACCCTTCTTATCGCAGGTAACAGCTGCACCCGTACCTCCAGAATTATTGTGGATAGGGATTGGCATCGGTTTAGTTGCCTTGTACGCGGTATTAACTGAACAAGTAACAGTAGATGACCAAGGAATTCAGGTTACTTACCCCGCCTGGGTGCCTCGCTTTTTTCGTAAAGGCTGGTCTTTACCTTGGTCAGAGGTGAAAGAGTTAAAACCCCGCAGTACTGGGCAAGGAGGGCTAGTTTATTACTTCCTCAGCCAGGATGGGAAAGCTTATTTACTACCGATGCGTGTAGCTGGATTCGCCCGTTTGGTGCAAATTGTCCAAGTAAAGACGGGCATTGATACCACAGATGTTCGCCCTTTAGCACAGCCGTGGATGTACCTGATTTTACTGGGATTTACTCTGCTGCTACTATTAGTCGATGGCTGGGCGATCGCTACAGCTTTAACTACTGCACAATTAACTTAAAATTAGGCATGGGGCATTGGTTATTTCTCCGCACTCCCCACTCCCCGTGAATACAGCAAAAGCCACACTCAGGCTAGAGCAAGTTAATCTGTTTACGAAGCTGAAAACTCAACTTCCCGGCAATCAGCAGGGATACCCCATATTGCAGGATATTTCCTTAGAGGTATTCCAGGGTTCGCGCATTGCCATTGTAGGCCCAGTAGGCGCTGGGAAAACTTCGTTATTACACCTCATCAACCGCCTAATTGAACCCACGAGTGGTAAACTCTATCTAGAAAATCAAGAATATCGCCAAATTCCCGTCATCCAGCTACGGCAGATGCTTGTACTTGTATTGCAAGAGTCAAAACTGTTGGGGATGACAGTTGGGCAAGCCTTGGCTTATCCTTTAGTTTTGCGTGGTTTGCCCAAACAGACAATTCAGCAACGAATCGATTACTGGACAGAACAACTGCACATTCCCAGTGAATGCTTAGGGCGAACAGAGGTGCAACTTTCAGCAGGACAACGACAACTAGTAGCGATCGCTCGTGCCTTAGTCATCCAGCCTAAAATATTATTATTAGACGAGCCAACCTCTGCCCTAGATACTGGTACAGCTTCTCATCTAATGCAAGTCTTAATCCAGTTGAGTCAAACTTATCAAACCACGATTCTGATGGTCAATCACCAGCTGGAACTAGCCCAGATGTTTTGCGCTCGGTTATTACACCTGCAACAAGGTCATTTGTTTGCAAATCAAACAGCCTCAGAGATAGACTGGATTGAATTACGAAAAAGCTTAATTCAAGCAGCAGCTCAAGACGATTTTGGATTTTAAATTTGGCTTGATAAGGAGACAGAAGTCAGCAATCGTTATCTTACTCCCCGATGCCCGATGCCCAATGCCCGATCATACTTGACTACTAGTAAGTGTTGAACGTTGATTATTAAATCTCTCTCTAGTTAACTTTGTTGTCTGTGACTGTGAAATATTGGTATTCAAAATTTCCATGTTAAAACGGTATCCAACATTGCGGATAGTTTGAATCAAATTGGGTTGCCGAGGATCTAATTCAACCTTTTTCCGCAGC
This sequence comes from uncultured Nostoc sp., assembly GCF_964247315.1. Taxonomy (GTDB): domain Bacteria; phylum Cyanobacteriota; class Cyanobacteriia; order Cyanobacteriales; family Nostocaceae; genus Nostoc. The sequence continues at coordinate 8,216 of NZ_CAXTTT010000156.1, forward strand.
GATAAAACGTGAGTATCGATAGTACGAGGGTTATCGATAGCGTCAGGCCAAGCACGACGCAGCAATTCCGATCTACTTAGAGGTACTCCCCCAGCTTGTGCTAAAACGTACAGCAAACTGAATTCTTGGGGCGTTAAGTCAATGAACTCCCCTTGGAAGCGGACACGACGCTGAACTAAATCGATTTGCAAAGTGCCATAATCCAAATAAGCTGGTGCCGTAGGTGTGCGCTTCCGGCGAATCAGTGCTTCTACCCGTGCCAAAAACTCTTGCATTCCAAAAGGTTTGCTCAGGTAATCATCTGCACCCGCCTTTAAACCTGCGACTATATCAGCTTCACTATTACGGGCAGATAGCATTAAGATTAGAGGCTGCTGCTGACGATGCAACCAACGACAAAACTCAATGCCATCACCATCAGGCAGGTCTGCATCTAAAACTACCAGTGTTGGTTGATGGCTTAAAAATACTTCCCTTGCTTGATAAATACTGGCAGCTTGATGCACGCGGTATTCCAGTTGTTGCAAGTGCCAACCCAACAACGATCTCAGATGGGGATTCCCCTCAATGATTTCTATACAAACCGAACCCACGGTGGCAAGATCCCTTAGCGTTGATGACTTTCAAAGTAACAAGCCCATCTCTAAGGTTTTGTAGCCTTTGTTACTTCAATTGCGATTAACTTTACATTTCCTAATAAAATCAGTGTCAATATCTTTAACTTATGCCTTTATGCCTTGCCGATAGGCGATTATAAATATTATTAAATTTTTATTAAATTTTTAGAAAGTGTTGTTAGACTTATAAAAAGTTCTTTTAGCTTAACATTTTGCTTTGAGATGGGTGTTATATGACAAATATCTAGAACCCAACCAGCTAACCTTACTACAACAGCGTTTCAACTTGATGGTGAAAGTCGATTTTTTCGCAAAAATTTTTGTGCTTCTATCCAGGAATATAACATCAATACAATTGGGATGTTGATTATAAAAATCAAAAAAAATAACTTCGCAGCTAACTAGAATTGATGTTTTCTGGAATAGGATTAAAGAAGCTTGTAGCTGCTATGAGGGTACTACCCAAAGTAGATGTGTTGACTTTGAGTTAATGCCAAAGTGAAATTACACTTCACATTTGAGCGTGAATCATTTCCAATTCTCATTCCAAAGAGATTAATACAGCAGTTATGCTCCAAGACACACAAACCATCCGCTATTACCAAAGACTCACTGACGCCTTCGTCGAGCTATGGAATCGCGGTTATCGCACAGATGATATGCGGATGTATTTGGATGGATATCTAGCCGCACTGCGACATAGCAACGTCATTGAACCTTTTCTGATTCATCGCCTAGAAGAAGAAGCCAGCCGCTACTTGTACGATGGATCGAACTTTGCAGTCCCGCAACCACAGCCACAACCCGATTACTACTAAGTACCATTTACCTGGTCATTGATAGTAACCGTTAATTACCGCAAATAATTATAGCATATTATTTGTATTAGTCAACGGGTTGCCGTGGTGTGAAATTTTGGAGATATTGTATTGATTAAACGCATCCCCTCAGTCCTATATTGGTTTTGCCAATACGACTGAGGGGATTGTTGGCTAGCTATGAAACTAAGTTCAACAAAGAGTATTTTTGTCAGAAACCGATTAAAAAACCCTTGAAAGGGAAGAGAATATAGTGTCTCTCCTTTCAAGGATATTAAAAACGGCACATTGCTTTAATTGCTAAGGGCAAATTCAGCAGTATATCTCTTAGTTTGTGTAAAGAAAGATCAAGAAGCTAATGCTACTTCTACCTTTTGCTGCAATTCACCTTTTTGGTACAGTTCAATTAAGATGTCAGAACCGCCAAGGAATTCACCATTGAGATACACTTGGGGAATTGTGGGCCAGCTGGAGTATTCTTTAATACCTTGACGAATTTCCGCGTCTGATAGAACGTCAACCGTCTCAAAGGGAACTCCCAAGGTATTGAGAATCTGCACAACATTGTTGGAGAAACCACATTGGGGCATTAACTTGTTTCCCTTCATGAAAACTAAAATCTTGTTTTCTTGTACTAAGCTATCAATTTTGTCTTTGAGTTCTGGTGTCATGGTATTTATGTTTCCTATGTTGGATTCAACAGTGAAGAGTGAGTAGTGAGGAGTCTAGATTCATAACTCCTAACTTCTAACTCTTATTTACGAAGCTGCTGTTGCTTGCCAAGCTTCGGGAGTGTATGTTTTCACCGCCAAGGCATGAATCGCTTCAGTTGACATAGCTTGACCCAACGCACCATAAACTAACTGGTGCTGTTGCACTAGTCCTTTACCTGCAAAGTGCGATGAAACTACTGTCACCTGATAGTGGTCGCCGCCCCCAGTCAAGTCTTGCACCTGAACCTGTGCGTCTGGCAGTTCCGCCTTGATCATTTCCTCAACCTGTTGCGGACTAATCATCGCAATTCCTGAAAAAACTTACTTTTCTATTATTAACAGATATAGAGCAAATGCCTGTGCCAACTTCAGGCTTTGGCAAGGCTGTAGACAAAGGCGCCTCTGGGGTATATTGCTTAAGAACGCTGGGTCAAGGTTACGGCGGATAGCTCTATCCTAGCACTGGGGCGTTCCCAAGCAACTGTTTAGGAAAATGTAGGTAAAAAGAGCTAACAAAAATTTAATTTATTTTTTTGGGGATGAGGAGGATGAATTACCACCTTGTCTGGGATAAGGAGAATCAACAAAACCCAACTCAAACAACTGTTTATAGGCTTTCTGGCCTAAATCCCGCGTTGGGTTTTGACTCTTAATTATTTGAATCAACAATGGTACAGCTAATTCTGGCTGATTTTGTGCCCGATGTACCAATGCTAGCTGAAAAGTAGCTTCATCTCGCTTTTGGGCTGTTAATAGAGCTTTTTGACGCTGAGAATCAGAAACTCTGTTGTCAATTCCCGAAAAACTAGAATTTAACTCTTGATAAAAATTAGATAGCTGATTATAAACTTGACGTGCTTCTTGCAGTTTCTTGGCAGCTAAGGGGTAGTTTTGAGCAGAAACGGCTTGTTCTGCATCTTTTACTAAGCGATCGCCACCTGCAATGCTCAAAAGGCTGTTACTTTCGGTTATGGGGCGGAGATTATTAGGATCGTTGGGGTCAATGAGTTGTGGTTGGCTGGTAGTGCCTGGTGACTGTGATACCTGAGCATTCACAGGTGATAGCAGGCTAAGGACTGCTATAACTGATAAAACAGTACGGTGCATCAAGGTAACAGCGACAGCAGTGTTCATGGGATCAATTAGTGCGACAACTATATAAAAGAGTTATGGAAACTTCGGGTATCTTAACTCTGTTTTGGTCTTGGACAAAGCAAAGTTACATCCTAAGTATCTCTGATTTAGACTAAAAATCAGTTTAATAGAGTTCCCATTACCCCTGTATACCAACTAACTTATGTCGCTGTAATGAGCGATACCTACGGTGGAGTACGTTACCATCTGTCTGACTACCGACTTTCTTCCCCAATAATTATCTCAGCTTAACTAGAATATTTAGCAGGATAATTTTCCCAAAGCAGTACTTGAAGTATTTGCAATCGCACCAAATTAGTTCAGAATAGCGATATCCTCAGTCCGCGCTTCCCAACTTTTTATTTAACTGTCTTACTAAATAGTGAAAATATTTATCATCAAGCAATTCAGTAGTTTTCAAACAATTAATTAACTATTGGCTTAAAAAAATGCCAATTTGGCTGAATATATCATCAATAGAGGGTAATCTATATATGTATACATCCTCAAGGGTTGCAAAATACCACTAATCTTTTGTGACTTACTGAGGATGAATATGGCAGTTAGCAATTAGTGTCAAATATTGAAAAGGTGCAGTTTCTAAATTATGCACGGTCAATAATTAATTGTGAGGTTTGACTATTTCAAGAATTAGTAATTTCTGCAAATGTGTGGTTAGTAATTTTTGTTTCTTGATAGCTTAACTGTTGCAGTGCCTTTGCTAAATCAGTTGTAATGCTTTTGGCATCTTGTTTTATAGAGCCATTCATGTAATCCGCGACTTTGATTGGAGAGCCAATGTCAATACTCACATCTGTACCCCAATTGGGATAAGATTGGCTGTAATTAATGCCTATGGGTATAATTTTCACTCCCAGCCCGGAATGACTAGATTCAGCACTCAAAGCAAGACGGGCAATTCCTGGCTTTAATTGGTGAACTTGGCCATCACGAAAAATGTTACCTTCTGGAAAAATCACCAAGGTTTTATGCTGCTGAAGTAGCTCTACTCCATGTCGCAGCGTGCGGATTGACGGATGCTTAGAATTTACAGGAAACCCCCCCAAACGTTGGACAAACCAGCCTTGCAAACCTTGGCATTCGTCAATAGTCACCATAAACCGCAGGTCTTGTTCTCTGCGACAATCAGAGGTAGCGTAAGGTACGAGCAAAGCATCCCAACGCGCTCGATGAGTAGGCGCAAGGATCACAGGCCCAGTTGTCGGGATATTTTTTTGTCCGGTTATTCTAATTTGTCCAAAGAATAATGGTAATAGGCAGTGACGCCCTAATAAATATGCCAGAGGACTTAACCAAGGAGAAACCCTTGAGGTAGTGCTATCCACCTGAGAATTTGCCGGGGTGTGCTGGCAGGTATCGGATGAAGAGTAAAATTCCATCATGACGAATGCAGCTGATTGACGGGTAAAATTTAACGAAATGCCTGATTAGTTACACCGTAGATTCTCTTGCGTGACTTGTGTCGTACTAGATGGACAGTTTTACCTCTGTCCGTTATTTTACCCGACGCCGCTTAGTAGCAAACCAAGCCTGTAATTGCTGACGACAAGCTGACTCTAGTATGCCTCCGATTACCTGTAAGCGGTGATTAGAAGCAGCGCTATCGGGGATGTTAATAACTGTACGAATTGCGCCAGTTTTTGTATCGTCTACTCCATATACAAGTAATCCTAATCGTGATTGGACGATCGCACCTGCACACATTGGGCAAGGTTCGAGAGTTACATAAAGGGTGCATTCATTAAGATGCCAATTTTGTAAAGTTATTGCCGCTGTCTTGAGAGCGAGAATTTCCGCATGAGCGGTAGGATCTTTGTCGCGCTCTTTTCTATTTTCTCCTTGCGCTAGCAATTTGCCTGTCGAATCAATGATAACAGCACCTACAGGGATTTCACCTGCATCACCTGCTGTTTTTGCTAATTCTAAGGCATAACTCATCCATTGTTGATGTATAAGATATTCTGTATACTTAGTTAGCATATTCCGATCAATTCGATACTCCTTGCCCTAAAGGTGGGCAAACTTGCAATACATTTTACTGGCACTTTGTCAAGCTAGTAATAAAAATTTTGTAGTAAGTACTTTAGTGCTTAGAAAATTCAGGACTAAAGTCTTTACTACGAACTTGCTCACCGAGCAATTTAAAATCCAAAATTGCCCAACATCGCATCACCAAAGAAATTGTTGGGAGCTAATTTGATTTCTAAATAGCGGCTTGGGCTAAAAGGGGATCGAGTTTACTTTGTGTGTCTAGCTGATAGAGGTCATCGCAGCCGCCAATGTGCTGGTTATTGATAAAAATTTGTGGTACGCTACGGCGGCCGTTAGCGCGTTCTGCCATTTTAGCTCTGGCTGCTTCGTCACCGTCGATTTTGTATTCAGTAAAATTTACACCTTTCCACCACAGCAGTATTTTGGCACGAATGCAGTAAGGACAAGTTTGCCAGGTGTAAAGTTCGACGTTGGCTTTGACTCGCTCTGGATGGCGATTTAAAAGGGGATTAAGAAAGTCCAGCATATTGATTTTAAGCAAGGTTTTAACTATGTCTCTAGCCTAGATCATTGCTTACCGCATCGGCGCTGGAACCCACTTTTGGAAACCCTCTAAATGATTCCAATAAGCCAAATATCCAGTCAATGCCCAAATTAGAGCGGCTACTATTAGCACTGCTACGCCAATTAGTCGCCAAGTTCGGTTGGTTTTCCAATAAAGAGTTGGCGCTGCAAAAACACCACCTAATCCAGTTAAAATAAAGCCAATTCCCGATAAAAGCGGTTGCTTTGTCAAATTCAAGTTGATGATCCGGATACCGACTACGATCGCAACTGCACCAGCAAAGAAGCCGTAAATTGCGATTGTCAATAAATCCCAACCTTGAGCCAGGGCGATCGCAGCTGCCACAAACAAGATTCCAAATAGAACACTTGTCTCACCGTAGGCAATATTAAAGCTACCCATTACTGGCCAGGTGAAGCTCATGTGTAAACCAGTTGTAAGTGCGATCGCCCCAGTAATTCCAAATCCCGGAATCCACGGTTTTTGGTTAGAATTATCTATACCACGATACACATAGTCAGCGAGTAGAAATAACCCAGCTACCATATTGATCAACATGAGTGTGATGTAGTCGATAAACACGATTAACCTCTGAATTTGACAAGCTTTTTACTCTGCGCTTCGTTTTTTAGTTTTTAGTGAATTCACCAGATTTTTTTCTTTATTATTTTATACCTAAAGATAAACACTCAAGAAAAGCAATGTTCTAGAGATACACTGCTAGCCATTTGTGCTAGTTCTTATACCGTTTCTTTGTAAAGCTGCATATATTTACCCCTGGCTACGCCGTCCTCCCTTACTAAGGGTACCGTGTACACACAAGTCGAATTTCTTCTTAAATCCCAAAGATTACCTACTTAATCGCAGTGATGGTTAGGGTGGGGTAAAGCTAAAGCTAAAACCTTAGTAAATCAGGTTTGAGGTGAGGTTTTGAGAATTTATGCAATAAATATATTGAAATCGGGCGGTCGTTTATTGAATTCGGGCGGTCGTTTATTGAATTCGGGTGGTCGTTTATTGAATTCGGGTGGTCGTT
>NZ_CAXTTT010000157.1:0-14449 GCF_964247315.1 uncultured Nostoc sp.
AAAATGAGAAAGCAAACTGGGGTTTGAGAAAGTAAAAGCTGATTTTGAGTAAGTCAAATGCCATTTTGAGTAAGTAATCAGGGATTTTTACTTAGTTCAATATGAATTTTAGTTTAAGCGATACCTTCGGTGAGCTTCGCTAACGCACTTTTCAGTTTTATCACGGTACGCTTTGCCGAAAAGTCAAATTTTACTGTGCAGGAGGGAGGCGATCGCGAAGAATTGCCAAATTTTTACAACACTTGACAGTCCAGAAATGACTTACCCCTAATCGTTGCTCCAAAATCTCCAAAGCTTGCAAATACAACGGTTCAGCTTTGGTATAACCTCCTTGTAAGTAGTAGAGTCTTGCCAGATTGTTGAGAGTAATGGCAAAATCTGGATGTTCCTCTCCCAGCAGTTTGCGCCTGAGAGCCAAAGCTTGGATGCAAAGGGGTTCGGCATCGTTGTATCTACCTTGGTCACGGTAGAATGCCGCTAGGTTGTTGAGGCTAAGTGCGACAGATGGATGTTCATCACCCAGCAGTTGACGCCTGAGTGCTAAAGCTTGGATGTTAAGGGGTTCGGCTTCGCTGTATCTGCCTTGGAAGTCGTAGAGTAACGCTAGGTTGTTGAGGCTAGTGGCGACATCTAGATGTTCTTCACCCAAGCGCTTTTTAGTGACTTTTAGACATTGTTCATACCAGGGTAAAGCTTGGTTATATAAACCTTGACCATTATAAAATGTAGCGTTGCCGTAGAAAGGCAAAGGTAAATCATCATTGCTGAGGTATTGAATAAGATGATTCGCTACTTCAGCTATATGAGGAATGGCAGGGGAAACAGCAGTAATTTGCTTAAGAGTAGCGTTTTCAGGAATATCTTTGGCAACTGCTACCATTACTCGACAAAGCGATCGCTTTAATTCATCTGCCTGTTCTAAACCTGTAAGCTTATATTGAAAAAACTCCCTTAGCAGTGAATGCAGTTGGTAAATTCCCTCACCTTTACGCTGTAGCAAATGTAGTTTCAGCAAAGTATCATCTCTAATTTCCTCTAACTCTTCCTCGTCTGACTCTGGTAAACACTGTTCCACCAACTTCCAAGATATAGGTGCGACGGCAAATAAACTCAGCAAACAGCCAAGCTGCTTATCGCTGTCTTCTAATTCCTGCCAACTCAACTCAAAGGCTGCTAATACACCTCGTTGTGCGGTCATGTCGCCTTCTGGTTTAATAAGGGCGGGTTGTTCTAGTCGCTTTTTCTCCAACCGCCGCAACATTTCTGTGAAAGAGAGGTCTTGTTTTCGCGCTAAATATCGCCCGACTAATTCCAAACCCAAAGGCAAATATCCCAACCACTCACACAACTGATTTGCAACAGCCAATTCTTGCTCAATTCGCTGTGGTGTTTCTTTAAAAAATGACCTTAATAACTCCAGCGCTGCTTTTGGTTGCAATACATCTAAAGATAATTCCTTTATAGATGTTCCTAAGTATTGGCGCGTGGTAATCAACACTTTAAACCGGGAAGATGGCGAAGGTAGATAAGGCTTAACTTGTTGATATTCTCCAACATCGTCTAATACTAGCAGCACATTACCTTCGCGCCAAAGCCGAAAGCAGTATTGCACTTGCGCGAGTAAATCCAAATCCTCTGGTGGGTTTAAGTCAAGCTGCGTTCTGGCAAACTGCACAATTTGAATGCCCATATCTCCAGCCTTTGCCAGTAACCAGCAAATTCCACCTTTGTAAATTTCACGGTGAGCCATTGCATATTGTAAGGCCAGTTCTGTTTTACCCAGTCCACCCATGCCAGCGATCGCAGCAATGGCTACCTGATTATTTTCCTGCAACATCTCATGCAGGTTTTGCAATTCAGCTTCACGTCCAACAAACTTTAGTACCCCACTCAGGGGTAAATTTTGCGGTGTTTCAGTAGAAGGATTTGACTTTACCCGTTCCCGTTCAGGCGACTGTAGTCAGAAATTAAACGTTTGCTTGCGGTTGTCATTAGAAACGTTCCCAACATTCCCGCCATAATTTTTATCAACTGTGTTCGTAAAATTCTGGATGATAGAGGGTTGAGATTTAACAGTATCCGCCACATCTTTAACAGCTTGAGCAATTTCAGGGTCTTTTTTTGCCGCTTCTTCTACCTGCTCAACTAGAGTTGCTTGACCATAATCTAAAGGTTGTGTTTGAGCTAGTTTGATAGCTGTCGCTGTGGTAGGTGCTTTACGCTTGAGCAATGATAATAAGTTCCCACCTTGCTCTAAAGCTTTTTCTCCTAGGATTTCGCCAGTTTTCTCAAAAGCTTTCGTAATTACTAAGGTTGCGATCGCGGCTGCTGTCAGGGTTACAGGCTCCATATTTTACCCATGAATTACGAAATAACACTGTGAGATATTTTACTTTAGTGCATCTCATCTCAGAAGAGATAATACACAATTATTAAGATTTATCTTGAAAGGCGGGTTTTATCGCGTTTTTCTCTTGAGTAAAATCTCACAAATACATTAACTAAAGCCATACTATATCTATTAACGCTAAAGTCATAGTAGGACTATTCAAATCACAACTCAAATGCAAGCTGATAAATACCCTTTTGCTCAAGAACTGATTACTGATATTGAAGGTAATATCCGCAAAGTAGTCATAGATTTTGATGACTATCTACACTTGCTAGAAGCTATTGAGGATGAAGGACTTATCTTAGCAATGAAAGCAGTAGAACATGAAATACCTCTGAATATTGATGAAGCATTAGCACAACTACAACAAGAGTGATTACCCAATATCTACCCAGCTTTATCAAGGATCTCAAGGCTCTGAAAAGTACACCTTACTATGAGACTATTAAAACCCTTGCTTTTGAAAAAGTACCACAAATATTAATCTTTGAATAAATTACTAACCTCAAAAAACTTCAAGGTTGTGAAAATGCTTATCGCATCCGCGTCGGTGATTATCGTATTGGACTTATTTTTGATGGAGAAACAGCTTTATTTCAGCGAATACTATACCGGAAAGATATTTATCGTTATTTTCCTAAATAAAACCATTTTAAATAATTTGGCGAATAGAATTCGCGCCCATACAAACATAGACGCTTTGCGGCTTACCGCAGGGTAATTTACCTACACGGACTAATAAAAATTAAAGTTTTAAAACCTGCAAAAGCAAGTTTTGCCTGTGTGGAAGATAAACTTAAATTTCTAATCGCCGCTTTCTTAATTACGAATTACGAATTACGAACTACGAATTAATAATGCAATTTGATACCCAACTGCTACCACGCATTAATGCCACATCCAAGAGAGAAAATGGTAAACAATATTATGTAGATGCTAAGGGAAATCGCTTTCCCAGCGTTACTACAATACTTAATGCTACCAAATCACAAGCAGACCGAGACAGATTATTAAACTGGAAAGCGCGTGTTGGTACAGAAGAAGCTACCCGCATTACCACATCTGCTAGTCGTCGGGGAACCCAAACACACAAGCAAATTGAGCGCTACCTCCTTGGTCAAAACCCTGTTTGTCCCGAAGCGAGTCGCCCTTATTGGGAGAGTATCAAGCCAGTTTTAGAACAAATCGACACAGTTAGACTGGTGGAAGGCTCAGTTTTTCATCATGATTTGAGCTATTCTGGCAAAGTTGATTGTATTGCCAGCTATCAAGGTATTCCCTGTATTTGCGAATGGAAAACAGCAGACAAACCCAAAGGTTCAATTGAGCATTTATATGAACATCCACTACAACTTACGGCATACATAGGAGCAGCTAACAAGTATTATCAAGATTATGGCATTCAGCTAAAGCACGCTCTCTTGGTAGTAGCGATTCCAGAAATACCAGCTGAGGTATTTTGGTTTGAATCAGCAGTTATCAAAGATTATTGGGAGCAGTGGGAAAAAAGAGTCGCCCAGTTTTGGGAACGCAGAAGTGTTTGGGATTAATCAGTAGAATTGCACAATTAGCGAAAGGCTGTATTTTGTAACGTGAAGTAAATTTTCATGAGTAGTAACAACAAGCAATCTAACCTTGTAATGGCAACACAGTAATTAATCCCGAAAATCTTGCAAAATCACCTGTGTTGTGAGTGAGTAACTCAGGAATACCATAAACTAGCATCGTGGCGACAATATTTGTATCATGAATTTGCTTACCACCGCTAGGAATTTCCTCCATGAGTGTTAGTAACCTTTCTGTCACTAGCAAATTATCTTCAACCAAGCGAAAATAACTAGCAAAATCTCTCCCATCTGCCACTAAAGATGTAATAGGAATGTTCCCGGTTAAGTCGCCTCGCCTTGTCATTGCTGCCAAATACTCTCTCAAAGTTTGGCGACTAATCCATAAATCAATACCTTGTTCTGTAAGCGCTTGCAGTCGTTCTGTCGCTTGTATATGAAATGGCGACAAGGCTAAATTTGCATAAACTAAAATATTCGTATCGACGAAAACAGAGCTATTAGTCGTTTGCATAAAGGTCTTCTCTACGGAAAGTTAAACTTTCCGAGACTAATCCTACAGGATAGGCGGAAAATTTAAGAGGTGCTTTCTTTTCTTTCCTCTCTGCTTCCTTAGTCAAAGGCTTTTCATCAATTACTATTACCACCTGATGCTCACCCTCTGGAATATCCAGTGGTAATTGTGCTGTAATCTTACCATCTTTGGTAACTGTGGCAATTGTTTCTATAGTTTTCATAGTATTTTTATTAGATTAATACATCACTACTTGGTAAAAGCGATATTCAGACACATTTGCATACACCAAGATGTTCGTGTCCATAAATACACAGTTACCGCCCCCAATCACCATACATATCCTCACGTCTTAAAGAAAGATTTTCAGGCCAAGGGCCATAATTATGTACAGGAAAGTTTAGAGGAGGACGCTTTTCTTTCCTCTCTGCTTCCTCAGTCAAAGGCTTTTCATCAATTACTATTACCACCTGATGCTCACCCTCTGGAATATCCAATGGTAACTGCGCTGTAATCTTACCATCTTTGGTAACTGTGGCAATTGTTTCTATGCTTTTCATCTTATTTCTCCTTAATCAATCCATTACAGCTAACACAGCTTTCGGCAATAACTTATCTTTAAACCAAACAATTCTGGCGGGGACATCATTTAATTTTACTCCCGCCTTTTCTAAATTAAGTCGCTCAGAAATTGCCAAAATTAAGTCGTCACGTCCAGCCCGCCGCACCTGAGAAAACTTTTTTTGTAAATATTCTGGTCGCCAATAACCAACAATTTCTAATAAGAAAGTGCGTCCATCAGTATGCACCAAGCGAAAATCGGGAATCATTACACTACCGGGAATCGGTATCAAATCAACTTCTCGTTCTAACGCCCAACCACTTTTCAACGCATCCCACTTATCAGCAAAGGATGCTTCTAACATACTATCGTAGGGCTTCCCTGGTGGATAATGGGATACCAAACCACATTCAGAATTCAGAGTGAAACGTCCAGTTTTCCAAGTATTTGTATAAGCGTCGCGGCTTTGGAGAATGGAAGAAAGACTCCATTTAGTAACGTGAAGTAAAGCGGGAATAAGTTTAGCGATCGCTAACCCATATCGCGTACTAGGATTAAACAAACTCGTCGGCCCATCTATCGTAATTGTAAACCCGTGGTCAGCATCACCTTCAATATAAGCCATCAATTGAAACAACTTTAAATAGCGAAACAACAGCTTATATTCACCCGGAACATTCCGATGAGCATTTAACACCAGTTGACTGGCCTTATAAAACACACCCTGCACCTGAGATAAGTTATATCGATTTAACAAATCTGGCGCTATTGGTGCATCAAAGACTGTCAGAATCTTATTTTCAGATAAATCAGCATATAGTCCATTGCGAACCTGTTCTAATAAAACTTCCCGTTCAAGTTCTTGAGTTAACTCATCAGCAATTTTACTCAAAGTAACTTGTGTTGATTCCCGACTAGAAACAGACTTTGCACCCAACGAAAACACTCGTTCTCTTAACATTTGTGGTTCCAGAGGACTTACCACCTCAAAAGTGCAAAAACTGCTTTTGAGAATATAAGCTAACCCTCGCTTCAGCCGATAATCTGTAGAATCTCCTTCAAAATCAGTCAATTGTCGCTCAAGCACACCCTGAGTCTTCCCCACTGCTGATTGAAAATAATTAATTAACTCAATCGCCAACTCCGAAGTTTCCCGATCAATCTTCAGTCTCTTCGGAATAATCTCCTCCCCGTTTTGGCGATGCATCAGTAACTCTGTTGGTAACATCTGAATTTTGGATTTTAGATTTTGAACTTCCAGTTGAATAATTAATTTCTAACTGTTCCGCAGCCTTCAAACTCCGTTCCTTCCCACTCCCATACACAACCTGTAACTTACCTTTTTTCTCCTCTTCCTCTCTGCGTCCTCCGCGTCTTGGCGGTTCGTTATTCCTCTCCCCTCTTCGCCTAGCCGAAGTCCCCTCCTCACTCGTATCCTCCGCCACCACCTCATACAAAATCGCCTGTTTATTCTCAATATTCCCCTTCCGTAAAACCCTCCCCAAACGCTGAGTATACTCCCTAGCCGAACCCGTTCCCGATAAAATAATTGCCACAGAAGCCGCAGGCACATCAACTCCTTCATTCAACACATGAGAAGCAACCAAAGTATTATATTTACCCTCCCGAAACTTTGTTAATATCTCATGCCGTTCCTTCACAGGAGTTTGATGAGTAATTGCCGGAATTAATAACTCTTGAGAAATGCGATAAACCGTTGCATTATCCGCAGTAAAAATCAAAATTCTGGCCGGATAATGTTCTGCCAATAAATTAATCAAAATCCGCAATTTACCATCAGTACCCAAAGCAATATCTTTCGCCTCCCGATGCGCTAACATCGCCCTACGTCCAAATTGCGATCGCGCACTCATTTGCACAAACATTTGCCAACCTTGCAAACTCCCCAAAGAAATCTTTGATTGCTTCAAAAAGTCATTGCGAGTTTGAATTAACTGGTTGTATCTTTCCCGTTCAAGTTGCGATAACTTAACCTTAATTTGAACAATTTCATGTTCTGCTAACGCCTTCCCCGCCAAATCTTCAGCGCGTTTGCGATATACTTCTTGACCAATGAGGATATTTAAGTCAGCATGTTTACCATCGGTGCGTTCCGGTGTCGCGGAGAGTCCCAGGCGATAAGGTGCGATCGCATATTCAGCAATTACCCGATTAAAATCTGTCGGTAAATGATGACATTCATCAAAAACAATCAAGCCATATTGATTTCCCAACGTCTCAGCATGGATTGCTGCACTATCATAAGTTGCAACTAAAATGGCTGTTCTATCCCGCGAACCACCCCCTAGCAATCCCACCTCAGCATCGGGGAAAGCTGCTACTAAATGTGCATACCACTGATGCATCAAATCCAAAGTTGGCACTACAATCAGCGTCGTGCGTGGCGTTGACTGCATCGCCATTTGCGCCAAATAAGTCTTTCCCGCCGCCGTGGGAAGTACAACCACCCCTTGTCTACCCGCTAGTTTCCAAGCTGCTAGCGCCTCAGTCTGGTGAGGATAGGGTTCCATTTCCAGAGTGGGAACCAAATCTACAGGATAAAATTCCTTTGCCTCATCGATAAAATTAACATCTTCCGCTTGTAGTGCTTCCACTAGCGATCGGTATCTAATTGCTGGAATGCGGAATTTTTCAACTCTATCATCCCACGTAGCATAGTCCATCCAACCTTTGCCGCGTGGTGGTGGATGCAAAATTAATGTGCCACGATCAAAATTTAATGTAGGGGTACGAGCCATGATCATTGGGTATTGGGCATTGGAATTAGGGTATTGGGCATCGGGCATTGGTAATTATTTCCATTCGCCATGCCCCATTCCCTAGTCTATTGATTACTAATAACGCAAAAAGTGCATGATTCATCCAACTAATTCCGACAAAACCCAATTAGATGCGCTCATTAGTCACGGAATGTCCCATCGGCAAACCAACAATAACTTTGCCGAATCCGACAAAGAATCAGCAATAGAGCTTTTTGCTGAAACGGCTGCAATTGCAGGCGCAGATTGTATTAATAGCTGGCTTGACTTTAATAGCTTTTTTTCTTTGGGTAACTTCCCAATTAGAAGGCAAGATATATGCCTTTAAAATTGGTATTGTAGTAGAATTATTCACTCTTATTTGTTGGGGTTTATGCAAAAATCCTATCGGTCGCCGCTATCCTGATTTAATTTTTTTGAGTTTATGCTGGTCTGTAACTTGTGTTGTCCAAATTGATATAGTTTTGCTGTTCCATAATCTAGAACTGAGAAGCAATATTTGGACTTTGATGTTTCTCACTCAGGCTACAATCATTCCAGTTTAATGGTGAATGCATTTAATATCTCAACTCAGAACAATACTTTGCTATTTAACTTTATATATTTTATATAGCCCCATCTTGAAAAATCTATCAGCTTTTTATGTTGAGCAAGGATTATATTTTTTTGGGACTCCCGCATTATCCAGTAGAGAGTGATTTATTTACTACAAAAATATTGAATAATTTTATGCAAATTCTTGGGGATTGCCCGAATTCAATCAACGACTGTCCGAATTCAATCAACGACTGCCCGAATTCAATATAGGAACTTAGCAAATTTGCTTTTATTCAACACGAAAGCGATGGCTTTGCCAACGCCAAGGGCGATCGCAACAATTGAACCAGTACAGAGCAATACCTACGGTAAGCAGAAACGCTTGGACGATCGCGATTTTGCTCAAACGGAGTTTCTTTTTTGCTCTCCCAGATGCAATTCTGGCAGCAACCCCAATTCATACCAATGCCTTCTCTAAATAATCGCCTGACCAATGTGCGAAGCGCAAGCCAACATTTTCATTATCCTGACGTGCTATTTCTACCTTGAATCGGGGCTAATAATTCCTCAACCCACTGTTGGTTTGCCTCTGACAATGCAGGCGGTGGAACTCTTTGGCTGTAATCAATGCGTTCGTTATACCCAGCCCGTTCGCATATGCTATTCACAATTGCCTGCAAATCAACGCTTAATTCTTCATCTTCTAACAGAAGCGGCAAAGGAAAAGTGGGAATTGGTTCGGGTAAATTAAAGCCGTATAAATCAGCTTTGGGACGTTGTACACTTCGACTCACAACGATACGGTAGTCTGTTGGCTGTACTTCACCTAACATGGTCATCGGTGAGTGAGCGCGTAGCAAGTCGATTTCGATCAGATGCGAAAGGCTTCCTAAAACCCGCTCCCGTTTCTTTTCATAGGCTGTTCTACCGAAACCTTTTTGTTTATTTTTAGGCGATAACACTTCAATAACGGTAATCACAGTATTGCTGCCTATCTCTCGGACTTCCAAATATCGCTCTTTTACAGTTATAGGCATGGGTAGCACTATTGACTGCGGGCGCTTTTGAGTTAGGGTAGTTCTTGTCTCTGGCTGAAGTTTCTCACTGACTGAATGAGACGAATTGGCTTTCAAAACCGTAGCATCTGGAATTCCAACTAAAACCTCATCGTTATCTCGATCTTGGTAAGTGCGAGTTTCGACTTCAATATAATACTTTGGGCGCAACTGAGGTGCAACTGCATCGGCGATCGCTACCAAAAGCCGAGTATGGAATGACAACCAGAAAGCAGGGTGTTCGAGATAGGGATTCATCCCCGGAAATGGTGAGGGCATGAGTTAAAATTCCATCCCAAAAGCGTTTTTCAAACTCTACCCTAATTATGCAATTTTTAAAGGAGCAATAAGTGTACTGACTCTACACTGACATGCTTGCCCGTTGACATTGCCTATTGGGTATGAAGAATCAGCGTGATTGTAGCAAGTGATGCCGAAGGCAACCCTTGGGCGTGTACGCAATGAGTAGTTCTTGCTTGATCGCGATCGCCCAAAGTGATCGCGTTGAGTATATCCCTCTTCTGTCACTCTCCGGAATGAGCAAGTAGTAACTAAGTGAAGTTATCCAGAAGCATAATAGGGTTTAAATTGATTCATTGCACTAATTAATTGATTGAATCCCAGCAATAAATTAGAATTGGGGAAAATATGTATTCAGGGATAAATCAACCAAAATAGTAAGAGTGGTTGGGTAATGAGACGCAGATTATTTCAAGTATTTTTCCATCCGGATTCATGATTCCATTGTTGATGATTAAAAAAATCAACATCACTATTTTTTTGTAACTCAGGTTCAATTTGACGAAATATATTTAAAGCTAACAAGGCTGAAGAATTTCAACTAATCATTGTGTAAACACAAAAATAATTTCCTTCCATCTCTCAATATGTTGAAAATTTGTGAAACGATAATCTGTCCAACCTAGTTCCTGCTTACACTCTCGAAAACCATATTCTACCCAGGTTCTTAATCCATATAAATTCAATAAAATTTTCTTGAGATTACCTTGAATACCAGCAAGGAAATTTCCGAAACGGCTTTCGCGATAATGATGGCTACTCCCTAACAGGAATAGAGACTGTTGAACAAGTAGAAGTTCTCAAAAGACCCTAAATAACCGATCCAAGCATTGTAACTAATTGCTAATATATTGGTGGCGATAAAAGCTTGTTGCCAATCTTGGGTGTTTGTTTCTAGAGTCAGCTTGATTAAACTCCTTGTGATAACTGCCAGAGTTGAATTTCATAACATAAATGGCTCTCAAAAATTGCGCGTGCTGCTAACCCCTCGACAACTAACTTTTCTAGCCAGCGCTTAAATGCCCAACGACCGAGTGAATATAATGGAGGGAGTGCGATCGCCACAACATCAGCAATATATTTGACTGTTGTCAGCCCAAAAGTACGGAAGTTATCAACACACAAGTCAATCGTTGGTGCAACTTGAGTGGAGATGTCCTCAGTTTTAATTAACTTGAATCCAGCCTGCACTAAAGCCGCCTGTAGTTCACTGGCTACATGACAATTAGAAAAAATACCTTCTTGGTATTCGGCATCAGAACGCATCATATCGGCAAGCAGCAAGTAGCCACCATTACTTAGTAAACGAGCCGCATCCTGAGCTAAATCAAGAGCAGCAATATACTGGCTGCTTTCGCTAAATAAGATTAGGTCGTAGGAATTTGAGGAGTGAAAATCTTCAAATCTCGTTAAATAGAAAGGTACTTGACCGTTGGTATTTTGAATAAATCTCTCTTGCTGGAGTGCGTCAGGTGCTAATCCCTCAACACTGAAACCGCGATCGCACAAATATACTGCGTTACCACCAATCCCACAGCCTACGTCAAGTACCGTTTTTATCCCCTCTGGGATAAAACTCAAAAGTTTGGCTGTATATGCAACTTGCGCCACACGCAGGCGAGTTAGAGTTAATTCTTCACCCACAGTAGGTAGTGGTTCCCAATACCCGTAATGAAGATAGGAGGAATTTGTAAGTCCCATGTAATAATCTATCGCTGCATTTTGGTAGCGAGTAGGTTTCGGAATATTGCTTGATTTTGGCTTGAGCATTGAGGACTAAAGTAAGTTTTAGGGTATTAGGCTTGGTTTAAATTCTGACCAGCGATTGCAAACTTGTTCGTAGCAATCGGGTGGAGTAATTTTTAGTTGGTGTAAAAAATTAACCTCAATCTGAGGTTCAGCTTTTAGCACCAGAAGAATATCTTGATAGGGATTGTATGTTACGACTGCTGGGGAAATTGATGAAATCATGGATGAGCAGATTGATTGCGATATAGCTTGGCAATCTTGAAACGAACGCAAGTAAAACCTAATCAGATCGGAGGGGAGAAATTGGAGGGTGAAGGGAACTGTATCAACACTTGTATTTGTCGGGTGAGTAACTTTAGTATCTACATCACAAATAACAACTCCCCGCCCAAATGACTGAAATCCTTTCCATCCTGTGTAACCGATTACCAGCAGATTATTATGAATAAAGCTGTTTTGCCAGTAGCCGAAATTTCCTTGCCAGACACTATTAGAAGGTCGCATTGACTTCCTCCCCCAACACAATTGACTCAATGCGAACCTGCTCAAGCTCTCGTCCAATCAATACTAATCGCGTTTGACGAGGTTCCTGGGGTTGCCAAGGACGATCATAAAAGTAGTCAAATCGATTGCCAACTCCCTGTAATACCAGACGCATGGCTTTGTTCGGAACTGCTACAAATCCCTTAATTCGATAAATTTCTTGCTGCTGCACCAATGTTTGCAAGCGTTTGACTAGGACAGTCGGCTCAAAAGCTTCGTCTAGCAGTAGTTGCACTGCATTAATCCCTTCATCATGTTCGTGTTCGGCTTCGTTGTCGTGGTGGCTAGGGCGACTATCCAAGTTGTCTTCTACCGCAGCGTTGAAACCGAGTAACAAATCGCCACTAATTTTACCGTCCTGACAAGGAATGACTTTTACACCAGGCGACAAGTTCTGTTTCAGCCACTCCTGTACCCTAACTTGCGTTGGGAAATCAACGCGATCGCTCTTAGTTAGCAATACTAGGTCAGCACAAGCAAGCTGATCTTCAAACAGTTCCTCAATGGGTGTTTTGTGTTCTATACTAGAGTCGGCTTGTCTCTGTGCTAAGAGGGCTGCTAAATCGCCTACATATTGATTAGTTGCCAACGCTTCACAGTCCACCACAGTAATTACGCTGTCCACTGTCGCGCCTGTGCGAATTTCCGGCCAGCGAAATGCTTGTACCAATGGTTTTGGTAGTGCTAGTCCAGAGGTTTCAATTAACATACAGTCAAGGCTGGCGCGTCGCTTCAGTAATTCTTGCATTGCTGGGAGAAATTCTTCTTGCACCGTACAGCACAGACAACCGTTGGTGAGTTCAACAATATTACTGTTGGAGTCTTCTTCATCGTCACAAATTCGGCAGTCACGCAAAAGTTCGCCATCAATTCCGATTTCTCCAAATTCATTTACCAAAACAGCAATGCGTCGTCCCTCATTGTTTTGCAGTAAATGGCGAATTAACGTCGTTTTGCCTGCACCTAGAAATCCTGTAATTACTGTGACGGGAATTTTTTGCATATAAAGTGTGTCGTTTGTTGATTAATTTTGCAATCACAAGAAAGAAGTTTTAACCACAGATATCACGAAGTAGAGATGTGTGACGAAGTTCAATTTCGCCTCTCTACTAATTTACAGGTGATGTGAAAGGTAATTTATTAGGCGCGAACATTAGCCAAACAAATCAGCGTATCCATCTTTTTTGTGAATAGTTACGCCAAAGAGAATTAGTGCGAGCGATGTCTACGACGGGCTACGCCTACGTAATTTGTACCCGAAGTTAACCATCTACTGTCTCATAGAAAGCCGTAACCTGTAGCGTTTTGATATCTGGAGCTATGAGAATGTCAAGCTTAGTAGTTGTAGAAATCTTCATAAAAATACTTCTCTGTGCCTCGCAGATGTACAAAATTTACAAGTCAACTTCGGCGGGCATTCTGACTTACAAGGCAAGCCTTGATTACAGCTGCGGGACAGCGCCGGATTCACACCGGACTTTCCCCTTTGCGTCTGATGGCTGCTCCCCATCAGAACCGAGATTCCTTTGCATATTAACACACTATTTAGATTACATGAATTGTTGCAAATAAATTGCGAGAAAATCGCAATAGCCTAAATACTTTTTGCAAATTATGGAAATCATTTCCCACAAAGAATATATTGAACGCTGGCTGGAAAGTCTCAAACAGAATGAAGTTTACTACAACATCAATGGGTTCGATTTTTTGGAGAAGTTTGAGAGTCAATGGGACAGTTCTAACTATCGATCCGCCAACTTCCGTCCCAACTTCCGAATGGATATTATAGATGAACTATATTATCGAAGCTTCGGTCTCAAAAACGAGCATTTTGACTTTTATACCTTAGTTTCCAAATTCTATCTTTCAGGCTGTTCTACGGTCAGTTGCCCCAATGTGGAAGGAGTAGAAGCGAATTATGAAGAAAAGGGTGGATACAATTATTTGTTTGACCTGCCAAATATTAAAGAAATTGAACACTACTATGCTGGCGATCGCATACTCACCATCATTATTGATTGGAATGCTGAATTTTTCTGAGCATTTATAGGGAGTAGTCACAGTTTACCACAACAATTGCGTCCATTTTTGGAGAGCGATGCCTACGGCGGGCTGCACCTACTCGCTCCCCAGTTTCACTGTACCGTCGGTTTAATTACACCCGCAATGCGAACCGTATTGCATCAAATTTGCAACACATTATTTCAAGGCTCAGGAGAGGTGCGTATCCTGCTTTTGCGGGTAGTGAATGGAGCAAGGGACATTTAATAGGAGCAAAACCTGTGGATTGGTTTTTGCAACACGCAAGTCAACGCAAGTCAACCAGAACGCTTTGCAAAATTGAGTCAGGATATCAAACAACATGGTATTCGCAATTCACACATTACAGCGATCGCACCAGGGCAAACGCATCTAAATGTTGGCAAAGTGGTAAATAGAGGTGAGTTCGTAG
>NZ_CAXTTT010000158.1:0-14329 GCF_964247315.1 uncultured Nostoc sp.
GCCCGAATTCAAGAAACGACCGCCCGAATTCAATAAACGACTGCCCGAATTTAATATCGCGCTTCTTGCTTGATTACAATATCGAACTCTTATTTAATTTTTGCAAACTTCGGTGCGCTTTTATCTTGCTTCGCTGATGAAGATTCCCTGCGATCGCCCTGATTCCTCACAAACCGCTATGCGTCTATGGAATATTTCTAAACTCAAGCGATCGCTATGATAAACTCATCTGGAAATTAAATCCCAAAATTTGGGGATGGGCAAACTACTTTTTACTGCAAATAGTAGTAAAACCTTTACTTGCTCTGGCAGTTTCTACTTCATGAAAATGATTTATTGACCAGTGGCATAGTAGCCGAAGTGGCTCAACTAACGTTTCTCCCAACGCTGTCAAGGAATACTCTACAGTGGGAGGATTAGTAGGATAAACTTTACGCTTCACAAGACCATCTCTCTCCAAATCACGCAGAGTACGAGTTAGCATTCGTTGTGAAACGCTTCCAATTTCTCTATGCAACTCACCATAGCGTTTCTTACCTTGGGATAGAACGTAGATGATTGCTGTAACCCATTTGTCAGAAACCAATTCAAGTGTCTGCCGTAAATAAGGATGATCGTTGAGGATTTGAGGTGATTGAGCCATGTTTAAAATAGATGCTACGTACACTTATGTTCCTACTTGTGCAATGCTTAATGTTCGTTTCAGAATAAGTCTAGAGATTTCTAAGATCATATCAACGGTCCACTAGGAAAACAGCACAATGAAATTTTCTGACTTCACTCAAGAAAACTCGGCTATGCTTCTGATCGATCATCAAGTTGGCACTATGAAGCTGATCAAAAACTTGCCTTTGACCGAGGTAGAGAAGAATACTCTTGCACTTGCAAAAGTGGCAAAGGTACTTAAGATACCTGTGGTTTTGACAAGTAGCCAAGAGGAGCGGTTTCAAGGTTTGCTGATGACTGCTTTAGCACAAAGCCTACCTGAAGCTTACGAGGTAAGAATCAAGCGTGCAGGTATTGTAAATGCTTGGGACGATAAGAACTTTGTTCAAGCAGTCAAAGATACAAATCGTACTAATTTAATTATGGCTGGCATAACTACGGACGTTTGCTTAGTTTATCCGGCTATCAGCGCAGTGCGCGAGGGCTACAGTGTTCAAGCAGTTATGGATGCTTCTGGTTCACCATTCCATCTTTCGGAAGATTTAGCACGGCAACGGATGCGTGATTCTGGGGTTGTGCTAACTGCTACGATCACTTTGATTGCTGAGTTAGTTAAGGATTGGAGCCGTCCCGAAGGCGTCGAGTTACAGCAATTATTGTTTAGTGATGTGTTGCCCCCTGAGTTCATTGAAGGCACTAGCACTCCATATTAAGGGATTTCCAAAAAATAAATTATCCCAAATTAATTTGTTTGTCTGTAAGGTATCACAGATGTGTATTTTTATCAACTTAACGCTAAACCCGCTTGGTG
Organism: uncultured Nostoc sp.; assembly: GCF_964247315.1. GTDB lineage: Bacteria > Cyanobacteriota > Cyanobacteriia > Cyanobacteriales > Nostocaceae > Nostoc. The sequence goes on from NZ_CAXTTT010000158.1 coordinate 1,478, forward strand.
AGAACGTTTTGCCCTCATCCCCAGCCCCTCTCCCCAAGCGAGAGGGGAGCTAGACATTCAATTCCCCTTCTCCCTTGGGAGAAGGGGTTAGGGGATGAGGGCGTGAGGGATTTGCAAAACGCCTGTCCGATATAGTTTTCGGCTTAAGTTTACACCAATGACAGCTGTGCTACCCAGAGATGCGATGTTTTTTTACTGGAAATTCCTAATCGAATGACACGCTTGTTATACCAATTCTGTATAAAGATGCGCTAAACCATATTTAATTACAAGAAAGAAAAACGAACCACATTCGCGTTAGCGTCTCCCCTTGGGAGAAGGACGCATTCGCGCAGCGTCTCGTCAGAGAAGGACACAAAGAAAGAAAGAAAGAAAGAAAGAAGTTAAAAAGTTAACAGCAATTTTTTGGTTACGTTTATTCTCTTAGGCATCATACTGAATATAGTACAAGTATACTAATTAGCTGCTAAAATGCTTTAAAAGTCAGCTAGCCTTGCTTGAGGTAGTATGAAAAAAATCCCAGACACAGACAAAAAGCCCATTTTGCTGTTCCAGCCTACATTTGTAACTACTGCTATAGTGCCACTGCAACCCCAAGAAAAAAAAATCATCAGTGAACGGGAGCGTTTTATAACACAAGTCGAACGCATCAATCAGATAGCGCAAGAGTTAGAAGCAGCGATATTAGAGTTGAAAGCGATCGCTAACACAATGAATACTCAAAAACGTTACCCACTCTTGATAAAGGAGCTATGCAAAAATATTTGTCAGTATTTCGCAGTTAGCATCCCTTGGGTGAAACGAAAGTCTGACGAATCATTTATTTTGACAACGCGAAAAGTTGATTTATTCCGAGCCGAAAGGGAAGCTGCACTCCTAGCACAGCAACTTCGTCAGCAAACCAAAAAAAGATTAGCATCGCAGCGACACAGAAAAAACAAGAATGGGGCTGAAGCAGACACAAAACGCTTCTTCAAAAAGGTATTAGTCAACAAATCTTAAAATTATCAACATTCAACGGCATCTCACCCCTGAGGTTGTAACAGTTATGCTGATTGAAGTGGCAGAAGGAACTTCTTCCTCAAAATTGCTAGATACTACACTGCCATTATTTCTTTGCAACCATAGTTGGTGACAAAGAAACAAAGCCGCCCTAATATTTGCACTTCCGTAAAACCAGAGTGTAACATCAGGGACAATCAATCAGCGCCCAGAAGAGGTAAAAAGAAGGTGTTAAAGACACTTTTAGTAATTGCCATTGGTTTTTTACCGTCCCTGTTTTCCCTGTGGATGATGCGTAGAACCCAGCGATCGCGCTTGCGGATGAGGCAAGCAGCCATGAATTTTCCACTGGTACAGAGACGGCAAAACCTTAGACCTGTGGAAGGCGATCGCTATTATTTAGAAGGGGTAGGTTATCTGATTGGTGACATCAGCTGCAAATTTAATGCCCGATCTGGCTACATGCGTTGTGCTGTCAATCCCGAAGGCCCGTGTAACGGTTGCCGTCACTACGAACCTAGAGAATTAACTGGTAATGAAAAAAGCACTTAAGATTTCTTACTCAATACTTAACCTACCTAAAATTACCTGGTTAACACAGAGGCTCTGACGTGGATAGTTTTCCAGCGACTTCATAGCACTAAAACCAGGTAATGATAAAATCATTACTAATTATAATAATTTGTATTTACAAGCACTTTGAATATTTCTCTTTGCATGGTGAAATAAGAATGATTTAATAGAATTCGTGCAAAAGTGTAAATCTGCATAATTTTGTTTGCAGATTATAAACTTTACTATTAACTCTTGCCGAATATCTCATAACTAGATGATTATCCAACGATGAACAACGCGATCGCTCGGACAACAGCATTATTATCAACTTGCGCTTTGCTACTAACAAGCTGTGGTGGTGGCACTAACACAGTGACAAATTCTCCAACTAATACTCCAAATAGTACCCCAAATAACACTGCAACCAATACCCCAGCCACAACGGGAACATTATCAGGTGCTATTCCCATCGGTATTGGTGTTGCCCAAACTAGCAATGTGGCACTACTCGGTCAAGAGCAAGTTGCCGGAGCTAAACTTGCCCAGAAGTATTTCAATAGTAAAGGTGGTGTTAATGGCACACCAATTAAATTAGTTTTTCAAGATACTAGTGGTGATGAAGCAGGAGCAATTAACGCTTTTCAAACTCTAATTAATAAAGATAAAGTTATTGGAATTGTCGGCCCAACTTTGTCACAACAAGCCTTTAGTGCCGATCCCATTGGTGAACGGGCAAAAGTACCAATTATTGGGCCATCAAATACTGCTAAAAATGTTCCCGAAATTGGTGATTACGTTGCTCGTGTTTCTGCACCAGTTTCCATCGTTGCGCCTAATTCTGTCAAAGCTGCACTTAAGCAAAATCCCCAACTGAAAAAAGTAGCAGTTTTCTATGCTCAGAATGATGCATTTAGCAAGTCAGAAACAGAAATTTTTCAGCAAACAGTTAAGGATCAAGGGCTGGAATTAGTAACAGTGCAAAAATTCCAAACCAGTGATACAGATTTTCAAAGTCAAGCTACTAATGCAATTAATCTCAAACCAGATTTGGTAATTATTTCTGGCTTGGCTGCTGATGGTGGTAATTTAGTTAGGCAATTGCGGGAACTGGGTTATAAAGGTTTAATTGTCGGTGGGAATGGTCTAAATACATCGAATCTATTGCCAGTTTGTAAAGCATTTTGTGATGGCGTATTGATTGCTCAAGCGTACAGTCCAGAACATCCAGGTGAAATTAACGCGACGTTTCGTAAAGCCTATATTGAAGAATATAAAAAAGAACCACCCCAATTTAGTGCCCAAGCTTTTGCAGCAGTGCAGGTTTATGTCGAAGCACTGCAATCTTTAGATAAAAAGAGCAAAATCAACAAACTACAGCTACCAGAATTACGGACGCAGTTAAACAAACAAATACTTGAAGGAGCATACAATACACCATTGGGAGAAATTGGTTTTACTCCCAATGGTGAAGTTGTGCAAAAAGATTTCTATGTTGCCCAAATCAAAATGGAAAAAGATGGAAGTCAAGGTAAATTCACATTTCTAAAATAGTTGCTAGATGAATATCAATCTCTTTTTGCAGCAATTATTAAATGGGTTATCCATTGGCAGCGTCTATGCAATTTTTGCCTTGGGATATACCTTAGTTTATTCTATTTTAGGCATTATTAATTTAGCTCATGGCGCGATTTTTACCTTAGGTGCATATTTCACTTATGCACTTATGGGTGGGAACTTTGGATTTAATGGCTTGCTGGCTAATGCAGCCTTACCGATAAAATTACCATTTGCTATAGCCTTAATTTTAGGAAGCACCTTGGCGGGATTAGTAGGGGTAGTGATGGAACGAGTTGCTTTTCAACCTTTGCGCCGTCAAAACTCCGATCCCTTACTAACTGTTGTTTCCAGTTTGGGGGTAGCAGTGGTAATTGTGAATTTAATCCAGTATTTAATAGGCGCGGAAAGTTACACGTACCCTGCAAATACTTACGGTAATTTGCCACCTGCAATTAACTTTGGTAGTCCAGAAAACCCAATTCCGATTCGCAGTGTTCAGGTGGTAATTTTTACTGTATCAGTGGTGATTGTGGCAATTCTTACCTATTTTATCAATCGAACTAAATATGGTAAGGCAATGCAAGCGATCGCAGAAGATCCAACTACAGCTAGTTTGTTAGGAATTAATAGCGATCGCTTTATCATCCTAACATTCTTCATCAGCAGTTTTTTAGCAGGATTAGCAGGAACTTTAGTCGCCTCTAGTGTTAGTATTGCAGGGCCATATTTCGGCATTGCTTTTGGATTGCGGGGTTTAGCAGTAATTGTCTTAGGTGGTTTAGGTAGTATTCCCGGTGCAGTGGTGGGAGGCTTAGTAATTGGATTAGTAGAGGCGTTTGTCCCTGCTGATTATTCTGGATATAAAGATGCAGTAGCGTTTGCAATTTTGTTTATCATGCTATTAGTTAGACCCCAAGGTTTGCTAGGGCGGCGGTTTATTCAGAAAGTTTAAAAAGACGTATCGCTATGAAAACATACACTAAACAAAAGTTAACTTTTGATCAATTTTTAGAACAGTGTCCAGAAGAAGGTTTATATGAACTTGTAGATGGAGAAATTGTAGAAGTGCGTGCAACCAGAAATCATGATGATGTTGCTGACTTTACGGCTGACTCTTTCAAAGATGAAATTAAACGTCTAAATCTTAATTACGTAGTAAAAAACACAGCAGTCTTTAAAACTATAACTGCTAATGGCATAGAGCAAGGGCGCAAGCCTGATGTAAGTGTCATAGATAAAGATAAATGGCGCTCAAATCGTTCTGCTTATGCTGCACTTGAAGAACCCATCCAATTAGCTGTAGAAGTAACATCAACTAATTGGGAAGATGATTATATTGATAAATTAGATGAATATCAACGTTTAGGTATTACAGAATATTGGATTGTAGATTATTTGGCAATTGGGCTAAGAGAGTATTTGGGAAATCCAAAAGTTCCGGCTGTATTTGTTTTTCTATTAAATGATGAGGGTAAATACCAATGCACACATTTTAGAGGTTCAGAACGAATTGTGTCACGAACTTTCCCTGACCTGACGCTAACAGCAGAGGAAATATTAACAGCTTAATATTTTAGAAAACCAATAGTCTAATTAAGCTTAATCAAAATGTATTAAAATGGTTGATTTTTTCGCTACTTACGCTTCTTTAATTGTCTCTATGGTATTGGGGGCACTACTAGGGTTATCGCTTTACTTACCGCTAATGACAGGACAATTGTCTTTAGCTAGTCCCGGATTTTATGCTTTAGGTGGATATATTGCAGCAATTTTATCTACCAAAGTTTTTACATCTAGCAGTAGTTTATTTCCCATTCCATTGTTGTTATTGGAGATGTTAATTGCTGGTGTAATTTCTGGTTTATTGGGTGTAATAGTGGGAATTCCAGCGTTGAGATTGCGAGGAATTTATTTAGCGATCGCAACTATCGCTTTTGTAGAAGTTCTGCGTGTCATTTCCCTGAATCTAGATATTACAGGCGGTGCTGTCGGAATTTTTGGTATTCCTCAACCTTTCCAAACACAACTTGAATATTTATGGATTGCTCTACCTTTACTATTAATTAGTATGGTGCTACTTTATCGTTTAGAACGCATCCGCGTTGGAAGGGCTTTTATCGCTATCCGCGAAGATGAATTAGCTGCGGGTGCAATGGGAATCGATCCCACTTATTACAAAGTTTTGGCGTTTACATTAGGGGCTATACTTGCAGGGGTTGTAGGTGCAATTAGCGCTCACTTCCTCAATACCTGGAATGCTCGTCAAGGTACTTTTGATGCCAGTATTATATATTTAACTTTTGTTTTAATTGGTGGTTCGAGAACTTTTTTAGGCCCGGTAATTGGAGGTATGGTATTTACAGCCTTACCAGAGATTCTGCGAAGCCTTGCTGATACTGGTGGTTTACCTAATTGGTTAGCACAGTTTTTGCGAGATGGTAGATTAATTATTTTTGGCTTCCTCATAATAATAGGTACAATCTTTTTTCCCCAAGGGCTAATTACCCCAGATATTTTTCAAAGGAAAAAACGAGCCACGTTCGCGCAGCGTCTCGCAGAGAAGGACGCAAAGGGCACAAAGGAATAAAAGTTTAAAAGAGTTATTGCGTCAGTTTTATATTTATAATAATATGCACAAATGTCACATAGTATTCCAGAAAATAATAGTAGTATTGTCTTAGAAGCAAGAGCATTAACTCGCCGCTTTGGTGGTTTAGTGGCGGTAAATAATGTATCTTTTAGTGTAAATAAACATGAGATTTTTGGACTGATTGGCCCTAATGGTGCTGGCAAAACAACACTATTTAATTTGATTACTGCCTTCATACCACCTTCTAGCGGTAAATTAATTTATCAAGGTGCAGAAGTTTCTCAACTACGTCCTCATCAAATTGCGGCTTTAGGTATCGCCCGTACCTTTCAAAATATCCGGTTGTTTAGGGAATTATCGGCATTAGAAAATGTGATAATTGCCCGACATTTACACACTAAAAGTAATATGATTACAGGGGTTTTGGGATTACCACCAGCGCTTACTGAAGAATTGAAAACTAAGCAAAAAGCTTTAGATTTATTGGATTTAGTGGGATTAAGCGATCGCGCTGACGAAAAAGCCAAAAACTTTGCCTACGGCGATCAGCGTCGCCTAGAAATTGCCCGTGCTTTAGCATTAGAACCGCAAATTTTACTTCTCGATGAACCTGCGGCGGGAATGAACCCCAACGAAAAGCAGCAATTGAGTCAATTTATCCGTAGTCTGCGCAATGACTTTAATTTGACGATTGTCCTTATAGAACACCATGTACCATTAGTTATGGGTTTGTGCGATCGCATTGCTGTATTAGATTTTGGTCAATTGATTGCCTTGGGTGAACCATCTATAGTCAGAAATGACCCAGCTGTAATTGAAGCTTATTTAGGAAATGAATGAATTTACCTAGATAAAATTACCAAAAATTCGTCTAAAGAACTCACAGCGATCGCGCTATCCATTAAACTTTCTAATTTTTCCACACTTTCACCCTCAAGCCTGACTTCCACTTCATGGGGAATTTCACCAAAGCGTTGTTCCAATACCCTGATTAGTTGCCGTAGCGCACCCTGCTGAATACCTCTTTGCTCAATTTCTTGATACCAAGGCGATTCTCGCAATACTGCCATATCCCACCTCATGATTTGTTGCACTAAAGGCGTGTCTAACACAAAGCTAGCAAAAAATGCCAGCAATGATTCTAACTCGTTCAACTGTGCATCTGTTCGTAGCGCCTGTAATGCGCGTTGCACAACTGATACCTCTCCCCCTCCTCGCAGGATTGGCACAAAGGGTAACAACGATGGTAATGGTTGCTGAAATACTATCTCAGCATCGATTTCCCATAAATTAATCGTGCGATAATCTTGGATAGCACGTAATCCCAAAAATTCCTGCTCGTAACTACTGACAATTGTTAAGGTGGATGGGGGCGGTAAAATGTTGATCAGTACTGGGTAAGTTGGCAATCGATAGCGTTCTTGTGCCAAGGCAGCATAGGCTCTCATCCGTAGAGGGATCTGTGCTGTGTAATGCAGTTGTAGTTCATTTAGTACTAGAAAATCTCCGTGAGTACCACTGTATGCTTTCACTAACACATCTGTTTCCCGGCTAATCCAATGAAACTCAGAGCCGAGAATTTCTTTCGCCACGACTTCAGGACACTGTGTCACCCACTGTACCCATGCATCGGGAGCTAAATTAATTAGTCGCTTGCTACCAATATCTGCTGCTTTTACCACAGGACGCTTGATATCTTTATCAGTAATTAATAGTACATCATAAGGATTGCAGTATTCTGGCGTTAATTTTTAAGTTAAAGCAATATCTACGCACTGTTTTAAGAAATGTATGATTGATGTATCTTAGGTTTTGAATCAACATTTCTGGATGTAAACCGCCCATGAAAGCCGATAGCAAGCCAAACTATACAATTTTAGAAGTTCAAGAACTTGATGTAAATTATGGCGGCATCCAAGCTTTAAAAAAGATTAATTTAATTATTCAAAAAGGCGAGGTAGTTACTCTCATTGGTGCTAATGGTGCGGGAAAAACAACTACACTCCGCGCCATATCTAAAGTAGTTAATCCTAAAAGTGGCGTAATTATCTATAATGGACATAATATTAACCGCCGCCAAACTCACGAAGTTGTACAACTTGGTATTGCCCACTGTCCAGAAGGACGCAGAGTATTAACGCGGCAAACAGTATTTGATAATTTACTTTTGGGTGCTTATATTCGCTCTAATCAAGCAGAGATAAAAGCAGATATTGGGCGCCAATTTGAACTATTTCCGCGTTTGTCACAAAGACGCAATCAACTAGCAGGAACTCTCAGCGGTGGTGAACAACAAATGTTAGCGATCGCTCGCGCTGTCATGAGTAAACCACAGCTGTTACTTTTAGACGAGCCTAGCTTAGGTTTAGCACCTGCGATCGTCCGGGAAATCTTCTCAATTATTGAAAATCTCCGGGCTACAGGGGTGACTATTTTATTAGTTGAACAAAATGCGAATTTGGCGCTGCAAATTGCCGATCGCGGTTATGTTTTAGAAGCTGGTTCTATTACCTTAACAGGCGCAGCATCAGAATTAATTAGTGATGAGCGAGTTAAAAAAGCTTATTTAGGGTGATTAATTAAATGAAAACTTGGGAGGTACAAGCACATGGTAAAATCACCAACTAAACCCCTAACTTTAGAAGATTTTTTGAAACTACCAGAAACAAAGCCTAGCTCAGAATACATCAACGGTCAAATTATTCAAAAGCCAATGCCACAGGGAAAACATAGTATTCTTCAAGGTGAACTAGTCACTAATATCAATTCTATAGCCAAACCTCAAAGAGTTGCCCTTGCATTTCCAGAACTGCGGTGTACTTTTGGCGGACGCTCAATTGTACCTGATGTAGCTGTGTTTGCTTGGGAACGGATTCCCATAGATGAACGTGGAGATGTGGCAAATGTTTTTCACACTTATCCAGACTGGACGATTGAGATTCTTTCGCCAGATCAAAGCCAGACTAAAGTAACCGGAAATATTCTACATTGTTTAAAACATGGTAGTCGCTTTGGTTGGTTGATTGATCCTGATGAGCGTTCTGTTTTAGTTTATCCACCAAAGCAGCAACCAGAACTTTTACAAGAATCACAAGAAATATTACCAGTTCCCGATTTAGTCAGTGGTTTTCAATTAACTGTAGGGCAACTATTTGGATGGTTGAAGTTGTAAGCAATTGTATAAATTCATATCTAGCTTTGGGAATACTAAAGGTAGTAATTTACTCAAGTTAGAGCCAGATAATGGATTTTGTGAATTTAATAAAAACAGGTAATAGTTGGAGATTTGCGACTGAAGCTGATTTAGAAGATTTTGTCTGGGCGAATTTAAAGGAACTTTTCGGGTTAATTCCACTAAAGCGACAATATTATATTAAAGGTCAAATTTGCGACATTTTAGCCTTGAATGAGAAGAGACAGTTAGTAGTGCTGGAATTGAAAAACGGTGAAGACAGATATATTGTTCAGCAACTAACTCGATATTATGAAGCTTTACTTGAAAATAAACCCTTTCAGGAAGAGGTTGATTATGGACAACCCATTGATTTAATAGCGATTACAGCCAGATTTCATCGAGATAATTTTACAGATAGAAAGTATAACTCTCTTTCTATTGAGTTTTTACGTTTTGAAATTTTGACAGATGATGAAAGATTTTATCTATATTTAAGAAATATTGATAATCAAAAAATTTCAGAGGTAGAAATTCATTATAAAGAAAAGAATATTTCTATTGAGGATCTTCCTCAGCAACCAAAAGTACTTGATAAGATTTTGAGTTTTTGTAATCTTCAGCAACAAGAACAGTTAATAAATATCCGGGAGAAAGTTCTTATGTTTGATAGACGTATGCAAGAATTTTCTGTGCCTGGAAGCATTAAATATGGAAAAGCAACAAGTTGTTTCTGTGCTGAAATTGGCTCCGATAGTAAGGGACAGCCAGTATTATTTTTATGGTTGCCTTTAAATTATTCTGATAGTAAAAAGATTGGCAGAATGAAAATTTGGACAGATTGGGAAAATCATACTTTAATTGAAGGCCATGTACCAAAAGGAATTCGTACAAAAGCAATTAGTAAAACTGAAAAACAGCGTCAAAGGGGAGTTGAAATGAAAATATTATGGAGTCATTCAGGAGGTATAAGGTACAAAATAGGTAGTAAAGAAGTCAGTGAAGCGGAATATATCAACGAAGATAAAAGACGACATCAAGAGTATCAAAATGCCATTAAATCTCGAAAAACTTTGAATGAACTAGTCGATATTGCTTTAGAAACTTGGCTAAAAAGGCTTTAAGAAAAGCTACATTGACAGCATTTATAACTTTTACTAATTAGTAGTATTATTAAATATTATTACGATTTTTGTCATATATTAATATTTGTAGCCCTCCTTGCAGATATCTATATATTTGTTTAGCGGCGAATTGTATTCACCGGAATAATTAAACCCATGAGTCAAATCATCTGGATCGCAAGACACGCTAACCGCCTCGATTTCGTAAACCCCGATTGGTTTCTTACCGCCGAACGACGCTACGATCCACCTTTGTCTGATGATGGTATGGTGCAGGCACAACAGTTAGCTAAACGATTTAAAGGAGAAAATATTGGCCATATTTTCGCTTCTCCTTTCCTGCGAACCGTACAAACGGCAAACGCAGTTGCAGAAGTGCTTAACTTACCGATCAAATTGGAAACAGGCTTGAGTGAATGGCTAAATCCAGTTTGGATGACAGAAGAACCCAAAAGACTCTCAACTCCAGCATTAGCAGAGTTATTTCCCAGAATTGACAGCAGCTATACTTCGCGCATTGCTGCCAATTATCCTGAAACTCGCGAAAAAGTGCGAGAACGTTCTGGACAAACTGCTAGATGTTTAGCTACTGAATTCCTCCCAGACAATATCTTGTTAGTAGCGCATGGTGCATCTGTGTTGGGAGGAGCAATGGGGCTAGTGGGGGAAATTGCCAAAACAGAAGTTAAAGCTTCTTTATGTTCTTTAGTAAAAGTGGTACGTCAAGACCCAGAATGGTTATTAGAACTAACGGGAGATACTTCCCATCTAACCCATATAGAAGAAGTTATTCGATTTGCTTAAACCTCTGATAGAGATTTGCGTTCATGGCTTCTGGTACGTTGGGTATATCCTACAAAAAAAGTAATTAATTCGCGAATAAATTCTATGACTTTATTACTAGCAGGAGACATCGGCGGGACGAAAACTATTCTACAATTGGTTGAAACATCAAATTCATCAGCTTTACATACTATTTGTCGAGAAAGTTACCACAGTGCTGATTTTCCCGATTTAGTACCCATAGTGCAGCAGTTTTTGGTCAAAGCTAATACACCCATACCAGAAAAGGCCTGTTTTGCGATCGCCGGTCCCATTGTCAAAAATACTGCCAAACTAACCAATTTAGCCTGGTTCCTAGATACCGAACGTTTAGAAGAAGAATTGGGTATCCCGCACATTTCTTTGATTAACGACTTTGCAGCGATTGGTTATGGCATTTCAGGTTTACAAAAACAAGACTTGCACGCGTTGCAAGTTGGCAATTTTAAACCCGAAGCGCCGATTGCAATTATTGGTGCTGGTACTGGCTTAGGGCAAGGATTTTTAATTAAACAAGGAAACGATTATCAAGTTTTTCCCTCAGAAGGTGGACACGCTGACTTTGCTCCTCGTAACGAGATCGAGTTTCAACTGTTGAAATACCTGCTAGGTAAACATGATATCCAACGCCTTTCTGTGGAACGCGTCGTTTCTGGAATGGGAATTGTGGCAATTTACCAATTTTTGCGCGATCGCAAATTTGCCACTGAATCACCAGATATTGCCCAAGTCGTCAGAACTTGGGAACAAGAAGCCGGACAAGAAGAGAAAAGTGTCGATGCCGGTGCTGTCATTGGTACAGCTGCATTGCAAGGTAGCGATCGCCTCTGTGAACAAACTTTGCAATTATTTATAGACGCTTACGGTGCAGAAGCCGGCAATCTCGCCCTGAAACTCTTACCCTATGGTGGTTTATACATTGCTGGTGGAATTGCGCCCAAAATCCTGCCCTTAATCCAAAATAGCGGTTTCTTATTAAATTTCACCCAAAAAGGTAGGATGCGCCGCCTCTTGGAAGATATTCCTGTGTATATTATCCTCAACTCCCAAGTGGGTCTAATTGGTGCTGCTTTATGTGCTGCTAGGTTATAACAGCTGGCATCATCAGTGAGATCAACATCTCAAAGGGCAAAAAATATGACAGTTAAAAGTCTGTTACCACTAATCGTCGCCACCATTGTCTGTGGTGGCTGTGTTCTCGTGGAAGCGCGTCAACCCAAACCTCCAAAGGCTGTTGTCAAACCAACCGTTTCTCAACCCGCGCAGCCACAATGGAAGTTATACACCGCTCCAGATGGACGCTTTACTATTTTGATGCCGGGAAGCCCCAACAAAAATACCGAATACCAAAAAACTTATATGGGGGAAATTACCTTAAAAATATTTGTCGCTCAACCACCAAAACAGCAAGTAGCATACATAGTTGCTTATAATGATTTTCCTTATAGTTACGGTGAAATGGCTGACCCCCAAGCTGTACTTAATAATGCACGGGATATGGCTTTAAAGACTACGAAAAGTAATTTAATTAGTCAACGAAACATTCGTAGTTCCAATAATCATCCCGGCAAAGAAATTGAGTACATAAATTCTGGAGGGAAAATCACTATAAGTAGAATGTATGTTGCTGAAGGAAGACTATATCAAGTAATGGCAATAACTACAAAAAAACAGCACAAGACATTAGCTAAAACTATTACTGGGTATTTAAATTCTTTTCATGTAGTTTTAAAAAAGTGAAATAACTAAAACCTCTACTATATTAGCCTTGCAATTAATTGCAAGGCTAATAAATAGGTCACAAGCAACTGAATATAATGTATAATATTTTACAGCTTCAACAATGCACCGCAAACTGGATAAAAAATTTTGGATTGTCGCTAACGAGATTTTTCCATTGGCTCCTAACTCCTAAATTCTGCTGGATTTTAATTATTTCATTTTTTTAGCTTATATCATACAACTTATACGCTATTCAACGGGAGCATCCCACTTTTTATTTAGGGAGCAAAGATTAATCCATTAAGGTA
>NZ_CAXTTT010000159.1:0-14181 GCF_964247315.1 uncultured Nostoc sp.
GGGTTAGGGAGGGGTATTTTTGTACTTCATTAACTTATAATCTGCTGTATTTAACAAAACTTAAAAATTAGGTTTTGTTAAAAATATTGCAAAATATTTCAGTTAAGTTAGATTATCTGGATCTATTCCGAGCGCTCTTAATTGTTTTGCCAACTGTTGAACCCGTTGTTCTGCAACATCAGCGCGTTGTGATTCTTGTTGAGCGCGTTGCGCTTCTTGTTGAGCGCGTAGTGTCTCTTGTTGAGCGCGTTGCGCTTCTTGTTGAGCGCGTAGTGTCTCTTGTTTTACTTGTTCTGCGGGCGTGAGATACCGTTGTCCTTGCTCATCATACCAATACATCCATTCCCGCGTTACACCACAATAATTTCCCCTTTCGCAACCAATTCCCAGTCCAATTTCTGGTAGCCAAACGGGGTTTCCCTCTTGCAATTCATACTTACCATTAACTAACTTATGTACTTCCAGATGCGGTTTGCGGCGGCGACGAGAGGAATAAATCACGTAATAAAGTACACCTAAAGCCTCATATTCATCCAATTTAGTAGTGTATTCCTTGCGATAATTTTGGGAAACTACTTCTAGGACGAAAATCGGTACAACATTTTCATCCCACAGCACATAACTAGGACGCAGCTCCTCATCATAAAACCGCTCTACTCCTAAGCTCAAAAACCCATCTGGCACAATTGGCGGTTTATCGGGGTGATAATAAATACCCATATCTATCGCAAACAACCAGTCCATGCGTTCTGACCAAAGTATCAGCAGGATCGCTTTTAACAAGCCTGGTATCAATTCTTGCAATTCATTATCCACAGGCGTTTCATCAGAGTCTGGTAGTTCCTCGGCTGAGGGCAAGTACCTTGGCAAGTTGTACTCTAACATGGCTGGTTTTCCCAAAAATCAAAGGATATTTGGCTCTATTTTGGCTCTATTTGGCTCAACAAAATTATAGCGATTTCTCCCCTTGCAATGTCATTAGTAGTCTGCCTCATTAATCACAAGGCATGAACGAGTTCGTAGTCAGGACTTTAGTTCTGGTTTTTTAAGCACTAAAGTGCTTACTACAAACTCTCAAAATTAGCTTGACAAATTACTAGTTTACTACTGTATATTAAGTACTCTACTGACACTAATTGATAGTTTTTAACTACTAAACAATCTTCAATCTACCGGAATCATGAGCAATAAAATTTATTTGATGCCTAAATTCTAACTGTCACAATCCGATGATCTTGACGAGCCAATGTTTTGCTTTGACTAAGGGATACCACTTGTGGTATTGACAAACAGACAAGATTCGACAGATATATTAGTTACTAGCTCATTTCCTGGTTGTGTATAGCATTGCCTTAACTAAAATTGCAGCCCAGTCAAGCATACAAGCGTTTCTACCCCACCAAGGAAGTTACTTCAGCCGATAAAATTTTGGTAACTCTTAACTATTAATAAATATATCGGTGCTTAGTGCTATTAATGCTTTATATTTAGCGACAGGGTGGTGCAAACAGCTAACTTATGTTCAAAAACTTAGAAAGCAGTGCCCATCGGGAGCAATTCACGCTTCGATACTATCAGCACGTAGTGTAAGTAAAGGTTAAGTTGATATTCAAACGAATAATTTTTGCTGAATTGCGACAGATAAAGACTAAACTAAAAAGTCTTGTGTAGCAAAACCTGTAGCTTTAAATGAAGTAATCATGTCTAAGGTTCTTGTCTCTGATTCGATTGACCAAGCTGGAATTGACATTCTTTCGCAAGTTGCTACCGTTGATGTCAAACTAGGTCTAAAACCAGCAGAACTGATCGCAATTATTGGTGAGTATGACGCGCTGATGATTCGCTCTGGTACGCGCGTCACTCAAGAAATCATTGAAGCCGGCACCCAACTAAAAATCATCGGTCGTGCTGGTGTGGGTGTGGATAATGTGGATGTTCCCGCTGCCACACGCCGGGGAATTGTGGTAGTCAATTCTCCAGAGGGAAATACAATTGCCGCCGCCGAACACGCGCTAGCGATGATTTTGGCTTTATCTCGCCACATTCCCGATGCTAACGCTTCGGTGAAACGCGGTGCGTGGGATCGCAATAGTTTTGTTGGTGCGGAAGTATACAAAAAAACTCTCGGCGTTGTCGGTTTGGGTAAAATTGGTTCCCATGTTGCCGCTGTAGCTAGGACAATGGGGATGAAACTCCTAGCTTATGACCCTTTTATTTCTACAGAACGAGCCGAACAAATTGGCTGTCAGTTGGTAGAGCTAGATTTACTCTTCCAGCAAGCAGACTATATCACCCTCCACATCCCGAAAACCCCAGAAACTACTCACTTAATCAATGCCACAACCCTGGCAAAAATGAAACCCACAGCGCGGATTATCAACTGCGCTCGTGGTGGGATCATTGATGAAGTAGCTTTAGCAGCAGCTCTGAAAGCAGGTAAAATCGGGGGTGCAGCCTTGGATGTGTTCGAGTCAGAACCACTGGGTGAATCGGAATTGCGATCGCTAGGTAAAGAAATCATCCTTACTCCCCACTTGGGAGCCTCTACCGCAGAAGCTCAAGTGAATGTGGCTATTGATGTTGCCGAACAAATTCGCGATGTCCTTTTAGGACTACCAGCACGTTCAGCCGTCAACATTCCCGGACTCGGCCCCGATGTGTTGGAAGAACTCAAACCCTATATGCAACTAGCAGAAACTCTAGGTAATCTAGTGGGACAACTAGCTGGTGGAAGGGTAGAAGTACTCAATATTCGACTGCAAGGGGAACTCGCAACCAACAAAAGTCAGCCTTTAATCGTCGCTGCCCTCAAAGGACTACTTTACCAAGCTTTGCGGGAACGAGTAAATTACGTAAATGCCAGCATAGAAGCCAAAGAACGCGGGATTCGGGTGATTGAAACCCGCGATGCTTCCATTCGAGATTATGCCGGCACACTGCATCTAGAAGCCACGGGTACTTTAGGTACTCATTCTGTTACAGGTGCTTTGTTAGGTGAGCGGGAAATCCACCTCACCGACGTTGACGGTTTCCCAATTAACGTCCCACCCAGCAAATATATGTTGTTTACCCTGCACCGCGATATGCCGGGGATTATCGGCAAACTTGGTTCCCTACTCGGCAGTTTTAATGTGAATATTGCCAGTATGCAAGTCGGTCGTAAAATCGTCCGTGGTGATGCCGTCATGGCTCTGAGTATAGATGACCCTTTACCAGAGGGCATTTTGAATGAAATTATAAAAGTCCCTGGTATTCGGGATGCGTATACAGTAACACTATGAGTGCTGAGTGCTGAGTAACGAGTGCTGAGTGAATAAAAGTTAGGAGTGAGTAGTAAGGAGTTAAAAGTTAAAAAGCAAAACTCCTAACTCTAACTTCTAACTTCTAACTCCTAACTCCCTCAAACTCAGCATGGGCTAAACCCTAGCTATCCGCTAACAGCACTCACGACTCAGCACTCAAAAATGGCAAACACCTGGTGGGAACTAAATATTTTATGCGAATCAGACCTAGAAGATACGATCTTTTGGCGACTGGAAGATTTTGGCTGTCGTGGTACAGCTAGTGAAAATAAAGGAAATTCATCTTTAGTCAGGGCTTATCTGCCGACAATTCAAACACAGCTACTAGATTTGGCAGCGCTGTCGCTGTGGCTGCGTCAAGATGCCCTCTGTGTAGGAGTTTCATCTCCTTCACTACAATGGCAATTGATTGATGAGGAAGATTGGGCGACTAGCTGGAAACAATATTGGCATCCGCAAGAAATAGGCGATCGCTTCCTAATCAATCCAGCGTGGCTACCATTACCAGAAACAACCGAACGGTTAGTGATTCGTCTTGACCCTGGTGTAGCATTTGGAACAGGCAACCATGCCACTACTCAGCTATGTTTAGAATCCCTGGAAATGCGGCTAAGTGGAGTTCCGCAGTCCTTTGTGGGTAATAGTGGTAAACATGAGCATTTGGTAATCGCGGATATAGGCTGTGGTTCTGGTATCCTTTCCATTGGGGCGCTGCTATTGGGTGCAGAGAAAGTCTATGCAGTAGATACTGACCCTTTAGCGGTGCAATCAACGATCAGCAATGGTGCCCTGAACGACATTAGCTCAGAACGTTTACTACCTGCACAGGGAAGTGTAGACGTTTTGACAAAACTAATTGAAAGCCCAGTGGATGGTATTGTCTGCAATATTTTAGCTCATGTGATTATTGAATTGATTCCAGAAATGAGTGCGATCGCTAAACCTGAAACTTGGGCAATCTTCAGTGGAATTTTACTGGAACAATCTAAAGCTGTTGCTGACGCTTTAGAAGAAAATGGTTGGGTCGTCGCTACTCTGTGGAAACGCAAAGAATGGTGTTGCTTAAATGTACGGCGTTCTTAATTCGGTAGAAATTATCACAATCCTAAATCATTCGTAAACAATTAGATCCCCAACTTCTTAAAAGTTGTCGGGGATTTTTAAGTAAGTGACATAATATATAGATTACCCACTATTGACTTTTAAAACTAGCGATGAAAGAACGGCTACAAATCCACAAAAAAGCTGACTCATCCGCTTATTCGTCAGAGCAAAGTCAGTTGCGATTGCATCTGTTAACTAACCACTCTCAACTTGGCTCCAACAAGCCTATAGTACAGGCAAAGGTAGAAAATCAGAAATTTCAACAATATCAGTTTGAGGCAACAAAACTCCAAATACAAGCCAAGCATGGCACTATAACGCCAGAAGGAAAAGAGCGACTCACAGTATTGCAAACAAAAATGAATGAGTCGTTGCAGCAAGGAAAGGAACACTCTTCACAATTTGGTCATCACCTGAGCAAAATGGCGATAAAACGTGCTGATAGCCTGTCAATAGGAGAAATACAGCCAAAACTGACTATTGGTCAATCAGGAGATCGATACGAACAAGAGGCGGATAGAGTCGCTACTTCTGTAGTTAACCAAATTAATAGAGCTACTTCGGAAAACCAGGACGCACAGCAGACAACTCTACCAGCTAATAAGAACGAACAAGCAAAGTCTGAAGGAATATTAACAGCAAATAACTCAGCAGATAAAAAACAAAAATTTTTACAAGAATACTCGCTAGCCAAAACACTAGTAAATGGCATAGATGACACATTACCACAAGATAAAATCCTGGAACAACTTTTCAAAAATTTTGTAAATATCCAATTTCAATACACAATGGTGAGCAAGAGTCCAGAAACGCTCTTAAAAGGTTCTCCAGAAGGAGATTGTCAGACATTAGCCCGTGCTTTTAAAAAAGTTGCAGAAGAATATTTTGGGATTGAAAAAATAACAATTGAAAGTATCGCCAAACCTTTTTTGAGTGAAGCTGGAGCTACCCCATACCAAGGGAAAAAGCCTAATTGTGATGACGGGAAACGATGGTTTTTCCAAAACCATTATTGGGCTAGCTGGAATGGAAAAATTTATGATATTTTATTCCTCAGCAATAAACGAACCGAAGCTGATATGGCAAAACAGGTGCAACCACTCACATCAATGTTGATGCCTGAACAAGAATACTATCAAACAGAAAAAGGAAAAATTGTATATCCAATTGTCAATAAATACTCCACTGTAGAGGTTGGGATATTTGAGAAACTGAAAAATTTTGTTAATAATCTAGGTCGATTTTTCTCTAACAGCATGAGTGCAATAATCAATAAAATTCGGTCTTTATTTGCCCAAAGTGGAAACAATACCAGTGGTTTTGATTCTCTAATGAGAGAACTTGAACACGACAAAAATAATACTGCGATCTTAAGCAAGCAAAATAATTAACAATTCAAAATTAAAGACATTTTTAGACGGAGAACAACCCCGTGAGCAATATCTAGCTTACTAGCTGTCGTCGCTTCGTTAACTAATTAAAAAAATTGGAATAATAATCTTTTCAGCCACCGTAATGGCAACTTTATTCATTCAAAAACGACAATATTTTACTTTAAGTCATAGTTGTGAAGTATATCGCAATACAGTTCCAATAAGCCCAAAACCCAGATGTAGAGACGCGATTTATCGCATATTGAAAGACCAATCATCTACACCAATAACCCTTAACTGAACCGTATTGAAGTATATCGCATGTTTTATTGTCCAATTTATGGGTAAAAGCAGAAGGATTGCCATATCAGTTATCTAAAGACCAAACTTTAAGGTTTTCATATTGGACTACTTTGCCACTTATACCATCTTTCGCTATTAAAAAAATATCTCCCTTATTGGTGAATTCGGAAATATCAAAGCTTGTAATATATTTATCATTAACAAAAAAATTAGCTTTTTGACCTTTGACAGTTAAATTTAATTTATTTGAACCATTATCTGAATAATTAAGATTTGATAATTTATCTTCTAAAACTATGCTTGTTGCTCTAAAATTCCATTTATTTCCAATCGAGCTAATCCATATATCAAAAGATTTTCGTTGAGGATCATTAAGTTTTTTAGTTGTATTTTCTTTAAATGCAAAACCATAAGTAAAATTATTCATTGCACCATCATAAGGGTTATGAAACTGGGCTTCAACAATAAAATTACGAAGGTTTACATCTGTTGGTTCAAGTGGTACTACGTTTTCCTGATACTTTCCTATATCTCCTTTAGCTTTAGACCTAACAAGTAGGGCTGTTTGTTTGAGCCTATTAGCCTCTACTAATTGAGATGGTTGTTTAAGATATTCATAAGCTGGATATACTCCAAAACCAAACGCAAAAATTGTGACAACTGCCAACAATATATTTTTGTGCTGAGTAATGCTCGTAAACAGTGATTGAGATTTTGATTCTTTTAGTTGATTGGGTAAATTAACATTGAACTCAGGAGCAGTACTAGACGGTGGAGAGGGAGGCTGTTTATTATCAGGAAAATTATGATAATACTCCTCATTACAATTAAGTTTAACTGAAATTTTCTTTAAAATAGATTCACGTTGTCCTCCTTTGAAAATAGGTACTAGTTCCTTACAACATATCTGACAAATAGCCTTTGTATTTCCTACATCATTTAAATGGTTAATTAGATTTATAGCGAAGCTCTCTTCTGAAGGATCATTTATAAATCCAAGTTGCCTGTAGTAGCTTATTCCAATTCTTATACATAGTGCTTCTCGTGCTTTTACTTTCGAGCTAATGAGTAATAAGTTTACTAATGACTCTAGGTCATCTTGGTTTAATTCTTCTGACATATTTTTAAATTCCTAGACTATTTACAATTTAGTTTTGATTTTATATTTTCCAAATCAGCCGAGTACTTACCTCTTTTAAAGACAACCTCTAGTTCCTTGCAGATTTTACAAAGAGCCTGTTTGTCATCTATACTATGCAAATAATTAATTAGCTCTAAGGCAAAGTCAGTGTCAGTAGATTGTCTTAAAAATGTAAGTTGATTTGGTTCAATTCCAATTTTGATGCACAATGCTTTTCGTGCTGAGTATTCTACACGTCCACTACGTATTAATAGTTCCGTAAATATTTCTAGATCAGATTCGTTTAGTTCTTGCTCAATTAGTTCTTGCTCAATTTCAATAGAAGAAAAGCTAAACTGTGAAATAGCTGGGGGGGTTGGCTGTTGTTTTAGCTCTTCAACTGCTTTACGAATTCCTCTAGCAACATCTGCAAACGCCTGATCACGATTTACCCAATTAACTACAGGGTCAGCATTTTTGGGCAGGGCTTGAAGCTTGCCAAACACTGCGCCCCTCCAATCAACTTCTCGGAGAATAACGGGAATAACGCAAGCTTCTCCACTTGCGTGTCGTTCCATCGCTCTTACAAGTTCAATTTCATAGCAATAATCTGAAGCTAAAAAATCCGAACTAATAAGCAACAGAATGATGCGGGCTTTATTCAAGTGTTTATCAATTTCACTAGCCCATTCTGTTCCGGCAGTAATCTCTCGGTCATGCCAAGCTGTAATTACACCTTGCCGCTTCAAAATGCTCAGGTGCTTCACTAATTCGTTTTTGAATTCTTCGTCTTTATGAGCGTAGGAAAAGAAAACTTCTATAGACTCAGTGGATGGTAGGGATATGGACATAACTTTTTTGGTTACGGCTGATTATAGGAATTCACAAGGTTTTTTGACTCAACTGGTTTGAATAGCAAGATAATCAGTTCGCTATTAGATTTTTACCTCTTTGTTTGCCCAGTTTGGCGAGATTGGTTACTCTCTAGCCATTGCTCGATTAGCTCAATGATTACTTGGCTCATTTTCTTATCTTGCATGATACAGGTGGCATAGAATCGCCTTTTCAAGTCATCCGTAATGCTTATATAGGACTCCGATTTAATTTTTGAAAATATACTGAGACTGAAAAGCCCATTTTATCAGGGTTTCATTTGAAATCTTGTTCAGAAATCAGACAGGAGTCCTATATGCATTTCTTTAGTTACTTTGGTATTCATGTATTTAGTTCCAGCATAGATAAACCTACAAAAGTAAAAATCGTAATTCCATATAAAATGCCAAATTAAGAAGTGAATATTTTTGGACAAACCAATAATTCGCAAGAAGTCTGAGCGGTCGAACCTACGAAAAACCTTTATATATCAAGCTTTTGTGCGATTCAGAAAATCTCACTGTTACTTTAATTGTAACGGGGTAGGTAAATAAACTCACTGGGTGCATCCCAGTTTTTATTTTGCAATGAGAGAATAACTGTGATTGCGAACGCGAGTGCCTCTCGTAGAGAGGAGGAACGACGAACGCAAGTGCGTGTTGCAGACAAGCAATCGCATGGAATCGCTCTTAGTTGAAGATTTTGCGATTGCAACTCTAAGAGACGCACTCGCGTTCGTTTCGCTCGCAATGATATGCAAAAAAGTGGGATGCTCCGAACTCACTTATGAGCCGAATCATCGCAGTCTTTAACCAGGTGGGAGGTGTTGCCAAAACTACCTTTACCTAGAACCTGACACCATTCGTGGCTGAAGTTTCAAAGGATAAAATTCAGCATGACAGCCCTGCTGGATACTAGCTTTGACAGGCTGTAATGACTGCAACCACGTCCGCTTCCTCAACACAATGCCTACCCTACCACTGCCCTGAATTATCCTCTTGTTGCAAACCTATTAACTGTCGCCGCTTCCAAGCATAGTGAAGAATATTAATTCCTAATTCCTGAGCTGTACGAATGGTTAATCTGGGTAAACTCAAATCTCTATCCAATCCCCAAGCTGTTGCTAAATCTCCAATTGCTAGAATAATTCCTCCACCGATTAACAGCTTAATCTGCTGTTGATTAACCATTGGCAAGGCAGCAAATAAGAAAGGTTTTGTCCTTAAAGGATGACTGCGTTGCAATTCTTCTAAAGGTCTTAAAGGACTCTCTAACTGTTGTGCTAAGGCTTGAGTACTCTCAATCAGAGGATTAGCATTTGTTGGTGCATCAACTAAAAGTACACCACCTAAATTTAAGTAAGTTTTTAGGGATTCAAATTCGAGACTATTTAAAGAAATAGCCTGTCCACCTGTTAAATAAAGTATGTCATAGTCTTGAATATTTTCTGCTAAAGAAACCTGACCTGGTTCATCAGCCCCTCGCAAACTTGGGTATAAAGGTTCTACTGCTTGTAACAAATACGAAAGGCTGAAAAAATTACGCGCACATTCGGGATCGCTATGATTCGCCTGCGCCATACATACAAGTGCTTGGGGACGCATTTGTGCCTGACGGCGATAACGCAAATCAATATTGTTATATCCAGGAAAGAAAGCATCCGCAGGTTGGGTAATGTCAGTATGTCCTGGTTGTAGGAGTATTCGACATATTTCTATTTCTGAACTGGCTGGTGTAGAGTTTATTTGGTCAATTCGATAAGTTTCTTGAACAACATCTCTTTGCTGTCCACGCCGCAATTCATCAGGATCTACATAGCTAACTACTAAGTAGATCATCAGCGGTTCAGAACTTACTACTTCTAGATCGATAGGAAAATCATAAGAAGTTGGTACAACAATTAGATTACCTGCTAAGTCAATTGCAATACCAGGTTGAATTTGTACCCAACGTCCATCTCGATATCTAGCTTCAACTTGGCTTGGAGCAGTCACATCTCGCACGCCTAAACCGCAGACAATTCCTGGTTGATTTAAACTTTGATATTGAGCATTTTGCCGATTACGGTGGTAATCATGGGCTGTGCGCCAGCGTTCCGCATTGATTAGTAACCCGTCTGCGGCTTGCAGGCGTTCAAAAGATTTTATTGGTGGAGGTGGGAAAGGATGGGACATAAATAATTCAAAATTCAAAATTCAAAATTCAAAATTAAGAAAAGCTTAGGCAGAGGTGCAGAGAGAAGAAGTTTAAAATTTTATTGGCTAGAAGGATTTTCGATAGATAATTCATAGGTGCAAAAAGCAGGTTTTTCTTGTTCTATTATTCTTTGAATAAGTTGTTCGTTGATAATGCCACTAGAAATATTTGAGCGCAAACGTACTATAAAATGATATGGTTGTCCGCCTGCTAAAACTGCATTTCCTAATTGTGCATCTCCGATAATGAAACTTGGGCCAAAAGGTTCTGTAATACTAATGTGTTTATCAGCTTCATTAGGTAAATCTTCGTCTAACGGTAAACCAGTATAAAGGTGCAAGTAGAGACGCAATCCTTTACGAGTTCCTCGCCAGCGATAAAGTTCTACAGCTCGGCGAATTAAACGCCGTTGTTGCTGGAGATCCCAAACAGAATCTACTTGCCAAGCAACCCAATGAGCCATAAAGGGTAGTAATGCTTGCGGTGCTGTCAAAGGATCGAGGTTTGCCCACATGACATTGTAACTATCAACTATTGGTTGAAAAGCTTGCTCAAATATCTTCATGAAGCGACCAATAAAATCCACTTCCCGATACAAAATTGGCAAGAATTCCATGTAGGCAGTGTAGGGACGGATATATAAATCGAAATACTCGCTTCTCTCAATTTGTTCGTTGTCCGTGCCTGGGTCTATATGTAGGGTAACTAAGCTGCGAAAATTGAGAGTTAGTTTGTCTTTTTTTTCAGGAGAAATCGCTTCTTGGTCTTCAAAAAATGTGTCGGGAATTGAGAAGTAGAGGACAGCATCCATTTGTCCACGAGGAGGTATTTCACTGCCTTCTGTGCCAATCTGACACCATTCAGTTGGAAAGTTTCCTTCAACGCTTAAACTTACCTGCAAAGGACGCTGTTCTAAGTTTTGCACTTGCACAATCATCTCGCTGGGATGTCCAGGATGCAAGAGCAAACTACGTCCAGCTACATCCATGTTTTCTGCATTTGCAAACGCTAAACCTGCCACAGGTAAAGCTTCGGGAATTTGCATTGGCGTTAATTGAATGCTTACAGCTGGACTAGAGCGACTTTGAACCATAGGATTAGGGATTGGGGGAAGAATAACTACTGACCAATGACAAATGACCAATGACAAATAACAAATTACGAATTACGAATTACGAATTACGAATTATCTGGATGTCATGATTTGAACGCAGATTTGTATCAGCCCAGGAACATATCAAACCTTCCGATCCTGGATCGATCAATTGTTCTGGCGATGGTTGTCGTCGCCAATTTTCTCCTTGCTTGCGGATGGGAAACAGCAAGACGGGGCCTAAATGACGCACGCCTGGGGTTTGTTGCAGCAATGCCACAATATCTGATGTATAAACGGGTCGCCCAAAGGGCCAACCTTTGCCGTCGATTCCTCCAGTTAATGGATTTAAATATTTATACAGCGATCGCCTTAAATTCCGGCGAACTTCCTCGCTGGCAAAAGGGTTGTTGTATGCTGGCTCTAAAGCAATTTCTGTCTGTACAGAAACACCTACGTAATTTGGTTCTTCTAATTCTATTTGTACCCCTAATAACCGTCTTTCATCTAAGTAACTTAAAATTTGCTCTTGGAGTGCATTACTGAGGGCAAAATCTTCTGGTGTCATGCCATTACCTTGGGCGATCGCATCTGTATTGGCATAAGGAACTACCAGTAAACTAACTATACCAGCTTGTCTTTGAGAATTCGCTGGCAAACAGCGAACACGAGCGATCGCACCATTCCCTGCTTGTTGAGCTAAAACTTCAAAATCTTCAGCAGTGACGGCGCGATCGCGGGTGCGAAGGATGCGGGGAGCCTTCATCACAGCCTGTTCCAGCGATTCGGCATCCGCACCATTGATTGCTGGTACACGATTGACTACACTAGCAACATAAGGATATGCAGACTTCAAAAACTGGATTGCCCCAGTTTGAACATTGCCTTCTCTACCACCGCCTGTACGATAAGCAACCATCCTAATCTCTGAACCACGGGGAGGAATCGCCCCGTACTGGTGTTCCGACTGGTTGTTTTCCAGGGTACTAAATTGTAAAGATGTGTCATCTAGTGATGGTTGCTGGATTCGCGTTCGCATCTGGGTATGCTGTTTAAGTTGGCTAGGTTCTCGAATCAGCGGCCCAAATTGGATTGTACCAGTCAGCGAATCAATGGTGTAATGAAAGTTATGCGGGCCAGAATCAGCAAAATCTCTCACTTCAGTCCACTTCTGAGGCAATCCACCAGCAGGAGTAACTAGAATATACTCATTTTCTCGGCGTTCTAAAATTGGTGCGCTTTGTAATTCAAAAGTCTGACCGGGTGTACCATCACTAATTCCTAAGCGCTCATCTTCAATAAAGGTACTGTGACTAGCCCTAACTGTACCGCCAATTGACCGCACTGCTAAACCAGTTATTCGTGGTGGACGATTGTAACCAGATTGATTGGCTTCTGTAGTAATAAAGCTACAACGTAGCCAACGACCCCGGTAAGAGGTAAAGTTGGTCACAGGCCAATTTGGCGGTAAATGCAGACGCACATCTGCCCCTTCAGACGGATTACCACCCTGTTCAGCGAGTTCGTAAAAACTGAAGCCGCGAGTTTCATCATCTGACTCTTGGAATAAAACTGGTTGCCAATGTTCTCCATCCCAGGCTTCCCACTTCCGAGGCGGTTGATTGGGGTTAATACCAGCAGGCGTGGCTGCGGCTCCTTGGAAAGTAATATCTAGAACATTACCATTTAAAGGATCATCAGAAGCGATCGCTAAATAAAAGCAGTTACCAGGCTGAGGTTCCTCTTCAAATATCGATTGTTCATTGCCTGTCCAGAAACCGTTAGATTCAAGAGTCCATGTACTTGTGACTCTTTCTCGCAAAGATTGGGGAATGTCTTCGGTGGTTTGGGCAGTTAAGAAGTGTTGTATGCGCGGGTTGCCGATAATTAGAGGAAAATCTGTACTAAAGGTAATAGCTTCTGTGGTTTCAGTTTGGATAGTTGAAGCTTCTAATCCTGCCGGAATAATGTAAGTCTCAGGTAGTGCAGCGCTTAAATAAAAAGTTAATTCCGTGCGGGCTGGGGCGGGAGGCTGGAGACGAATACCCAGTAATTCTAGGAAAGCTACATAATTTTTTCGAGGTACTTGGTTAAATCTGAGCAACATCTGGTCAGTTAACCAAGCAAATAACTCAATTAGCGTAATTCCTGGATCACTAAGGTTGTGGTCTGTCCATTCTGGACAGTAGCGGGGAATACGCATTATACATTCGTCTACCAAGTCATCAAAGGCGCGATCGTCTAAGTTGGAAGAAGGTAATTTTGGTAGAAAGTCAAAGTTCACGATTCCTCCCCAGCTGAAACCAAATAATAAGGATAAACAAAGCTATAAATATCGGGACTGTCTTTGAGTCGATAATTGATGATGATATCCACTCTGCCACGCACAGGGTCGGGATCGGTGAGAATTTCATCAACAATAATCCGTGGTTCCCAAACTTCTAACGCTTCCAAAACATAAAGACGAATTTGCAGCAAGGTTTCGCTATTCAAGGTTGCAAACGCCAGTTCTGACAAGCGAGATCCAAATGTTGGTCGATAAACCCGCTCACCTACTCCAGTGCGAAGGATAATCCAAATAGATTCTTTAACTTTTTGATCTTCACGGCTAAGTTGTATCCCACCTTGCACACTTAAATGCAGTGGATAAGCCCAACCTGTTCCCAAATACTCTCGTTGACCACCATAAACCATATCTGGCACTTAGACAGCTGTTACATGGATATCTTCAAAGATATCGGCACAGAAAGTTTAAGCCTATTCGCCAAAGGTCGAGGTTGAAGAGGTAGGCAGGGGGGAGGGGGCAGGAGGCAGGAG
>NZ_CAXTTT010000160.1:0-14010 GCF_964247315.1 uncultured Nostoc sp.
TCATACAAATGTACTATATTTTCGCGATCGCCTGTGCCAGTTGCGTAAGTCCTGTCTTAGTAATATTGGGGGTGCTTATCGTAGTATTGGACAATATTCAAATGCTTTAGAGAACTATCAAAAAGCGCTTTCTCTTCATCTTGAGGTCATGGATCGCAAAATGGAAGGAAAAACACTTTGTGGTATTGGGGCAGTGTATTCATTATTAGGACAATATTCAGAAGCACTACAGCACTATAATCACTCCTTAATAATTAGTAGAGAAGTAGGCCATCTATCTAATGAAGCTGCTACTCTCAGTCATACTGGCTTAATTTATGAAAGGCTTGGACAGCCTCAAAAAGCCTTAGAGAAATATCAAGAGGCACTAAAAATTTACAGGAGTCAAAATCATCGAAATGGTGAAACATCTATTCTTAACAATATAGGACAAATTTACAATGAATTAAGCCAATATCCAGAAGCATTAGAGCTACATCATCAAAGTCTTAATATTCAGATAGAAAATAATCATTTATCAGGTCAAGCTTATTCCCTGAATAATATAGGATGTGTTTATCGCCAGATGGGACAATATACAAAAGCGCTAGAACACTATAAAAAAGCTTTTAAAATTTTCAAACAATTAGATGATCGCGCTAACGAAGCTACAGCCCTCAATAATTTTGGAGGTATTTATGATCAGACAGGACAGTATCAAGAGGCATTAAAATATTATCACCAAGCTTTATCAATTCGTCGAGAAATAGGAGCGCAGCAAGACGAAGGTACTACTTTAAATAACATTGGAGCAGTTTATAGTTTTCTAGAAGAATTTCCAAAAGCATTTCAATACTATGAAGAAGCTTTAAGTCTACATCGGCAGATTGGTGATTTTGGTGGTCAAAGTACAACCCTAAATAATATAGGTCATATATACTTTCGCTATAGAAATTATACAACAGCTTTAGAATGCTATCAAGAAGCATTAGTAATAGCAAGTAAGATGGGCGATCGCGACACAGAGGCTACTGTTTTGAGTAATCTTGGGTTGCTTAACGCTAGTTTAAAAGACTTTGAAAAAGCATTAAGCTATTACGAGCTGGCATTAGCACTTCGACGAGAAATTAAGGCTCGTCCAGGCCAGGCAGAGACTCTTTATCTCATAGGTGATGTCTATTGCGATTTAGGAAATTACTCAAAAGCACAAAATTATCTTCAAGAAGCTCTAGCAATTAGTAAAGAAATTGGAGATAGTCTGAGTGAGAGTAATACTCTTAGTATTTTAGGGTTGATGTATAGACATCTGAAAGAGTATGAAAAAGCTATAAAATGCTATCAGCAATCTTTAATTATTTGTAAACGATTAGGCAATCGGATGACTGAACTTCAAAATATTGAACATATAGGCGAACTATTTATTGAGATCAAACAACATTCCAAAGCCCTGAAATATTATCAGCAAGCATTAGCAGTAGCTAAAGAGCAAGGTTATCAAAATAATGAAGATAAAATTATTGAGATAATTAATGAAATTAACAGTTGTTTATCTGATTGATTGACTGAACCTTGGTTAAAGATAAAAAGCGATCGCTATTTCAGTACTATGGTTTTTGAAGCTGCAAATATTCCAACAGTAGTAACCGCAAATAATCTAACGTTCTAATATAACTATTTATCTGTTCATAATTGCCATTACTGCCAAAATAAAAATTCGCAATCTGAGGTACATTTAAAACTCGCATAGCTTGTAATTGGTCAATTGCCTGGGCTTGATTGACAATTTGACCTGTGGATTGAATTTGACTTGCATAACCTCTAATATTTACTGTTAAAAGTTCAAGTTCTTCTAAAAGTGAAAAATCTTCCTCTTCTGGTGGAAAATGAATAGAAATTTCTTTTCGTTCACCGCGTGTATTTTGATAAGTATTAGTCAACTGTGCTAATAATTGAATAATGTTTCTCTTAATTAATTCTTGCTGATTTAAAATTGCTTTAGTCATCATTGACTCCATAAGTAACTATCTTTTCAGTACCATATTTATCGGATCTGACAATCAGATATTCATTGCTTTTACGATATACAGCTGAACTATCTCCACGATATCCAGTTTTCGGAACTCTAATCGCTCCTTTTTTATTAAAGTTATGAGCCTTGCGTAGATACTTTAATGGGTCAATTCCTTTTCATTAGCATGGTCTAAGATACTCTGGGCAACACTCGTATAGGTGGCAGCATCCCACTCACTTATGTACTTTTGAATCTCTGTCACCTCTGCTGAGGTATAGCTTTCTAATAACTGTATCAAAAACTGGTCAGAGATAGGTTCTTCCGGCATATATCCAATTTAATAATAAAAATACCCCTCCTTACAAGTAAGGAAGGGTGGTTTTGCTTTATGCCAAAACAGGGTAAAAGTTATTTTTAACTAAACTGTTCAATTATTCCGCCACCTAACACTTTCTCGCCGTCGTACCACACCGCCGCTTGTCCAGGGGTGATGCTGATTTGGGGTTCATCAAACACCAAACGCACACGAGAGTTTTCCAACGGAATCACCGTCACGGGTGTAGCCGTTGAACGATAGCGAATTTGCACGTCGGCATGAATTGGGGTAGATGGTTCGGCAATGGAAACCCAATTTACCCGATTTACAGTGCATTCTGGTTGAGTTACTTTTGTGCGATCGCCTACTACTACTTTATTATTTTCCGCATCTAATTCAATCACATACAACGGTTCGGCAGCAGCAATCCCCAAGCCTTTGCGCTGGCCAATTGTGTAGTGATGGACACCATCATGCTGTCCCAAAACTTTGCCTGTAACATCGACAATATCGCCTGTTTTGGGAGCTAAATATTTATCCAAAAATGCCCGCATGGAACCGTTACTTTCCACTAAGCATAAGTCTTGACTTTCTGGCTTATCAGCAGTTTTCAGTCCGTATTCAGTCGCAATCCGGCGCGTGTCAGTTTTTTCTAGTTCGCCTAGAGGAAATATCGTTGCTGCAAGTAAATATTGAGACAAATCATAGAGAAAGTATGACTGGTCTTTGTTGCGATCAACAGCCCTTAATAACTGGTAACGTCCAGTTGCTTCGTCATAGCTAATTCGGGCATAATGACCAGTGGCAATGCGATCGCATCCCAATTCTTCACGAGCATACTGCACCATTGGCCCAAACTTCACCGTTTTATTGCACTGGGAGCAAGGCAAAGGTGTGATTCCAGCACTGTAACCAGTCACCAGGTAATCGACAATATGCGTCTGAAAGACATCCCGAATATCGACAATCTGATGGGGAACGCCCAATTGTTCACAGATATCAGCCGCGTCGATCATACCTTCAGAGCAACATTGACCTTTGCCTTTCATTAGCCAAAGAGTCAAACCAATCACTTCATAGCCCTGATGGTGCAGGATAGCTGCGGCGGTGGAACTGTCAACGCCACCAGAAAGACCAACGACGACTTTTTTCATACAAAGCACGACACGATAGCTGCGTGGTTGTCCAATTGTAGCACACACTCTTCAAAGCCTTGCTACTAAAGCGCTTCAGTTTTAAAGGCAGAAGGCAGGAGGAAGGCAGAAGGGAAGAGGATTATGACTTGTTTCTTCCATCCATAACAGCAGCAAGCGCGTCCGTAAACAGCTTTCATCTAAGATTAATTACAGATGTATTTTTTGCCACGCAGATGAGGTAACTTTACGTTAACGCTATATAGTTACTACAACGGTGAACAATAAGTTTCTGATATGAAATTACTTAAAAATACTGTGACTACTTTCTAACTATTATGTCGAGAGTAATATCAAGTCAATTTATCCCATTTCAGATGCTGCGTCGAAGTTCTCAGGGTTGGAAGCCCACTATCAAACTTCTCTTTTTGTTAGTAGGAGGATGCTTAGTACTGATTCCCGACTCTACCCCAGCACAAGCACAAATTTCCAACAGCAACGTGCTACTGGCTCAAGAAACTGGTGAGATTTTACCGCCACCGCCAATTCCTTTTGGTCAACAGCCATCACCGCAGTTACAACCGATTCAACTACAGGACTTCAATCAACCGGAAGTGAACTTTCAGCCTTCCCAACCAGTACAGAACAATCAGCCGGAAGTAAACTTTCAGCCCTCCCAACCATTACAGAACAATCAATTTGAGCAAAATTTTCAGCCCTCTCAACCCGCACAGTTTAGTCAATATAACCAGAACTTTGAGCGCTATT
Source organism: uncultured Nostoc sp. (assembly GCF_964247315.1). Classification (GTDB taxonomy): domain Bacteria; phylum Cyanobacteriota; class Cyanobacteriia; order Cyanobacteriales; family Nostocaceae; genus Nostoc. The sequence continues at coordinate 4,208 of NZ_CAXTTT010000160.1, forward strand.
TAGTTTATGTTGATGGTAGTGATTACCAGACACTACAAGCAATACGTCAGATTGAACCCAGTGCTTACATTCGCCAGTTCCAAGGCCGGAATGTAATTCAATCAGGAGTTTTTAACAGAGTAGCCAACGCCCAACAACGGGTAAATGAGCTACAATCACGAGGCATATATAACGCCCGAATTATTAGCTTTGGTAACGGACAAGAAATAAATGCAGGTAATGGCAACTATAACTATATAGACGATCGCAATAATATAAATGCTAATAGGCGAGTCTTTAGATATTATGTCGCCATTCCCACCACTTCTGAACAGTTACCTGCGATCGCAGCACAAATTAGGCAGAATCTAGGCCAATTTACGCAAGATTTAGAACGATCTGGCGGAGTCCTCGAAAGGACGCAACCACGGGGGCCACACGTAGCAGTAGGGCCCTTCCCCAATCGATTCCAAGCTGAGGAATGGAACAGGTATATACGAAAGCTCGGATACAGTAATGCCAGAGTTTACTACGGAAAGTGAATAAGTGGGCAGTTAAAAGTGAGATAGGAAGTACACCAACGGCAAGCCCTTCAATGTAAGTATCATAGAATTTGAGGCAAATCAGTTGTAAATCATGCTACAGCTATCAGCCAAAATTTTTATAGAGACTCACACAAGTACAGTCAAAATGGATATAAAGAATGGCTTCGTTGGCGCTGTTGGCAATACCCCTTTAATTCGCTTAAACAGTTTTAGCGAAGAAACAGGGTGTGAAATCCTTGCGAAAGCAGAATTTCTCAATCCTGGAGGTTCTGTCAAAGACCGCGCCGCACTTTACATTATCGAAGATGCAGAAAAGAAAGGTCTACTCAAACCTGGTGGCACGGTTGTAGAAGGATCCGCTGGTAATACTGGCATTGGACTAGCACATATTTGCAACGCTAAAGGCTACAAATGCCTAATTATTATTCCCGATACCCAATCACAAGAAAAGATAGACGCACTGACAGCACTAGGAGCAGAAGTTCGTCCCGTCCCCGCCGTACCCTACAAAGACCCGAACAACTACGTCAAGCTATCTGGTAGAGTCGCTGCTGAGTTGGAAAATGCCATTTGGGCAAATCAGTTTGATAATTTAGCCAACCGCCTCGCCCACTACGAAACCACAGGGCCGGAAATTTGGACGCAGACAGATGGTAAAATAGATGCATGGACAACTGCAACTGGTACTGGTGGTACTTATGCTGGTGTAGCATTGTACTTAAAAGAACAAAATCCAGCAATTAAATGTGTTGTAGCCGATCCGCTAGGTAGTGGACTTTATAGCTATGTCAAAACTGGCGAAATCAAGATAGAAGGAAATTCCATCACTGAAGGCATTGGTAATGGTCGTGTCACAGCCAATATGGAAGGCGCACCTGCTGATGATGCCATCCAAATCGATGATAAAGAAGCTTTGCGAGTAGTTTACCAACTGCTGAAAAAAGATGGATTGTTAATGGGCGGCTCAACGGGTATTAATGTTGGGGCAGCTGTTGCCTTAGCGAGGCAGTTGGGGCCGGGACATACCATTGTCACCATCTTGTGTGATAGTGGTTCCCGGTATCAGTCGCGGATATTTAACCCGGAATGGCTAGCCTCAAAAGGACTTTTAATAGATTAGTCATTGGTCATTAGTTATTGGTCATTAGTCACTTGTACTGAGCATAGTCGTTGGCGCAGCCTCTCCAAAAGTTGTATTGGTCATTAGCTTCCGACTTTTGACAAAGGACAAATGACTAATGACAAAGGACAAAGGACAAAGGACAAAGGACAAAGGACAAATGAACAACCTAACTCAACCATCAGACTTCCCGATAATAAATCGAGATTCTCCTAAATGTGTGCGGGTTTGTCAAAATCGTACTTGCAAAAAACAAGGTGCAGCCAAGGTTTTAGCCGCTTTTACAGCTTTGCCAATCCCTGGTGTAACTGTAACGGCTAGCAGCTGTTTAGGACAATGTGGCAATGGGCCGATGGTGCTGATATTACCCGATATGGTCTGGTATAGCGGCGTTCAACCTGATGAAGTATCTCTACTGATAGAAAATCATTTGCTAGGTGGTCAAAGAGTCGAACAGATGCTCTATTATCGGTTTCATCCCCAGAAAGAAAGCTAATTAACAAGATTGGGGTCTGCAATATTTTTGACTGAAGTGAGGCATCTACCCAATGAATATCCAGCAGCTGCGTCAATCCTTAAAACAAAAGTGGCTTATTTACTACAAGCAAAATATTTCCTGGCTGGTCAAAATGCGAATTTGGGCCACTTACGATGGTTTGCGCCGTCCTTTGTCCGGTTTTATTTTGGCAACACTGTCTGTTTTGGAACCCCAGTTTGATGAAATACTTTCTTTTATGGTGCAGCTGAATAACGATCCAGATAAAATAGTCGCTGCTTTAGGTCTTAACTTCAATCCCGATCAAGAGTTACGTTTAATAAAATCAGACCATTTTATAGCTACCTCTCAAGTTGAAAACGAGTCGCCAGATGAGAAGTCTTCTGAGGATAAACATCTGTCATCAGTTGTAACTGCTACCGAGATTGTGCCTAATTCTCTTGCTAAAACTCCAGACTCCCACTTGCCACGCGCCGAGAAACTTGTGCCATCATTTACAGCTACTACTGAGGTAGTTCGTACAAGCAAACCTGAGTTGGTAGTTACATTTGCTACTAAAATTGCTCCAGATACTCCAGCCAAAACGCCAGCCTCTGGTTTTGTAAGCGAATATCAACCACTAGAATCGCCCCTTGAACGCCTCCCTTCAGGAAACTCGCTGACAATGACTGCTGAGGTTAACACCAAAGCCAAAACTATGCCATCTGCGGTGTTAGCTACTGAGGTTAAAAGCAACCCGCCATCTAACCGAATCCCTGTAGGCGCATTCCTGGCAATTACTACTGAGATTGACAGTAATGGCAAACCAGTGCGTAACTGCTTTGCAGCTTGTCGTCAGACATCGCCCGTTGGGCAGCTCCCTTCAAGAGCATCGCTAGCAATTACTACTAAGGTTAAAAGCAACGACAAACAACCGAATATTCAACCACAAGAAGTTAAGAGCAAAGTAAATTTACCAACTACAAATGCCCGTAGTTTAGCTTCTTGGGTAGATGAATTTTGTTACGGTGCTAGGGATAAAGAGAAAGATATTTTAATTTGAATTACGGGTACTCGTGAGAAACAAACGGGATTTCTACTATTTCACCCTCAGTTTCTCCTACTTGGACTTTTAAACCTACGCCACCAGCTTTGGTGCGAATGTAACCTAGTCCAAAGTAACCATCAGCTGTTTGGGTGTAACTAGTAAGTTTGCCGACCTTTTCATCTCCAACTGCGATCGCACTTCCAACTTCCACAGGGGCACTGAGGCGAACTCCAAGCAGGTGTTGTTTTACACCTTTATATGTATTTAATCGAGCAATAGTTTCTTGCCCAATATAGCAACCTTTAGTAAAAGAAATTGTTTGCCACAAGCCAACTTCCAGAGGATTGTAATCATCTGTGAGTTCCGCATCTGGCGCAGGGCGGCCTTGTAAGATTCGCAAAGCATCCCAAGCGCGATCGCTCATCTCTACTGCCCCAGCTTCTAACAATTTGTTCCACACTGTTTCTTTATCAGTATAGGGGAAAGTGAAGGTGTATCCGGGCGCAGCTAACCCGCTACCTACAGCAATCCGCACGCCCTCAGCCGGAGCGATCGTGTATACTTGGTGACTACCATAAGGTTGGCCGATCAGTTCGCCAATACCCAACTTTTCTAAAACAGCGTCGCTTCCTGGGCCAATCAGGCTGAAGGTGTTGGTGTATTGGGTAATATCAGATAATTCCACCTTATCTGCATAGAAAATATATTTATCCAGCCATTCCATCAAAAACTGGCGACGGTTGGGTGAAACCAGCAAGATTACCGCATCTTCTCTAACGTAGGCGGTTACTAAATCAATTGTTCTGGCTGTGGAAGTAACAAAAACCGTATCACAACCTTGTCCTGGCTTGAGTATTTGGAAATTGTTAGTACTTTGGTTGTGTAAGAAGTTGAGGCGATCGTCGCCAGCTACTTTGATCCGTCCCCAGGCGGTGCGATCGCAGATTGCAACCCCAACTCTGGCAGCTTGGATAGCAGCTGCGTCTTTATCGTCAAGTGTAGATGTTGGCATAGCGATCAGAAGTTGCCCTGTTTGAATGTTGTCGCACTGGAAATCTTAGCAAATAAGCGTTTGCGGCTTCAATCTACCTCCGGTTTTCTTCTAACGTTTAATCAAAATCTTATCAACAGCGCGATTTTGTGAAGAAAATTAAAGCTGTGGTTAGCAAAATCATTCTTTTGTTGATGAAAATCGCGATTTTGTGAAGAAAATTAAAGCTGTGGTTAGCAAAATCATTATTTTGTTGATGAAAATCGTGATTTTGTGAAGAACGTTAAAGCTGTCGTTAGTAAAATCATTATTTTGTTAAGAACATTAAACCTGTCGTTACGACATTAAGTTCTGTCGTTATGAGAGTGATAACGGCGATTCATGGCGATCGCTCTTTTTCAAAATTACATTATTTAATCATGAAATTAGCGATCGTTATAATGGTATCGTGCCTGAATAAACTCGATTCGGTTATCACTTACTACGTAAACAATCCGGTCAGTTTGAGTGATTCGGCGCGACCATACATTTGCATCATAGTATCTCAATCTTTCAGGATTGCCTGTACCTTCAAAGGGATTCCGCCTAATCTCTTCAACTAAAGATAAGACGCGGAGTGCAGTTTTTCTATTTGTCTCTACCCAGTAGGTAAGGTCTTCCAGAAATCTCCGGTCAAAAACGAGGTTACGTTCTAAATTATCTTCTTGAGAAACTTCAGATTGGGGAAGTGCATCTGGTTGTAAGTTATCCGACATTGAATTTATTTACTCTTCTTCGTAGAGCGAGAACTCCTTACGCAACTCGTCTATAGTTTGGGGCATATTAGTCTTAGCTTTAACACGTTGTAAAGCATCTAAAAGACGTACTGCATTCTCAGGTGATTGGAACAAATATGCTGTCTCTATGATGCTGTTAAGTTCCACAGTAGGTATGACAGATACGCTTTCTGCACCTTCACGATTAACAACTACAGGTTCACGAGTGCTAATTGCCTCTTCGTAAATTTTTTCAAAATTATTGCAAGCTTCGGTGTAGTTTGTTTTATTAGACATTTTTTGTTCTTCAACTTATCTGTTAATTTTTGCTGGCTGTGAACTAAAGAGTTGCTTCCGCTTGAATTTCTTGAATGATGGTTAAAATTTCCTCTTTCGATTCAATGTGTCTTGCTAAAACTTCAGCGGTTTATTCCAGTACCTACTCAGATGATAACTTGGCTAAATCTTGCCGCAAACTCTGCCCAATATATAACTTTAGCAAGGCTTCAAGTGACATATCTTGACTGGCTGCTACTTTTTCGAGCGATCGCAATGTATCTGTTGGTATCTTTATTGATACTGTTTCTTTCGCACGGGGTCTTAGGTGTAGTTCTAGTTCTTCTTCAGGCTTGTTCATATAGCTTTTTTTCAGTGCAAGTAGCTGGATGGGCAGAAATAATGCGTCTTCACCTAATATGTTGTATTTAAAATACGTTCAATATATTAATGCTTATCCATTAAAATTTTTCCAAAATAACTAAGAAAGTCTTGCAGGACTTCCTTTAAATTAATGGATACCTTCCACATATTCCACTTATCATTAAAACGCTCGTCATAATTGACTACTAAGTAAGTGCTACCATCACTCAAAGTTTCCGGGTTAAATTCCTCTAAGGTCATGCTAGAGCCAGCAATATATCTATCACCCACTGTTTGACCTTCAACTTGCAAGATGTGCCAATAATTAAGATGGAGTGATTCTAAAAAAATATCTTTTTTATTAGGTAATACCCAAAACCTTCCCTTTGTACAAAGGCATATCTCTTCTACAGCATCACTGTATTCCCAATACTTCAGGTTGAGTAAATGTGGTTCTAAAATATCTAAGGGCATAGAAATAGATAAACGCTCTTTCTGTTTTAATAAAATAAGTTGATAAGAATTACTTCCTTTTTCCAGCTTTTTTAGTCGATAGCCTACATATTGCAATGCCTTGCTCATCTTAAACTTTTGCTCAAAACCGAGCGCCTCAAGTATATTGATAGCCAAAAACATCAATTCCTCCCCAGGTTCTTCAAAAATTTCGTCACCTGACAAAACTAAAGAAGTCACACCGTCATAGTTTATCTTTTCCAATTGGTTGCTAGCTTCATTGGTAATAGCAGGAGAGTAATTACTTACCCACTCAGGTTTGTACTTGAGAAATAGATCCTTTAACTTGTCTCTTAAAGGGCGATCGCCTGGAAATTCGCTTTTAATACCAAAATCTTTATATACATTTGAGATTTGCTTGCGTACAGTTCCTTCCGCACGTCCCCTAGACTGAGCAATCTCATCATTAGTGTATCCAGCCAGCAACAACTTCAACACCTCTACCTTGCGAGGTGCTTTCCTTAGCTTTTCCAAAGCTTCATTAAACTGCCGACTATTCATACTTTTCAGAATACCGCATTTCCCCTAATCTGCGTACTTTGCGTATTGCGCGTATTTACATTTGCTTTACGGGTGTCCATTGCTTTGCGTATCTGCGTAATGAGCATGATATACACAGGAGCGTTTGAGTGAACCAATGGAAAATGATTCTAAATTTGTTCAATTAGAAATACCAGGAATGGAGCAATTTCTTATCCAAAAGAAAACTGTCTCAGAAACAACCAAGATGACTCTACAAGCTATTAGAGATATTTCGGCTAAGAGTCCAGATAATCAAATCGGATTCCATCAATTAGAAATACCAGGGATGGAAGAATTTCTCGCCAAGTTGAAAACACAGTCAGAAGCTACCAACTCAATAGACTACAGCCGCATGAGTGAAGATTTTGCTGCTCGAGGAAAAAGCGATCGCCTTACCTGATAAGCCCACGCAAGTGGGCTTAGTTCGTGTATTCTATTTTCAGGGCTTCAACTCTCTGGCAATTTAGCAAACGCCTGTTCAACTAACTCCTTTGACTTAGCATCCAAACGCAGCCAATCCACTTCACCGAATTCATCGATTAAACTAGTATCAATATCAGCAGCTTCCTTCTCTGGGCTGTATTCAATAAAACACACTTCATAACACAGTTCCCACAAATCGATACTCGCTTCTTGCTGTTGACGCTGCAAACGTAGATGATATCCTGGATGGGGCATCGGCAGACGAGCCAGAGTTCCTCTGATTTCATCTGCTTCTTGGGGTGTTGCAGTTTCCATTGCTTGCAATAGCTCAGTCACCAATGCTTTGAGTTCATCAGTGGTGCTAGGCGGCCAAATCAGGACATCATGGTAAGTTCCCGTCCAGGAAGATTCATCAAGCTGCTTGCGGATATTGTCGATAACGCGAATGAAAGCAGGTTGCATGAGGATTTCAGCCTGCTGCCATGCAACTGGATTTGTTATTTTAGGTGGCATTGGTAATAAACAGGGGCACTAAAAGAAAAATAAACAGTCTGCGTTTATTAAAAAGCTGCGTTTTTAATCTAAATCTTTTCTCAAGATAGCGGATTTCATTGAAGAAAATTTGGAGATATTTATTACCAGCTGGAAAATTAGGTAATAACTCTGGGGAGGGAATATGATCGGCAAGCTACTAGACCATCGTTACCAAGTAATTCGAGTCCTCGCGATGGGAGGATTTGGTCAAACCTACATTGCCCAAGATACTAGGCGACCCGGCAATCCCATCTGCGTTGTCAAGCACCTCAAACCCGGAACTGACCCCAGAGTTTTTGATACTGCTAAACGCCTGTTCAGCAGTGAAGCCGAAACCTTAGAAAAACTAGGCAACCATGACCAGATACCCAGGCTGCTGGCATACTTTGACGAAAACCAAGAATTTTATCTAGTACAAGAATATATTGAAGGACATACCCTAGCTGAGGAACTTATACCTGGTAAGCGCTGGAGTGAAAGCCAAGTAGTTCAACTGTTGCAGGAAGTTCTGGAGATTCTGGAATTTGTCCATCGCCAAGGCGTGATTCACCGCGATATCAAACCGGATAATATCATCCGTCGCGCCTCAGATAATAAGTTAGTTTTAGTTGATTTTGGAGCAGTGAAGCAATTGCGTACACAACTGGTAACAGTGGGCGGACAACCCTCTGCGACAGTGGTTATCGGTACTCCTGGCTATATGCCCACAGAACAAGGGCAAGGTAAACCTCGTCCCAACAGTGACATCTATTCCCTTGGCATCATCGCCATTCAAGCATTAACAGGATTACAGCCAACAGAATTGCAAGAAGACCCCGAAACGGGGGAAGTTATCTGGCGGCATTCAGTAACCGTGAACCATCGACTGGCGGCAGTATTGTCCAAGATGGTGCGTTATCACTTCAAAGACCGCTACCAAAATGCTACAGAAGCACTGCAAGCGTGTAAAGACGCGATTAATCCAGTACCTGCACTTTCCATACCTCAAGAAGCCACCAAAAATTCTAGTTATCAAGCAGCCAAATCTCAGCCTCAAGTATCTCGGCTGCAAACTGTTGCAGTTGCACCAGCCAATCCTGTCAAACCTGCGCGTAAAGACTCTAGTAAATCCGACCCTTGGCCGATATTAATTGGCATATTACTGGCGGGTGGTGCAGCTGCCTTGGTAGCAAATGTATATCCAAATGTGAAAAATTTAGCTTTAAATCTTACAGGTAAGGATACTGCCTTAGCAAACAAATGCTCGGCTGTTGTCGTCGGAAATTCTAATATCCGTTCTGAACCCAGTTCGATAAATTCTGATAATGTTTTGCAAACTGTGGCTGATAACACCAATTTTGAGGTGACTGGCAAGCGCACAAAACGAGGTTGGATAGAAGTTAAACTTAAATCTGGTGGTTTGGCTTGGGCACACCCAGATGTCATAGCCAATAAAGATCAATGGGGTTCTTGCCTACGTGAAAAGGGCATTGCAACTAGGATTGTAGATGATAGTAGCTTGATTGCAACTCGAACAATTCCTAAGCCAAAACCAAAATCTAAGGATATAGTAAGTCCATTATCAGAAAAGCCGAAGGGGTCAACTGACGATGCTGAAAAATCAGAACGATCGCAGTCTAATGATAACAGTGCCAATATTATCGAACAAGCAAAAAAGAAGTATGATTCCGGGGATATAATTGGAGCGATCGCACTTTTAAGATCGGTTCCGGCAAATGCTGCTTCTGGTATCCAAGAAACAGGCAAAATGATTGCCCAGTGGCAGGAAGATTGGGCTAAGGCGGAGGCGTTATCTAATGAGATCAACAAAGCAATAGATGATGGGAAATGGGATAAAGTTTTAGATTATAGAAACCATCCAGAAAAGTTGCCTAATACTCAATATTGGCGAAATAGAATAGAACCATTATTTAAACAAGCAGCCGAAAATCTAGCAAAACAGGCACTAACTAAGCTAGAAAATCAAGGTAATCAGAAAAATACCCAACAGAAAGTTTCTGATACTAATCAACCTGCAACCACAGAGACTCCTAAAAGCGGCTTTTAACAGTTACAGCAGTTTGCAAGTAAGTGAGGTACAAAATGCAAGACTCAACATCAGATATAAAGGGCTTCTACCTTTTGCCTCCTGCCTCCTGCCTCAAAACCCGTAACTTTGTACTTTATGTAAAACAAAACTGCTGTATCAGTATACCTCTTGCAAAAGTTCCTCCCCACTCCCAACCCCTCCCCGATGCCTTGGGCTACTGTGTACACATA
>NZ_CAXTTT010000161.1:0-13861 GCF_964247315.1 uncultured Nostoc sp.
TAATATACTCCATTATCCCATACTGTATTGCACTCAATCAGGAACCGCTATATAATCAACAGGCGCAACATCATGATTTATCTGGAACCGCACCCGTGCTAAATCCGTAAAATCACTCGCCAACGCTCCCAACTCTGCTGCAAACTTATACGCTACAAAAAACTCTAACAGTGAGCGATGCGCTGGAGTATAATCACCATCAGCATTGCGGATGAGCATTGTTTGCCCCATCATGTCGTAATGCCAGTGGTCTAAATCCTTCTCTTCCTGCACCACTGAACCAAATAACCGCCGAATTCTGTCAGGGAAAAGCCGATAATTGAGGCTCATTTGGTCTGTAGACAGCATTTCCCAAGAAAGTTCGCACAAAAAGTATAACTTTTCTGCCAAAGAAGTAAACGTGCGATCGCTCTTAATATCCCGTTCCATTTTCCGCCGCACGGCGTACAAGTAAACCCGCGACATATCCACAGGTTTACCCGCCTCAATATCTGGCAAAGCTTCCAAAATTAACTCAGTCATCACTGGACGACGGGCTAAATCCAATAACTGCGGATTTCCCATTACTTGTTCAACCGTTGCAGTTTCCGTTTGGTGCGACAACACCAGTCGAATTTGCTCGTCGTTAAATTTCTCCAGTTCTAGTACTTCAAACTGCGGTGTTTCCCCTGTAAGTTGCTTAGTAGAAGCTTGCAACTCGGCATTGAGCAAAGCGCGTCCTTCTTTAGCTTCAGGAAAATGTTCGGTGCGACAAGTCAAGACAACCTTGGCACCAGGAACCACCACTTTCGCCAGTTCCCAAAAGTTATTAATCATCTGCTGACGGTCAACTTTTGCTGCCATTTCGTCAAAACCATCGAAAATTAGCAGCAATTTACCCATGCCGTTTAACTGGTCAAATACTTCGCTAGTTAAACGGATATTATGTTGTGTAAAAAAGAACCCAGCTAAAACGTTCTCAACATTTATCGCTTTCGCAAAATCCCGCAGCGTAATTACTAAAGGCAAGCGGGGACGCTCAACACCGCGTTTTTGGGCATCTCGGTAACGTTGCAATGCCACCCAAGCATAATGGAAAGCAAACCAAGTTTTCCCCGTACCAAATTCTCCTAGTATAGAAATATGCTCTTTGGCGGGATCGTCCAACCACACATCAATATAACCATCAATCCAACCATCGCGATCGCTATAATGACTAATGCCGATGCGCTGCTTTGTATCGGGGTCAATTTCCTCTTTTGTGCAGGCTAAAGGAACGTATTTTTTATCTATTTGCCGCCGGATAATTTCCGCTTCTAACCAATCGAGATAATCGCTAAAATCGGCATCTTGGTCAATGAGTTCGTCAAAAGTGTAACAACCTAAATGGCGATTTTCTTCCTTTTCCACCTCATTCCGTGCCGCGCGTGCAATCCGTCTGGCTGTAACTAACCAACCTTCATCAGTTCTCTGTTGCTCCACTGAAGAACGCAAAACAGCTACATCCTTGAGTCCAACTTCCCCCTCAATTCCCCTGATTAGGATGCGGTCATATCGATTACGCCGGGTTGGCACATTGATAATCCACTCAAAATATGAATCACCCCAAATTTCATACTTTTCAAAGCGGTAGCCCAAGGTTTCAAACCAGCCGCGCATTTGTTGAGCTAAAGCTATGGCTCGACATTTATTTTCGGTAGATGTTTCGGCTTCTAGCAGTGCGGGGGAATTCTGTGCAGCCAACCGCGCCATTTCTGTCCGAATACCTTCCAGAGTTGGCAATCTATCAAGTAATTCTTGGAGATTTGCAATGCGTTTTTGCAAAGAGCCAATTTGTTGACTCATTAGTGTATCTGCTGGGTTGCGAGTACGTTTAGCAACTTCCGCAAACACAATATAAAACGCGGCAACTTCTCGTCTAATGTCAATTCCCAAACTTCTAATGTCATCACCCAATGAGTATGCATCAAGCCAAGCATCAACCTCAGAAAGCAAAATTGAGGGATTATTATGGTCAAATGCTTCGCGAAAAGCCTTTTTTATTGCTTCTTGGCGAAAAAGTTCTAAAAAAGGCTTGGGTTTCCCAACACCGTACTCTACAAGTGCATAAGCATAAACCCCACTAAAATCTGCTGGTGGATGCTCTGGATCGAGGTTAAACTGCTGAAGTAATTTAATTACAGTCTCATTGCGCTGAATTTTTTCCTTAATTAAAGGATTAGCGATCGCAATAATAGCGTTAATGATCTGTTCCGGGTTAATTATCATTAGTCATTGAAAAGAGACAAGAAAGAAACTTGTCCTCCTTGTCCCCACTTTTAACCAGGGCGATTGTTTTCTAATCCTGGGATTTGTTTAGAAAACAATTCGTTAGAGTTAACCTGACCATCTGAAACGACAGAACGTATGCCCTCTAAAGCAGCAGGAATGGAACGCGGATCTATAAAAATCACCTTGCTGCTATCGCTTTTACCAATTGTCGCGCCCATATCGAGATAACCCAAGGCAAACAAAACTTCCACTGCTTTATTGGCATTGGGATTCGTCTGGAGTTTTTGGGCAATAATTTCTGATGATTCTGCGATCGCCTGGGCTTTCAAAACTTGCTGCTGACGTTCGGCTTGAGCTTTCAGAACGATCGCCTTTTGTTCAGCTTCCGCTTGCAAAATCACCGATTTTTGACGAGCTTCCGCATCCAAGATTTGCGCCTCAGCTTTACCTCTGGCGCTATTGACAGCAGCTTCGCGATCGCCTTCAGAAGTTAAAATTGCTGCCCGTTTGCGTCGTTCTGCCGACATTTGCAATTCCATCGATTCTCGCACTGCTTGAGACGGAATAATATCTCGCAGTTCTACCCGTGTCACTTTCACACCCCAAGGATCGGTAGCAACATCCAAATCCTGTAATAAAAGTTCACTGATATGGGAACGAGCAGTAAAGGTTTGATCCAACTCCAGTTGCCCCATTTCGGCGCGAATTTGAGTCAGCACCATGTTTACCATTGCTGACTGGAGATTTTCTACCTTGTACCAGGCTTTTTCCATATCTACAATGCGCCAATAAAACACTGCATCTACCTCAATGCCAACGTTATCGCGGGTGATGCACTGTTGGGGAGGAATATCTAAGACTTTTTCTTTGATAGTTTCTCGGTAGACAACTCTATCTACGAAAGGAATGACTAAGTTTAGTCCTGGTTCTAGTTTTTTGTTATAACTACCCAATCTTTCCACCAAAGCTTGATTGCCCTGATTGACGACTTTCACCGAACTTGCTACATAAAACTTGGCATAGCGCCATCCTAGTCTCTACATTATTGACGTAAATGCATTTCTACGATTAGATACAGCCAGACGTAAGTTATTTACAGAAAACAAAACTGGGTATTTCTACCAATAATTTTGCTTAATTTCAGTAACAAGGTGTAACTAGCAGTACACAAGTTCGGGTACATAAGTTTAGTTTATTCTAGCCTTCAATTCATTACCAGCTAAAGTTAATCGAAGTTCATGTATAAAATGAATTCTGACTTCCGACTTCTGTTTTATGATTTCTACTCAACTGATAATTTTTTGTATAAATCCACGCTGTAATAGCCCGATTAATCCGATGGGAGATAGCGTTTGTGCTAGTTGCCAAACTCCTTTAGTTCACCGCTATCTGTGGGCGACTGGCTCATTGTCTGCTCAAATCCCACCAGGCACAAAGGTAGCAGACAGGTATGAAGTAATTAAACAACAGATTTGGCTGGATACTCAACCGGGATTGCCGCCAGATGTACCTGAAGAACTGCCAACGCAAGTAATTCCTTATTTACAGTTATATCAACGGTTGCATCTGCCCCAGGCTTATGGGTTTGCTAGTAATCTTGAGGAAGATACAACTGATATCCTCTTATTGGAAAATGCGCCGATAGATAAGACAGGAAATATCTATCCAACTATTGTTGAGGCATGGCAGGAAGCCACGGCAGTACGACAAGTTTATTGGTTGTGGCAAATTCTCCAACTTTGGACACCTCTAGCAGAATTGGGACTTAGCCGCAGTTTACTTGTAGCAGACAACTTGAGAGTTGAAGGTTGGTGTGTGCGACTGTTGGAACTCTACCAAACACCAGATGATGAGAAGCTGAGTTTACAAAATCTGGGAGAGTGTTGGCAGTTTTGGGTAGTTTCTGCAAAGGCATCAGTAGCCAAAGGGTTACAGAATATTGTCCAGCAGATGTGTGAAACTGAGATTGAGTTAGAGGCGATTAATATTCAACTCAATAATTTACTACTAGCAGCTGCTGCCGAATTGCCATTAGTTTTAAAGGTGGCAGGTTCTACAGATATTGGCCCAATGATGGCGCAAAATGAAGATACTTGCTATCCCAATAGTTTGAGTGATTTAGATGAAGCTTTATTGCGCCGCTTGTCGATTGTTTGCGATGGTATTGGCGGACACGAAGGCGGTGAGGTTGCGAGTCAGTTGGCAGTACAGTCTGTAAAGTTGCAAATTCGCGCTTTACTAACTGAGGTGACAGAACAAACTGTACTTTTACCACCTGAGTTATTGCAGGAACAATTAGAAGCAAGCTTACGGGTGGTAAATAATCTAATTTGTGCCCGCAATAACGAACAAAAACGCCAGGGCAGAGAACGCATGGCTACAACTATTGTTATGGCGTTGCAAGTTCCGCAACGAGTCCAGACAAGTACTGGGTGGCAATCAAATAATACCCATGAGCTTTACTTGGCTAATGTTGGCGATAGCCGTGCCTATTGGATTACTCGCAATTATTGCCAGCTACTGACAGTAGATGATGATGTGGCAACGCGAGAAGTACGCTTGGCTAAAAGCTTGTATCGAAAGGCACTTTTTAGACCAGATGCTAGTGCTTTAACTCAAGCATTGGGGACAAGAGATTCAGAATCTTTGCGTCTTAAGGTTCAGCGATTTATTCTGGAAGAAGATGGCATTTTGCTACTGTGTTCTGATGGTTTAAGCGATCGCAACTGGGTGGAACAATCTTGGCAGGATTATGCAATACCCGTGTTAACAGGGGAAATGACAGTTGAAGATGCTGTCCGCAACTGGATTAACTTGGCAAACCAGAAAAATGGGCATGATAATACATCGGTTGTTCTCACTTATTGCCGTGTCTCTCCAGAATATTTAGTACCTGTGACTCCGGCGTTGCCAGAAGAGATTATAGAAGCAGAAATACAGAAAGAAGAACAAGAAAAACTAGAAGAATTAGAAGAACTAGAAGAACCAACTTCTTTTACAGAAAGTTCGCAAACTTTGCTAGATTTGGAGCTAGATTTGGATCTTTCAGAAGAACCACCTCTCAACCCAGAAATTCCACCAACTTTAATTACAAAACCTAAGCGGGGTAAACGTTTGGTAATGCTGGGGGGAGTGTTGGCGTTGCTTGTGGGGGGTACAAGTCTGGGATTATTTGCTTGGTGGCAAATTAATCCTCAAGGATTACAGCAGATGTGTCGGCAACTTCCCCAAAAAATGCAGTCAGTGTGTCCGACTGGAAAATAGGTTATACCGAAATATTCTAATCTTGATAAGAAATATTCCAGCATTGATAAGCTATATTGTAATTTTAATGATAAATATTACAATATTACTTATAGATGTCGTAATGTTGATGAGGAATATTCCAACATTGATAAGGTATATTGTAATTTTAATGATAAATATTACAATGTTCCTTATGGATGTTGTAATATTGATGAGGAATATTGCAATCTTAATAAGAACTATTTGTACATTCAGAGTGATGGAAAAGAAAGTGGCGATCGCTAGTGAGTCAATATAGGTTAGCGATCGCACCACAGATGACTCTACATCACATCTTGCACTTATATCATGTCCGGCTACTTAGTTACAGTCACCACATCTGTGAGAAAATTGGAAAACTCTCTTTCCCCCTGCCCCCTGCCTAGCCTAATGGGCAAGGTACTGCAATGCCGTATCCCTGTGCGTAATCAATTCCTAGTGCCGTAATTTGCTCTAAAATCGCCTCATTCTCTACAAACTCAGCAATTGTCTGAATACCCATCACACTGCTAATGCGCGTGATTGCTGTTACAATTGCATTATCCACAGGATTGTCGACAATGTTACGAATAAAGCTGCCGTCAATTTTGAGGTAATCCACAGGTAGAGACTTGAGATAAGCAAAGGATGACATCCCCACTCCAAAATCGTCCAACGCAAAGCGACAACCCATCTCTTGAAATGACTCAATGAACTGCTTGGCTTTTACGAGGTTGGCGATCGCCACAGTTTCGCTAATCTCAAAGCAAATGCGTTGGGGTGAGATGGGGTGTAGCGTAAACTGCTCATACAAGAAGTCAATGAATTGATCGTCGTTGATGCTAGAGCCAGAGAGGTTAATTGCATAGATGCTTTGTTCATCGCCACCGAGCGTTAGCCCATTTCTGAACAGAGTGCGAATCACCCAGCGATCAATCAGGTGCATTAAGTTGTAGCGTTCTGCTACTGGAATAAACGCCATTGGCAGCACTAAATTTCCCTGCTCATCCCAAAGCCGCAGCAGAACTTCATAATGGTTGCCGTTTCGATCTGTCGGAGTAATAGCGGCAATCTTTTGAGCATAGAGACAAAACCAATCACTTTCCAAAGCTTGAGAAATGCGACTAACCCACTGCATCTGTCCGCGCTGTTGCAGTCGCTCCTGGTCGTCAGTTTTAGCAAGGTATACGCGGTTGCGCCCCCGGTTCTTTGCGGTATAGCAAGCTGCATCAGCCGTGCTGATAATCTCTGCAAAGCTCTCGCTATTTGTGTCGATACTAACCAAGCCGATACTTGCTCCAATTGAGAATACCTGCTCTTGCCAAACAAACCGGAACTCTTGAACACACTCACGCAGTTCATTGGCAACTCGTAAAGCTTGCTCCGGCATACATTGATTGAGCAATACTCCAAATTCATCGCCCCCTAACCGTGCCAGTGTGTCAGTTTTTCTAATCTTCTCCTGCAATAAGACAGTAATTTGACGCAGTAATTCGTCTCCAGCCAGATGACCACAGGTATCATTTACGATTTTGAAGCGATCGAGATCCAAATAGCACAATCCGTGAACCTGGTGGTCTAACTTGGCAAGGCGTAATGCTTGTTCAACCTGGCGTTCAAACTCCTGGCGATTCACCAATCCGGTTAAGGCATCATGGCTTGCCTGCCAGGATAGCTGAAGCGCAAGCTGGCGGTTCTGAGTCACGTCATGAAACACCATAACCGCGCCAATAACTTGTCCTTCACGATTGCGAATGGGCGCAGCTGAATCTTCAATCGCAATCTCTTCAGCATTCTCAGTAATTAAGACGGTATGGTTTGCTAAATCCACAATTCGATTTTCCTCTAATGCTTGCTCAATCGGGTTCTGAACTGGCTGGCGTGTCGTTTCATGCACAATTTTAAAGACTTCTACTAACAGCAACCCTTGTGCCGATGCTTGACTACATCCAATCAGAGATTCTGCAACCGGATTGAGATATTGAATCCTGCCAAACACATCTGTGGTAATAACTGCATCTCCAATCGATTGCAACGTCACCTGAGCTAATTCTTTTTCTTGAAAAAGTGTTTCTTCGATTTGCTTAAAAACTGTGATATCCCGTCCCACCGATTGAAATTCTATAAAGCATCCTTGCTCGTCAAACAGCATTCGGTTATGCCACTGAGTCCAACGCACCGCATCTGCCACAACTACGCGATTCTCAATGATGACTACAGGATTATCAGCACTCATTGAAGCTATTAATTGAGCAACTCGCTCCCAATCTGCCTCAAAGACAATCGGTTGATAGCAGCTGCCGATCAGTTCCTCTGGCGATCGCCCAAAATAAAGTGCAAAAGCTTGGTTGACAAAGGTGATTGTGCCGTCTGGTAAATATCGGACAATGAATTCAGTCTGATCTTCGACAATGGCACGGTAGCGAATCTCGCTTTGTTTGAGAGCAATTTCTGCTTGCTTGCGTTCTGTAACATCTTGGGCAGTTCCATAGAGGCGAATTACTTTTCCATCCGTGTTAAATTCTCCATGTCCAATCCCCTCAATATAAATAGTAGACCCGTCAGTTTGAAACGCGCTCAGAATAAGTTTGTAAGATTCGCCAGTTGACATTGCTCGTTCAACGGCTTCGCGTATTTTTTCTCGATCTTCTGGGTGGTATAACTGAAGATGTTCTTTGTAGTCTGACTCAACAAGTGCGGGATCTCGATTAAAAAGGTCGAACAGCTGCTTCGACCAGGTAATTTTGCCAGTGGCAATATCAAACTCCCAATTACCGAGACGAGCAACTCGCTGAGATTCTTCTAATAAGGCTTTACTCTTGCGTAGTGTTTCTTCAGCACACTTGAGGTCGGTGACATCTACTACCAGCCCATCCCAAACCACACGGCCATCCTGCAACTGGTGTGGTGTGGAACGAAAATGTAACCATTTCAGCCGAGCGCTAGGCGTCTGGATTCGCAGTTGTATATCAAACACCGAGAGATTCCGCCGAGATTCATCGACTGCTGCCTGGAAAAGTGGTATGTCTTCTGGGATCAACTGACGATAGAGCAAACTTGAATCCTTCAGTGCATCTTCTGCGCTGACTTCCGTCAGTTTTTCAATCCCTGCACTGATATAAGAAAAGCGATCGCTACCATCCAATTCGCGGATTATTTTATAAATTGCTCCATTGGGCAGATTATCGCCAATTCGCCGCAACATAGCTTCTTGCTCTTGTAGTTCGAGTTCTGCTTGTTTGCGTTCGCTAATTTCCCTCTCCAGTTCTCGATTGGCTGCCTCCAGCTGTGCAGAACTGGGGAGAGCAAGTGCTTTTGGTATTAAAGGTATAAGTTCGCAAGCTGTATACAGTGAAACTATGGCTGTAATAGCTTTAAGGCAACCACTCAACCAATAAGTTGGATACCAGAGCGTCCAAATCTCCATTAGGTGGGTAGTGCCACAAGTAACAATAAATGTTGCAAATAGTATAAATATCCAGTTAAAGGGTAAATCTTGGCGCTTGCGGACAAAATAAAGTAGCGTGATGGGAATAGAATAATAAGAAAGGGCAATTAAACTGTCAGATACAATATGGAACCCCACTAATTCTGGTTTCCAAAGATAGCAATGACCGTGGGGAATAAACTGTTTATAACCAAAAAGGCTTTTCCCAAATTCCAGCATCACGTTATTTCAAACACAAGTTGTTTGCTTTAAGTTTTAGTTATTTCTAATACAAAAACTATTCTGTATTAAGTAACTTGCCGCCACAGTCATCGCGGATATTTTAGCATAATTGGCGCACCCCGTAACGGCAAAAGTTCCATCCTCACCAAGTACGCCACATGAAAGCTTCTGTATTATTTGTTAAGATAGGTGTAAGTGTACGCGTAAAATTCCTTGAATTACCTGTTGTACAGCTTCTTTACTCAAGCTGCCATCTACTTGAACAATTCGTGAGGGATAGGATGCTGCTAAATGCACGTATCCTTGCTGAACGCGCCGATGAAAAGCGATTGTCTCTTGTTCAATGCGGTCTAGTCCTACTGGGTGTGAGAGTTTGCGGGCTAGTCCAACTTCGACATCGACATCTAGCCAAATAGTTAGATCGCTTTCTAAACCACCAGTAGCAATATTGTTAAGCTGATTGATTAAACTCATGTTCAGACCGCGACCATATCCTTGGTAGGCAATGGTAGAGTCAGTGTAGCGATCGCATAAAATATATTTTCCGGCTGCGAGATTTGGTTTAAGTTCTTGTTCAACGTGTTGCGATCGGTCAGCAGCATACAACAAAAGTTCTGTCACTTCTGCAACTGGTTTATCTTCTGACTTTTCTAGTAGCAAGCGGCGAAGATGTACACCTAACTCTGTTCCCCCTGGTTCGCGAGTTACTACTACAGAAACACCTAGACTTTCCAACCACTCAGAACAAAGCTGCATTTGGCTGGTTTTGCCACAGCCTTCCACCCCTTCAAATACAATTAATTTCCCACCCATGCTTTTTTGTTCGCTGCTATAAACTGATTCGCTGACGTTTCATCAGATCAAGAATAGCGCGAAGTGCAAAATTAACCTGCAATTGCGTAGGCGTAGCCCATCGTAGATATCGCCGTCTATGATTTAGTTACCTGAAAATTACTGTAACTTATACCAATTCGTAATTCGTAATTCGTAATTAAAAAAGTCTGATATGGCATGGCTTTCAGGGTTTGAATGTGTTGCCTCATTTTAGAGAATTGGTATTAGACGGTATAATATCTCGCCAGCCTTGGGCACAAGCAAGATGCCTTCATCTTCTCGATTAGCCCATTCAGTGGGTCGAATAGTCGCGGGATCGCGATAGTTCAAGTTATGAGCAGCACAGCGTTCAGCAGAAATGCCAGTAGCTAAAGTCACGCGAATTCGTGCTTGTTCTCCTTTTATCGGATCAAAAGTACCCATCCCTTTTAAGTGAGTACTATGGGCCAGCACTCCAGCAGGATACTCTTGGAATTTATGCCACTGTTCGAGAAAGTAATCCCGCAGATGATAGCCAATTTGGGATAAGATTTCGCCGTGTGTATAGCTAAACTCGGTAATGTGAGGCGCATATATAATTACTTCGCCTCCATCGACTACTACTGGCTCTAGCTTGTACATTCCTTTTGCTGCTGTCCAAATGTCATCATACATTTGGGGCATGACTGAAAGCACTTGTTTAAAAGGCCGATCTACATATTTAATATGCAGTTTAGCTGATAATTTTGCAGCAGCTTCCCAAGCGGATTCTGGTTGCTCTATATAAAGTCCAGCTAGCTGATTTGTTTTCGGTGCGACCACCATCGCCAAACAAAGCTTTGGGCTATAAATCAGATCAGCGGCTCGGTTAATCAAACGTCGAACTGGTGTTATTCCGAGTGTACCAATAATTTCGTAACAAGTAATTAAAGCACCTAACCAGTGGGAGAGATTAATTACTTCTTGACCACCAATACCAGGAAAAAAATATTTATTTCCACCGGAGAAACCGACAACTTCATGGGGAAAAACTGGGCCGCAAATTACGATCAAATCGTATTCTGTTACAAGCTTATTAATACGCACATCAACTGACTGATGTAGCATTCCACCGCTAATCTCTGCTATCTCATCCGCTGAAATTACTCCACAAGAAATAAAAGTATCTGGCTCATTCCAAAGGTGGTTAAAGATGCGAATTTTTTTAAAAGTTGTCTCTCGCTCCTTTGGTGTTACTCCTACCAAGTGATTGATTTGTTCCTCACTCATGGGATTATGTGTACCCAGAGCAATTAAAAAATCTAGAGCCGCTACTCTTTGACTCAACTCCTGATGAAGCAATCGAAACATTTGAGGGATGGGAGCAGTGCGGGTACTATCTGGAATTAACACCAAGATGCGCTGTCCATCAAACTTAGGGTCTGCGAAAGCTTGATGAACTAGCCCGGAAACTAGCTCATCTGAAAGTGTTCCGTTATTGACAGCCAGCGAATACATGATTAAACTCCACTGTAGATACTAAATCCACCATCTACCGGCACAACTACCCCGTTAACAAAACTCGAACCAGAACTACATAACCAGATCAAAGTGCTGAGTAATTCATCTGGTTTTCCGAAACGTCTGGCGGGCGTATGGTCAATAATTTTTTGCCCGCGTTCGGTCAAACTACCATCGGAATTTAAGAGTAAATCTCGATTTTGTTCGCCAAGAAAAAAACCTGGTGCGATCTGCATTTACTCGCATTCCATCACCATACTTTTGGGCGAGTTCTACCGCTAGCCAGCGAGTAAAGTTATCTATCCCAGCTTTCGCGGCTGAGTAGCCAACCACGCGGCTAATCGCTCGGATGGCAGACATAGAAGAAATATTCACAATGCAACCGTGAGGCTGACTTCTTTCCACCATTGCTTGACCGAAAACCTGACAAGGTAGGAGAGTACCGAGTAAGTTGAGGCTAACCACTTCCTCAAAGGCAACGCGAGGCATATCAAAAATAGTCGCATCAGGAGTAATTGTGGCAGCCGGAATATTACCGCCAGCCATATTTACCAAGATATCAATTTCACCCCAACGCTGTATAATAACATCCCTAGCGATTTCTAATTGGGAGCGATCGCTAACATCTGCCACCACAGCCATACTTTCTCCACCGTTAGCAGTAATCTCAGCCACCACCGCCCTCGCCCTGACTTCATTGCGACCCAAAACTACCACTTGCGCTCCAGCCATAGCCAAACCCTTCGCCATAGCCCCACCAAGCACACCAGAACCACCAGTAACTACCGCTACCCGCTCCTTCAAGCTAAAAAGTTTACTTAAAATTAACTCTGCCATCACCCATTCCCCCTCTCTGCGTACCTCTGCGCTTCCCTTTGCGCCCCTTTGCGTTTAAATTCCCCCTCAATTCCCCTCAAACTTATAAGCAACCTTAGCAAGGTCATAAGCCAAAGCACGAGCCATACCATACCCTTCCTCCTCCTCAACCAATCCCCGTGCGACCAATCCAGCCAACCAATTACAAGCTACTCGCCGCCAGACATTGTGACGAGCCGGAATCGAAACGAAGGCCCGTGTATCATCATTAAATCCGGCTGTATTGTAAATTCCCGCAGTTTCCATTACCTGATTAAAATAGCGCTCCATACCATTTACGCTGTCATGAAACCACCAAGGCGGCCCGAGCAATACACTGGGATAATGACCAGCTAACGGAGCCATCTCGCGGCTATAACTGCTTTCATCCATGCCAAAAATAATTAAATGGAAGCGGCGATCGTTACCGTAAGCTGACAACAATGGGCGTAAATTTTCAGTCCATTCTATTTGTACAGGAATATCAGCGCCTTTATCAGCTCCAAATTTCTCAAAAAAAGCCGGATTATGGTTACGCATCACACCACAATGCATTTGCATCACCAAGCCATCTTCTACACTCATCCGCGCCATTTCCATGAAGATATGACCGATAAAATGTTCTACATCACCTGGATTCAGCTTACTAGCTAATGCTCTGGCAAAGATAGCTTCAACTTCTTGGTCAGAAAGACGTGTGGTATATGGTGTAGCTGCACCTTGATCGGTAGCTATCGCGCCCATTTTTTTAAAGAAAGCTCGACGTTCTTCGAGAGCTTGCACAAAATTAGCGTAAGTGTTAATTTCTCTACCGATAGTGCATTCCAATTTGGTAAGATTTTCGCGCCAACCAGGAGCATCTAGGTTAACTACTGCATCTGGACGAAAAGTCGGTCTAATTTGAGTAAACCCTTCTGCGTGGAGCGATCGCTGATTCTCTAGGTTATCACTGGCGGCATCGGTAGTACAAAGCACTTCAATGTTAAAGCGTTTGAATAAAGCACGAGGGGAAAACTCTGGTGAGGCTAACAAACCGTCTAGATAATCATAGATACGTCCAGCATTGCGAGAATTTAAAGGTTCATCCACCCCAAAGACGTTAGTTAGTTCCTCTTTCAACCACAACCCAGAGGGAGTACCCTGGAATAGATAAAAATGGTCGGCGAACAATTGCCAAATTTTGCGGTGGTCGGTTTCTCCTGGTGAACCATCATTAGTTGGTATGCCCAAAGCTTGCAGAGGTACGCCGCGACTATAGAGCATCCGCAAAAGGTAGTGGTCAGGGATAATCAGTAATTCCGTCGGCGAACCAAAACGGGCTGCGGGATTAGCTAACAAAGCTGGATCTACATGGCCGTGTGGGCAGACTAGAGGTAACGCAGATATGCTATCAAAAAATTGATGGGCTAGTCGTCTTTGAACTGGTTCTGGAGAGAAACAGCGATCGGCAGATAAACCCGAATTTCTCACAAACTCAGAAAAAAGCGGAGGTTAAAACTGGTAAAATGT
>NZ_CAXTTT010000162.1:0-13799 GCF_964247315.1 uncultured Nostoc sp.
AACTGGTTTACCCATTCTTGTTACTGTACTTCACCAGACTAAGAAACGCTATATACGTCTATTTCCAATTACTCATTTCACTTTAAAAGAAAGTATCAATACTAGCTAATATCATTTTTTATCAAAATCATCAATAAAAATTATTCATACCTGAATAGAATACTCAGGTATGAATAAATGAATTCTATTACAGCTAGTAAACGTTATTGCTTTCGCTTCTGAATAGGCCGTTTTCTAACTTGTAATTACTAGAAGCGATAGCCTAATCCGGCTTGGAAGCTGATAGCATCAGCATCACTATTTCTGTAGGCGTCAATACCCCATTTAGTATCGCCGTAGGCAATGACATTTTTCCTAACTTCTGATTCAATTCCAAGGGTGACTACAGGTGAATTCCGATTGCCCAATGGAGTTTTTTGACCTTCGTCAGTTACAAAGGAATAACCACCACCGAAGTAAACGTTAGTATTTTTGGCGATGGGTGCATCATAAGTCACTATGGGCATAATTGCAGCAGCATCACCACCATACAGCACAGAACCCCGCAGCGAAACAGGGGCATTGGGAACGGCGTATCGTCCTTGAATATTACCACCAATTTGTGCTTCATCGTTTCCTTGTCCGCCACTGGTTGCACCAACAGCAACACCAGCACCGATGTAGTTACCGTTAGTACCTGCTGTTTGAGCAGATGCAACGCCGGCTGAGAGGATAATGGAAGCAACAGCAAGGAAAGAGGCAGCTAATTTTGTAAGTTTCATAGAATTATTCTCACTAGAGTTAGGTAAAATCAATATTCTCTAGTACTAGAATCTCTTTTTTTACAAAATGTGACCTCACGCATCTGGTTCACCCAAGTGGCTGAATTCTTTCTCACCCATCTGGGTGTAACAAGTGAAATATTTAGATAACAGTTATTTCTTCAAAAAGCGCTGACGTAGACGAGATATAAAAATATTTACCTCTGGTATTTTCAGCCAGGAAGCGATCGCCGCAAACACCACAATCCCTACGAAGCCAGATACACACAATTGCAACACCAGAATCAGTAAACCCGTTTTACCTAACAACTGCTGAGAACCAACCAAAGTCCCATAGCTTGCTACTCCAGCAACTACGCTACTACCAGCCAAACCCAAAATCGGCAAACTCCACTCGCGCCAAGGTAAACCATTGAGTTTGCGATCGAGCAACCATAACAGCATTAACATTGAGCTACAATTTACACCCACTGTTGCTAATACCAAACCGGGAGCGCCAAAAGGTTTAACGAAAAACCAATCTAATAAAATATTGAGCAAGATGTTAAAAATACTGATGCGAAATGGGGTTTGTCCATCGCCTAAAGCATAGAATACCCGCACCAAAACATCACGCCCTAAATAGACAAACATCCCAATTCCATAAGCTACTAGCAAGGACGAAACTAGCTGTGTGGCTTCTGGCTTGAAAGCACCGCGCTCATATACTACCTGCACAATGGGTACAGATAACGACACCATCAACGCCCCTAGCGGTAGCATGGTGAAAGCAGTAAGTAGCAGTCCTTGGCGAATCCGTAATTTTAAGTCCTGCCAATTTTCGGGGCTAGATAGTTTGGCAAATATTGGTAACAGAGGCAGTAAAATGATATTAGAAATAATCCCCAAGGGAGTTTGGACTAATAAATTAGCATAGTTAAATCCGGCTGCTGCACCAGGGATAGGACTAGCAAAATAAAGGTCAGTGGCAACATTAATTGGCATCATTCCAGAGGAAATTGTTGCCGGAGTCATGATTTTAATTACTTCTTGAACGCCAGGAGATTTAAAATCAAACCGCAGGCGTAATGTGCCTAAACCTAACCGCCACTGGACAATTAGTTGCACTAACCACTGGAGAATTGCTCCTGCTAAGGTTCCCCAAGCTAATACCATTCCCCCGATTAAAGCATACTCCGGCTTAATAATGTCTTTGCCCAGTTGCATCGCTAAGATAGCAAGACCGCCAACAACGGTAATACTGGATAATAAAGGGCTAATAGAGAGTAACCAATATTGATTGGCTGTATTGAGAGTACCAAAGCCAATGCCAATTAAACCGGCAAATAAAGCCATCGGTGCCATAATGCGGAGTTGTTGAATGGCGATCGCTCTGGTTGTTTCTTCCAAACCATGACCGACTAAATCAACGATCGCATCCGCAAATAGAACTTGAGCAAATGTCACCAGCAACAGCACTCCAGCTACCAGCGTTGTCACGGTTTCCACTAAGGGAGCCGCTTCTTCTCGCCGCCGCTTGGCTAAAACGCTGACGAGCGCACTGTGTAATGGCCCATTTACACCACCGAGTAAGATCAATAGAAAGCCAGGGATAATATAGGCATAACTATAGGCGGTGGCAGCAGCACCAACACCAAACGCGGCAGCGATCGCTTGCTGCCGCACTAAACCGAAGACTTTACTAATTAATGTGGCTGCGGCAACAATGCCAGCAATTCCAGCGAAAGAACGAGAGGGTTTTTGGTCTTGTTGTGTCACGAATAATACCCGACAACTCTTGCAGAGTGCATACTTTAAAACATTTAACCTGAAATTCCGCAGTCTGTCAGGTAAATTTTGACAAAACCTTTTTTATAGTGGGCTGTACTTAGTCATCTCCTCTGTTGTGTACAAGCCAAAATTATTTTTTAATCCATTACAAGGATAGATCGATAAAGGGGAACTATAACAATAACCATCTTCTGGGAGATAGTTGAACTAGGGATTGGGGATTGGAGACTAGGGACTGGGTATCAGGCGAGATTTGAATGGGGATTGGAATCCCAAACAAATTTTACTCATATTTTCTTCCCTGGTACCCAGTACACAGTCCCAGAGCGCCCATTTCCAACAAATTGCCATCCATCTGAAATTGGTAAATTCTGGACGCGGCCAGTTGAAGACTGTAAAACTTTGCAGTTTGTCATATTTGTGACACTTCTTAACCCCATGAACTTTGGTGTGAGGAACCCTTGTATAAAAACGAGATAATCCAGAGCAATGGAACCCAATTCAAATTTCACAGAAAATCAACTTCTTTTGTCCAGCGCTCAACTTCAAGAGCAACTAGAGCAACAAAAAGCTCTAGCAAGTGTTATTGTCCGAATTCGTGAGTCTCTTGACTTAGAAACAATTTTTCAAACTACTGTTACACAAGTGCGTCAGTTGCTAAATGCTGACCGGGTGGCAGTCTTCCAGTTCGACCGCGAACAAAACTGGGAGGGAGAATTTGTTTGTGAAGATGTTGCAATTGGCTGGGACTCAGCAATGGCAGTAAAAGTTTACGATCGCGGCTTTGGAGAACAATTTGCTGCCAATTATCAACAAGGTCGAGTGCAAGCAGTAGCAGATATTTACAAGGCGGGACTGAGTGATTGTCATCTGGAAATTTTGAGTAAATTTCAGGTACAGGCTAATCTTGTTGTCCCTCTATCGCGGAAGCAGGAACTGTGGGGATTGCTTTGCATTCATCAGTGCAGTGAGGCTCGTAATTGGAAAGAATCGGAAATTGAGTTTATTCGTCAAATTGCCGACCATCTTGCTGTTGCGATTCAACAAGCAAAGCATCTCCATGAAGTCAAATTGCAAGCTGCAAAATTAGCTCAAGCAGTTCAGCGCGACCAAGTAATAGCTAAAATTGTTGATGAAATTCGCTCACCCCTTGATATTGAAACCATCTTTAAAATCACAACTCAAGAAATACGTAAGCTGCTGCAAGCCGATCGAGTTGCTATCTTTAGCTTCAATCCCGATTGGAGTGGTAACTTTGTAGCTGAATCATTTGCAGAAGGCTGGACTCCTTTAGTTAGCGTTGAGCCTGCGATCACTGATACTTATTTACAACAGACACAAGGTGGACGTTACGTTAACAACCAGACATTTACAGTCAATGATATTTATCAAGCCGGATTAACAAACTGTCATGTAACCCTGTTAGAGCAATTCCAGGCAAAAGCCTTTGCAACTGCCCCCATTCTCCAAGGAGACAAACTTTGGGGAGTCATTGCTGCCTACCAAAATGCTTCACCTAGAGAGTGGCGATCTTATGAAGTCGAATCACTGAGCAAAATCGGTACACAAATTGGTGTAGCAGTGCGACACCATAAATTGCTGGCATACGCTCAGTACCAAGCAGAGCAACAAAAGACATTAACTAGTGTAATTACTCGAATTCGGGAGTCTCTAGATTTAGATACAATCTTCCAGACTACTGTCACCGAGGCCCGGCAAATGCTGCAAGCAGACCGAGTGGCAGTCTTTCGTTTTGACCCGCAAAAAGATTGGGAAGGAGAATTTATTTCTGAGGATTTTGTGCCTGAGTGTAACTCGGTAATGGCAGAAAAAGTTTATGACCATTGCTTCGGGGAACACTTTGCATACCTTTACGCCCAAGGTCGAGTAAATGCGATCGCTGACATTTATCAAGGAAAGTTCCCCGGTTGCTACGTCCAAATTCTAGAAAAATTTCAAGTGCGGGCAAATATGGTCGCACCTCTATTGAAAAAAGGTGAACTTTGGGGATTGCTATGTATTCACCAATGCACCGCTCCTCGTTATTGGCAACCCTCTGAAATTGAATTTACTAGTCAAATAGCCGAACAATTAGGAGTCGCATTAAAACAGGATTCTTATTTAAAACAAGTTCAAATGCAGGTTATCCAGTTAGCAGAAGCCACTGAACGCGAAAAAGCAATGGAACGGCAAGAACTGCTAGCTGCAACGATTGATAAAATCCGTCAGTCACTTGATATTAAAACTATTTTTAGAACCACTACTCATGCTGTGCGAGAGTTACTCGAAGTCGAGCGAGTTGCAATTTACCGCTTCAACCCAGATTGGAGCGGTAAATTTGTCGCAGATTCCTTTAAAGATGGTTGGAAACCAGTTGCACAAACCCAACCAATGATTATAGAAACTTTTGAGGACACAGACGACGATAACGAACTTCCGCGTAACGAAACCTTTGTTCCAATTCGGGAAGGTGAAAAATTATGGGGATTATTAGTTGCTTATCAAAATTCGCAACCGCGTTATTGGAAAGAGGAAGAAATCAATTTACTGGCTCAAGTTGGGGTGCAATTAGGAATTGCGATTCAGCAAGCAGAATTACTCGAGCAAACTAAACGTCAAACCTTAGAACTTACTCAAACTCTCCAAGAATTAAAACAAACTCAAACCAGGTTAATTCAGGGTGAAAAAATGGCAGGATTAGGACAACTACTTGCTGGAGTTGCCCATGAAATCAACAATCCTATCAGTTTTATTTTTGGCAATCTTATCCATTTAAATGAATATACTGAAGAACTACTAAAGGTAGTGAAACTTTACCGTCAAAACTCCTCAATCTTGCCAACTGTCCAAGAGCAAATCGACAAGAGTGATTTGGACTTTCTCATTGAAGATTTACCCAAAACTCTTGAGTCAATGAAAGTAGGAACAGAGCGGATTTGTGATATTGTGCTATCACTGCGAAACTTTTCTCGTACAGATGAGGCTGAATTGAAGCCAGTAGATATTCATGAAGGCTTGGATAGTACTTTACTAATTTTAGGGCATCGCCTTAAAAACAATAATGATTGCCCAGCTATTGAGATTGTTAAACAATATGATAGTTTACCTTTGCTCGAATGCTATCCCGCACAATTAAATCAAGTGTTTATGAATCTTTTAAGTAACAGTATTGATGCATTAGAGGAAAAGTTTAACACTATACAGCAAAGGTATTTGAAATTATTACAAACGTGTCCGAGAATACCCTTAACTATCTGGATTAATACGCAAGTCATTCATAACCAGATTGTAATTAGAATAGCTGATAATGGTCTTGGGATTCCAGAAGAAGTGCGATCGCATATATTTGATCCCTTCTTCACTACCAAAGCACCAGGTAAAGGTACGGGGTTAGGATTGTCTATTAGCCATCAAATAGTGGTTGAAAAACATCATGGTCAGATGAAATGTTCTTCTAAATCAGGAGAAGGAACAGAATTTTTAATTGAAATTCCAACTGGTAATTAGAGGCGACTAATTTTTGACAATTCTCAGTCAATATTAAAGGGGAACCAAGATAAGTAGAGGTTTCCTCCATTGCGTTGTGCCATTAGACTAATCCACCAACGCCTGAATCAATATAATTTATTTATAGTTTAGGGCGTTTTTTGGGATGCGATCGCAGAGTTGATGTTGAGAAAGTAGCAGACTTAGTATAAACAGCTACTAATTTGAAGCGAGAAACTTTTGCTCGTCTTAACTATTTCTTGTTTCTCTTCAAACCCAGAACTATAGCACCCACTCAAAGGTACGGTTTCACCAGATGCTAAAATTAAGGTAACTCGATAAACAAAGCCACCTTCGCTAGAATCAGAACTTTCAACTTTAATATCAACAATTTCATTCAACGAGTACAAAAAACTGCTTTTCCTAATTTTCCAAACCATCTATATCGGCTGAGAGTTAAACTATTTGATTCTTTATCAAAATTACAGTTGATAAATGAACCTACCGCTATTATTAGTAAAGTTAATAAAAACCAAAATATGGTTATGCCAATTGCGCCATAACCTTTGGAGGTATCATCTTGCTTAACTAGTAAACTTGTTTCTAAAGGTTGTGCAAAAAAAATATTAATTGATGATATTATAGAATGTGCTTCTTCGTAATAATAATCACTGTAAGCAACTCGTGTAAACGGAACACTTTCTTTATTAGTTAATAATTGAACTCGGTATTTATATACGATTTTTCCATCTTTATCAGTATTAGTTTGTTTTTCTAAACGAGTTCCAATTAATCCATAAATTTGTTTTTGGCTTTTCTGATAACCCAAAAAATCAAATTCTATCAGTTGACATATAATTGTTGATGACTTTTGCTCAATACTTGAAGCTTCTAAATTTTGCGGAATACGCTCACAATTAAGTTGTGTGACAGGTATAATTATGAAAATAGTATATAAGTAAATTATCTCTACTTGTCCAAAAAATAACCCAATAAATCGAAGCAACTTGGGTTAAATAGTAAAGTTAACTTTATTTTATGTTTGCTCATGAATTTTTATATTTTTACCTCTGAGCAAATACCAAAATAAAATCAAATTTGTAATTAATAATACATAGTTTAATAAAAAGCTTTGTTTTCCATTTTTTGAGTAAAATGTCTCTGTTTTGAAGCTCAACGCAAAGATTCTTTACTTACAACCCAAACTATCTCGCGTTGACACACTCGTAACTGGATTTACGCCATTGGCTCTTTCACACAGCAGCGATACTTGATAGCGGTCAATTAAAGCATCGGTAAAATCAGCACCAGTGACATCAGCATTATAAAAACGGCTGCGGGTCAAAGTGGCTTCTGTAAAAATGGCATTTTTCAGGTTAGCACCATCCATAGTCGCGCGATCAACTAAAGCGCCGCTCAAGTTCGCATCTTCCAAATTTGCCTTTAATAAAACTCCTTTAGTCAGAATTGCGTTGGTTAAATTTGCTGCTTGAAAATTTGTCCCCCGCATTTCTGCTGCGACAAAAGTCACACCTACTAAATCAGCATGAGAGAAGTCACGATTTTCTAAATTTATATTGTTGTAATTAATGGTGTTTATCTGAGCAAAAGCCGGTTTAGGATTAAGTATTATCCACCCAAATGCTAGTAGTAAAATCACAATCAAACCCAAAAAGCGCAGTAAAATCTTTTTCATAACTTTATTATTTGTCAATAGTCCTTTGTCATTAGTCCTTTGTCATTTAAGCAATGACTAATGACTAATGACTAATGACTCTTAGCTATTTCCAATCTTTACCAATGCGGATTGTCAGATCGGATTCTAAATCACCAATGGCAGACACCTCGATTTGACCCAAGCCTAAGACTTTTTGCAAATCAACTCCAACTCGTCGGTTGCCTTTTTGGACAATAATCTGAGTTTGACGTTGGGTATCTGGCCAATCAGGCACTTTGTAAATATTATTAAAGCCTTTCTGTTTCAGATAAGCAATAACTTTTTCAGTTAGCTGAGGTTGATTTGAAGCATTTTGAATAGCAATTTTGAGGTTAGGAACCTGACGCATATCTGGCTTTAGACCAGGTACATTTACCCCAACATAATCATTCAACAGGCTCTGTTGTCCAGTCATATTCAGCCAATAGCTATCAGGGTCTTTGCTAAAACGGCTAAAGGTACCAGGCAACACGGTCATTTGGAAATTATCTCGATCTAGGTTAAGACCGAAATTGACCAACGCCATCATTTCTTCCATCTTCAGGTTGGTATCAAAATATTTTCGCATCAAGCGAGTTAATTGAGGCAACCTGGGTAAGACGGTGGGACTATTTAAGCGTTGCAGCAAAGCTGCTACAAGTGCTTGCTGACGTTGGACTCTCGGCAAATCTCCTAAACCTGGTTCGCGGAATCGGGCAAACTGTTCTGCTTGTTCGCCGTTGAGGGTTTGCCAGCCACTGACTAAATTAATCGACAGCCGACTACTGGAGTCTTTATATTCCATTGATTGGGGAACAAAGACTTCTACTCCGCCTAACTGATCGACTAACTGCCGTAAGCCGCTAGTAGAAATGCGGATGTAGCGATCGATTGGGGCGTTGTTTAAAGTACGGCTAACTACCCGTGCTGCCAAGACTGGGCCGCCTTTGGCATTGGCATCAGATACCTTAGTTAATCCCTTTTCTCCCTTTTCGGGGATGGCGATCATTGTATCTCTGGGAATGGAAAGTACCCGTACAGATTTTTCACTAGGGTTAAGTCGTACCAGTAGCATGGAGTCGCTTTTCCCTGCAAAGCTTTCTGGTGAGCCATCAACAGTACCGCTGACTGGTTCAATCCCCATGATTAAAATATTCATCGGTCGTGAAAGCTTGTACTGGGAGAGCTTGCTCCATAACTCCCCTGGTAATGGGATTTTTACTTCGTCTTTAGCAGCAGTTCCTAAATCGTCATCTGTTCGATCTAGATTGCTCCATAAAGGAGTCCACAGCGCTAACGTTGACACCAGCAGTCCAGATAATATGATGCCAATGACAACCGTCATAAACCATAACAGCCATCGAGGCATGGTTAAGCCCAGTCTCTCAGAAAGCTGATTGGGAATTGCGCCCACAGATTCGACGACGCTACGGTGGTTCGGATTCGCTGGCTGGTTTAGTTTAACCTCCTCCTCAGAGTCGGCTACTGGTGCTGGCGTTACTTGATTTTCTGTCCGTTGAAGTTGCGACGATCGCACGTCACTTTCAAATACTACTTGTTGAGACGTAACCGGATTTTCCGACCATTCGACTTGTTTTATCACAATTATCTCCCCACTCAACCACTCCCTAAAAGTATGTTAATCCAAGCTACAAATATTGCCAGTGGAAAAGCTCACTGTAAACTTGTAATGTTCTTCGGTAGGCGTGTATGACAACATGAATACTTTATTGTTCCCCGTAATCCTAGCTGGTGGTAAAGGTGAACGTTTTTGGCCCCTAAGCCGCAAAGACCGACCCAAGCAATTTTTAAGTCTTGATGGTAGCTCTAGAAGTCTATTACAAGCAACCGCCGATCGATTGATTGAACTCGGTGGCAGTTGGGATTCCTTGTGGGTCATAACTTCTAGTCAGATAGCTGAAGGCGTAAGACAACAGTTACCCGATTTACCAGTTGAAAACTTGCTGATTGAATCGGAAGGAAGAGACACTGCCGCAGCCGTTGCTTGGACAAGTTTAGAAATCAAACAGCGCTATGGAGAAGACGCTGTGATTGGCTTTTTCCCTGCTGACCACTGGATTGCTGACCAAGAGGCGTTTGCACACACATTAAATGCAGCAACGCAACTGGCAACAAGCACAGCAGCGATCGTTACACTGGGGATCAAGCCGACTTTTCCATCAACAGGTTACGGCTACATTGAACAAGGTGAAAAAATAGGTAGCTTTAATGAGTTGCCAGCTTATCACGTGAACCGCTTTACTGAAAAGCCCGACCGGGAAACGGCAGAGACTTTTTTATCTACGGGACGTTTTAGCTGGAATAGTGGAATGTTCGTTTTTCGGGCGGGGGTTGTTCTCAAGGAACTACATACCCATGCTCCAGAAATTATCGAACCTTTAGAACAACATGGCCCTAATATCTATCCTCAGTTGCCTAAGAAGAGTATAGACTATGCATTAATGGAAAAGACCACTCTAGCATACGTTTTGCCAGTTGATTTTGGTTGGGATGATTTAGGAGATTGGAATGCGATCGAACGTTTACTGAAGACAAAAGAGACTCCAAACGTGGAACTCGCTACTCACGTAAGTTTAGATACGCAAGGGGCGATTATTTACGCCTCAAATCCAGAGGATGTAGTTGTTACTATTGGTTTAGAAGATGTGGTGATTGTGCGCGATCGCAATGTCACCCTCGTTGTCAAAAAAGAACGTACTCAGGAAATCAAGCAGATCCTTAAAATTCTCCAAAGTGATTCCCGATTTACTGACCTGTTATAAAAGTTAGAACCCTTGGCAGAGGCGAAAAAGTCTGTTTTTCCATTATAACTTGACTGTCTGTTATTTTATCTGACAGCTATGGACATTATTAGCTTTGAGCCTCTCGCCAAGACAATGGCAATCGATTCTATTACTGCCTATCAAAAATATATTTCTCCGTCCAAAGGATTTTCTTGTTCCCATCGCTTATTACACGGCGGGGATTCCTGCTCTAATTACGTCAAACGAATGCTGAACGAACAAAAGCTCCACCAAGCCGTACAATCATCCTTAAAAAGATTTCAAGAATGTGCGGTAGCTAGCAAAACTTTAACAAGCATTAAAACTAGAGCCGATTTTGGTTGTATTGTCATCCCCTGCTGCCTACCTCTTTAACTCCTCTGTATCTTTGCAGTTATTTTACAAAAATGTTCCTCACCCAAACTGTTCCCCGTCAACGAGAAATCCTTGAAGTCTTCCTTCGTAATGGCTGGGACTATATGCGAAGGTTACTTACTGGTGGCAAAGCTGATGAACCTCAACTTCCAACACCTGCGGTTTTAAAAAATATCCTGGTAGACTTGGGGCCAGTTTACGTCAAACTTGGTCAGTTAATGTCTACCCGCCCTGACTTACTGAGCGCCTCCTACATTGAGGAATTGTCAACTCTACAAGATGAAGTACCGCCAGTTCCTTGGTCAGAAATAGAAATAATCCTTCGTAAAGAATTAAAACTTTCACTAGCAGAAACCTTTAGTACAGTTAACCCGATCCCAGTCGCAGCCGGATCGATTGCTCAGACACATCGAGCTACACTAGCAGACGGTCGAGAAGTCGCTCTGAAAGTGCAACGTCCGGGAATTGATCTGACCATTGCCCAAGATATTGCTTTAATTCAAGGTATTGCCGATTTAGTGGCGCGAACTGATTTTGGGCAAACCTATGAGATCAAATCCATCGCCGAAGAATTTACCAAAGCTTTAGAAGCCGAGTTAGATTTTACAAGGGAAGCGGGTTTTACAGACCAACTGCGGCGCAACTTATCTAAAAGTCGTTGGTACGATCCTACACAAATAGTGGTTGCGGAAATTAACTGGGAATTGACCACACCAAAATTACTGGTAATGGAATGGCTGGATGGGGTACCGTTCTTGGCGGCGGATTTGGATAACGACCCCAACGTTAAAGATCCTGCCGAAAAGCGTAAAGAAATAACTACTTTGTTATTTCGGGTATTTTTCCAGCAACTATATATTGATGGCTTTTTTCACGCTGATCCCCATCCAGGAAACTTGTTTTATCTCAAAGATGGTCGTGTTGCCCTTTTAGATTGTGGCATGGTGGGAAGACTCGATCCCCGTACACAGCAGATATTAACAGAAATGTTGTTAGCGATCGTTGATTTAGATGCTCAAAGGTGCGCTCAGTTAACTTTACAGCTATCAGATTCTGGTCAGCCAGTAATTTTGTCGCGGTTAGAAAATGATTACGATCGCATGTTACGTAAGTATCATAATGTCAGCCTTACGCAAATCAACTTCAGTCAGATAATTTATGAAGTTTTACAAGTTGCCCGCAACAATAAAATTAGGTTGCCTAGTAATATGGGTTTGTATGCCAAAACCCTAGCGAATTTAGAAGGGGTAGCGCGGACATTCAACCCAGAGCTTAATTTTTTTGATGAAATCAAACCATTAATTACAGACTTGTTTCGTCGGCAATTGCTGGGCGATAATCCAGTGCGATCGCTATTACGGACAGCCTTAGATATTAAAAGTCTCTCTCTGCAATCTCCCCGCCAAATTGAACTATTATTAGACCGTGTTACTTCAGAAACCTTACAGTGGAATCTCTCACTGCGGGGGTTAGATGGTGTGCGGCGCACTATGGACGATGCAGCGAACCGACTATCTTTTAGTATTTTAGTGGGTTCGTTGATTATGGGTGCGGCAATTATTTCCACCAGAGCGCAGACAACTCAGCTATCTTTTTTAAGCACCACCCTGTTTGCCGTCGCTAGTTTATTGGGTTTGTGGTTAATTATTAGTACATTGCGATCGGGACGTTTACGGTAAAATCATTTTGAATTTTGGACTTTGAATTGAAGGAAAAATCTAAAATTTAAAATTGAATGACTCCCAATACTGTTCGGTTAAGGCAAAAGACGCGATGAATCGCCGTCTCTACAATAATCAGTCTTTCGTAGAGACTGCGATTTATAGCGTCTTTAGCGTACAATTTTATACTTCAACATAGGTTTGCATTGTCGCTTTTGCCACAATTTTTATTAATTGGATAATACTCCTGCAATACTCGTCAATTCCATAATTTTCTCAAACTGAAAATCATGAGCTAAATTCTTAATAAAATTTTGCAATACAGCATGTTCCGAAGGGATTTGTTCAATCAATTCTAAAATCAGGTCATCACTACATTGAGCTGCGGCAGTGTATACCTGTTTCACCCATTCAGGTGACATTTCAGATAATAGATTCACTAAATCCGTAAGCGTTAATATTGATTTTGGTCTTTGTTGCTTTAGGTTTGTTAGCTGATAGCTTTCTTGTTGATAAATATATTGAACTCCCAAATATTTGCTTAACTTTTCTAGTAATACTTCCTCGCGGAAAGGCTTGTTAATATAATCATCGCAACCCGCTTTGATTATTGCCTCTCGTTGTTCCTCAAAAGCATGAGCAGTTAAGGCAATAATAATTGTCTTCCAATTGGGGGTTTGGGATTCGGTATTTTGGATTGAGTCTTCTCTAGTTTTAATAACTTTTGTGGCTTCGTAGCCATCCATAATTGGCATCCGTATATCCATTAAAATTAGATGTGGTTGCCATGTCTGCCAAATTGCGATCGCTTCGATGCCATTTATTGCTTCCTGGACTGCAAAACCGATGGATGTGAGAATTTTCATTAGTACTAAACGGCTGTCTGTGGAGTCATCAACCACTAAAATACGGTATTCGCTTTGAGCCGGCGCTAAACTAATGACTTGGCGTCTAGTTTGTTGGATCTGGATTTCACTGGCTGCGGCTAGACCAATTTGAATATCAAAAGCAAATTTACTTCCCTCGCCAATAGTACTAGTGACGCTAATATTTCCTCCCATTAGTTGCACATATTTGCGGCTAATTGCTAAACCTAGTCCTGTTCCCTGTTGCGATTTTCTTCCGGTTTCAGTTTGCCCAAAAGCTTCAAATAGCAAGTCAATTTCTTGTAGGGCAATACCGCGGCCAGTGTCTTGTACCTCGAAGGTTAGGCATTGGGCATTGGGCATTGGGCATTGGGGATTAATTATTCTCCTCTGCTCCCCAG
>NZ_CAXTTT010000163.1:0-13795 GCF_964247315.1 uncultured Nostoc sp.
TCTCACATCAAGTTATGTAAATTGATTTTTTACTGCTTGTGAGAAATCCGGGTGAATGACTCTGAATATCTAAATCAGTAGTAACATCTTCTACAGTCAAAGAGTTGCTGCTTACATCATCAGTTTTAACAGCAATGCTATCCATATTTCCTTGATCAGATACCTGAATACAGCGATGAATTGCTTCTTCAGGCGGGATAAAATCTTGGTTTATACTATTTTTTCGCATCTTATTTTCTTTCCTGAAGTTTCTTTTTTCTGTATACTTTGCAGACTTGATGCAGTCGCCAAGCATCTCTTTGCTTGATTTTTGATGCTGTCATTATCTGTCAGATATTAGAGGTAATAACAGCATGGTTGCATTGGGCAATACACTTTTACTCACCGACTCAATTCAATCCACATAATCAACTAAGTAAGAGGACATAATTAAATGTAAAATGCAAATCAGAAGAACCTGTTACTGTTGGGGTTTTCCCTTCTGTTTCTACTTATTAGACGTTTTTGAGGTTTTGGATTGAAGTTTACTTTGACTTTTGACTTCCCCGAAGGGGCTGACCATACCTTTAATTTAAATGAATCACTCACTTTTTAACAGCATGAAAAAGTCATAATTTGTCAGGAATTTTGCCGTCAAAGTTTTATTAACTTATATAAAGAATGTCGGTAACGTCAGAAAAAATCTTTTTTCCCACCGATGTTAGCAGTTTTACATTAGAAGTCTTGACTAAATGTATCTTCCAGCAATCTCAGACTACTTATTCATTTACAGAACTTTTGATACAAAATACTCTACAGCTTGCTGAAATGCTGTTAGTAGGAGGTGATATCGCGGACACTCGCACAATGGTATTCCTGTCCGTTTAACTCCAGATAATTGACAGTTATTTCCACGGCTATGTCCTGACCATCTTGGGTTCGTTGAGTAGACTCAAAAATGAGAGAGCCTTTTTGTCTAACTTCTTGCCAGTGCGATCGCCAAGCAACGGTCGAAAAATTTGGATTTATATCGTAAACAGTCATAGTCAACAATTGGGCGCGGGAGTAGCCAAGATGACGACAGGCGGCTTCATTCACGTAAACTAGCTGGGCATCTGAATTTACAAAAAAGATAGAATCCTTAAATTTATCTAGATAAAACTGACTGAGGCGCAGGGCTGATTCTGCTTTTTGGCGATCGCTAATTTCCTGTTGCAAAAGTATATTTTGCTCGGTCAGTTGTTTTTGCAACCTTCGGATAGTCAAGTTATTTTCTACACGGGCAAAAACTTCTTCTTCACTAAAAGGTTTGGTAATATAATCCACTCCCCCGACAGCAAAAGCTTTAACTTTGTCAAAAACTTCATCCAAGGCGCTAATAAAAATCACCGGAATGTCGCGGGTTTTCTCCAAGGCTTTTAAGTGTTGACAAACTTCATAGCCATTCATTTCTGGCATCATGATGTCAAGCAAAATTAAATCGGGCGGTGCAGCTTGTGCTGTTTTCAAAGCTGTTTGTCCGTTAATGACTCTGCGAATTTCATAGCCAACCTGAGTTAGCATAACGGATAAAAGTCGCAGATTGTCGGGTGTATCATCAACAACAAGAATATTTGCTTTTGGTAGCTGAACTTGATGGTTATCCATATTTATTAGAACTAATTTATCAGAAAAGAATTTAGGAGTCAGAAATCAGAATGGGTTAAACGCCCCGCTACCGCTAACAGAATTTAATTGGAGTCTGACTGGTGAATGAATGGGTTTAAGATCCCCACCAAATCTTTTGATGTATTCACTACACGAAGATTTAGTGGTCTTTAATTAGTGGCAGGCTTCAATCCCTTACTTTCTTGTTCTGACTCCTGAATTCTGATTCAAAAATCATTTCTTACAGTTGTGTTAAATCAATAACTTTATCAATGCGAAATTTATTAACCCAATCAGACAGAGTGTTTGTCAAAAGAGCAGATTCTTCAGGAATTTGCTCAAGCAAGCTAAAAATCAGCTTTTCATCAGTACACAGTGCC
Organism: uncultured Nostoc sp.; assembly: GCF_964247315.1. GTDB lineage: Bacteria > Cyanobacteriota > Cyanobacteriia > Cyanobacteriales > Nostocaceae > Nostoc. The sequence continues at coordinate 2,007 of NZ_CAXTTT010000163.1, forward strand.
GCTTGGTGCAGCTGTGCTACCCACTCAGTGGGCATCTGAGCCAGCATCTCTTCTAATGATAAAAGTTTCAGGTCGGAATTTTCGGCAAATTCGTCTTTTTGAAGGGGTTTCTCTTCATATACATAACGCACCCCTAAATATTTAGACATCATATTCAAGATTACTTCCTCTCGGAACGGCTTACGCACAAAATCGTTGCAGCCAGCCGATAAAACCACAAAGCGCTCCTCATCAAAAGCACTAGCAGTTAGGGCAATAATCACAGTAGCTTGACCCTTTAAAGTAGCTCTAATTTGTTTAGTAGCTTCATACCCATCCATTACAGGCATCCGCATATCCATCCAAATCAGTTGCGGCTCCCAGGTTTCCCAAAGAGTCACTCCTTCTTGACCATTTTCAGCATGACGAACCTCGAATCCAAGGGATACTAGCATCTTGACTAGGAGTTCGCGATTTTCCCATTTATCTTCAACTACTAAAATTCGGTATTTTGGTTGATTAGGCTCTAAACCAATTACTCGTCGTTTTAGCTGTCGAATTGGAGCTTCAGCTACTTCTGCTAGACTAATTTGGAGATCGAAAGAAAAAATCGTTCCTTGGCCCAAAGTACTGCTAACAGTAATACTTCCCCCCATTAGATGCACAAATTGTTGGCTAATAGTTAAACCCAAACCTGTTCCTTGCTGAGATTTTCGACCTGCTTCTGTTTGAACAAAGGGCTTAAATAACTTTTCAATTTCAGGAGGTGCAATCCCTGCCCCAGTGTCTTCGACTTCAAAATAAAGCCAGAAGGATGAGGGATGAGAGTTTTTTCTTGCTTGTGCCCCTTCTTGTTGCTGTAGCTTCCTTTCTTCCTCGCTCCTAACTCGCAAACTAACGCCACCTTCTTGAGTAAATTTGATAGCATTACCAAGGAGATTAATCAAGACTTGACGCAATTTACTTTCATCTGTATGCACATATCTAGGAACTTCAAGTCTACGTTCAAACATCAACTGTAAACCTTTGGATTCCGCTTTAATTTGAAACATCTCTTCCAGTGAATCAAGTAGAGTGTACAAGTCAAAGCTATTGTTATTCAGTGTCGTTAAACCGCCTCAATTTTGGACATTGACAATACATCATTAATCAAGGTAAGTAAATGTTCTCCACTGCGACTGATAATTTCTAAATGTTCCAACTGAGAAGCATTGATAGAAGAATCGCGGGTCAGTAGCTGAGTAAAGCCAAGGATGCTGTTAAGAGGAGTACGAAGTTCGTGACTCATGTTTGCGAGAAATTCGCTTTTGGCACGGTTGGCAGTTTCAGCTTCTTTGGCTTTTATTTCTAATCTATAGCTGTAATTCTCTAACTGTTCGCCAGAGATTTTTAACTGTCGTGTTAGCCAAGACACTCCAATCAATAGAAATCCCATTGATAAGAATCCCACTAGCATCATCGTCCCTGCTAATCGCCGAGCCGGTGCAAAGGCTTCTTCCTGGTTCATCTCCACCATTAAGGCTAGGTCTTGGTCATTGAGCCAGTGATATACCCCAATTACTAACACTCCAGCATAGTTTGGATAAAGCCCTTGACCGCTAATCCCACTCATTGCTGCATCAATACCTTGGCTGCTAACTCCTTGAGAAAAATCTGGTGTTTTATCTTTATCTTTAGAAATAAAAGCGTTTTTAGTTACTAAAGAACCAACTAAATAAGTTTCGCCACTCTTACCCAAGCCTGTACGTTCCCGGACAATCTGATCTATTCTGTCTAAATTCAAATCAGCAAAAAGAACACCTTGGCGTACCTTAGCTACATTACGTATAGGCGTTGCAAAAGTAACTGATGGCTTCCCAGTAATAGGTGAGGCATAGAAGATGGGGGCAAAAGAGTCTCCTGGCTGAATCTGTTCAATATAGGTGATGTTAGCTGAAATTTCATATTGACCTTCACGCTGTTTGTTAGTAGATAAAATAATCCGATTGCTCCGGTCAAGAATGGAAATTTCTCCAAGACTTGGCTTAATTTTAGCCATATTTGCGAGATAAGCTGAGAGAATTTTGTAAGCTTGACGATAATTTGCGTCGCCGGTTTGGGAATTTAAAAGGATTTGAAAATTATTTTGTACGTCTGGAAACTGAGTTACTAGGAGAAAGTCTCGTTCTTGGTCTTCAAACCAACGGGTAATTTCTTCCTCTTTCAGGCTGGCAGCAGCACTGAGTCGTTCAAAAGCAGCTTGCTTCAGAGCTTCCTTCGCATTGAGAAAAGCAAATCCTCCTACTACACCTACAGTCACCAAGGATAGGAATAAGAAGGAACTGGCAACTTTAATAGTTAGGTGCTGATTCCAGAACTTCATATATTTACAAGTTGTTTCTTCTTCTAAAGATATTTATCTTTTTTCTTATTCATGCAGATAGGCTATTCCTTTAGTTAATATAGATAATTATTGATTACCATTGAGCAAAAATTTGTTTAATCTGCTTAATTGCTTCATCAGTTGCTTGCTCTGAAGAAATTTTATCTACAATTATTCGCTTAAGAGCTTTTCCCCAGATATTCTCCTCTAACACTACGCTGTATGCTGGATTTTGGACATAATAAAACAACCGCGTTGAACCTTCCGTTACAGTCTTGACCGCAGTTAAAATGTGTGGGTCAGCTGGGTTTTTCCAAAATGGGTCTTGCCAAAGTGTCTTGATGACAGGTAAATTACAACCTCCAGCAGCTTTCAGATACTTACCTATCACTTGTGATTGGGTGAGATATGCGAGAAAATCCAAAGCTTTTTTCTGTTGCTGGGAATCAGCGAATAAAACTGCTTGCCTAAGTGTGAGTAAATAACGCATTGGCTTGCCGTTGGGTTTGTTGGGAAATTTTAAGATGCCAAGCTTATTGCGATAGGTGTCGGGATCTTGGCGCACAGAGCAAGGAATTGAGAGGGTGTTGTTAGGAGTCATCATCACCACACGGTTGAGCAAGCTGCGATTATTATCTGGATTTAACCAATTGAGTGCATCTGGTGGTACATAACCTTGCTGGTAAAATTTGGTATACCAATCTAATACCTGGACAATTTTTTGTCTCACCTTTGGGTCATCGATCGCGAGTTTACCTTCTGAGTCGAGAATTTGCACATCGTATGCTTCTAAAATATGCTCAAAAAAGATGTAGGTATCTGAAGCTCCAGTAGAGAAAGGAAAACCTAGCCCATAAATATCCTGTTTTTGCTGTTTTGCCCGCACATGGTTTTGTACTTTTTCCCAAAATTCCCAAAAACCATCCCAATCTTTGGGGATATCCCTTTGACTGCGACCTATTTGCTCTAGCAAGTCTCGCCAGTAGAAAATATGAACCGTTGCCTGATTGATTGGTACTGCATAGTAGCTTCGTTTTTTTGCAGCATTATTATAATAATTAACAGCTTGCAGGGCATATTCAGGATAAAGATTTTTGACTGGCTCAATTACATCAGTTACATCCGCCAGCTTACCTTCCCAAGCCAAATGCGGATTCAATGCTCTCTCAGCGCCGTAACTCATCATGATATCGGGTGGATTACCCGCGTGAATGGCCCTACGCGCTTTCTGCGGTAACTCATCGCCGATATAGAAGGAAAGCTTGACTTGATTACCAGTTTGTTTTTCCCAGTTGCTCACCAACTGCTGGATTGCTTCATCCTCATCGACAGTAAAACCTTTATCCCACCAAATCTTTAAAACTGTGTTGTCAGTAGGCGAATGGGTGACTGAAGATTGTTTTAATTGAGAGGTGTTAGTACAAGCAATAATTATCAAGCTGAGTGTCAATACGATGAACACATATCTGCGATAATGGTGATATTGTGCCCGATTCTGAGAGCCTTTAGCAATTTGACTAGCTTTTCTTTTAAATGTCATCTTTGTAAAAGCTTACTGCCATTGGTCAAAAATTTGCTTAATCCGAGCGATCGCTTCATCAGTTGCTTGCTCTGGGGAAATTTTATCTACAACAATCTGATTGAGAGCCTTACCCCAGACATTATCTTTTAAAACTCGGCTATAGGCTGGGTTTTGGACAATATCAAATGGACGTGTTGAACCTTCGATTAATGTCTTAGCAGCAGTTGAGATGTGTGGATCATCTGGGTTTGTCCAAAAAGGGTCTTTCCAATTTGGTTTCATCACTGGTAGATACCGACCTCCAGCAGCTTTAATGTAGTTTCCTATCGTTGATGGTTGAACTAAATACCTGAAAAACTCCTTGGCTGTCTTCTGGTTGTCAGACTCAGCAAACAAAATTGCGGCATTAACCGCGACTAAGTAGCGCATAGGCTGTCCATTAGGTTTGTTGGGAAATGGTATAGTGCCAAGCTGATGACGATAAATCTCAGGGTTTTGACGCACAGCCGCCGGAATTGAAAGAGTGGTGTTGGGTGTCATCACTACAGCGTGGTTGAGCAAGCTGCGGTTATTATCTGGATTTAACCAATTGACTGCATCCGGTGGAACGTAGTTTTGCTGGTAAAATTTGGCATACCAATCTAAGCTTTTAACAATTGAGCTTCGCACGTTGGGGTCATCGAGGCGAAGCTGACCTTTAGAGTCTAAAATTTGGACATTGTATGCTTCTAAAATCTGCTCAAATATGTAATAAGTATCCGCAGAAGCAACGGAGTAAGGAAAACCTAACCCATAAATTTTTGGATTTTGATTCTGTTTTGGCCGTGCTTGTAAATCATCTTGCACTTGTTTCCAAAATTCCCAAAAAGCATCCCAATCTTTAGGGATATCTATTTGACTCCGACCAACTTGCTTTAATAAATCGTGCCAATAGTGAATATGAATTGTTAACTGATTAATTGGGACTGCATAATAGTTACGATTTTTAGCAACATTGTTATAAAAATGAACAGCTTCTAGTACACTATCAGAATAAAGACTTTTGATCGGCTCAAGAACATCCGAAATATCTGCAAGTTTACCATCCCACGCCAGATGTGGTATCAGTTCCCTCTCAGCACTGCTACTCATCACAATGTCAGGCTGATTGTGCGCCTGAAGTGCTCTGTTAGTTTTCTCGGATAGTTCATCGTTAGTGTAAAAAGTCAGCTTGACTTTTTTACCACTTGCTTTTTCCCAGTTGCTAATTAGCAGCTTGAGCGCCTCATCCTCTTCTAAATTAGAACCTTTATCCCACCAAATCCTTAAATCTGTAGTTTCACTGGATAACTTATTAAGTGGGGAAGAGGAGGATTGATATGTGTTAGTGCAAGCAACAATTATCAAGCAGAGGATTAATGCTATAAGTGCGTAGCCACGGTTGGTTAATCTTGGTACTACGTTAAAAGCTTCCTTAGCTCTCTGCTGATTCTTCAAGACTTGAATAATCTGACTGGCTTTTTTTCTGGACACCACACTTCTAGAGCTTATATTTAAACTGAATAGATATATTCAATTTAAGGCTTTTTGTCGATCTCTCAATAATTTACAAGCGATCGCTCTTAAAAGAAATGGGCAATTGCTTGTTCTTGGTGGGAAACGAAGCACATTACATCGCTTTGCTATTTACACTAATTGGAGTAATTATTCTACCGCGTGGTTTAATGAATCGAATGCGAGGTACTTAATATAGCACCTCGCATTCTGAATATTTCTATTTGACTGTAGCGTAGAGGATTAAACAACTAGAAAGTTGTTTTGGTTTAGTGACACTTCACCAGATAGTTGTGCAAATTATACCTGAGCAAATCCACCCGCACTGCCATCTTGGTCAAAATATAGTGTACCTGTGGTGTTGTTATAGATAAATCGCTGATCGAGCTTTGTTGCAGATGTTCCAAGGGTAAAAGAGTTAGCTGAGAGTAAACCTGGTGATAACGCGCCACCAAAACCAGCAGCCGATACCTGAATCAGTTCGTTAGTCGCGTTGAAGTTATAAATGCTATCAACGCCTTCATTGAAACTATTGAAAACAAAGGTATCAGTACCAGCTCCTCCATACAGGTTATCATTACCTTTACCACCTTTGAAGGTGTTTTTGCCAGAGGCACCAGAGGCTGTGAGAGTATCATTACCATCGCCTCCATCCAGTAGATTATTGCCTGATGAATAGTCAACAATCAAACGATCGTCATTAGCACCACCATTGAGCGTGTTATTCCCAGAGACAGTATAAGCTCCGTATGAGGAATATAAGGAGGCTGAACCAGCGGCTGTCAGAGTATCATTGCCATCGCCCCCATTCAGTAGGTTATTGCCTGATGAATAGTTAGTAACTAAGTTATCGTCACCAGCGCCACCATTGAGGGTGTTCTTACCAGAGATCGCATCAAGAGAAAAATTGCCTCGGTAGTCGTCATAGGAGCCAGAGACGTTAAGAGAATCATTATCATCACCACCAGAGAGCGAATTATTACCATTTGAATAGTCAGCACTCAAGTAATCCTTACCTGCACCGCCGAGAATCGTGTTATTTCCTTGTCCCCCAGCGAGGGTATCGTTGCCATTGCTCCCCACAATCAAATCATCGTAGTTTGTACCTGAGATATTTAATTGTTCAATATTCTTGTAGCTAACCTGATTCGGGCCTGCTGTAATCGAACCAGTGTTAGTAGTAGCATTGAATGTCGTTGTGATTCCCTGGCCGATAGAATAGTTATAGAAGGACAACAAATCGTTACCTTTCCCTCCATCTATGGTATCTTTGCCGCGATCGCCTCCGATGAGTGTATCGTTGCCATTACTCCCTACAATCAAGTCATCGTAGGCTGTACCTGAGATATTTAATCGTTCAATATTCTTGTAGCTAACCTGATTCGTGCCTGATGTAATGGAGCCAGTGTTGGTAACAGCATTGAATGTCGAAATGATTCCTTTACCCTCGTTAGAATTACTGTAATAATTGGCTTCCAATAAATCATCACCTTTTCCCCCATCGATAGTATCATTGCCACTACTAATCCCGTAAAGCGAGATGGTATCGTTGCCATTGCTCCCTACAATCAAGTCATTGTAGACTGTAGCTGAGATATGTAATCCTTCAATATTCTTGTAATTAATCAGATCCGTGCCCGCCTTAATCGAGCCAGTGTTAGTAGCAGCATTGAATGTTGTTGTGATTCCCCCACTAGGATAGATATACGAAACGCTCAACAAATCGTTACCTGTCCCGCCATCTACTGTTTGAGTCGTCAAGGAAGGTGGGGAAGTATATAGGACGAAAGAGAAGGAATCATTACCATTCCCTCCATTGAAAATGTTATTACCAAACGTACCATAGACTTTTTTGTCGTCGTAGTAGCCAGAGGCAGAGAAAGAATCATTGCCATCTCCTCCATTGAGGATGTTATTGCCCGTTGAATAGTTAACATTTAATTGATCGTCACCAGCACCACCATCGAGAGTGTTATTACCGGAGGTAAAAGAGGCGGAATAGTCATAGTCACCAGAGGCACTAAGAGAATCATTGCCATCTCCTCCATTGAGGATGTTATCGCCTGTTGAATAGTTAGCATTTAATTGATCGTCACCAGCACCACCGTTGAGGGTGTTATTGCCATCCGTTTTAGACGCAGAGAGATTATCATTGCCATCTTCTCCATTGAGGATGTTATCGCCTGTTGAAGAGGTAGCACTGAATTGATCGTTACCAACACCACCATTAAGGATGTTATCGCTTGTTGAATAATCAACATTCAAGTCATCGTTACCTTCACCCCCAAAAATCGTATCATTGCCATAATTTAAATCATTGCCACTACTGCCTCCGAAGAGTAAATCCTTGCCATTGCTCCCGACAATAAAGTCAGCGTAGGTTGTACCTCTAATTTCTAATTGTTCGATATTGTTGTAGTTAATCTGATTTGTGCCTGCCCTAATCGAGCCAGTCTTAGTAGCAGCATCGAAACTCGAAGTGATTCCTTTAGTAGCACTGGTGTAATATACAGACAAGTAATCCTCACCAGTTTCTCCATTTACGCTTTGAGTCGTTAAGGAAGAAGAAACAGTTTTTGAGGCGGACAAATAGAAGGTGTCATTACCAGCGCCTCCATTTAGAGTGTTTCTACCCTGGACTTCATCTGCGTAAAAAGAATCATCGCCATCTTTGCCTGAAACCGTATTGTTGCCAACAGAATAGCTAATATCAAGGTAGTCATCCCCAGCATCTCCACTGAGGACGGTGGAGCTGAAACTGGATTATATTGGTAAATCTTGAATAAAATTGACACTCTCACCGCCATTAGGTAGCTGTGGCGGGAAATTCTTGTTTCTTAGAAACACGCTTTTTGGCACAAGTACCAACGAGTCTTACTGTTTCTCTACAAGCTTGAAATTCTGTGTGCCCCACAGTATTTGTTGACAGTATTCTAATTCCCTCTGTTCTTAAATTCCAGGAGGCATTTTCATCTCTGTTATGTGTTGTTTGACAACTCGGACAAATCCACTCACCGATGCTTAAGTTCAACAAATTATTCTTATATCCGCAGCATGAACAAAGTTTTGTACTAGGGAAGAACCTATCAACTTGAATAAATTCATCTCCCTCTCTTTCGAGCTTGTAGCTAAGAAAATTAAGCAACATACCAAAACCAGCATTGTGTATCGATTTAGCTAATTTGGTACACGCTAATCCTTTAACACAAAGGTTATCAGCTACTATAGGACTCCGATTTGATTTCTGAAAACATACTGAGACTGAAAAGCCCGTTTTATCAGGGTTTTATCTGAAATCTTGTTCAGAAATCAGATATGAGTCCTATATGACTTGGCTTTCGTCAACTTGTAGCCAAATAATTCGCTTAAACAATTTTAGTGCCTAGATGCTTGTTATTTCGTGATAAATAAGAGACCATTTATAAAGTAAATCTTTAGACCACAAGACAACGCACCATGATACGAGTCATGACAGCATATATTGCAGCTTCACTCATTTCTGTAAGACGCTCATAATCCGAACTTCGACGACGGTACTGGTTAAACCAGTTCAAAGACACTTAATTACTAGTTTAACAAACAAATAAAACGATTAAAAAATTTCTGAAAAGCTTTATGTAACAACAGTTTGATGAACTGTTCAAAATTTTAAACATCTTCTAAGTATATTGCTCGCATGGTAGTGTTCACAAAAATACCTCAGTGGCGATCGTACTCTATTTCATTTCATGTTGAGTTGGTAATATAGAGCGATCGCCTAACCTCTCAAAACCAATTTATTTCTATATATATCCCTGTCCAATCACCAAAAGGTATAATTGAAATATTTCAATGATTTTGCTGTTATCAACTAATAAAATCTCTAAAAATAGATAATATTAGGGGCGGATGTTACTATCATTATGCCTTATGTTAAATTTATAAATTTACACCAAGTATGCACAGGGAATCTTCTATGATTTCCTGGCCTAAATGCATTGGGTATGGCAAAATGATATTTCCCATAGACCAAGCAGGTGAACATCTTAAATAATGAGGTACTCGACACAGTGCCTTTAAAGCTTCTTCTGTTGGAAAATCTGGGTGTACAAAGAACGGCACCATCTCCACTATCTGTTGATGTTTGAATGGAATGTTAGCACCGTATTTATCCTCTTGAAACCCAAGTTTATAAAGTTCGGGTATTGGCATTTCATCTTGCGCCTTCTGTGTTTTTGGTAGTCTTCCCACAGAGAAGTAATGTAGTAGTTCTGGTGCTGACTTATCGTAAAAACCGCTCAGATGTTGGAAATCTCGTGCTGGACAATCTTCGTTCCAAGCTTCTCGATTGGTAATGTACTGCGGTGTTTCTTTACCAGTGCGAATACGAATTACTGCTAATAAGTTTTGTAGTTGTTTGTTGTCACGCTTATACTCGCAAGTGTTACCAGGAACATGGCAGAAGTCGAGAACGTTGCGTTTTGCCAGAAGGTTCTCATTTTGCAACTGGGGCCAGATTTTGCCATCATTGTCTTCGCCGCGTCCGTTACGCCACCCTTCAGCTTCAATTAGAACAATGGTTGGTCGGTCTAAATGTTTGGTTACTGTGCGTGCAACAAACTGTACTAATTCCGTGCCGCTCAACTTGATTTTACTTTGAAGGCGCTTTTTATTTTCTTGGCGATCGCGACGTGCTTGAGCAAAAATTTTTCCGACAGCAATTCCTGCCTGTGTATAAGGAATCCAATCATTAGCATCGGGAAGTAGTACATCTACCCCACCCGTTGCACGCAGACGAACCGCAAGAGCATAGTGAATATCACCTTGATATTGGCTAGTTTTGCGGCGGCAAAAGGCAATTACATCTAAGTCTTGAGCAATTTCTTTCGGTATCTTTGCTTGCTCGTAGACTTGAGAGGGTAGCCCATATAGCGCCCCAATTTGGCGTAATGTTCCATCCAGTACAGCACTCATCACACGTCCTTTTGTCTGTTTGCTGTAGGCTGGTGATTTATCTTCATCATCTTCTTTTTCGCTAGGTTTTGGTTGAACCGGCTGTATCATTTGCGAACTAATTCCCTCTTTCACACAAGCTTCACGAATAGCTCCTTTAATGTTTTGTTGGGGGAGAATTCCCTTTGTTTTGATTCGTCCAATTTCGATAATCGCTAAACAGTGGGGAACAGTCTCAAAATTTATCAGAGGAATAGCACGTTGCTGGAGAAAGGTACGCCATAGGTCTCGCTTCGCTTGATGTTCATCACGTATCCGTCTGTCGAATTGGCTACCATCTTTAGGCTTAAGTCCATCTGTATTAAATATTTCTAAAAGCTTGGCATTATCAATTAGAATTTTTGAAACTGTGATGTGTGCAGGAAAATCCTGATTTTCATTGAGAAGGAATACATCACGCAATTGCTGGTAAACAGTTTCACAAGTGTCTTGTTTTCGATAAATGAGAAAGATATACATTGGCTTACCCTGCAATGCTCGGTAAATAGCATCAGTAGCAATTTGTTGGTACAGTTGCTGTCCTTTACGAGGTCTAGAAATAAATTCGTAATCGCGCATTGCTAGTGGTACTTTCTTACCAGATGGTGCAGGAATATCAGATTGAATCGGATTATCTGGTATCAAAACGCCTTTGAGTGGCTCCAGTACCCGTGCAATGATATGGCCTCGCTCCAAAAAACTAAATCCTGTTTTGATACTGTGTCCTCGTTTATGTTTCTCATGCTCGTACCCATAGCCCTCAACATGAATTAGATAATATTCGTCCCTATCACCCCACTTAGTTGAGTTGTTTAAATTACCCAATGTCGCGGGATTGTTAAGAATATTTTCTGGCTGTTCTAGAGCGCGTGCCTTGAAGGCCCCAAGCAGTTCCGGCAGTTGCAATCTCCACAAATTCTCTTTTTCTTTGCCGTTGTTTTCGATGACCAGACGTACTAACGTCGAATCTACCTCGTAATCAGATAAACGTGCCTTGTTCATAGCCATGAGAACAGAGATGTCACGTCCATAATTGCCATCCAATAAGGGTTCATGAGGATATCGCTGGCAACTCAAATGTAAGAAAATCCACGGCTCTAAGTTGCTGTTGTTATTGAACCGTCCTGCTTGCGTCTCGACATTAAAGTCTAGGCGGTAAGCAAAATAACCTTCTCTTTCCTTGCCATTATTATCCGTGTAATTTGCCTTAAACGGCTTGCTGGCTAAGTAGAGTCCAACCTTGCTCAAACCGCCTCCCTGCACTTTCCGCCATTGAATTTCTTGTTCTTGTTGTCCTGAGTGAATGATGCACTTTTTACCATGCAACATGGTTGCGAGAAGACTTGGAATGGCTTGAAATCCCAATCCCTTCTCTGCATTACAGCAATTTTCAGGTAATTGAACCACAAAATCGGGTAAACT
>NZ_CAXTTT010000164.1:0-13606 GCF_964247315.1 uncultured Nostoc sp.
GCAGGGGAGGTAGGGGGAGCAGAGGAGAATAATTAATAACCAATGCCCAATGCCCAATGCTTCACGACAAATGACAAATGAGTAATGACTAATTTTTTATGAATAAAATCGCTTATCTTCAATGTCCGACAGGAATTTCTGGTGATATGTGCTTAGGTGCTTTGGTAAGTTTGGGTGTTTCTGTGGAGTATTTAATTGAAAAACTTAATAGGTTGGGTATTGAACAGGAATATCAGTTAAAAGCAGAACTTGTTCAACGGAATGGTCAGCAGGCGACTAAAATCCATGTAAATTTAGTACACGACGATCGCCATCACCATCATCACCACGAGCGCGAACACAGTCACCATCACACACGCCACTTGCCAGAAATAGAGCAGATGATTTTCAAAGCGGGGTTGCCATCACGGGCAGAAGCTTGGAGTTTAGCGGTATTCCGACAGCTAGCGGTAGCAGAAGGGGCGGTGCATGGCATTTCACCTGAAAAAGTTCATTTTCATGAGGTGGGTGCTATAGATGCGATCGTAGATATTGTGGGTACTTGCCTGGGGTTGGATTGGTTGGGGATTGAAAGCAATAACGAAGGATTACCCCTACTTTACTGCTCGGCGTTCCCGACTGGTGGCGGCACTGTTCGGGCTGCACATGGTCAGATGGCAGTACCAGTACCAGCAGTATTAAAGCTGTGGGAAATGCGGGGTTGTCCAGTTTATAGTAATGGGATTGACAGAGAATTAGTAACACCAACAGGAGCCGCGATCGCCACTACTTTGGCAAGAGATTTTGGTTCGCCACCTGCGATCGCTATTAAGCAGATAGGACTGGGAGCAGGAACCATAAATTTACCCATTGCAAATATTTTACGCCTCTGGTTGGGTGAAAGCGCAAGTTTACAAGCAAATTTCAGTGATTCTGAAGCTACTAGCTCAAACTTGGAAACCATCTCGGTATTAGAAACCCAAATTGATGATTTAAGTCCACAAGCGATTGGCTATGTGTTTGAGGCGTTGTTTGCGGCTGGGGCGCTGGATGTTTTTACCCAAGCGATCGGTATGAAAAAGTCCCGTCCGGGAATTTTGCTAACTGTGATTTCTCATCCAGAAAACTTACTCAGTTGTGAAGCCGTTATCTTCCGCGAAACTACAACTTTAGGCATTCGCCGAACAACTCAGCAACGTGCCATTTTACAACGGGAAATTCAACAAGTGGAAACGGAATATGGCAAAGTGCGTGTCAAGATAGCATGGAAGAGACAATCACCAGAAAAAGTTATTGCAAATGTGCAGCCAGAATATGAAGATTGTGCAGACTTAGCCCGAAAACATAATATTCCCTGGCGCGAAATTCAACGGTTGGCGCTACAGCGTTGGTATTTAGTCAATGGCTGATAGTTTGCGATCGCAACCCCATATAGTCTTATATTTTGATGTGCTGCATCAATTAAACCTTGCAAATCTTTTCTTTTACCAAATCGTTCATCTACACCAAAATAGCCAATTGGTAAAAAGCCTCAATCTACCGTTAAGGCTATACTCATCAAAGGTTGATTAAAGATTTATGCAAGTTTAAATAAAATTTTAGATCCCCGATTTCTTCAAGAAGTCGGGGTTCTATATTACCACGCTATTTGCGATCGCTCTTGTACAACTTGCTGATACACTTCCTCTGTTTGCTTGGCTAATTTCGGCCAGCTAAAGCGTCGCTCTAAATCCTCATAAGCGTTATCTATCAGCCATTGGCGATAACCTGGATTTTTCAACACTTCTAAAATTCCCCAAGCTAAAGAATCGGGATTGTTCGCCCAAGTAACAATGCCTGTTTTGGTATGTTGCACTACTTCAGGAAAACCACCAGTATCAGAAACTACTACAGGTACACGCGAGGCAAAGCTTTCTAAAGCTACAATTCCAAAGGGTTCGTAAAGACTCGGAAAAACTGCGCAGTCTGCGACAGTTTGAAATTTATCTAAGTATTCATCGGAGAGAAAACCGGTAAAATAGCAATGATGCCAAATTCCCAAGTCCCAAGCTTGGCGCTTGAGATGGTCAGTATTACCACCACCAACAATTACAAATTTCACGTTCCCTCCCATTTGGGAAAGGATTTTGGGTGCAGCATTGAGCAATATAGGTACACCTTTTTCGTAGGTCATACGACCGAGGTAATAAACTATTTTTTCATCGTCTGTGGCAAATTGGCGGCGAAAATCCAGAGCGTGAAAATCTATGTGATGCTGTTTCTTTTCGGCTCGGATACCGTTATAAATGACATCGATTTTGTCCCAAGGACTGTAGAGCGCTCGTTCTACTTCTTGGCGCATATAGTCGCTACAAACAATAATTCGCCAAGCATTGTAAGCTAGCAAGATTTCTTTGCCATTTATATAACCTTGGATATCTGTGTGAATACCGTTATAGCGTCCGTATTCTGTAGCGTGAATTGTAGCAATTAGTGGTATTTTAAAATTATGCTTGAGAGCGATCGCAGCATCTCCGACTAACCAATCATGGGCATGAATTAAATCAAAGGGCCCTTCTTCTAAAATCAACTTACCACCGTGATCTCCCATACTCAGGTTGAGATTGACTACCCAGTGGAAAAAGTCATTACTATATGCCACTGGCACTCGATGTATCTTTACTCCTTCAACTACCTCATACATCGACGCGTGACCAAACTCCGCTGTAATCAGGTGAATTTCATGTCCTAGCTTTACCAGTTCCGGGTACAACTCCGCCACGTGTCGCGCAATTCCCCCAATAATCCTTGGTGGAAACTCCCAACTCAGTACCAGTATCTTCATTTACTAGCCTCCCCAACACTTTATAAATATCTAACAAACTACATTTACCTAAAAATACAAGTCTGGCTAATGCAGTGAGTATTTTTACTAAAATTTTTAGATTTTTTAACAGTGATTTTGTTAAAGCTTATCAACAGGGGGCAGGAGGCAGGGGGCAGGAGGAACCTACCCTACGCGCCAATACGTGATTTAGCTGAATTCTGAATTCTGATTTTTGACTCCTGAATTCTATTAGCTTTGATCCAAGCGCAGTACTGCCATAAAGGCTTCCTGGGGTACATCTACAGTACCTACAGATTTCATCCGCTTTTTACCTTTTGCTTGCTTCTGCAAAAGTTTTTTCTTCCGACTGATGTCACCACCGTAGCATTTGGCTAACACATCTTTCCGCAGAGCGGGGATATGTTCGCTGGCAATAACTTTACTGCCAATAGATGCCTGAATTGGCACTTTGAATTGATGACGGGGAATTAATTCCTTGAGTTTTTCTGCCATTGCCCGCCCAACGTTGTAAGCTTTATCTCGATGCACAATCATTGCCAAGGAATCCACAGGATCGCCGTTAATCATGATATCCAGCTTCACCAAAGGATTTTCACGGTAGCCAATGATGTGATATTCCATGCTGGCATAACCGCGCGATCGCGATTTCATCTGATCGAAAAAGTCTGTTACAACTTCCGCCAAAGGTAGTTCATAAGTAAGTGTGGTTCGTCCTTGGGCGAGATATTTCATATCTTTGAAGATGCCACGGCGATTTTGTGACAACTCCATCAAGCTGCCGACATAAGTTTCCGGCGTAATCATCTCTACTTGGACGTAGGGTTCTTCAATTTTTTCGCGATCGTTGGGAGAAGGTAAACGGCTAGGATTATCGATGTACAGTTCCTCACCTTTCAGGGTAATCACCTTATAAACCACCGAGGGGGCTGTAATGATTAAATCTAGATTATACTCTCGCTCTAGACGTTCTTGGACAATTTCCATGTGCAGCAAACCCAAGAACCCGCAACGGAAGCCAAACCCCATTGCACTGGAAGTTTCTGGTTCGTAGTGCAGTGCTGCGTCGTTGAGTTCCAGCTTTTCCAGGGCTTCGCGCAAATCTTCAAATTGATCGGCATCAATGGGGAACATCCCGCAAAAAACCATTGGGTTCGCTTCTGCGTAACCTGGTAAGGGTGCATCTGCTTTTGCTTTACTAAGGGTAATTGTGTCTCCTACTCGTGCATCAGCGACAGCTTTAATTGCCGCTCCCAAATAGCCTACTTCCCCAGCGTGTAGTTCTTCAACTTGCTTTTGAGTCGGAGAAAGGACACCTAACTCATCAATTTCAAATTCTTTACCCGATGCCATTAAATGGATGCGATCGCCTTTTTTCACGGTGCCATCCATCACCCGGAAATACACAATTACTCCCCGGTAGCTGTCGTAATAGCTATCAAATATTAACGCTCGTAGGCGTTCATTTATCGTATTGGGTGGTGGCGGTATCCGCTCGACAACTGCTTCTAAAATCTCATCAATACCAATTCCTTCTTTAGCAGAAGCCTGAATCGCCCCGCTGCAATCTAGACCGATAATTTCTTCAATTTCGCCAATTACCCGTTCTGGTTCAGCCCCCGGCAAATCAATTTTATTCAAAACCGGGATAATTTCCAGGTTATTCTCTAACGCTAAATATACATTAGCCAAAGTTTGCGCCTCCACACCTTGGGACGCATCTACTACCAATAGCGCTCCTTCGCAAGCAACAAGAGAGCGGGAGACTTCATAAGAGAAATCCACGTGTCCCGGAGTATCAATTAGGTTCAGCACATACTGCTGACCATCCTTAGCTGTGTAGTTCATCCGGGCAGCTTGCAGCTTAATTGTAATGCCGCGCTCTCGTTCGAGATCCATGTTGTCGAGAAACTGTTCCTTCATCTGTCGGTCTTCAACAGTGCCAGTAGCTTGTAGCAAGCGATCGGCGAGGGTTGATTTCCCGTGGTCGATGTGAGCAATAATACAAAAATTGCGAATGCGAACTGCGGGAACGTCAGTCATATACTATCTTTGCCTTAGCAGCAACCAAAGTTAAAAGGGCAATTTACTTAATGTATTTTAATGCTTTCTTAGCCAAGACGCTCCTGGCTTTTAGTGCTGAGTTTCGAGTTCTGAGTGCTGAGTTAGGAGTTAGGAATTATTATTTACCAATGCCAATGCCCGATGCCCCATGCCCCTCTTCACCCCATCTTTAACTTTCGATCTAAATAGGTGGACTTTTAAGAATATTATGAAAGTCTATTTGTCGCTGCTAGTATTCAACAGCTAGGAGCGTACAATAAATGTAAATAAGTACATGTAGGGATCGTGGGCAATTGCGACCGGGAATTGCCCACAATCGCTGATCTATCGGCAAAATTTCTAGAGCCATTGTCTAGTCAGTTATATGAAAAATGCGATTTAAAACTTAAAGCTGTTACTTTGGTGCTATTTCAGGGAACTATTTAACTGTGCCCTTGAAAATTTTTCAGCGAATTAGCCCAAATAATGAATATAACTACTTTACAAAGCTTTAGACAAAACCAATTCAAAGAATTCAGAGTATATAAACCTATGAATATGAGAGAGAAAACTACCGAAGCGGAAAATACACAAGCCGATAAGGTAGAAATTGCTGTCCGCTTAGACTCCGAGTTACTAAAGCAAATTCAGCATCTCACCAATGACCCAAGCAAAGTAATTGAGGTAGCGATTCGCCAGTGGTTACGGGGTGAAATTCTTAGAGATGATGAACTAACGCGCACACCTGTGCGTACTGCTGTTCCTCCTCGCGGTGAATGGAACGATTGACGCCATTATTAGTTCACATGTCAATGCAAGTTAAAAAAAGTAAAGTTTGCCAATCTGGTTTCCAAAACACCAAAAAATACCCAATAAAACACAAAAAAGCTGTAAAAATTTATGTATAAATTTCAGCGGCTTTAGTAAAATTACGGTCGGATACCCTTTGTCTATCCAACTCAATTAATGACTATTACTGCCAATTCCCAATTGTCGAATGTATTTTCCCAAAATCTGGAATCTGTTACCAGTAAGACTGATGGCTCATTACCAACTCTAGGAGCCGAGTTGGTTTATACCCAAGATGGGGCTGGGCGCTATCTGACCTTTTGTTGGCAGTACAGCGAACTCCTGGGATTAAATTTTGAAAAAATAGTTGACGAACTGAACCAGACCCAAACCTTTGCCCCGGTAGATAAGGTTACTTATTTGGAACGATTGCACCGAATTTTGACAAGTTTGGTGCCAGAAAGATTTCAATGTTGGTTTAGCTATCACAAGGAATTATTTGAGTTGGACTTAGTGATTAGTCCGATTATGCCGAGTTTGGGAACAACTGCCACTACAGTTTTAGTGATGGGACGGTTAGTGCAAGCGACACTAAACAAAAAACAAGCGCGTGCGGCATCAAAAACGCCCACACAAATAGAGTTGGCTTTACGATCGCAGCAACACCAAAAACTCGTAAATCGCATTACCAGAAATATTCGCCGGACATTGGATTTAGATATTATTTGGCAGCAAACAGTTGACAGTTTGGGGAAAGCACTGCGACTAGAACGCTGCATTATTTGTCCTTATCAGCCCTCAAGCTCCAAAGTGCAGGTAAAGGCTGAGTATCGCCAGCAAGAACTCAAATCAATGCTTGGCTTAGACATAGATATAGCTTCTGAGCCTGCCTTTGCTCAAGCCTTGGCAACCCTAGAACCAGTTATGATGGAAGTACCTGGATACAAAGAGTCTGGGCGGCAGAAAACTTTGGTAGTTGCGACTTGTTATCAAGATCAAGCCAATGGATTGGTTGCCTTGAATTGGCAAGATGAATGCTACACATTAACAGAATCGGAATTAGAACTGGCAAAAGAAGCAGCAGATCAATTGGGAACTGCGATCGCTCATGCTACTTTATATGAAGAATTAGAAATAGCGCGTCAAAAAGCCGAAGAAGCTTCCCGCCTCAAAAGCGAGTTTCTAGCTAATGTATCCCATGAAATTCGTACCCCCCTCAACGGTATGATTGGCTTTTTGAAGTTGATTTTGGAAGGGATGGCAGATGATCCAGAAGAACAAAATCAGTTTTTGGCAGAAGCTCACCACTTATCGATACATCTGCTGAACATCATCAATGATATTTTGGACATTGCCAAAATCGAAGCTGGGAAAATGGAGCTAGCTTACGCTCCAGTCAAGCTAGATGAGCTATTCAGTCATGTAGAAGGTTTCATGCGTCCCCAAGCAGAAATGAGAAACCTCAGTTTTCTGATGCAAATGCCTGCTACCTCCGATGAAATTATTGTCCAAAGCAACTACCAACGGTTGCTACAAGTGATGCTCAATTTGGTAGGTAATGCGATCAAATTTACTCATGAGGGTGGCGTCACTGTCAGCGCCGATTTAGTACTCAAAAAGGCAAACTTTCAAGATCAGCAATTTCCTGGGATGGTGAGAGTACGTGTAGCAGACACTGGTATTGGTGTTTCCTTGGATAAACAAGATAAACTGTTTCAATTATTCTCTCAGGTGGATGGTTCTCGCACTCGCCAGTACGGCGGCACAGGTTTGGGACTGGCAATATCCCAAAAGCTCGTGGAGGCAATGGGCGGCGAGGTACATTTTTATAGTTTGGGCGAAGGACTTGGCTCAACAGTCACATTCACCGTGCCACTATATCAACAACCAGTCATGGTTTCGTCTAATGATAGCGACTCAACAAGTAGTGCTGAGTGTTGATTTAGTTATTGGTCATTGGTCATTTGGAACATTACCAATACTGGGTTTTGAGATTTTAAATTTACAGCGATTTGAGCAATTATTATTTAATAACTAAATTTGAAATTGGCAAGAGTTCTGTCCCTAGCCATTAGAGTTATATAATTATAGATTGGGTTGAAGAACGAATGGCACTAAGAAAAGCCCAAAGACTTATTGTCGGCTCTTAACCAGTTGGGGCAAAGGCTGTATCTTAACTTAATGCCATTCGGTTGAAGAACAAAATACCACAAACGCCTAAATATTGGCTTTTGCTCGGCTTTACTCCACCTACGAAAAATAGATTTTTGATTCCTTTTTTATAGTGAGTGTACTGAGGAGCATAAAATCCTGTCTTCCGTTGGACTGCAAAACAGAACCTAAAGGCTAGAGTAAAGTAGGAGGCTCAAAGGAAAACAATGTTTCAGCTAATCTAATCTCAAGTTGCTAAAACCAGCAGTGGTTTAGTCAAAAGTCATTAAAAACTGACACCTGACAATCTAGCGGCAACTAGATTTAGGATCGATTTAACAAAGCTGAAAAATAAAACTTTGGATAATGGTTAATGAGTAAGGGTGCATTGGTGACAGGGATCGTTATTATTCAATGCCTCATGCCCCATTTTCCATTCCCCATACCCATCCTTAACTTAGCAGGTCTAAACTATGGAACTCACAATTGACAACGTTGAAACAGTCTTGGATGAAATGCGCCCTTATCTCATGTCTGATGGCGGTAACGTGGAACTCGTAGAACTCGATGGGCCCGTTGTCAAACTGCGGCTGCAAGGTGCTTGTGGTTCTTGTCCCAGTTCTGCAATGACCCTGAGAATGGGTATTGAGCGCCGCCTGAAGGAAATGATTCCCGAAATTGCAGAAATTGAGCAAGTGGTGTAAAAGTTAGGAGTTAGGAGTTAGGAGTTATGAGTTTTGAATCAACTCCTAACTCCTCATTCTTAACTCCTAACCATTCTTATGTCCCATCCTCTCTACATTGCTTTTATCTGGCATCAACATCAGCCGCTGTACAAATCTCCTGGCAGCGGCGTTTCGCTATCTCCAAGTCAGCAGTACCGCCTACCTTGGGTACGTTTGCATGGAACTAAAGATTATCTGGATTTAGTATTACTCTTAGAGCGATATCCTAAGTTACACCAAACGGTGAATTTAGTTCCATCACTGATATTGCAACTTGAAGATTATATTGCTGGCACTGCTTTTGACCCTTATCTCACAGCCAGTTTAACGCCGGATGAACAACTCACCTACCAACAGCGCGAATTTATTATCCAACACTTTTTTGATGCCAATCACCATACCCTGATCGATCCTCATCCCCGCTATGCCCAGTTGTACCAACAAAGGCAGGAAAAAGGGCAAGCTTGGTGTTTAGCAAATTGGGAGTTGTCAGATTATGGTGATTTGCTAGCTTGGCACAATTTGGCTTGGATCGATCCGCTATTTTGGGATGACCCACAAATTGCTGCTTGGTTAAAACAGGGTCGGAATTTTACTTTAAGCGATCGCCAGCGCATTTATTCCAAACAGCGAGAAATCCTCAGCCGAATTATTCCCCAACATCGGAAAATGCAGGAGGCGGGGCAGCTAGAAGTTACCACCACGCCTTACACCCACCCGATTTTGCCGTTGCTAGCTGATACTAACTCCGGTCGGGTAGCTGTGCCCAAAATGACACTACCTAAGCAACGCTTTCAGTGGGCAGAAGATATTCCCCGCCACTTGCGGAAAGCTTGGAACTTTTATAAAGACCGCTTTGGACAGATACCTCGTGGTTTGTGGCCTTCGGAACAATCAGTAAGTCCACAGATACTTCCAGACATTATTAACCAAGGATTTAAGTGGATATGCTCGGATGAAGCCGTCTTAGGATGGACGCTGAAACACTTTTTCCATCGGGATGGGGCAGGGAATGTGCAGCAACCAGAACTGCTGTACCAACCGTATCGCCTGCAAACCGCAGAGGGTGACTTGTCAATAGTGTTTCGTGACCATAGATTATCAGATTTGATTGGCTTTACCTACAGCGCTATGCCAGCAAAACAGGCAGCAGCAGATTTAGTGGGACATTTGCAAGCGATCGCTAAAATGCAAAGAGACAGCCAAAGCGAACAACCTTGGCTAGTTACCATCGCTTTAGATGGCGAGAATTGCTGGGAATTTTATCCCCAAGATGGCAAACCCTTTCTAGAAGCTTTATATCAAAGTCTGAGCGATGAACCTCGCCTCAAACTCGTCACCGTCTCTGAATTTCTCGAAGAATTTCCAGCCACAGCCACCATTCCCGGAGGAGAACTACATAGTGGTTCTTGGGTGGATGGCAGTTTCACGACTTGGATCGGCGATCCCGCCAAAAATCGTGCTTGGGATTATTTGACAGAAGCCAGGAAAATGCTCGCAAGTCATCCCGAAGCGACAGAAGAAAACAATCCAGAAGCATGGGAAGCATTGTATGCAGCAGAGGGTTCCGACTGGTTCTGGTGGTTTGGTGCGGGACACTCCTCAAATCAGGATGCCATCTTTGATCGCTTGTTTCGAGAACATCTGTTTGGCATTTACAAGGCATTAAATGAACCTGTACCGCCTTATCTCAAGCAACCAGTGGAAAACCACCAAGCACAGGGAAACCATACCCCACAAGGGTTTATTCATCCCGTGATTGATGGTAGAGGTGACGAACAAGACTGGGACAAAGCTGGACGCATAGAAATCGGCGGGGCGCGGGGAACGATGCACAATAGCAGCATCATCCAGCGACTTTGGTATGGGGTGGATCACCTGAATTTCTATTTACGGCTGGACTTTAAAAGTGGCGCTGCACCAGGGCAGGATTTGCCAACAGAGTTGAATTTGCTGTGGTTCTATCCAGAAAAAACAATGGTCAATAGTCCAGTACCTTTGGCAGATGTACCAGATGCAGCCCCACTTAATTACCTTTTCCACCATCTTCTGGAAGTTAACTTGCTGACGCAATCGATTCAGTTTCGGGAAGCTGGAGACAATTCTCAATGGCATCCCCGTTTCAGTCGCGCTCAAGTAGCTTTAAATAGTTGTTTAGAGTTAGCAGTGCCGTGGGCAGACTTGCAAGTTCCGCCAGATTATCCTCTACGCCTGATTTTGGTGCTTGCAGATGAAGGGCGTTTTTCCAACTATTTGCCAGAAAATGCTTTGATTCCCATTGAGGTGCCTTAGAACTCAATACATTTGGTTTTACAAAATACCAATTAGGGGCGTACATATGTACGCCCCTAATTGCGTAAGTCCTATATTCTTAATCGAGCAGTATTAAGATGCGATCGCCTGCGTTGGGGTATAACGCTATTCTCAGTGGAAGATAAGCAATAATCGAATAACATCGAGATTTAGGAGTTGGTGCATGACCCATAACGCAGACGACACAGCCAACGGATACTTTAGTTCAAGTGTTAACAAACCCAAGGAGAAAGCTTCTCGAAATCAAGTGATCACGGCTCCATTACCAGACCCGATTGCAAAAAATATTGAAGCGATTATTTCACTTCATACTCAGGAAGTTCGAGATATTCCCGTCCACCAACGGATACTAGAAGCGATCGCTACATTCTTTGGGCGATCGATATTTCTGTATAGTTTGCTAGTCATACTGGCTATCTGGATTTTTAGTAGTTTTTTTGATCGCTTTTTGCCATTCAATCTGCCCCCGTTTAGCTGGTCAGGTCAAGGCTTAGACGCAGCTGCATTGGTGATCTCAACCGGAGTACTGGTACGACAAACTCGCCAAGAAAACTTTGCCGAACAACGGGCGCAATTGATGCTACAACTTAACCTGCTCTCCGAGCAAAAAATTGCCAAGATTATTGCTCTATTAGAAGAACTCCGTACCGATTTGCCTAATGTGATCGATCGGCATGATTCTGAAGCTGAATTGATGCAGGAACCGACTGACCCGCTCGCAGTATTGTCAGCACTCCAGAAAAACCTAGCTGAAGAGCTGTCATCCACGGAAGAAAACAATATGAGTTGATCCCAGTTTCTAGTAGACTTTTGTTTTTATTGAAAGACAAAAAATAAAACTTAATGTATAGTCTTTGTGTTGGAAATCACAATTTATCGGAAATTTTACTAGAGGGATACACATGGCTCAACTGAATGGTGTAATGATGCAGTACTTCCATTGGTATATCCCTCCCGATGGAAATCTTTGGAATGAGTTTAAAGAGAAAGTCAAAGACTTAGCTGATGCAGGTGTTACATCTGTTTGGCTACCCCCAGCTTATAAAGGAACAACAGGTGGCTTCGATGTCGGCTACAGTGTCTATGATATCTACGATTTAGGCGAGTTTGACCAGAAAGGCTCGGTTCGGACCAAGTACGGCACAAAAGAAGAGTATATCGCTGCTGTCAAGGCGGCAAAAGCTGCTGGTATTCGAGTGTATGCTGATGTTGTCCTTAACCACAAGTTAGGTGCAGACAAAGAAGAAGAGGTGGAAGCAACGCCTTATAATCCAGACGATCGCAACCAGCCCATCGGTGAGATGCAGACGATTAAAGTGTGGACTCACTTTACCTTTCCAGGTCGTCAAGGCAAATACTCTGATATGGAATGGCACTGGTGGCACTTCGACGCAGTTGATTACAATATTTACAACGAAGGTGAGAACGCAGTTTATCTGTTCAAAGATAAACACTTTGACGACAACGTTGACCTAGAAAAGGGCGCTTTCGACTATCTCATGGGATGCGATCTGGATATGGAGAGTCCAGAAGTGCGCGAGGCGTTGAATGACTGGGGTGAGTGGTTTGTAGAAACCACTGATATAGATGGCTTTCGTTTTGATGCAGTTAAACACGTTAGAGCTGGCTTTTTCCCAGAATGGCTGGTTCACTGTCGCCAAAAGGCAGGTCGCGATCTGTTTGCCGTTGGTGAATATTGGTCTTATGAAGTTGAAGCGCTCCACCATTTCCTTAACATCACTGGTGGCGATGTAATGTTGTTTGATGCGCCATTGCACTATAACTTTAGCGCTGCCAGTACACAAGGCAATGACTACGATATGCGGCAGATATTTGATAACACCTTGGTGCAACAGCAACCTACTTTAGCCGTCACCTTAGTAGACAATCATGATTCTCAACCCTTGCAGTCGTTGGAGTCTGTAGTAGAAAGCTGGTTTAAACCGTTGGCTTATGCGTTGATCCTACTGCGAAGTGAGGGTTATCCCTGTATCTTCTATGCCGATTACTATGGTGCTAATTACAAGGATAAGGGCCCAGATGGCAATGAGTACGAGATTTGGCTCGATAGTCATCAATGGATAATTGATAAATTTTTGCACGCTCGTCAAACCTATGCCTATGGAGACCAATACGATTATTTCGACCACCCTAATACAATCGGCTGGACACGCTTAGGAGATGAAGAACATCCTGGCGGTATGGCAGTTGTTCTGAGTAATGGGGGAGAGGGAACCAAGTGGATGGAAGTTGGGCAACCCAACACTACTTACATTGACATCACTGAACATATCAGCGAACCTGTCACAACCAATGATGAGGGCTGGGCTGATTTTCGCTGCAATGCTGGTTCTGTTTCTGTGTGGGTTCCACAGTCGTAGTCGGAGTTTTAGTAGCATTCATGCAGAAAGATTACTAACAAAGGCAGAGGGTAGGAGGCACAAGGATACACTCTGCCCTCTGTCCACGACTGAAAGGAGTAAGGGTATAAAGCCCTCATTGAACGACAGTTGAGTGGCTTCAAGTCAGAAGGGGTCTGAATCCCCTTCATTAAACCTTGTCAGCGATTCTGCTAACTGCTGAAAATGGGTATTGTATACGAACCAGCCTCTGCGGTGATCGCCTTTTTGATATGTGCATGGGGCATAAAAATGACCATTCGATGTCCAAACTGTGCGCCAGGAAAGTGACTATAGAAATAGTAATTGGTTGCGTTGACTTTGGTATCCCTCTTCTGTCACTTTCCGGGTATTCTGAATAAAAGGATTCAAAGAAAAAACTC
>NZ_CAXTTT010000165.1:0-12912 GCF_964247315.1 uncultured Nostoc sp.
ATTGTCAGGCGAAACAATCGTATTGTTAGGCGACACAATCGCATTGTTAGGTGAAACAATCGTATTGTCAGGCGAAACAATCGTATTGTCAGGCGAAACAATGCCATTGTAGAAGATTGAGTTAAAATTGCACGTCAATACAAACACTAAACCGTAAGAGCGTACTTTTGCGAAGAAGCAACTGTCACAATATTTAAACAAGCCTATATTTTTATTTCAAAAATGTCTGCTAAACACAAAGCTAGTAGAACTACTATCCAATCTCGTGATTGGCCAATTGAGCAATTACCTGGACTGAGCCATGAGGAACAATCTCAACTTCAAAATTGTGGAATTACTACCACAGTAGCCTTAGTCAAACAAGGTAAAACTCTAGAGTCAAGACTGGTGTTAGCAAATAAACTACAGATTCATCTTCAATATGTAAATAAATGGATGGCTTTAGCTGACTTGGCGCGTATTCCCAGTGTCGGCACACAATATTGTGGTTTATTGCTTCATGCAGGTATTGGTTCTGTAGTGCAGTTAGCTCAAACTCCCACTCACAGATTGCACCAACAAATTATGCGCTTACAAGTAGCAACAATGCAGCGCCGAGATTTATGTCCAGCAATTGAGCTAGTACAACAGTGGAGTCAGCAAGCGAAAATAGTGCTGAGTGCTGAGTGCTGAGTGCTGAGTGGGGAGTAGGGAGTGGGATTAAGGAGAATCAATTCAAAATTCAAAATTCAAAATTAAAGAACTTCTGCCTTCTGCCTCCTGCCTCCTCTTTCCCAATTCCCTAATCTTTAGCTAAAACACCATTAAGAAAGATATCAGCAAGTCCTTCGGCCATTTCCTGCATTTGTTGGGGAGAGGCGTCAGGTTCGATGAGGGTGTTGTTAGAAAAACCTGCGATCGCAAACATTCCTAAGAAAACTTTCGCAACTAGCTTTGCGTTCCCTTGACGATAAATGCCTTTATCCATCGCTGTTTGAAAGAATGCTTCACCCACATCAGTCATTTTAGTAATGACTTCTAATTGAATGCGATCGCGCAAATCGGGGTGAAACTGCACCTCCATAAAACAAACACGCATCAAATCTGCATTTTTTTGAAAATTCCACATCCGACGGCGCATCACCTGAGCGACGGCTTTATAGCTGCCCATTTCACTTAATTCTGTGAGCAAATCTGTGAGAATCTCTACCCAGCCACTCGTGGCTACTTCCACCAAAATTGCTTTTTTATTAGGAAAATGACGAAATAGAGTGCCTTCAGCTATACCTGCCGTTTGTGCTAAGTCGCGGGTGGTAGTGCCGTCAAATCCCTGAGAGGCAAACAACCGTTGCGCTGCCTGTAAAATCCGGGTGCGCGTCTGAACCTCTGAGGGCGGGGAAGAATTAAAAACTCGCATAACAGTTATGGTGAGATATCCGTAACAAGACTTGTAGCATTATTGTCTAATGTCAACTATAAAGAGCCACTGAAAGCTTAATACAAGATTAACGTTCTTTTGCTGAGTATCCTGTTATTTAGGTAATGTAACTTTATCTTAATTTTCGCTTATGAACCAGAGCAGTCAGTCAATTTTGGATTTTATACTTCGTCGTCAGCGCAGCTCGACTGAGCGATCGCCAAACATCTCAGTCGAACGATTGGGGATTTTGGATTGCTCAGATCGAGTATCTGTCATATTACGGCGGTTATTTGTCACTTTGTTGACTTTAATTATCTTCTCGTGGGGATTGCTGCCAGAAGTCGCTCTAGCTCAAACTCAGACAGCACCACCTCTTCAAGAAACCAAAACTCAAACTCCGCCAGTTGAAAGTTCAATCCAACCTTATCTCGATCGAGTTATTAAGCAGTTAACGGAGTTTCGCCTCGACAATGGTTTGAAATTCATTGTCTTGGAACGACATCAAGCGCCCGTGGTTTCTTTTCTTACTTATGCGAATGTGGGTGGTGTGGATGAGCCAGATGGTAAAACTGGTGTAGCTCACTTTCTGGAACATTTGGCGTTTAAAGGCACAACGCGCATTGGTACACAAGACTACAAAAAAGAAAAACCGCTACTAGATACCTTAGAGCAGTTGAATGCTCAAATTAAAACAGCGAAAGCCGATGGCAAAAAAGCTGAGGTTGTTCGGTTACAAACTGAGTTTGAGCAAGTGGAATCGCAAGCAGGTAAGCTAGTCAAGCAAAATGAATTGGGGCAAATTGTCGAACAAGCGGGAGGCGTGGGTTTAAATGCCAATACTTCAACCGAAGCCACTCGTTATTTTTACAGCTTTCCTGCCAATAAGCTAGAACTTTGGATGTCGTTGGAATCGGAGCGATTTCTCGATCCGGTAATTCGTCGTGAATTTTATAAAGAGAAAGATGTAATTTTAGAAGAACGACGGATGCGGGTGGAGAATTCACCCATTGGATTGATGGTGGAAAAGTTTATTGATACTGCTTACAAAGCCCATCCTTACAGGCGTCCAGTGATTGGTTATGACGAAGATATCCGCAATCTGACACCAGAAGATGTCCAAAAGTTTTTTGATACTCACTACGTACCAAGTAATTTAGCGATCGCCATTGTCGGAGATGTCAATCCCACTCAGGTGAAAAAATTGGCGCAAACTTATTTTGGCCGCTATCAAGCCAAAACCAAAGCTGTTGAACAAATCCCGGTGGAACCGCCACAACAACAAACACGAGAAGTTACTTTACAGCTACCTTCACAACCCTGGTATTTAGAAGGTTATCATCGTCCGGCAATTACCGATCCAGATAATGCCGTCTATGAAATTATTGGCAGTTTATTAAGCGATGGGCGCACATCGCGGCTATATAAATCTTTGGTAGAAAAGCAACGTTTGGCGCTAAATGCTCAAGGTTACAGTGGATTTCCTGGAGATAAATACCCAAACTTGATATTTTTCTATGCTCTCACAGCTCCTGGTCATACAGTTGATGAGTTGGCGGTGGCTTTACGTCAAGAAATTGACAAATTAAAAACTGAGCCTGTAGCGGCGGCTGATTTGCAACGGGTGAAAACCCAAGCACGGGCGAGTTTGTTACGTACTCTCGATTCCAATATGGGGATGGCGCAACAATTGTTGGAATATGAGGTGAAAACTGGCTCTTGGCGGAATTTGTTTAAGCAGTTGGATGACATTTCAGCGGTGACGACGGCTGATATTGTGCGAGTGGCAAAGGAGACTTTTACGCCAGAAAATCGCACGATTGGTAAGTTGTTGTCGAAAGAATCTTAAGAGAAACGAACCACGAAGGACGCTAAGAGCGCAAAGGAAGAGAGGTATGCAGAGGTATAAGGTGAAGGGTAAAAGGCAGATAACGTTGAAAATTCAAAATAGGAAGGGGTTGATTTATGTTTTGGTTGCTGTTTTTGCGTGCTTACTTTTAACTTGTAATTTTTCTCTGGCGGCGACGGCTGAGGCAAAGCATTACACAGAATTGCAGCTACCACCGCTACCTGAGATTAAGTTACCCAAGTATGAGCGGTTTGTGCTGCAAAACGGCTTAGTTGTGTATTTAATGGAAGATCACGAGTTACCGTTGGTGAATGGTACAGCGTTTGTACGCACAGGAAATCGCTTGGAACCAATGGAAAAAGTTGGGTTGGCTGGTTTTACAGGCGGGGTAATGCGAACTGGAGGAACTAAGAACCATTCGTCTGATGAACTCAACGAGATATTAGAACAACGGGCAGCATCTGTGGAAGTTGGTATTAGTGAAACTTCTGGTAGTGCTAGCTTTGACGCACTCAGTGAAGATTTAGAAACGGTGTTTGGGCTGTTTGCTGAGGTGCTGCGATCGCCTGTATTTGCTCAAGAAAAGCTAGACTTGGCTAAGACACAAGCTAAAGGTGGCATTGCCCGTCGTAATGATAATCCAGATGGGATTGCTAGTCGGGAATTTAAGAAATTGCTCTATGGAAAAGATAGTCCTTATGCTCGCACGATAGAGTATGCAACGGTGGATAAGGTTGAGCGTGAGGATTTGCTCAAGTTTTATCAGCAATATTTCCACCCCAATAATATAATTTTGGGGATTGTGGGGGATTTTGAGAGTAAGAAAATGCGATCGCTCATTCAAGCTAAGTTTGGCGGTTGGCAGCGTAACCCAGGTATTGCTAAACCCACATTACCAAAGGTTTCACCAGCTAACACAGGTGGAGTCTTTTTTGTCAATCAGCCACAACTGACGCAAAGTAGTGTGCTTATCGGGCATTTGGGCGGACGTTTCGACAGTCCCGATTATGCAGCGCTGGATGTATTGAATGGAGTGTTAAATGGATTTGGTGGACGCTTATTTAATGAATTGCGATCGCGTCAAGGTTTAGCTTACTCTGTCTACGGCCAGTGGAGTCCCCGCTACGATTATCCTGGCATATTTATTGCTGGTGGAGAAACGCGATCAGATGCTACTGTCCAATTTGTCAAAGCCTTACAAGCTGAAATCAAGCGCACCCAAACTCAAAGAGTGACAGCAAAAGAACTAGCTTATGCTAAAGAGTCTACACTCAACTCCTTTGTATTCAATTTTCAAGACCCAGGTCAAACCTTATCACGATTGATGCGATACGAATATTACGGCTATCCTGCTGATTTTCTGTTTCGCTATCAAAAAGCCGTCGCCGCCACCACCGCAGCCGATGTGCAACGGGTAGCACGAGAATACCTCAAGCCAGAAAAGATTGTGACTCTAGTAGTGGGGAATCAAACCGCCATTCAACCCCCATTGACACAGTTAGCTAAACAGGTGACACCAATAGATGTAACGATTCCTGGTTCGCAGCCACAGGCGAAGAATTAATAGCGTAGATAGCTACAATACCTTTGCCAAAAAAAGAGTATGAAGAGAGAGGGCTGCTGTAGTAGAGTTATTGTCTCTCAAAACGACAACTCAAAAACTACTGTTCAGCCCATGCCTGATATTTTATCACTGCTACAATGTCTGTTACCGCAGATAAATGCTACAACGATGCGGCAATTGAACTAGATAATCCTGCCTACGTTAGCAATGAGTGGCCGAGTCACCATATTGGGCAGGAATTGGCAGTAGTTATCAGACAATGTTGAGATTCTTTCATACAGTAATACCTTAGGCAACAAGTCATCAAAATCAAAAATTTACCCATCAAAAGGGATTGCAGAATTATTCAAGATGTAAGTGTTCAAAGATAAAGATAGATAAATTTTTACGTTGAGTTGTATTGCCTTGTATAACTTATTATATTATATTTAGCGATTTATTATTTTGGTTTTTCAGAATAAGCAGTAAATATATTTAAACAATCAACTATCTATGGTAAGATATAGCAATAAAAAAAAATTAATTTTTTTTCACAAGTTTATTGTCATAGTTGTGATGTTATTTATACTGTTCATCACTATGACAGTTAGTTACTCTCAAGAAAAAAATCCTACTGTTAATCAGACTTCCGAAGCTGTTAATAAGATAGATGGTACTCCTGTAATTTTGGGAGACAAAACACTATTTATTATTAAAAAAAATGTCGGTTCTTTTTCTCCTCAAGAGCGCTCGCAAGCGGTTACGAGTAGAATCGAAACAATAGCCAATGATCCATCTATTCCTGTTGATACTTTAAAAAGTTTAGACCAGGAAGATACTACAAATATTGTCTTAGGAGAGAAACTAATATTTACTATTACCGAAAATGATGCAAAAGCCGCAGGTAAAAGTAGACAGGAACTGGCTCAAGAATATATCAAAAAAATCAGTGGTTCTATCGCTAAGTATAGGAAAGAGCGTAGCTTAAATTATATTTTAAAAGGTCTACTTTACAGTTTTCTTTCCACTCTAGGTGTATTTATATTTTTAAAAGTTTTTAATCAGATTTCCCCAAAAATCATTACTACATTACAGAATTGGCAAGGAATCAGGATTCCTGCCATCAGAATTCAAAATATCGAACTTTTACCTGCATCTAGAGTCAGCAATATTGTAACTAGAGTAGTGAAAATACTCCGGCTGATGATAATGTTAGGAGTTATATATATCTATGTTTCCTTAGTCTTGGGATTTTTCCCTTGGACGAAACAGCTTAGTTCTAGACTTGTTAGTTATTTTCTAGAAGCTCTCTATCAAAGTTGGTTAGCATTTGTGGCTTATTGTCCTAAATTGTTCGCCTTGGGATTGATTTTCTTTGTAACCTACTATATTTTGAAAATTATTAGACCAATATTTACAAGATTAGGTAATGAAACTCTATCTATTTCCGGTTTTTATCCTGAGTGGGCAGAACCGACATATAAACTAGTATTCTTTTTAATCATTGGCTTAGCATTAGTACTGGCTTTTCCCTATCTACCAGGATTTGGTTCACCAGCTTTTCAAGGAATATCTGTGTTTTTAGGTATTTTGTTATCCTTAGGTTCTACAGCATTGGTTGCCAACATTGTCGCTGGAATTATTCTAATTTATACCCGTGCTTTTCAGATTGGCGATCGCATTAAAATTGGTGATACTACTGGCGATATTGTGGAAAAGACTCTGTTAGTAACGCGAATTCGTACTATCAAGAATGTGATGATTACTATTCCTAACGGAAGTGTATTAACTAGCCAAATTATTAACTACAGCGCTCTTGCTCAAGACCCTAATTATCATTTAATTTTACACACTACAGTAACGCTTGGCTATGATTTACCGTGGCGCAAAGTTCATCAAGTTTTGATTGATGCTGCGCTAGCAACCAAAGATATTTTAGCAGAACCTGTTCCTTTTGTGTTCCAAACTAGTTTAGATGATTTCTATGTGAGCTATGAATTAAACGCCTATACTAATAAGCCAATGCTGATGGGGAGTATTTATTCACAACTACATCAAAATATTCAAGATAAGTGTAATGAAGCAGAAATTGAAATTCTTTCTCCTCATTATTCGGCTATTCGGGATGGGAACCAAATTACTATACCAGAAAATTATCTGTCTCAAGATTATCAAGCACCGGGATTTCGTCTCTCTCCTCTGGATAACTTATTTAAGCAGTTCAACGGAAAAAATACACCAAAGTCGGGTGAATAATCAAAGTTCGACAAGTGAGGATAAATAACAGTCAACGAAGATAGCACCTAAAAAGTTTACAATCTCGTTAAGTGGCGATCGCTTACTATGCAGTATAGACTTATTGCTTCCCATCTGCTCTGTCATAGTTTGTTTGCAAAAAAGGTGAAAGTTCTTTATTTAACTTACCTGCGCGGACAAACTCAGCGTAGGTATCAGCTTCAATTGCCAGTAGTTCTCTTCGCAGTTCTTCGGTTGTAAATTCTTGCAAATTTGGGTATTCATCAAGTAACTTATCAATTTCTTCTTGCAAAAAGGTAATTTCTCCTGAAAGCAGCGTCTTCTGATATTGATAAAACTCTGGCTCAATTCCGGGACGCTTTTGTGTTGTTTCTAAATATTCCAGCGCCCTTTGGAGAGCAACTTGACGGGCAATTGCTTCCGTGTATTTTTGACGTAGCGGTTGCGAACCTAAAAGTTGGAATTTTTCTAATAATGGTTGGATGGTTAAGCCTTGTACTAACAGGGTAAATAAAACTACTCCAAATACAGTGGCAATAATTTCTTCCCTTTGCGGGAGTGTGGCTGGTACACTCAAAGCCAGGGCAATGGAGACAGAGCCGCGTAGCCCACCCCACGTCAATACAGTTTGTTCAGATAAAGGAATTTGGGATTTAGCTAACCAGTTGCTGAGACTACTTAAAGCATAAATAGATACTGCCCGTCCCACAATCATCGCGACAATTGTGACTGCAATAGTTTTTAGGTTATCTCCTAAGACAGCAAAGCGAATTTGATCGCCAATTAAGAGAAAAACAATCGAATTCACAAAAAAAGCTAGAAATTCCCAAAATTCAGTGACAATGAACCGTGTGCGCGGGTTCATGCCGATGCGCGAGCCAAAGTTGCCTAAAATTAAAGCTGTGGTGACAACTCCCATCACGCCGGAACCACCTAAATATTCTGTTATTAGGTAAGTGCTGTAGGCAGAAACCAGGGTAAGGGATTGTTCTACTAATGGTAAGTCGAAACGTTGGGTTAGATAGGAAATACCAAACCCAATTAATCCTCCAACACTGATACCAATGCCTACTACCTGAAAAAATTCTAATCAAGCAGACTGTAAATCAAGTTTAGCAGTACCTAACGGTAGAGCAACTAATAAGCCAAAAGCCACAACGGCCATACCATCATTAAATAAACTTTCTCCTTCCATCAGCGTTCTTAGACGTTTGCTTGCTCCTAATTCCCGAAACAAAGCTGTTACTGAAACCGGATCGGTTGCTGATAGACTAGCTCCAACTAATAGAGCAATGCTCAGTTCAAGTCCAGCGAATTGATGAAGACCGAGTGCTACTCCAGCAATAGAAATTATCACCCCAACTACTGCATATAGACAAATAGGTAACAAATCCCGCTTTAAGTCTGACCATTTCAAATTCCAAGCAGCTTCAAACAGCAGTGGCGGTAAGAAAATCATTAGAATCAATTCAGGAGAGAGATTAATCAATCGTACATTCACGAATGCTAATCCTAATCCCACTATGACTAGTAATAATGTATAAGGAATGCGACGCAACCAACTAAAAATTTGTGGTAGTGTTGCTACACCCAAAGAGACAGAGAGTACTAGTAGAAATTGCTTGAGTTGTCCTGCAATTACGACTTCACCCGTAGCAGAATCTAAGACCATAAGGGGATTCCAGTTAAATAGAATATTTAGCATCAATAAAAATAGAGAGATTATCAAACCTCCAACATTTTACCCTGATAAATACTGTACTTATAGCGATTTGTTAGAAACGACGACGCACAGGTGGTACACTACTGATTAAAGCTTGCCACGTCAGCGCTCCTACCCTACCATCACCAACTATTCTGTGCGATCGCTGAAAGGTAGCTACTGCTGTAGAGGTTTTATCTCCATAGATACCATCAATAGATCCTTTATAAAATCCTAGCCATTGCAGGACAGCTTGCACATCTCTCACAGGCTGTCCACGAGATCCGGGTTTAAGATAGGGAGATTTCACAGGAGAGTATTTTGAAAGCCCACCTTTAATTGAGGTATTATTATTTGTCTGCGCCTTGGCAGGTGCAAAACTAAAAGATAACATCCCCAAAAGCAATACAGAAATTAAGCCCAATGGTAAAACTATTAAGCGCATCAATCGAATTTTCATTACCTTACATCCTCTCCAAAATTTATTATCAACTAACTTAAAGATTGAATTTTTCCTCATATACAGTATTGTTTAAACCGCCACCTTTATAAGCATTTTGAGAATGAATTGCACTTATTAAGGCAGTAATGCGATCGCTGGTTGCAGGGTGAGTACTCAAAAATGTTGGCACTGAAGGCTGGTTGAGTAACTTTTGCATAAAAACAATCATGGCAGATTGAGCATAACCAGCACGTCTTAAAGTCTTCAGTCCTCTTTGATCGGCTTCAAATTCATCTTGGCGACTGTGGGGACGACGTAATGCCAAATCCATCCCAATCTGGACTGTACTGCGTTCTAATCCAGCTGCTGTGGCAAAACCACGAGCGATCGCTGAGATAGATTAGTAATTCTATAGCCATAAGCTAGGAAAATTAAATCAATGCTGCACCTCTTACTCTTCTAACCAATAAAGTAGACCAAGAGAGGTAACTCCCCCAAAAAAATGAGCGCCAATCATGTTGATGTTTGCTAACATGACAAAAATATCTAGCGAACGAATTACATTTTCTGGTTGATAAATTGCGACACCTTCAGGTTGTGCTACTGCTTTCCCCAATATAACTGTAACTGTCACTTCCGAAGCAATAAAAGCTATTAATAACCCTACTAAACTCACAATCAATCCAATTTTTAAACTTTTAATTACGTCTTCTTTTTTTGGATGGTTTTCAGAAGTTGGTGTTTGTAAAAGTTTAGCCATTTTCTGATAATTTAAAGCCCAATAGACTCGAAAGCACAGCAATAAAATACTAACAATAGCTAAAAATATCCCAAACCCTATACCTGCATTGTTTGTTTGAGTAGTAATGCTACGACTAAAGCAGGCCAACAATACAGCAATGCCAGAAACACCACCAAGTACTAACTGTACCCAAAAACTAATTCGACTTACTAAACGAAAGGTCGCAGCAAATTCCTGTTTTTTTTGGTGGATGTGAAAATGGTTCTAAATTATTTAACATATATACCTCCTAAGTACATAATTGAATAAGTAGAGCTTGTTGTACCCACGCGATAAACAGGGTAAACTTTCCAATTCAGAGGTTTCATTTTTTTCTTTCAGCCAAGGTCTGATTTTTTAAAGCTTGAATCGTACTGTCATATTGCTTTTGTACATCCTCGCGGTCTAATTCTTCTGGTAAACCGTCTTGGCTACCGCGCAAAATCATCTCTGCATGACGCTGTAAAACTGCTTGGTATTTGGAATTGTTGGTGTAAGTTGCAATATTAGCGATCGCTTCCAATAAACGAATGGTTACTGATGCATCAGATCGTGCATATTGGCGAATTCCATTAAAGGCACCATCAACCAATCCCTCAAATGTCACCCCATAAGCAATCGCACGTAATTTATGATCTTCATCGTAACGGTAGGGTGAAGGAAAATCTTTTTGGGCTAAACGGGACAGTCCAGCTCCTAGTCTATCAACACAGCGAATTGGCGTAAATGGGTCATTAATCCCTGGAGAAAGCGCACGTAGGGCAATTTCTACTAACTGATCGATGGGAAACTCGATATCTTGCTGTTCGCTACGTTCTTTACCCAAAATAAAGGCATCATTAATTTGTTTGCTTAATTTTCGATTTACCAATTCACCAGGGAAAACCATAACCGAATTACTGTCCTTAATAACAAACTTTCCCGGTCGAGACTCGACGCGCAGTAAAAGATTGTGTTTTCGGGCAATTTTAATTAATTCTTCGTCGTCAATTGCTTGGATGTAACCATTATTAGTAACTTTTACAGGACTTGCAACCAAGTCAAAATTCTCAGGTATTTCTGCAAGTTCTTGTCCAAATGGGACACTACGTCCGATTTTTTTGGGAAACAAACGATCAATGGCTTTATCTAAGTCATTACTAACATTCTCAATGATGTGCGAAGCCTGAATTATTGTAGAAGCATGATCGATAAAATAAATCAAAACTCCGATGCTAATAATTGCAAGTAAAATACCGCACGTAATCGAAATTTGTGGTACAAACCGACTATATCCATCTCCCTCACTATGAATAGTCCGAAGTACGAGCAAGCAGTAGATGAACGTACTTATAAATGT
This sequence comes from uncultured Nostoc sp., assembly GCF_964247315.1. GTDB lineage: Bacteria > Cyanobacteriota > Cyanobacteriia > Cyanobacteriales > Nostocaceae > Nostoc. The sequence continues at coordinate 11,309 of NZ_CAXTTT010000165.1, forward strand.
ACCAAGGACAACTTGATTACCAGTGTCCTGCATGAAATTGCGTAGTAAACGGGGGCCAAAATTGGAAGCAGCTAGCTGAAGCGCTACAATTGTAATTGAAAAGGCTGTAGCAGCAACGCTAATCATCGAACCTGCAACCGCTCCTAAAAGCGATCGGGCTCCGTCTGCTCCACCAGTGTAGCTCCACCAATAATTAATATTTGCTTTACCTGTGCGATCGAGCATTAACATTGTGAATGCCAATGCAGTAGTAATTATGGCCATAATTGAGGGAATGAACCAGTAACTTGAGTGGAGCGTATCCCACAGTTTGCTCAGTTTTACATTTTTCATGTTTCGTTATTGACCTTTGTAGAATCTACCTTACTGTTGCCATCGTCTTGCTTTTGAGCAAGTAACCTGAGAGAATCACCGTCAGCTACAACGTTTAGTTTGTATTTTCAGTTTAATCGGATTGCTAATTTGTGGATGGGTGTTAGTGAATATCCCATCAACTCAAATGCAGATGGCTAAAGCGATGAAACAAGGGTTGGGAGCAAATTATCTAGAGCAAATTTCACCCCAAGTAAGGGCTAAGATGCAAACCTATCCCTTTAACTTAGTTAATTTCTTTCAGGGTATTGTATTAGGTAAAACGCGTCATCAAAAAGATATTCTCTTTGCTTCTCCTGGAGGATTGTCTTTAAAAATGGAAGTATATCAACCTCCAGAGGTAGGGAAATATCCAACAGTGGTAGTAATTTATGGTGGAGCTTGGCAATATGGCAATACTCATGCCAATACCGAGTTTAATCAGTATATTGCTAATCATGGATATACAGTATTTGCGATTGACTATCGACACGCACCTAAATATCGGTTTCCATCTCAGTTAGATGATGTGCATACAGCCTTGAATTTTATTCGCAAACATGCAGCTGAATATGAAGCCGATTCAGAACGTATGGTACTCTTAGGACGTTCTTCTGGGGCACATCTAGCAATGCTAGCGGCTTATCAACCCGATGCACCAGCGATTCGCGCTGTGGTGAACTATTATGGGCCTGTTAACTTAACTGAAGGATATAAAACACCACCAAATCCCGATCCTATAAATTCTCGCGCTGTTTTAAAAGCATTTTTTGGTGGTTCTTTAGAACAATTGCCTAATCAGTATCAAATTGCTTCACCGATAAATTACCTAACGCACCCTTTACCGCCAACTTTATTAATTTACGGCAGTCGTGACCATTTGGTAGAAGCACGATTTGGTAGACAGATGTATGAAGGTTTACATGACTCTGGCAATACTGCGGTTTTTCTAGAAATTCCTTGGGCAGAACACGCTTTTGATGCTGTTTTCAACGGTGTGAGCAATCAATTAGCATTGTATTACACTGAGAGGTTTTTGGCTTGGGCGTTGTTCAAGCAATAATTTCATCAAGGTAGAGTAGCAGTTAGAGTATAAAGACTCATTAATGGAGTCCAAAGACTCATTAATGGAGTTCAAAGACTCATTCACGAGTACCAAAGACTCATTAATGGAGTTCAAAGACTCATTCACGAGTACCAAAGACTCATTAATGGAGTTCAAAGACTCATTCACGAGTATCAAAGACTCATTA
>NZ_CAXTTT010000166.1:0-12810 GCF_964247315.1 uncultured Nostoc sp.
GTATCGGGATGCAATGGCATTGTATCGGGATGCATTGGCATTGTATCGGGATGCAATGGCATTGCAGAGGGACGCATTGGCATTGTATCGGGACGCATTGGCATTGCAGAGGGATGCATTGGCATTGCAGAGGGACGCATTAACATTGTATTGGGATGCATTGGCATTGCAAGGTATTGCTTTTGATTAATTCGTAGCGAATTAATCAAATGTTGTACTAAGCGATCGCGAGTTGGAAGTGTTGCGCCTGATGGAAGTACTGAAAAAATGTCATCATAGTTAAAGTGAAAACATTTTGGAGACAAGACAACGGTTTACGCACGCCCTTTAGCACGGTTAATTGAACAATTGCAACGCCTACCGGGAGTTGGCCCCAAAAGTGCCCAACGACTGGCTTTGCATATTTTGAAGCGACCAGAAGCAGAAGTAGAAGCTTTGGCACAAGCTTTAATTGAGGCAAAAAAACAGATAGGCTTGTGTTCTGTTTGCTTTCACTTATCTGCTGAACCTGTTTGTGAAATTTGCCGCAATCCCAACCGTGACAACAACACTATCTGTGTTGTTGCAGATCCTCGTGATGTGATTGCGCTGGAAAAAACCCGCGAATACAAAGGCAAGTATCACGTTTTGGGCGGGGTGATTTCGCCAATTGATGGAATTGGCCCAGATCAATTGACTATACTAGCTTTGCAGCGCCGGGTGAGTCAGCAAAAACCTCAAGAAGTAATTCTCGCAATTAGTCCGAGTGTAGAAGGGGAGACAACAACCCTGTATATCGGTCAGCTATTGAAACCATTTACTAAGGTGACGCGGATTGCTTTTGGTTTACCTGTAGGTGGCGATTTGGAGTACGCAGACGAAGTGACTTTGGCGAGGGCGTTGGAAGGACGCCGGGAGTTAGATTAAATTTTGTTTATTTTGCTGGTTAATCACTTTCTAGACTATTGACTGTACATAACATCCGATCGCAAGACGTACTTTCGCCCCTGGATAATAGTAGCGCCCTCATGTACTAGTTCGTGGACGAAACACAAAGCCATACCTGTTACTGGAAGCACAGCTAGATTAGATAAATCTTGGTAGTATTCAGGAAGATAAAAGCGGGTTTCGCCGCCTTCAAAGCCTTCATTCAGATAAATCATGAAAGTCAATAAACTTTCCTCACCGTTAGTTCGTCGATAAGCACCATCATGGTGAGGTGCAAACCTCTGACCTGGATCGTAGCGATAGAAACGAAAACGCTCATTCAGCCCAACTGGATGCCATCTACCAATGGTGTTGGGGATATAATTTGACACACGCTGCCACAAATCAAAAGCACGCTCCCGGTCATCCAGAATAACGCGCTGATTATTGCGGATATCGGGACGTATTTCAAAACCTCTGTGGGTAGTAATAGGAGCATCTACATAGCCAATATTTTCTGTTAAAGTAATATATTCAGCGCATTCTGCTGGCGAAAGAATATTTTCCAGCGTAAAAATTTGGTTGCGAAGCAAATCTTTCTTGGTCATGGTTAAGTCGATTGAGATTTAAGCCTGATGAATAGTGTATTCTTTAGGACTTACGCATTGACACGAAATACATAGTATGTGGGGCTTGAAAAACCACATCTGTCGTAGGGGCACAGCATTGCTGTGCCCCGACAGCGCGGGTTTACTGATCATCAAAGAACAATTAATCAAGGCTGAAACGACCTATTTTCGTGAAACATACTATGATTAATTTGTACAGTGCGTAAGTCCTATTCTTTATAACCCAATACAGTTTAGTTCAGCCTAAAATTCAATGAACAAAAATAGAGTTTTAGTCATGATTTTGACCTAGTAAATCTGCAATTAAGGTGAGTAATTCAGTTGGTTGTACTGGTTTAGCAATGTGTTTCTGAAAACCAGCTTTTAAGACTCGATCGCGATCGCTTTCTCCTGCATAGGCGGTAAGAGCGATCGCCGGAATTTCCCCGCCCTCCTCTTTGGGCATGGCTCTGAGCATCTTAATCAAGCTGTAGCCATCCATTTCTGGCATTCCTAAATCACTGATTAATAAATTAGGTACAGCCTGTGTTATGATTTTAAGCGCCTCATTTACCGATGCTGCGGCAGTTATCACCGCCCCATTCTGTTGTAGCAAGAAGTGTAGAAACTCACGTGTGTCAACATCATCATCGACAATTAATACCCTTAGTCCACGCAGAACTGACGAGTTAAATTTCTCCCCTGTTCTTCTTGCTTCTCCTGCACCCTCATTCTCCTTGATCACAGGCAGTCTGACAGTAAAAACTGCTCCCTGTCCAATTCCGGGACTGGCTGCTTTTACAGTACCACCATGCGACTCTACTAAGTGACGAACTATTGCCAATCCCAATCCCAGTCCGCCAAATTTCCTGGTTGTGCTGCTATCGGCTTGACGAAAATATTCAAATACGTGGGGTAGAAACTCAGGGGAAATACCTTGACCTGTATCTTTAACTTGAATTATTGCTGAGTGGAAAGTTAACTCACCACTCAATGAGAGACTTACTTCCACTGAACCACCAGAGGGAGTAAACTTGACTGCGTTTGAGAGTAAATTCCCGACAATTTGCTGTAAGCGATAATAATCGCCTAACACTTTACCAGCTTTGGGGTCAACTCGTACTTTAATCTGGATAGATTTGGTTTCGGCAATTAACCGGACTGTTTCCAATGCAGCATCAATTACAGCTACCAGGTTAACAGTGGCAAAAGTCAGGTTCAACTTACCGCGAATAATTCGGGAGACATCCAGCAACTCATCAATTAATTGAATCTGCAATTGAGCATTTCTTTCGATGGTTTCCAAAGCACGACTTGTAGTCACTTCATCAAATTTGCGGCTTTTGAGTAGCGATGACCACCCTAAAATGGGGTTGAGGGGCGATCGCAATTCGTGGGAGAGAATAGCCAGAAAATCATCTTTATTCTGGTTTGCCTGTTTGAGTTCCTCAGCTTGTTGCCTGAGTGCCTTTTCTAATTGCTTCCTGGGGGTTAGGTCAAGAATAAAACAAATCCAAGACACTGGCTCTCGCTCCACCAAAGCACCACCAATTAGTATGGGAATGCGGGAACCATCCTTGCGGATGTATTCTTTTTCAAAGGGAGTACATATCCCAACCGTTAAAAGTTGCTCTAGCCCCTGCCGATCGAGAGCATGATATTCAGGTGGGGTGATGTATTGTCTGTGTATCTTACCCGTTAATAGTTCCTCTCGTGTATAACCCACCATTTCTAAAAAAGCCTCGTTCGCCTCAGTAATGTAGTCAGGAGTGGCGAACATAATGCCAATAATGTTGGAATCTACTAAGCGCCTTAATTGAGTTTCACGCTGGCGCAAATCATTTTCTACCTGTTTGCGTTGGGTAATATCCTGGGTAGTACCCATCATCCGTACTGCCTTACCTTCAGCATCATAAAAGACGCGACCTTTGGCAGAAATCCAATGAATACTTCCATTAGACCAAAGGGTGCGGTATTCAATGTCACACTCAACCTTTTCTTTAAGAGAGCGGGCGATCGCTTCATGAATGCATTGGCGGTCTTCTGCATATACACAGTTGAGGAAAATCTCAAAGCTGATTTCGGCTTCTAGGGACAGTCCAAACAGCTGCCGACATTTGTCTGTCCAAATTAACTCGTTGGTGGTGATATTCCAAAACCACATACCTAGTTCAGCTGCATTAGTGGCTAACCGAATCCGTTCTTCACTCTCGCACAGATTTGTTTGAATTTTTTGACGTTCCCATAAAGCAGCTTGCTGTTCGGTAATATCAGTACTCGCACCAACTACCCTAACTACCTGACCATTTGCATCCCGGACTGCAAATCCCTGGTCTTCTACCCATAAATAGCGACCATCCTGGTGACGCACTCGATACTCAATCCGATAACGGTTTCCATTGGCCATACTAGCCATGAATTGGTCATTAACTCTTTGTTGGTCATCGGGATGGATGCGTTCTTGCCACCACTGGAAGGTAGGTTCCGTTTCTTGTTGTGTGTAGCCAAAAACCTGGGTTAGACCTTGAGTTCTTTCCACAGTATTTCTCCCAATCTCCCAGTCATAGATTAGGCAATTAACCGCAGCAGCTGCTAGCTCAAATCTTTCGTTACTTTGCCACAGGGAAATTTCTATATGTCGTCGCTCTGTAATATCAAAAGCGATCCCCAAAAGATATTGCGGCAATCCATCAGCAGTTCTGCTGTGCACAGTGTCATAGCTACAAAACCAGCGCCACTCACCATTGGCGTGTCGAATCCGGTATTCAAAACTAAGGACTTCACCTTGATAAGCAGAATTAAATTTTTCAAAATAGCTAGGGAGTCGAGCCAAATCTTCAGGGTGTAAAAGTTGAGTAAATAACTCCTTTCCCATCGCCTGGATTTCTGCTGGTGTGTAGCCCCAACCTTGAGCAATTTCGTAATTAACGTAAGAATTTTGCTGCTCAATTAGGTCATAAATGTAGATTATTCCTGGAAGAGTGCCAGCAATTTGTTGAAACAAACGTTGACTATCCCACAGTGTCTGAAATTCATCTGCATCAAATCGTTGATTATCTTGTTCGCAACTACAGTCCTCCTGGAACTGAGCGTGCTTAGATTCCGTAATATCCAAAAAAGTGGTCACGATCGCATACAGATTGCTTCCTTCAGTTTGAAACAGAGGTTGCGAGGAAAACAATAGCCAGACTAGCTCACCATTTGACTTATAAAAGCCACACACCACATTTAAGCAAGGTTTACCTGTATTTTGGGTAACGATCGCCGGGTGAGTTTCACTGAGTAAAGGAGAGCCATCTTCATGAATAAACTGCCACTTGGGATCGAGCAAATTTTGCCCCACAAGCTGTTGTGCGGTCAGTCCCAAAATGCGATCGCTAGCGGCATTGCAAGCTTGGATAGTGCCATCAGCCAACTGAAGCACCATTCCTTCTTCTTCACTGGCTACTAGCAAAGATTTTGCCTTTTTACTAACTTGCCGATGCAGCAGCTTGTGATTAGCCAGCTGGTTCTGGAACTTTTCCGCGTCTGGCATTCTAAAAAGTTAATTAAATAATTTTAAAGTTAATCTCAGATTAAGTGGCTCATCTTTACATAAATTTTAGGGCAATTTCTTCCATCTTGAGGCAGAAGCAGCGATCGTTACTTCTATCACTAGTTTATTTTTTACCGCATCTTTATAGGACAAGGGGATGGGGAGACAAGGGAACAAGGAAAAAAAAGAACTCTGTTAACGAAACAGTGCTGAGTGATTTTAATTTACTCAGCACTCAGCACTCAGCACTCCTGAATCAACCCCCAACATGAATACCAGGTCGCATGTGGGGATTCTTTTCAGCCCGACGCAGTACTTCACGGGTAACTACAGCAATGTCACCTTCGCCAAACAAGATAAAACGCAATAGGTATTGTATGGGATTTCCCTCAACCCAGCCGAAGTAAGCATGGGGAATCTTACCTGTTTGGTCACGAATGTAAAGTAGTAAAGCTGCGATCGCATTCGGTACTGCTGCACTTTCAGCTCGGAGGATGCGATAATCACCAACTTGCACCCCTTTTACTACGATCACATCTGCAAATTCTGAAGCATCGGATACATGAATTTCTAGAAACAGAATTGGATCATTGGGTGGAATATGATTGTCTTCGCGTACCTCTTTCTCTTTCATAAAATACTCTAGGACATCGCCCGTATTCAACCGATTTGCAATCAGTCGTATTGTTCCCTGGCTATCTTCAGCAAAGAATTGGGCAGCAAGTTCGTCAACTTCAATTCGCTCTGCTCGCAGTTCTGTTGAACGCCAAACACGAGAAACCAGTGAGGTAAAAATGATTGCACCGATGAAAAATCCAGCAATCCTAATCCCTTCTGGTCTTTCGATGATATTGACAATGGTGGTATATATAAATAACAGTGTAATGATGCCAAAGACGAGTTTGGCCCGCTTCTGTCTGTGACGGTGGGCTGATAAGGTGACGGCAAAGGCGGCTGAGGTGATCAACACAAGCACACCAGTTGCATAAGCCCCGCCTTGCGCTTCTACACTTGCTTTGAAGATAATTGTGACAACAAAAGCGATCGCTGTATAGACTAACACTAAAGGTCGGGTTACTCGTGCCCAATTGGGTGCCATGCCATAGCGTGGTAGGTAGCGAGGCACGATATTTAACAGCCCTGCCATTGCAGATGCACCTGCAAACCACAAAATAGAAATAGTACTTAAATCGTAAATTGTGCCAAAGGCATTGCCTAAATACAAATGTGCTAAATAAGCAAGGGCCCGTCCGTTGGCTTTGCCCCCCGATGCAAATTCTGCGGTTGGAATCAGTAGAGTGGTTATAAAGCTGGTGGTAAGCAGAAAGAAGCTCATAATTAGAGCAGCAGTGGTGAGCAACTTGCGTGTATTCCGAATCCGCCCTTTGGGATGCTGCGGAGTGCTGTTACTGCTACCTTTAACCAGGGGCATAACGGTAACACCAGTCTCAAAACCTGACAATCCCAGCGCTAGTTTGGGGAAGATGAGGAGAGAGATGCCGATAAGCATCAAAGGGTTAGAATGGCGTGCAAAAAGTGCAGTTTGCCAGTTCGGGATCGCTTCTGTGTGAGTTAATATCTGATACACACCGACGCCAACGACAATGAAGTTTAACAGCAGATAAGCTCCCACCAAAACTACTGCAATCCCAATGGCTTCTCGGAAACCTTTCAAGAAAACTGCACCTAGTAGTGCAACTAATATCAGGGTAACTGCGATCGTCTGATTGTGAAGCCAATTTGGTGTAAGCGGATTTTCGACGATATGGGCTGTGGCATCAGCTGCTGACAAAGTAATGGTAATAATAAAGTCAGTTGCCACAAAGCCAAGTAAGCACAGTACAAGTAATTTGCCTTGCCACCAGGGAAGTAAACGCTCTAACATTGCGATCGACCCTTCACCATGAGGGCTTTCGGCAGCAATGCGCCGATAAATTGGCAACGCTCCAAAGAGCGTCAGCAAAACCAGAATCAGGGTAGCTATAGGAGAAAGAGCGCCAGCCGCCAGTGCTGCAATCCCTGGTTGATAGCCAAGGGTCGAGAAATAATCTACACCAGTCAAGCACATCACCTGCCACCAAGAATGCTGGCGATGTGCTTCTTCCTTGCGGTAAGGCCCTTTTTTCTCTTGTCGGTTTTCTTCAAGCAACCAATGGATTAACTGGCTGCCGAGCCGTTTTGTTGAAACAATTGATTTAGCCATCAAATACGGTTGTGTTGCAAAAGTCGGCTTTGTGATTTTTTTAAGCCTTCGTGGTTTATTAAAATTTTTAACTACAAAGGCATAGCACTATTATTGTATGTTAAGCATCCTGTCCGATTTACAAAATATATAGTAGCTGTTCGCAGTCGTCTACCATATCAAGCTCGGTCGCAGGTTTTGGTATAGGAATAATCAATACCGCAACCGTATATTTGGGGATTAACGCTTTCGTATCCTTAGCACCTTCAAGCTGTATCAGTTCTAAAAAAACGCCGCTGCGAAACTTGGTATGTACGCAATTAACAAATCAGCCCTAAAACAAAAGTCACTTTTAGTTATATGATATTTATCTAACTGACTATAAAATAATTCACCTGCTAATCTATAACTCTGTTTGTATAGACGCAGACTTTAGTTTGATGGAATTATGGACATATAGTTGTATACAACATACAGGCAATGTGTTAGATATGTTCCCAGCATCATGCGAACCTGTCTGCCCCAACTACACTAATTCAGATGTTTGACAATATCTGCAAATTCTTAGTTGAGAACTTCTCCAGTGACTTCGCTACATGGTTATTAGGCGAATCTATTAATTTAACAGAACTAAGTCCAAAAGAATTATCTCTCGAACCGATTCGGGCTGATGCTCTAATTCTGTTGCAGTCAGAGCAAAGCATATTGCATTTGGAATTTCAAACCCAAGTCGATCCGGAAATTCCTTTTCGGATGATTGACTATCGATTACGAGCATACCGCCGCTTTCCAGACAAAGCAATGCATCAAGTCGTAATTTACCTCAAGCAGACAAATTCAAATTTGGTGCAACAAAATACATTTACAATTACTGGGACACGACATGAATTTGCAGTTATCAGACTTTGGGAACAACCAACTGAAGTATTTTTGAGAACACCTGGACTTTTACCTTTGGCAGTGTTAAGCAATACAATTGATCCAGAAGTTATACTTAACGAAGTGGCACAGGAAATTAACAGTATTACAGAATTAAGAACTCAAAGTAATATTGCTGCTTCTACAGCGATTTTAGCTGGTTTAGTATTAGATAAAGAGGTTATTAAACGAATTTTGAGGTCAGATATTATGCGCGAGTCAGCGATTTATCAAGACATTCTACAAGAAGGTAAGGCTGAAGGCAAGGCTGAAGGTAAGGTTGAAGGCAAGGCTGAAGGCAAGGCTGAAGGCAAGGCTGAAGCTTTACTTGAAGTGGCAAGAAATCTATTTAGTACTGGTATGCCATTAGAACAGATCGGCAGAGTCACAGGGTTATCAATTGAGCAGTTACAGTATTTACAGGCAAGTGAGTCTCGTGAGTCCAATCAATAAATAATCGGTGCAGTCAACCTGTACCGATTACCAAGTGTCACTCGAATTGAACAAACATCCCATTGTTTCACGCCAATGCTGAAGCTTGCGGTTTGGCAAAAATCATTCTTCCTGCTGTAGTTTGCAAAGCACTGGTGACTACTACTCGCAGTTCACCACCCACATAACTGCTACCTTCTTCAACGACTACCATTGTGCCGTCATCTAGGTAGCCAATGCCTTGACTGGGTTCTTTGCCTTCCTTGAGGATTTTTAAATCCAGGTTGTCGCCAGGTAAATAACTGGGACGGACGGCATTCACTAAATCATTCACATTCAAAACAGGTACTTTCTGAACACTGGCAACTTTAGACAAGTTGTAGTCGTTGGTTAGCAGTGTGCCGCTAATTTCTTGGGCGAAGCGTACTAACTTGGCATCCACTGTGGGAATATCTTCGTAGTCAACTGCATTAATCAGGATGCGATCGGGATAATCTTCCTTAATACGGTTGAGAATTTCTAGTCCTCTCCTTCCCCGTACCCGCTTTTGGTCTTTGCTAGCATCCGCTACTTGTTGGAGTTCTTGCAAGACAAACTGCGGTACAAGAATTTGCCCTTCCAAAAACCCTGTTTCTAGTAAGGCTTCAATACGACCATCAATAATACAGCTAGTATCTAAAACTTTGGTATTGGCTGGTTTTAATGTTCCTTCTACTACCATTGATTCGACAGTGTTGGGATTAATGAACCGCAATAGACCTCGCCCGTGGGTATCTGCCAAATTCATACCAGTGACGGAGAGGATAATACTACCGACAACTGCCACCAGTGGCTTAATAAATCCAAAATCCGCCGGGATAGGGAGCAAAAATAGTGGGGCTAGCATCAAGTTAGCTAGTAATAGCCCAATCACTAAGCCAATGGCACGAGTTAAGATTACTTCCAGAGGCATTTCTTTGACTTGTGATTCTAGGCGACGATATGTCGTCTGGAAACTCAGCCCGATCGCACCACCAATAATAGCGGCAAAGACGGCAACAACTAAGCGTAAAGCTTCTAGATTTGTTACCTGATCTAGCGTCCCATTGGGTAGTAGTTCAATGCTGTAGAACCCTATTCCAGACGCTGCTAGGATAAATGAGAAAATAATAATGGCGTCAAGCATGGTTGTCTTGTTTTCCTGCAACTGTGTTAACCGATGAACTTAAGTATTTTTTATTTCATCGGTAAGATAAACTGATCAATATTGCATTACACTAAGGGTTTAGGCTGACAATATCTGCAATTATTATAACCAAAGCCTTTTATCTTAATATTTTTCATTGTTTCGTTGTAAAACAACAAAAACTTGTAAATCAACTACTCATTTTGTCATTTTGTAAGAATTCAGAATCCAGAATCCAGAAGTCAGAATTAAGAAGACTTTGATACCCAAACTTAATAATTTTAATAAAATAAAAAAGTTATTACACTCTTAATTTTACAATTATTCTGGCTCCTGACTCCTGACTCCTGAATTCTTTCCTCATTTTCATTGTCTTTAATTCGCAGTTGGATTAACTTAAAACTTTTCTCAAAATGAGTAAAAAATTTAGTATTTCTGGAATCGCGAGTTCTGCTTATGTGCATATTCCCTTTTGCAGACGGCGGTGCTTTTATTGTGATTTTCCGGTGTCTGTTGTGGGCGATCGCTTGCGGGGCGAAACATCTGGTACTATCTCCCAATATGTTGAGGTGCTATGTCAAGAAATTGCCATTACACCAGCATTTGGTCAACCTCTGAAGACAATTTTCTTCGGTGGTGGTACTCCTTCGCTGCTATCAGCAAAGCAGCTACAACGGATACTGACACAGCTACACAAGCATTTTGGGATTGCGTCTGGGGCAGAGATTTCTATGGAAATTGACCCAGCTACCTTTGATTTAGCCCATATAGTAGGCTATCGCAGTGCAGGGGTGAACCGGGTAAGTTTGGGCGTACAAGCCTTTCAATCAGAATTATTGCAAAGGGCAGGGCGATCGCACTCAGTTGAAGATATTTTTGCAGCGGTAGAACTAATCCACCAAGTCAAGATTCCCGTATTTAGCTTAGACTTAATTTCTGGATTGCCGCATCAGTCTTTGGATCAATGGCAGAATTCCTTAGAAAAAGCGGTGGCGATCGCACCCACTCACATTTCCATTTACGATCTTACCATCGAACCAGGTACAGCCTTTGGTCGTTACTACAAACCTGGCGATACTCCAATGCCTACGGATGAAGCCACAGTCAAAATGTACCAGATGGGGCAGCAGGTTTTAACTAATGCAGGTTATGAGCATTATGAAATTTCTAATTATGCTCAACCTGGTCATCAGTGTCGGCATAATCGAGTGTATTGGGAAAACCGCCCTTATTATGGTTTTGGTATGGGTGCGGCGAGTTATGTTGAGGGAAAGCGGTTCACTCGTCCGCGCAAAACTAGGGAGTATTACCAGTGGGTACAAGCTGGCGGTGTAATTGATTGTGATGTGACTCCTCCAAAGGAAGTATTGTTAGAAACATTAATGTTGGGGTTGCGTTTGGCGGAGGGTTTGAGTTTGGCGGTGTTGGTAGAGGCGTTTGGGGAAGAAAAGGTGAAGGAAATTTGTCGGTGTTTGCAATTGTATTTTGAAAAAGGTTGGGTGGAAATTGCAGAGGGAAGGTTGCGTTTGATCGATCCCCAAGGGTTTTTGTTTTCAAATGTAGTATTAGCGGAGTTGTTTGAAAAGTTGGGTTGACGAACTGCTTATGCAAAAAAATCAAGTTAGAAAAGCTGTGATTCCGGTAGCTGGTTTCGGTACTCGGTTATTTCCAGCTACCAAAGTTGTGAAAAAAGAACTTTTCCCGATTATTGATCGAGATGGTAGGGCAAAACCTGTGATTCTCGCAATTATTGAAGAGGCAATTAGTGCTGGAATTGCAGAAGTGGGGATCGTGGTGCAGCCAGATGACAAAAAAATATTTGCAGATTTATTGAAAAACCCACCCAAAAAAGAGCTTTTACAAAAACTTTCACCAGAAAATCAAGAATATAGTCGATATCTGGAAGATTTAGGTAGCAGAATTACCATTTTGTTACAAGAGAAACAATTAGGCTATGGTCATGCGGTATTTTGTGCCAAGGATTGGGTGCAAGATGAGCCGTTTTTGCTGATGTTGGGCGACCATATTTATGCATCTGATATTGAAAAATCTTGTGCGCGTCAAGTTTTAGATGTTTACGAGCAAGTTAATCAAAACGTTGTTGGCTTAACTACAATGCCAGCAGAAATTATTCATAAAGCTGGATGTATAACAGGAGTTTGGCAAGAGTTAAACTCGATTTTGTCAGTTACACAACTTTATGAAAAACCGACTATAGAGTATGCACAACAGCATTTACGTGTAGAAGGAATGTCAGAAAATGATTTTTTAGGTATATTTGGCTTATATTTACTAACGCCGAAAATTTTTGACTTTCTCGCAGAACATATCAACCAAAATTTTCGAGAACGAGGTGAATTTCAGTTAACATCCTGTCTGGAAAAATTGCGTCAGGAAGAGGGAATGACAGGATACGTTGTTAAAGGCAAGTGTTTTGATACAGGTTTGCCAGATGCTTATCGTCAGACAATGATTGATTTTATAAAAATATAGATTAATCTCAGTTCAATTCGTTTGTTTGGGAGGATCTCACTTTTTAAGATGGCTCAAGCAGCACTAATCTATTGAGGTAAGCAGAGCGATGAGCAAGGACTTGAAAAATCTTTAAACTATACTGTTTAGTTTGCCCTTGGTAATAGCCTCCTGTTTTTTTGTTAAAGAAGTTTTCAGGTAGATGAGTTACAAAATGCAGGACTCAAAATCAGACACAAAGAATTTCTACTTCCCGGCATCCATACTGGTGCAGATTTGATGCAGCGAGAGCTCTTGGAACTAACATATCACTTTGGTAAAGCTGATCATTATTACTACAAAATTGCTAGAGCAGAAGATGACCGTCCAGTTGAGGCGAATCGGGTTCGTAAGTCGATTGGCGCGGAAACTTCTTTTGCACAAGATTTAAGTAACCACGACGAGATGTTGCAAAAACTCGAACAAATTGCCCAAATTGTGGAGCAACGATTAGAGCAGAATGAAACACGAGGGCGTACATTAACCCTGAAAGTCAAGTTGGGAGCATCCCACTTTTTATTTAGGGAGCAAAGATTAATCCATTAAGGTAGGC
>NZ_CAXTTT010000167.1:0-12750 GCF_964247315.1 uncultured Nostoc sp.
GTAGGAACTTCCGCCTTGACGTTTCCGTGTTTCGCGCAGTCTGTAGCAGCTTCCGTCTTCCCTGTAGGAACTTCCGCCTTGACGTTTCCGTGTTACGCGCAGTCTGTAGCAGCTTCCGCCTTCACGTTTCCGTGTTTTGCGCAGTCTGTAGCAGCTTCCGCCTTCACGTTATCAGAAACAGACTTGTGTTAAAGCATCTTCCCTTAAATAGAAGACGTTTTTGAGGTACAGCACTACTGTCCCCCAACAATAAATATGGTTTCAATTGGCAAAAAGTGTTGTAAGGGACTTAAATTTTAGGCTTTTTCAGAAAAATCAACAATTTCACGTATGACAATTTTTTCAACAGTTGTCCACTATAGAGTTATCAGTAATTTAGAAGGCGAGTATTAATTATGGCAAGGTCAAAACGCAATTCACGTACTCTGGGCAAAGCTGAACTACGTCTAGCAAGCATTAAATCTATTAGTCCAACTCTCGATGTCGGAGAGAGTTTAACAGTCAAAGATTATACTGAAAAAATTGAAAGCCTCCGGCAATCTCTAGAAGCATACAATACCACCCTCTCTACTATTGATGTTTTACTAACCCAAATCGTTGAAAATGAACAAGATTTGGCAGACTATTCTGAGAAAATTTTGCGTGGTATTGCTTATAAATATGGTAATAATAGCCATGAGTATCAGATGGCTGGAGGTATTCGTAAAAGCAATCGCAAGCGTACTGTGCGTCAAAGCGTCGTTTTGCCGAAGTGAGTAGGTGCGATTAAACGCGATCGCATTCCTCGCAGACTCAAGCTGTTGATTCAGCTTGGCACTTGGGATGCGATCGCCTGTGCAATATCTTTAAATGTAGCGCCTGTTACTAACATTGTTATTTTTTGGTCAAGTTGGGGAACTCTATAAATACGCTTCAGCAATTCCCCCAGCGTTGACTATCTGGGCTGATCTGAACCGTGTTGTCACGATATTATGAGTTTTAAGGATCGGCTGATGGATAAATCAATTATTCAGTTGGTTGACGAATTACCGACTGACAATATCACTGTCAAAGTTTTAAAGGCTCTTGATTATGTAGCACCAGGTGAATGGAGCAATTTGACGGGGTTTGACAATAATATCCGCGCCATTACTGGAGAAACCGATGCTAAGATAATTCAGAAAATTCGCGATCGCGCCGTTACCCTATACGAAGATCCTCAACTAGGCTACCAGTTTGCAATCAAACTTTATCAAACAATTGATAAAGCAGATACAGCTATGGCAGCGGCAGCTTTAGCGAATAAAGTTAGTGAGAAAATCGGCTTTCTTTCTTTTTTAGGCAAAATTACTCCTAAAGCTGATGTCACTCAATCTATTGACTTGGCACTAAAAATCGCCGTTGAAATCATCGCCTTTTGTAAACTAAATGGTATTCCTCAACCTAATCCTCAAGAGTTTGCTAATTCCCTGACTAACAACTATCAAAATGCATCCCTAATGCGGATGGTAGCTCTAGTTTGTCTAGATGGAATTCTGCCCTTGGGCCCTGACTTTCTTGGCAAAATTCACGGAGTTATTAGTGGCACTGATGCTGGTGCAATAACTCAAAATCCGGTTTTCTTAGCCGTTAATAACTTTCTTCCAGGCAATAATCCTGATGATAAAGTTGGTTTTATCAATCAGGGTTTCAACTCCGTGCAAGGCTGGATGAATAATTTAGTATCCAAGACAGGCATAACCCCGCAATCAATTTCTAGTAACTTGGGTAATTTTATTCAGATTGCTGATGATAATTTAGATTTAGTTGCAGCATTCCTAGATCAAACTACCAATTACTACGAGCATACGGGAATTCAAACTGTCACTCGCGGTTTGATTTTGCAAGCATACACTTTAGTAAAAGAGGAAATCAAGCAAGAGCAACCAAAGCCGATTCAAGATGTCTCATCTGCTGTTAAATCAGATAAGAATCAGTATGAAGTAAGCAAAACAGTAGAAATCTGGGATAATGATGACGAAGATTGGTATCAGGGAACTATTGAGAAAATCCAAGATGACCAGTTCTTTGTTCATTACCTTGGTTACGGTTCATCTTATGACCAGTGGGTAGGCGAAGATGACATTCGGACTCGCGATCTTCGCTCCACTGATGAAAATGGATATGCAGTAGGTCAAAAGGTAAAATGTTGGGATGATGACCAAGAGGCTTGGTATTCCGCAACGATTGAGCAAATCCAAGGACAGCAATACTATCTTCACTACGTTGGTTATGACTCATCTTATGACGAGTGGGTTGATAGCGATGAGATTTCCTAACTGTTGAATTAGCACGGGGTTGATGAGAATTGCAACCCGCAGATTCCCGACCTTTTTGAAAAGTTGGGAATCTTGTTTTTCACGAATGGATTCAGGATTGCTGTAGTACTTTTAAAAATTCCTAATTGACATTTCGCTAATCAATTACGAATTACGAATTACGAATTACGAATTACGAATTACAAATTATCTTAACACTTGCGCTACGATATCCCCTATTGCTTTCGTGCAATGTACGTGAGGAGTAGTACAGGTCAAACAGATGATAAAAGAATTCAATACACAGGATACCCGAAATCTGGTGGCGATCGCTAACCAATTCGCCCAACTGGGGAAGGTTACAAGCGTTAAAGCATTTGGCAGTGGTAATATAAACGACACTTTTTTAGCAACTCTAGATTCCTCAAAGGAACAACATTTTGTCCTGCAACGCATTAACACACAGGTATTTCGTCAGCCACAACTGATTATGCAGAATATGCGTACCTTAACTGAACACGTTCAAAAAAGGTTACAGGATACACCCCTTAATCGTCGTTGGGAAGTGCCAAGCGTACTGTTGACCAAAAACGCTCAAGACCACTGGAGAGATGCAGATGGTTCATTTTGGCGGGCAATCAGCTTTATTCAAGGCTCCCAGTCTTTTGATAGTATAGGCGATCGCTCCCACGCAAAAGAAATCGGTTATGCCTTGGGAATGTTCCACAATCTGATCAGCGATTTGCCAGCAGAAAAACTTGCTGACACCCTCGAAGGGTTCCATATTACCCCGTTTTATCTCCAGCATTATCAGGAAGTTTTGCCGAAAACTAGTGTGCGTCAATCTTCTGATGTTAATTATTGCTTACAGTTTGTTAGCGATCGCCAAGCCTTTGCACATATCTTAGAAAATGCTAAAGCTGAAGGCAAGCTACCTTTACGTCTGATGCACGGCGATCCAAAAATTAATAACGTGATGTTTGACATTGTTACCCAGCAAGCCGTCAGCGTCATCGACCTGGACACCGTGAAACCCGGTTTGGTACATTACGATATTGGTGATTGCCTGCGATCGGGTTGTAATCCGGCTGGCGAAGAAACCGAGAATTGGGAAAGTATTTATTTCGATACCGATTTGTGTCAGGAAATCCTCCAGGGTTATCTCGCTGTGGCTAAGGCATTTTTGACCGAGAATGATTATGCATATATATATGATGCCATTCGTCTAATTACTTTTGAACTAGGACTCAGATTCTTTGCTGATTATTTAGCAGGGAATGTTTACTTCAAAGTTAAGCACCCAGAACATAACTTGGCAAGAGCGATCGTCCAGTTTAAGCTTACCGAAAGTATCGAATCTCAAGAAACGCAGATTCGCAAAATTATCCAAGATATGAAATGAGCAACCAGATATTTTCCCTGCAACCTTTCCCTTCTAACGAGTCCTTTACTAATTTGAAAATTACAGGCAATATCTCTCGAAATGCTAATCAACTTACCATCTGCTACAACCTTGGAGGTAACTTAAAAGAAATTGCGTTGGCAAAGCCTACCGAAGGTATCGCTCCACCATCAAATGCACCATCACGCAAGTACGAATTGTGGAAAGACACTTGCTTTGAGTTCTTCCTTGGCATCAAAGATTCTCAACGGTATTGGGAATTCAACCTCTCTCCCGCCGGACACTGGAATATCTATCGCTTTGATGGCTATCGTCAAGGGATGCAAGAGGAAACAGCTTTTGAAAAACTACCGTTTAGCATTCAGAATCAAGCCGACGGTTTAGCACTTGCGTTAGATGTTGATTTGGATAAAATCGTCTCGGCAGAACAAGCTATTGAAGTTGGCATTACTACTGTTATCAAAAATATAGATGGTAATGTGAGTTACTGGGCTTTAACTCATAGAGGTGAGGAAGCTGACTTTCATCTGCGGGATAGTTTTATTGTTAAGTTGTGAAAACAGTGTTTAAACAGCAAACTGTGTATTTCAATAATATGTAGTTAATAAATCTAAACTTTATATGGGCTTGCATAAATTTTCAACTTACACCTGATGAATCTATGTATATTTCAAGTAAACCTACTAAAAATGCACTTCTTAACTTTTTCCTTGAACTTCGATAGAGATCCAGGCTTAGAAGAGGGTCGCTTGTGTTTACGTCATATTGAAAAAGGTACGTTACAAGTTTGGGTAGCTACATCAGCTACCGCTGAAAAGCAATCTGCAGAAAGCTTTCATCAGAAAGGAGGTATGATACCACCTGAGTACAGAGTCCCAGGATTAAAATTTTGGACTGTTGATACTAAACCTATTTCAATGAAAGAGAAAAAAGGTGTAGAAGGCAACTTTTACGAAATTGCCCCATTTGAAGTCAAAACTGATAAAGGAGGTGTTAGAGGCGATTTTGGCATTCATAAAGATGCTAATGTTCCTGGTTCAATGGGATGTATTGTATTGACACCCGATCGTTTTCAGGAATTTGAAAAACAAGTTGCTCAATTGGCAAAAGAGGGGAAAGATTCTATACCGCTCTTTGTCACGTATAGTTAAAACGAATATATAAGGTAATGGCATGTAGATGAGCAATTATCGGTCTAGATTGCCATTGCCTCAATTTGACAGTTTTGGAAGTAGATTGCGATCGCATTTATTTAGAGGATGAACTAGTTGGTGCATTACCTATAGCTAAGATTAGCTTTTAGCTACAGCAAGATTTACACATTTACACCTTCATGCATATTGCTTTATCAGATGAACAATCATTTCAGACTAATGTTATTTTAAAATAATAAATAAACTAATTTAATTATTTATTTCGTTTGATAGAGTTAATTAAAATACAAGTAAGATATATAAATAAAGAGTAATTTCTCAAATATTAGCTTTATGCAAAAAAAGTATAGCAATCTTCAGAGTATAAAATTTAGTAAAATCAAACAATTACAACGGTTTTACAAACAAAACCGACCAAAAGATAGATTGATTTTGCCGAAATTTGCCCAAGCCTTAGCTGCAATTACTAAAGAAATTGTCTCTGACCAAGACAGGGTGCTGGTGGTAGAAGTGCAGACAGAAGATGTATCTGTCCAATTGTTTAAGTATGCGGTTTCTGGGAGGGCTAAATGAACTCAAAATATAACTTTCAATACTTTCAAGGGAGTTCTCTTTCTGATTTATTTGCTCAAGATATCACAGATGCATCTTATGGGTTTATCCTAAATTACCCTGCAACTGCCAGTTGGGCTGCTTATCCCAACCTGGAAAAATATTTTATTCAAGATGGCAGTAGTGAAGCCACCAAAACCTCCTTTGACAAGATTTGCCAAAAGGAACCTTGGAAAATTTTAGCTGTATTAGGCGATCGCATTCCCGGAATTGCGATTAATCCGCCGCCAAAGTCGCTGCTTGCATACTGGCAAGAGCATTTCGGCTTCAGCTACTCTAATAGGTTGATGATGGATCGCTTGACTTATCTGGATGATCTCAGCCACAGTGATCGCTTTGACAAACTTATCACTCTATTTCCCTTTGATCGCCTCAAAAAAGAAAAACACGCTGTTGATTCAGACACCCATTACCGCTTACTCAGCAAAGTAACGCTAGCCGAATTGGGGGTGCAATGTCCAAAATACGAGAGCTACAATTTGCACACCTGTAGTCTAGAAGACATTCAGTTACCACAATTTCCCTACTTAATTAAAACGTCCCACGGACTCTCAGGAGAAGGCACTTATATCATCAAAAGCCTCAGCGATCTGACCTACTGTCTTGAAGAAATCAATAAATATCTGAATATTAAGTTGCTCGATAGAATTATTGTCTCGGAGTTCATCAAGAATGAGGTACAGAATTACTGCGTACAGTTTTATGTCAACAAGGCGGGAGACATAACCCTCATCGGCACTACCAGGCAACTCGTAACTCCAGAAGGTAACTATTTAGGGGGACTGATTGATTACCGCAACACTGACATGAGCAAGTTCTTTGAGATGATTGCTGCCATTGGTCAGTATGCTCACAAACAGGGTTATTTTGGCGTGATTGGCTTCGATGTGTTAGAAGACCAAGACGGACAATTTTATGCAATCGATGCCAATTTCCGAGTTAATGGATCGACTCCGTTGTGCTTGCAGCGCCATACCCTACTGGGACTGGGAAAGGAAGTTGCTAAATATTCCAGTGACTACCGTATGGAAGGAACGTTAGATTCAATTTTAGTGACCTTAAAACCAGAACTAGATCGCAAAAACTTGATCGTTCTGTCGGCTTTAGAAAAGGTCAAATACGGAAAAATCTACACGGAAATTTATGCGATCGTTACCGGAGAAACTATCCAGGAAATGCAGCATATCGAGCAGAAATTACAGAATAAGGGATTACAATGGCTCCCTTAAATAGATTTAATAAAATTTTGTAAGATTTGTTGATCCAGTTCCTGATGTTTATTAGTCAAAAGTCTTAAAAGTCTAGAAAATACTTACATATACTTCCTGTGGCGCTTTCAGATTCCCCAATAGACAGAGAACTGTAACCGTAATAATAATTAACATAATATATGTATAGTTAATAAAGAATATTTTTTGTATCAATGGCTACTTAAAGAACAGAATGATTAACTAGTGAAGCTAAAGTCTATAACGCTGTCGAAGCCAATTCCCAATCCACTAATTTCTTTTAATTTATGCAATTAAAGCCAATCAATCAGCAGGTCGTTTCGGTCGTTGGAGCCTCCAGTGGTATCGGACGTGTCACAGCTCTTGAGTTTGCTAGACGCGGAGCAAAAGTGGTAGTTTCGGCTCGCGGTGAGTCGAAGCTAAAGTCTTTAGTCGAGGAGATTCGCAGCTTTGGCGGCGAGGCAACTTATTGCGTAGCTGATGTGGAAGTATTTGAGCAAGTTAAGGCGATCGCAGATAAAACAGTGGAAGTCTACGGGCGGCTCGATACATGGGTACATGTCTCTGCTATCGGCATCTTTGCCACTTTCGACAATACAACACCAGAAGAGTTTAAGCATGTCATTGATGTCGATCTCCTGGGACAAGTATATGGTGCAATGGCTGCCCTACCCCATCTGAAGCGTGAGGGACGGGGGGCACTGATCCACGTCTCTTCAATGGAAGGTAGGCGATCGCTTCCCTACCAAAGTGCTTACTCGGCAGCCAAGCACGGGGTAGAGGGCTTTATCGAAGCCATGCGCCTTGAGTTGAAACATGAAAAATGGCCGATCAGCGTCACGAGTGTGAAACCAGGGGTGATTAATACCCCCTTCTGGAATAATGGTCTGACGAAATTAGGCGTAAAGCCTTTCGGGATACCACCTTACTACGAGCCTAAACTTGTAGCTGATGCTATCCTCTATGTAGCCGAACATCCAACTCGTGACTTCTTGGTTGGGGATGTAGCTAAAATATTAGATGTGGTACAGCGCGTCTCCCCATCATTAGTAGATTCACTGTTACTGCTCGTCGGCTTCGATTTACTACGTTCTTCTGAGCCGAAATCTGAAGATGCACCAAATAATTTTTACCAACCTGTTGCTGAAGACGAAAGAGTTAACGGAGATTTTGGTAACTTAGTTATACCGAGTGTTTCTGACTGGCTAGATAAAAATCCGCTTCTCCAGTGGGGTGCGATCGCTGGTACATTAGCATTAGCCTTCCTAGCGGCTCAAGCATTCAAAAAGGAAGGATAAATAGACTTATCGGAAAATTTGCAATCCAGTTTTTACAAGGATTTGAAATAAATCCTTGTACACTTTCTGGCAACATATTGATGAGGTTTTGAGATAGTTACTAATAGTTTAGGGCAAAAAAATACATCACTATTAGACCTCTTGCATAAATTAAAAATAAACAACCCCACCCCGCATTTACTGACGCAAACACTCCCCTCCTTGCAAGCTCTTAGGGATTGGGGGTGGGGTGTTAGGGACTTTTGCAAGAGGTCTATTGATTCAGGCGATCGCTATTTTTTCTCAAGCGTCATTACCCCAAAACTAAATACATCACTGTCTGGCTAAAATAGAAAAGTTTTGTGGTATGCTTAAAGCTTTTATAAAAAATCCATATCAGAATCTATACAGAGAACTTTTGTTACCTCGTTGAGATGTCTGATAGAGATAGAAAGCAAATTTTTAAAACTTTCCATTGTACCATAATTTATTTTTGCAAGAGGTCTATTGGAGTACGCCAACGAATTAAGGCTGGATCTACATCAGTTTCTAAGAGCGATCGCTGAACATCAGTATGTTGACCGAGTGGCTCAAGATATGTACAGTGGAAAGCTATGTGGTGTCACCTATACATCAACTTTGTTTATCAACGGAAATCGTTACGACGATGCCTGGGAAGTTGAGCGACTGATGACAGCCATTTTAAGCCAAGGTCAGCAGTAAAACTGCTAAACAGCATAACGAAGCAAGAGCTAATCTTCTCCCGCCAGTTAGTCAGATTTCTTTTTTAGCAAATCAAACGCAATCAGACGATCGCTTGTCAGTGGCTGCATTCATTAATCAGAGGAGGTCTTATCAGTAAACCAAAAAGTTTTTCCAAAAAGGCGATCGCTACGCACACCGCAGGCATCATCAACAAACACGTATAAGCAAGTATTATTAAGTACTACTTTTATAAGAAATATTTATCATGTTTTGCAGGATTTCAAAATATGAAATGATCAAACTAGTATGTCGTATATTGGCTGAGAAAATTGACTGTTTCATCTTTAGAAAAAACCAAGAGGAGTGAGTCTACAAAAGAACCGATTTTAACAGACTCAGAAACCCTTGATCAAGTTATTGAATGTTTAATAGAAAATTTCTCTATTGAAACTCAAGGTGTATGCGATCAAAAAACTTTATTTGAGATTCTAATAAAGGCAGCCAGCAGTGGAGATAGTATTGAGAACACAGCTAAACTATTAAAGAATGTTCCTACAGCCAATGATATTAGATACCATCTCAACAAGATTAATAATTTTGAATAACTAGAGACACAAATTAATCTTGCATTAAAAAGTCGAATTCCTTTAGGATTAAAAAAAGGTTGTTTAAAAATAGCGATTGATTTAAATTTAATTTGCTATTATGGTAAGCCAACTTCAGAGGAATCAGCATACATATATCGAAGTCAAGCTCAAGCTGGTACTCATTCATTTTACGCCTATGCAACTTGATATGTGATTACTAAAAATCAGCGTGTAACCCTTGCAATTAGAGGTGTTCGCCAATTAGATACTAGTGTTGCTCTGATTACATATTTATTAGCAGAACTCGACTCTCTTAAAATAAATGTGAAGAAACTCTATTTAGATAGAGGTTTTTTTAATACTCCTGTAATCCGATGGTTGCAGGCACTAGATATTCCTTTTCTTATGCCTGCTATTAAGACGGCAAAGCAAGGAGGAATAAAGCAATTTTTAAAGGGCACAAAAAGTTATAAAACTACTTATACAATAACCAGGGATAAAGATGATTCAGTTACATTTGATTTCTGGATTATTTGTAAATATCGAAAGGGAAAGCGTAATCAGCGTGGAGTTCAATACTTTGTTTATGTTGCTTACAAGGTAAAAACAAATTTAGATTACATCTATCAAGATTATCGAAAAAGATTTGGGATTGAAACTAGTTAGAGACTGAAAAAAATTTGTCGAATTAAAACTAATAATAAAAACCCAGTCTGGAGATTACTATTTGTTGGTATATCCTTTCTTCTTGTTAATATTTGGGTGAATTTACTTGGGCTCAGAATCAGCCGAAAAAGGAAGGGTAGTCGATTAATTTATCGCACACTTTTTGTATTAAAACAAATGTTAGCATTTTTATCTCAAGCCCTACAGCGGAAATATCAAGTCGTTGAAAGCATCTATATTCCATCAGGTTAATATTGACTATTTTCGGCTAGCTAATCATAAGTAATCATAATCTATACTATGTCTGCTAGTCAGAATATTCTGTATTTATAAGTATCATAAGCTACATTGCATCTAGCGATTGCTCTTCTCTCAAAAACTTTTTGGTTTACTGATCAATCACCAATTAAATCCCTTTCAAATGCAATACCTTCGCCAAAACAAGAGTATGAAGAGAGAGGGCGCTTTGTAGTAGAGTTGTTGTCTTCCCAAACGACAACTCAAAAGCTACAATTCGCGCATGTTTGACATCCTATCACTCTTACAATGCCTGCTACCGCAGATAAACGCTACAACAATGCGGCAGTTGAACCAAATAACCTTGGCTATGTTAGGGCTTGCTGATTGATGGGTGATTGATCAATACGCTTGGGTTAAGCATTTTTTTCTTCTCTCTGTTTCCTCTGCGTCTGGAGTGGTTCGTTAAAAAAATTGACTTTGAAAAAAAGTTTGACCCTTAACCCAAGCGTATTGGGTGATTGATCAGGCTCTTATTCGCCGCTCACGCGCAACACGATTTTGCCTAGATAATGCTTTTTCATCGCTGACTGCGCTTGTGCGGCTTCTTCGAGCAAAAACGTCTGCGCGATGCGAACTTGAAACTCACCGATGCTCACTAATCGGTTGAGTTGGTCGAACAACATCGGGTCGGCGAAGCCATTTGCCTTCTTGAGTTCCACACCGTCGGGCGCTTTGGGTTCGGGCATCACGCCATTAGGAAAGGTGATGATTCCACCCTGTCGCACCAAACTCAGCGTGGATTGAATCTCGTCGCCGCCCACCAGCACCAGCGCAGCATCGAAGCCGTCAGGTGCAAAGGCGCGGGCGCGTTGTGCAACGTCGTTGCTGCGTCCGTCCACCGCTTCGTCGGCACCCAACTGCTTGGCTAATTCTACGCCGTCTGCACCCGATGCGATCGCGAAAACGCTCGCCCCCATGCGTTTTGCCAGTTGAAGCGCGACGTGACCGACACCGCCGCTCGCGCCCCACAGCATCAATTTAGTTTCGTTGATCGTCCCCAGCGCCTGCAAATTGCTGAGCGCCGTCGCACCGGCAATGGGCAGTCCGCCTGCCATCAGCATATCGAGACCATCAAGCACCGGTGCGACCGTCTTTTCGGATACAACGACGTATTGTGCATAGCTACCGCCCTTGTCATTCATGAAGCTCTGTGCGTAAACGCGATCGCCGACGGCAAACCGCTCAACGCCGTCGCCGACGCCAGCAATGGTGCCGGCACATTCGCCGCCCAGCACACGCGGAAAGTGGACTTCGTTATACATCAGCTTACCTTCGCGCTCCATCGCGTCCCAGATGCCAACTCCAGCGATCTCGATGCGAATCAAAACTTCGCCTGCGTCCACGGTAGGTACGGGTAAGGTGTGCAAAGTCAACTTGTCTGGGCCGCCGAACTCATCCACAGCCATTGCTTTCATTTGTTGGGGAGTATTTTGCATGAGTAGGTTCTCCTGTAATTACTTCAGCCCCTTGAAGGGCAAAAATTGTTTCGTTTCAACCTTTCGTGGTAGCGATCTCGTCCAGCTCTGCGATCGTTTGCGGTGGAAGTTGCAAATCTGCGGCTTTGAGGTTGTCGTGCAGATGCTCAACCGACGATGTACCCGGAATCAGCAAGATGTTCGGCGAGCGCTGCAACAGCCACGCCAGCGCGACCTGCATCTTAGTGGCTCCGACTGACGCCGCCACCGCGTCCAGCGTCGATGACTGAAGCGGGTTGAAGCCGCCGAGCGGAAAGAACGGCACATACGCGATGCCCTTAAGCGCCAGATCGCCCACTAGCGCGTCGTCGTCGCGGTGGGCGAGGTTATACTGATTCTGCACACAGACCACAGGCGCGATCGCGCGCGCTTCCTCGATCTGCGCCGCCGTCACATTGCTAAGTCCCAGGTGCCGGATCAGCCCCTGCTGCTGCATCTCGGCGAGTGCAGTGAATTGCTCTGCGATCGACCCCTCGTTCGGTTTGTCCCCCCATCGGCGCAGGTTGACGACATCGATCGCGTCAACGCCCAGGTTGCTCAGGTTGTCGTGCACCGCTTGGCGAAGCTCGGTCGGACTCTGCGCTGGATTCCACGATGCATCCGCGCCGCGCACCGCGCCCACCTTGGTGACAATCGTCAGATTTTCGGGGTAGGGGTGCAGCGCCTGCCGAATGATTTGGTTGGTGATGTGCGGCCCGTAGAAGTCGCTGGTGTCGATATGATTGATTCCGAGTGCGATCGCTTCGCGCAGAACGGCAACGGCAGCATCCACGTCGCGCGGCGGCCCCCAAACACCCGATCCAGCAAGCTGCATCGCTCCATAGCCCATCCGCTTCAGAGTAAAAGAGGTGCCTGGGAGCGTGAAACTACCGCCAAGGTTCACTTGAGCAATCATGTTTTTGTTCCTTTTAGATGTTTATCGGTTTCTGAAAAAATCAATGACTTGCAGTGGTAATGGCCACCTTCAACTGCTCCATGTTCCAGCGATCAGTATAGCGAACTCCATTAATAACGCTCTTTTATTACTCTCATGAGAGTATAATTAATTACTAACAGTTTAACTTAGC
>NZ_CAXTTT010000168.1:0-12511 GCF_964247315.1 uncultured Nostoc sp.
TGCCTACCTTAATGGATTAATCTTTGCTCCCTAAATAAAAAGTGGGATGCTCCCGATAGCACTACAGTGGCCAATAAGTCTGATAATAACAAGTACGCTGTTACTCGGAAGTATCGGAAGTATCCTTCAGATAGTGATGACCGTTAGCCGTCTTGACCATCATAGCTGCATACTTTTGACTACGCCAGAGATACGGTTTTAAAACTATTGTCAGAATAAAAATACAGTTAGCTTTGCCAACTTCATCTAGAGGTTGGCTTCCCATTAAAATTAAATTCACTTTTTTAAAATTTTGCTTTCTCAATACTTGACAATAGTGAAAATGCAAAAACTAATAAAAATATTTTATGCGCCTCGATCGTGATGTAGTTTTATTAATCACCCATAGTGGTGATTACTTTACAATAGATAGAGTTGCAGAAGCAGTATCAAAATTAGGCGCACAGCCATTTCGTCTTGATACTGATAAGTTTCCGATCGCACTCCAACTCCAGGCTAATTTAAGTAACTCTGGTAGCAATCATACACTGGAATATAACAATTGCTCCCTCAACACCGAGCAAGTGCAAGCAGTATGGATGCGGCGTATTTGGCAACCCGATCTCGGTAAAGAATTGGCTCCACAATTTCAAGCAGTCTGTTCTAATGAATCACTCGCAGTCATGGATGGCTTTTGGGACAGCCTGAGAGAAGCTAAGTGGGTGGATGATTTACGCCGGATAAGTGCAGCTGAAAACAAGTTACGCCAACTGCGGGTTGCATCGGAAGTAGGTCTTGTCATACCTCGGACTCTTGTCACCAATAATCCTCAAGAAGCACGAGAATTTTTCCACCAAGTTAAGGGAAAAATGATTGTCAAGCTGCTCAGACCTCTTTCTTCTGGGATGCAAGCCTCCTCTTTTTTCATGTATACCAGCGCCGTTAAAGAAGAAGACTTACTTGATGCTGAAACACTGCGCTATTGTCCAGTTATGTTTCAAGAACAAATCCCTAAACAGCAAGAACTACGAGCAGTGTATGTGAATGGCAATCTCTTTGTCGGGGCGCTAGATGCGTCTGAGTATGCAGCATCTACCCAGGATTGGCGACGTGAGACAAAAAAGATTCTCACCTGGCAACCAGATCAATTACCTGATAAACTAATCCGTTGTTTGGATGCCTTTATGGCTAAGTTTGGACTGGTTTTTGGAGCATTTGATTTGATTAAAACATCAGCCGGAGAATATGTTTTTTTAGAAATTAATCCTACAGGAGAGTGGGGGATGCTGGAGAGAGATTTGGACTATCCAATTGCTCAAGCGATCGCATCTGCACTACTTTCAACAAGTCCGAAGTAAAATGCTCTTATACCAATTCTTTATGAAGATGCACAAAATATTAAACGAACCGCCAAGTACGCCTTCGCGTAGCGTCTCGTTAGAGAAGAGCGCCAAGAATAGAGAGTTACTCATTTAGTGCCGCTTCACATTAAATTGGTATTACTTAAAAATTCAAAACTAACTGATATAGCAAGGGACTGGGGACTGGGTGAAAAATCTTTTTGTGTCTAAATTTTATCATCTATCGATGTTTTAATCACTTTACCTGTTGCTATAACCTCTATATTTATCTATAGCGTAGTTCATTGTCGATGTTTGTAAATGACTGTTTTAATAATTACTCACAGCCAAGACAA
The DNA here is from genome assembly GCF_964247315.1 of uncultured Nostoc sp. GTDB lineage: Bacteria > Cyanobacteriota > Cyanobacteriia > Cyanobacteriales > Nostocaceae > Nostoc. The sequence goes on from NZ_CAXTTT010000168.1 coordinate 1,676, forward strand.
CGAAAGTATTCCTCTAGTTATTCAGGCAATTGAAGCCCAAAGAAAGAAAGCATTTCGTTTTGACACAGACCGATTTCCCACAGAAATGCAGTTAGATATTTACTATGGTAGTACTAAGCGAGTGATTCTGAGTGTCGATGACCAGACATTAGATTTAAATGAAGTGTCAGCAGTTTGGTATCGGCGCATTGCAATTGGATCAAAAATTCCCAACTCAATGGACAGTCAACTTAGACAAGCCTCACTGAAAGAATCTCGCGTCAGTATTGAGGGAATGATTGCTAGTATCAGGGGGTTTCATCTTGACCCTGTGCCAAATATTCGCCGAGCGGAAAATAAGCAACTGCAATTACAAATAGCAGGAGATATTGGTCTAGATACGCCACGCACTCTGACTACAAATAATCCAGTAGCAGTAAAGCAATTTGCCCAAGAGTGTCAGCAGGGAATGATTACAAAAATGCTCTCTTCCTTCGCTATTTATGATGAACAAGGGCGAGAAAAAGTTGTGTTTACAAATCCAATTTCATCAGAGGATCTAGACAACCTTGATGGCTTACGTTTCTGCCCAATGACATTTCAGGAGAAGATTCCCAAGGCATTGGAATTGCGGACAATTATTGTCGGTAAGCGTGTGCTAACGGCTGCGGTTGATTCTCAAGTTTTGGATAAAGCACGTTACGATTGGCGTAAACAGGGAATCGCCTTACTCGATGCTTGGGAATCATACACTTTGCCCGAAGATGTCGAAGAGAAATTACTCAAACTCATGGCAGAATTCCGTTTAAACTATGGAGCGCTTGATATTATTTTGACTCCTGATGGTCGTCATGTATTCCTTGAAGTTAACCCAGTTGGCGAGTTCTTCTGGCTGGAACGCTGTCCTGGCTTACCGATTTCCCAGGCGATCGCTGAAGTTTTAAATAATTCAGCTAATTGACTCGATTTTCTCTACCTTAACCATGCGGTAACTACTATAGGACTCATATCTGATTTCTGAACAAGATTTTAGATAAAACCCTAATAAAACGGGCTTTTCAGTCTCAGTAGGTTTTCAAAAATCAAATCGGAGTCCTATAATATATGTCAATTCCTAATTTAAAGAGAACTACCCTGCATAAGGATTACCAATTTTATCCACAGAGACGTTGGAGGAGAATGGCAAACGACCTGGATTTAAGCGCGGTTCGGCTGCATAGCCAACAGGAACTAAAACAGCGATCGCTAAATCTGGATTATCCCCAGCACCAATCACTTGCTTAACCTGATCTTCAATCCAACCGTTCATAAAACAAGTGGATAATCCCAGACTTTCTGCCGCTAACACCAAATGGGTAGCAGCAATAATGGCATCTTTGATCGCATATTCGCGTCGCTTCTCGCCCAACGCCGCTTGAAATTGCGGGACGGCGGTTTTAAAGTAGTTTACCGTACCTTCATTCCATGCCCCAGTTTCGAGTCCCCGCTCTAGAATTGGGGTCAAGTTTTGTTCACCTGCGTTAGGATCGGCAGCAAAGACAAAGGTCACAGGTGCTTGAACAATTTGCTGTTGATTAAAAGATGCTGCTGACAATGCTGCCTTTTGCGCTTCATCTTGCACAAGAATAATTTGCCAGTCCTGGATATTATAGCTGCTGGGTGCAGCTACGGTTAACTCTACCAATTGCTTGAGCAGTTCTGGGGCGATGGGGTCTGTTTTAAAAGTTTTGATAGAACGACGTTTAGCGATCGCACTGGATACATCTAAAGGTTGGGTTTGAGTGATGGAATTCATGAGAATCTCCTAATAGTTGAGTTATGAGAGGGTTTCGGATTTTATATCTAAAGTGATTAAGAGCGTTAAAGAGCAGGGCAATGTAATTATGTTCCTTTCTAATTGGCAATGTTAACTGGGTTAGAGATATGCTCGTGGATAATGCGCCATTGTCCCTCTCGCTTTTGCCATACAAGCGTCGCATGGGCCGTAATTTTAACCGCCTCATTCGCTATGGTGGCTGCTGTACTCTCAAAAATCAGAGCAGAGACGGTAATGTTATCACTTGTGAAAATCTGAATATCCCCAACTGATTTAACTTGCCACTGGGTTATTGCTGTCATGAAAGGTTTCCATATTTCCTGATACGATTGCCATCCTTGAATTCGAGTGGTCTGCGGTGAGAGAGTATCGAAGGCGAGCAATTGTTCATCTTGCCAGTAAAGATTGTCTAAGACAGAAAAATCAAAGGGTTTGTCGCCTGCACTAAACGCAGCTAGCCAATCGTTAACGCGTTCTTTGATTTCCACTTCTTCTAAAGTATCTTTCATAGTTCACAACCAATTTGTACAACCATTTTGTTGTATTTTGGAAAAATCTCAAACTTCTCAGTTTGATTTGATACTTTTGAGTGCGAAAAGTGGATTTTAATTATTCAGATGAAAAGAATTACGCCTTAGCTACTGGCTCGTTAGCAGTTGACCAAAATGGATAGTCTGTATATCCCTTTTCATCGCCACCATAAAAGCTTGCTTGATCTGCTTCATTTAGTGGTGCATTCAAAGCCAAGCGTCGGGGTAAATCTGGGTTTGATATAAACAATGTGCCAAAGGCAACTAAATCTGCTGCTTTATTTGCTACTACTGCATCGCCTTTTTCACGAGTATAACCACCATTGACGATGAGTGTACCTGTAAAGCGATCGCGTATATGACTAGTGGGTACAATTATCGCGCCATGTCTAATGTCTGCCTCTATTGCCTCAAAAATATGCAGATATGCCAAATTAAACTGATTTAACGCTTGAGCCGCATAACCGAATGTCTCCAGGGGATTGGAGTCATGCATATCGTTAAAAGTCCCACTGGGAGATAAACGTACCCCTACTCGGTTAGAATCCCACACACTAGTTACCGCCTCTGTCACCTCCAACAGGAATCGGGCACGATTTTCAATGTCACCTCCATATTTATCTGTGCGTTGATTCGTACCATCCCGGAGAAACTGATCTATTAAATAACCATTTGCTGCGTGAATTTCCACCCCATCAAACCCAGCCGCTAGGGCATTTGCCGCTCCCTGACGGTACTGTTCGACTATCTGCGGTATTTCCGAAGTTTCTAAAGTACGGGGAGTAACAAAGGGTTTTGGCCCCTCAAAAGTTGCAGCATCACCTTTAGGAGCAATCGCAGAAGGTGCCACAGGTAAAACTCCATTCGGTTGTAAATCAGGGTGAGAAATTCTGCCTACGTGCCATAGTTGCAGAAAAATTCTTCCTCCCTGCTGATGTACGGCATCGGTTACTAACTTCCATCCCTCCACCTGTTCTGATGAATGAATTCCTGGTGTCGCAGGATAACCCTGTCCTTCAGGAGTTACCTGTGTTGCTTCAGAAATAATCAGTCCGGCGGAAGCACGTTGGACGTAGTAGGTAGCATTCAGTTGGTATGGTACGTTTCCCTTACCTGCCCTGTTTCGGGTTAAGGGTGCCATTACTATCCGGTTAGGTAGTTCCAGATTCCCTAATTGGTAAGGAGAAAATAAGTTGATATCACTAGTCATTGGTTTTATCTCCAAATTATTTTAGTCATTGGTCATTGGTTATTAGTCATTGGGCATTAATTATTTCTCTCCAGCCCCCAATCCCCAGTCCCCAGCGATGCACTGAGCTTGTCGTTGGCGCAGGCTCTCGTAGAGAAGTGTCCCCAGTCCCCTACAAAACGCATTAACTAAACAATCGACCGAATAACGCCACCATCTACCCGTAAAGCTGCACCATTAGTTGCTGATGCTACGGGACTAGAAAGATAAACTACGATCGCTGCTACTTCTTCATTAGTTGCAAAGCGTTTGATTAGGGAACTTGGACGCACATTTTGAAAAAATTCAGCCTCAACGTCAGCGCGAGTAATACCGCGTTCCTGTGCCAGGTTGGTGATAAAATCTTCAACTCCTTCTGAGCGGGTTGGCCCTGGTAAGACGGAGTTTACCGTGACTCCAGTACCAACTGTCATTTCTGCTAGACCTCGTGCAATGGCAAGCTGCGCTGTCTTAGTTGTGCCGTAGTGAATCATTTCTACGGGAATTTGAATTGCAGATTCGCTGGAGATAAAAATTATCCGCCCCCAATTTTGCTCTAGCTGCTTTTGCAAATATTGCCGACTCAAACGGACTCCGCTGAGAACGTTAACTTCAAGTATTTTTAACCAGTCTTCATCAGTAATATCGAAGAACGTTTTTGGCTCATAAATACCCACATTGTTTATCAGGATATCAACTTGAGGAACCTCTTGAATGAGTTTCTCTACCCCTGATGCAGTGCCTGCGTCCGCAACAACACCAGAAACTTTCGCGTCGGGTGTAGAATGCTGAATTTTGGCGATCGCTTGAGCGACTCGTTCTTCAGATCGACCGTTAACAATAACTGATGCACCCTCTTGAGCTAACCCAAGGGCTGTCGCCAAACCAATACCTGCGGTTGAGCCACTCACCAGCGCGGATTTACCATGCAATTTCAAGTCCATTTCGCTCTTTCCCCGTTAGTTGAAACAGAATTCAGAAGTTGGGAATGGGGCATTGGGCATGAGGCATTGGGGCAGGGTGCAGAAAAGAATAATTTTCCCCCTGTTCCCTGTGCCCTGTTTCCCCTACTCTCCACCCCCTACTCGCCACTCCCCACCCTCACCTAGCAATTTTGGGTTGGTCGAGTACTAAATTAAAGATGCTGTGCTAAGGTCTTATTCAAGGTAGTTTTTGGAACTGCCCCTACGACAGTATCCACCTGCCTACCCCCCTTAAAAACCATCAGCGTCGGGATGCTGCGAATTCCATAATGGCTGGCTACAGTAGGATTTTGATCTGTGTTCAGCTTCACAAATTTCACCTGTCCTTCGTATTCCGCAGCAACTTCATCGACGACTGGACCCACCATCCGGCAAGGGCCGCACCACGGTGCCCAAAAGTCCACTAATACCGGAATTTCACTTTCCAAGACTTCTTGTTTGAATGTGGCTTCTGTGACGTTTGTAATGGATGACATAAATTGCCTTCCTACTTAATTCTATAATTCGATAATATCGAATAATAAAAATATATGCCACTTGATGAGATAATGCAACTATGAGATTCCTTTATCATCCAGATCGAAAAAATATTTCTTTACCGGGCGTGTTGTATGCATTGGGCGATCCGGTGCGGCTAGAGATTGTGCGCCTGCTGGCGACTGAGGGGGAACAATGCTGTGCCAAATTTGATTTTGCGATCGCCAAGTCTACTATGTCCAATCACTTTAAGATTTTGCGGGAGTCGGGGATAGTCTTTACACGTAAAGAAGGGACACAGCACATTAACATCCTGCGGCGTGAAGATTTAGAGGTGCTGTTTCCAGGGTTGCTGGATGCGGTGTTGAAAGCCGCTCAACCATTGCCTGTTGACCCCGCTAGTACTAAACAAACAGCCTCAAGGATTTAGGGGTATTGGGCGATCGCTACCTGTTTAAGAATCTTCTCGTTTTTCAATTTGTGTTTCTAAATCAGCAAAGATATCAGGTTGTTCTCGAAAAGCCCTTGGAGTGTGAGATAAACCTAAATCCATAGAGAGTAAATCAATACCGTCGATAATTTTAGGTATCTGAGCTTGATCAACTTGCAGACCTAGAAAGCATTTCTCCCTGTAATCTGGTCTTCCCTGAAATAGTTCGATCGCTCTTTTCAAAGGGCGCATCACCTCATAGGCTTTCTCAGCCTTTTCAATTGATGGTTGAGGGATTGGAGATTGCAGCCTAAGAATTGCTAAATCAATTAAATCTCTTGCCTGAACGCTGTCATCTGCGTAACGGTCAGAATTTGACAGCAGTTTAGAGGTAAAACAGTCATTGAGGCTTAAGCAAGGAACGAGTAACCACTTTGGATATCTTGGTGGGTCTAGTTGAAAACGAGTTTCGGCAATAATTTCCGTTTTAATCGGCATATCATCTACAATAACCACCATCCGAATTCCATATTGGTCAGTTGTGCTACGTCCAACTTGAATTTTACTTAAATCACGAAATAATGCTTCATGCCCACCCTCAAATACCACTGTACGCAGGTATTTGTAGCCTTCTGTACTAACAGAAGCGATAAAATCAACGTCCTTACTCCAGCGATATTCTTCAAACTCAAATGTAAGAAGGGTTCCGCCACCGAAGTAAGCAGAACCCTTTCTAAGTATGTCCGAATCTAAGGATTCAAGAACTGTGAGAATTTGATTATGGTGTTCTAACCTGAAGGTCATAAAGAAACTTGCAACCAGGATTTATAGCGTCTGGCAAGTTCCTTAAGGAAATTGAGTTCTTCACCTTCAAGATTATTAAATAGGTTGCGATATTGCCAACCACGCTCGTAGCGACTCAGCATTTGTTCTGGAGTAAACTGATACACATCGGCAGTCTGCCAACAAATTGACTCTAGAAAAGGCAGCTTTTTGGGGACAATAACAGGATTATTTGTTGGTGTTGCGGTTGTCATAGCTCTTTTAATCAACCACTTTCGGCTTACTTTAATTTTAGATTAACACTATCGATTTTGAAATTTAATTTTATTCTAACTATAAATTATCTGGGTTGGGGTAGACTCTTCCTTTCCAAGCGCCGCCGCGCCCTTGCCAATGACGGAGTGCTGAGTCTAGAGTCATTAAAGTATAGAGAAAAGCGATCGCAGGTAAACTAAATGCTAACCAAGGAGAACATTTATAAAAGCGGATCGTCGGGTAGTAAGCGAAAGTCATTAACAGCCATCCTAATAAACCTGTAAGTGCGATCGCCCAATCGCTCCAAACTGCACCCAGAATCACACATACAGGTGGAGCTAAATAAATTAGAGGCATTCCCACCAAAGTTCCCAATAGTATTAATGGTGAATAATTCAGTTGGGTATAGGCAGTACGAGCAACCATATCCCAAATCGTCGCCAGCGAGTTGTATGGACGCAAGCTACAAGTCAAGCTACTCAATCCCAGCCAGATACGCCCTTGACTGGGAATTGGGTATTTGGGATTGGGTATTTGGGATTGGAGAACAGAGGAAAGACTTGTTACAAGTTGTCTTTTTGTCTCCTTGTCCCCAGTTCCTCTCTTAACAGCCTGAGCCAAGGCACAATCGTCAATTAAGGCTTGGCGAATCACTTGAATACCCCCGATTCGCTCTAAAGCTTCACGGGCGATCAAAATAGATCCCCCGGCGGCGGCTGTGGGATTGTTGGGATTATTCACCCAGCGAAAGGGATAGAGTTTTTGGAAGAAAAAGACAAAAGCTGGAATCAAAAGTTTTTCCCAAAAGCTTTCACACCTGAGTCGCACCATTACCGAAACCAAGTCTAAATCTTCCTGCATAGCTTTCTTCACGAGTCGGCGGAGATTATCAGAATCGTGTTCGATATCTGCGTCAGTCAACAAAAAATAATCGGGTGCAAATAAACTCGCGCTCTTTATGCCTTGCTCAACTGCCCAAAGTTTACCCGACCAACCGGGAGGCAGTGATTCACCTGAGATAATATGCAATTGCTCAGGTTTACCGACAGCGTGGGCAACTCCTTCGGCAAAATTTGCTGTCTGGTCTGTGCTGCGATCGTCTACCAAAAACACGTTAAAAGAACCAGGGTAATCTTGGAGTAGGAGCGATCGCAGTGTAGTTGGTAGCAATTGCGCTTCGTTACGGGCTGGAACTACAGCACAAACCACAGGTAACGATTCTAGCTGAGTTTCTGTAAACTCTAATTGCTGGTCTGTCCGCCAAAACTGTCCCCAAAAACCCAGTAATCCCAACCAAATTGTCAAGGATAAGAGCATAAATCCTAATACAATTACATCCATGACCTATTGCAAATTATCAGTGACTCAGACAGAATACTATGTCTACTGAATAGAGGAAAAAAATTTTTTCGCTGTAATACCGTGTTCATAACTAGTGTTGGGTGTTGAGGTTAAATAGGATTTGATGCAAACACAAGACAGGGTAAAAGTCAATCAAGTCGCAGATGCGATCGCAGCTAGTCAAGAATATCTGCTTTCGATTCAAAATCCGGCAGGTTATTGGTGGGCAGAGTTAGAATCTAATGTCACCATCACTGCTGAAGTTGTTCTCCTGCATAAAATTTGGGGAACAGACCAAACCAGACCTTTGCACAAAGTTGAAGCATATTTGCGTCAAGAGCAACGGCAGCATGGCGGTTGGGAACTTTACTACGGTGATGGCGGAGAACTTAGCACTTCGGTTAAAGCCTACATGGCGCTAAGACTGCTAGGTGTACCAGCAACCGATCCGGCGATGATTCGGGCGCAAGCCTTTATTCTCCAACGAGGTGGTATCAGCAAAACTCGGATTTTTACCAAGTTACACCTAGCTTTGATTGGCTGCTACAACTGGCGCGGTATTCCCTCGCTACCACCTTGGGTAATGCTGTTGCCAAAAGCTTTCCCTGTGAATATCTACGAGATGTCTAGCTGGGCACGTTCCAGCACCGTACCATTGCTGATTGTATGCGATCGCAAACCTGTTTATCTCACCGACTCAGCTATCAACCTAGATGAGCTATACGCTGAAGGTATCGATCGAGTCCGGTGGGAATTACCCCAAAGTGGCGATTGGACAGATTTATTTCTCACTCTCGATCGCGGTTTCAAATTGGCAGAAAGCCTGAATTTAGTACCCTTCCGCCAAGAAGGCATCAAAGCCGCCGAAAAGTGGATTTTAGAGCGCCAAGAAGCTACAGGCGACTGGGGCGGCATTATTCCGGCGATGTTAAATTCAATGTTAGCTTTGCGGTCTCTAGATTATGACCGAAGCGATCCCATTGTAGAACGAGGTTTGCAAGCAATTGATAACTTTGCCATTGAAACAGAGGATAGCTATCGAGTTCAGCCTTGTATTTCACCCGTCTGGGATACAGCTTGGGCGATGCGTGCTTTGATAGAATCTGGCTTTGCACCAGATCGTTCGGCTGTAGTAAAGGCTGGAGAATGGTTGTTGCAAAAACAAATTTTAGATTACGGAGATTGGGCTGTCAAAAATCGTCAAGGAAAACCAGGGGCTTGGGCTTTTGAGTTTGAGAATCGCTTTTATCCCGATGTAGACGATTCGGCGGTGGTGGTGATGGCTCTACATTTGGTGAAACTCCCGAATGAAAAAATCAAGCAGGCTGCGATCGCTCGTGCCTTAAATTGGATTGCATCTATGCAATGTAAACCAGGCGGTTGGGCTGCTTTTGATTTGGATAACGATCAAGATTGGCTCAACTCCATCCCTTATGGCGATTTGAAAGCGATGATCGATCCAAACACCGCAGATGTTACCGCCAGAGTACTAGAAATGCTGGGTGCTTGTGATTTGGCAATTGATAGTGATAATTTGGAGCGATCGCTTACTTATCTTTTGCACGAACAAGAAACTGAAGGCTGTTGGTTTGGTCGTTGGGGTGTAAATTATATCTACGGCACCAGTGGCGTTTTGTCAGCTTTGGCGTTAATCGATCCTCAAAGACATAAACTCAGTATAGAACGGGGAGCAGCTTGGTTAGTTGGATGTCAAAATCCAGATGGTGGTTGGGGCGAGACTTGCCGCAGCTACAACGATCCCAGCCTCAAAGGAAAAGGAAATAGTACTGCATCTCAAACTGCTTGGGCTTTAATTGGGTTGATAGCAGCAGGTGAAGCAACTGGTAAATTAGCTCTTGATGCGATCGAGCGAGGAATTGGCTATCTTGTGGCAACTCAACAGCCCGATGGTACTTGGTTTGAGGCGGACTTTACAGGTACTGGATTCCCTTGCCATTTTTATCTCAAGTATCATCTGTATCAACAATACTTTCCTTTAATCGCGCTAGGTCGCTATCAAGCAGCGATTCAAAAAGGTTAAGAGTAATTTATATGCGTTTGCCCTTCCTCCCCAATCCTCCCCTTGGTAAGGGCTACGATGTACACACAAGTTCTAAAAATCTAGCTCGATAAGGCTTTCTTCATTCTCATACAAAGCATGGGAACGAGAGAAATAGCATTGTCAGTCGATGCAATGCCATTGTCAGTCGATGCAATGCCATTGTCAGTCAATGCAATGCCATTGTTAGTCAATGCAATGCCATTGTTAGTCAATGCAATGCCATTGTCAGTCGATGCAACGCCATTGTCAGTCGATGCAATGCCATTGCAGGTCAAGAGACTTGTGTGTAACCGTAGTCGCTGAGGGGAAGGTGCGTGTCAGTGTGGGTGGGGTATCTGTCGCAAACATTTTTGAATTGGTATTATTACAGAATATTTTTTGTATAAATAATGTATATTGTTTTCATAAAGTTATGAAAAAGCTGATTGTAACAGTTGGAAAAACGATATAAACTAACCAGCGTAAATATAGATAGTTAGCGTCACCGATAGCGTAGCGGTAGCGAGTGCGCAAGCGTCCGCAAGAGCGTAACAGCCCGTCATAGACATCGCAGTTATCCTGATTAAGAAATTCTATATAAAAGCGCGTTGTTTTACTGATTTATGATTGTGACACTTTATAACAATACTTTCAGTTTAAAATACGGAATTTCAAGTTTAGACCTTTGAAGCTTTATCCCTGACTATAGGAGAAAATCATGGCTAATTCATCATTTGATGTCTCTGACTTGAATGGCAGCAACGGCTTTAGCATAAACGGTGTTTTTGGTGGCTCCTCAGTTAGCAATGCAGGGGACATAAACAACGATGGCATTAACGACCTGATTATTGGGCAACCTTTTGCCTCCCCCAACAGTATTGATCGTGCTGGGCAAAGCTATGTGGTATTTGGGGGAAAGAATGTCGGCAGTAGCGGCAGCCTTAACCTTTCTGACTTGAATGGCACTAATGGC
>NZ_CAXTTT010000169.1:0-6191 GCF_964247315.1 uncultured Nostoc sp.
TAAAGTATCAAATTGTACCTACATAAATCAATTCATCCCTCTATTCAGCAACGCCTAAATAACAAGTCAGCCGAAGGACGTAAAAAATGTACTAATTCCGACTGTGATAAAGAAAGTGTGCCATCACCGTTAACCAACAAGTGACGATTGGGTGGAGCAACGTAAGCTGTTCCTGGGGTCAGGGAATCTCCTTCTTGTGCCTGTTTGACGGTAATATCTGTGCGCCGACCAAGAATTTCTGCCATGAACGACGGATATTCGGGAGCTAAGTGTTGCACAATAGCGATCGCGGCGGGAAATTCTGCTTTTAGAGTCGATAGCACTTTAACTATAGCAGTCAGACCACCTGCCGAGGCTGCGATCGCCACTATATCAAAGGCAGCATTAGTAAAGTGAGGTGGATGATTTTTGGCATTTTCTGCCATCTCAATCATGATTTTGCGCCTATGACTATCTGCGTAACTTCTTTAGTTACAAATAGCATTAATCAAATTACAATTTTTTATTCTTATTTACATATATTATACAGTATATCTGAACTACTTCAGCATTTTTTTGCCTTTACTTATCAAATTCACAGGTTAATCTTCCTGCTCTAGAATACGTTTCGCCTCCAAAAGTTGCTGCTTATGTTCCTCACTAACTGTTGGGTATTGTAGATTTAGTTCTTCTAATTTTGTGCAGATGATATTGGCAACGGTCAGGCGGGTAAACCATTTGCGATCGGCAGGAATAATATACCACGGCGCCCATTTAGTACTAGTATTATTAAAAACCTCTTCATAAGCATTCATATAATCATCCCAAAAAGCTCGTTCTCGGACATCATTATCTGAAAACTTCCAATTTTTATCAGGAGAATTAATCCGTCCTAGAAAGCGTTTTTTTTGCTCTGACTTGGAGACATTTAGAAAAAACTTCAAAACAATTACACCATTATCAACCAAATACTTTTCAAAGTTATTGATTTCTTCAAAACGCTGTTTCCATATCTTTTTTCCATTAGGGAAGTGAGGAAGTTGTTGTTTCTGAAGCATTTCTGGATGGACGCGAACCACTAGAACTTCTTCATAGTACGAACGGTTGAATATGCCAATTCTTCCTCTTTCTGGCAGAGCTTTCATTGAGCGCCACAAGTAGTCATGGTCTAATTCTTCCGCACTAGGTCCCTTAAAACTAAACACCTGAAATCCCTGCGGATTAACACCAGAAGTCACATGTTTAATAGTGCTGTCTTTGCCAGCAGCATCCATTGCTTGAAAAATAATCAACAGAGCATAGGTATTTTGAGCATAGAGAATATTTTGGTAATTAGCTAATCGTTCAACATCTACCTGTAATTTAGTTGCAGCATCAGTTTTTTCATGAAAATCAGTTTTATAAGCTGGGTCATAGTTTTTTTTCAGAGAAATCTTTGAACCTGGCGAAACAATGAAAGCATCATGATTCATGTATAAAATCTCCTAGCAGCTAATTAATACACAAGCACATTTTGAAGTATTAATTCCTGAAAGTTATAATTTATTAATAGTAATACCAATTTGAAAAAAGAATGCGACAAATAGACCATTTGTAGAGACGCGATTCATCGCGTCTTTACCCAAGGATGTGTTGCAATCATTAATTGAATTGGTATAAGAATTCAGCACTCAGGATTCAGAAGTCAGAATTTATCATGAATCTAGAATAATTGGTATATTTATTCACCAAAGTTCATCCTGATTTTTTAACTATTATGCGTTATCCAGAAACCTTGTAGAGAGTTAGCACTGCTACCTCTCTACATTCTTTTTCACTCATATCTCTATGACAAAACTTAGTTACGAATTAGTTCCATCGTTTTGGCATAGGACGCATTGCTTCACGTCCCAAGATAAACATCCCCGTGATACCTAAACAGACAAACCAAATATATTGATACCAATATTGCCGAATCTGCTCAACTGTACTGGTTTTTGGATGCAATGTATTTAAGTATAGCAACAGCACCAATATCATGAGCGCTCCAAAACCAACAAGGCTCAAACCAACAAGAATTCGTGCCGGACGCAGTTCAAAATCACTAATAGTATTTAGGTCAATTTCTGCCAGTTCCTTAAAGGAGTCATCTGCCAAAGATGAGGTTGCTTGGAATCTATTGCTCAGTTTTGGTGGCAAAATCGGCGACAGTTTCGCAACAGTTGGGCGACGAAGTAAAGCCTCAGTATCTCGCAGCAGTTCCAGCGGCTTACGGGTAGTCGTTGGTTGAGCAAATTCTATGTTGTCTGTAGGAGTTGAGGCATTAGCTTTGCTTTCAAAATCCATAGTATACTTCGGAAAAACCAGAATATACATAGCCTAGCGAATCAAAAGACAAATGCGTGAACATAATTCGTAATTTGTAATTAATTGATTTATGGGAAGAAATATATTCTTTACTCAAAGTAAGTGAATTTGGGCGTTGGATAATTACAAATTACTCGTCCATCTCTTTTAATGTAGCTAATGCCGATGGAGATAAACGACTGAGATAGCGGAATATCCAGTATTTAAAGATAGTGTTTAAAATTACAGGAAATGTAGCAATAAAGAAAAAGATTACATTTCTACTGGCTGGTAGACCTAAATGTTCTGCAAATCCCGCAAGAAGGACTTCCCACCCATCTGGTGAGTGAAATCCGACAAATATATCTGTAAACAGAATAATTAAAAAAGCCTTGGCACTATCGCTGAGACCAGAGACAATGGTATCCATAAAAGACTTAAGAATCACAATTTCTCTTTTGCTCATGGCGATAACTATACCAAAAGCAAAGAGTGATATTAAATCAGCAAAAGCATTACTAAGACTACTATTACTTTTTCTGCTAAATTCTTCAGAGATTTCAATTGCTTTACTTTTGATTTTTTCTTGTGTTAGCTCTGAAGAAAGTGGTGGTGCTTGATTAACAAAATATTCAAATCTCAATCCTTCTTGAAAATTATGTAATTCATGGAGAGCTTCTTTTTCCATGTCAGAATTGATGAATATTTTAGTTGTATTATCTCCTCTAACCCTTTCTAATATTGGAGTTACTATAAATTGTTTAGATAAATATTGAGTTAAAAGCGGTACAACAATGAGAACTATCAAAAATCGCAGGGCAATTATTGTCCTACCTTTAGAAATGCGATAATTCCTGACAAACTCTTCTTCTGTCTGCGGTGCAAAATCTGCTTGAATTTTATTAATTCTTCTGCCAATAGAACTCTTAGCCAGTCTAGGTTTTTGAATTGGAGCGTTAACTTGAGTATTATTTATGTTAGATAAACTTAACTGTTTTTTTACTTCGTTATCATTAATATTTAAAGGATGATAAGTTGACACTAACGGAGTATTGTTAATTATTTCATCTTTGATAGCATACTTCTCTACTACTTCATCAATAACCTTCAATTTTTCTAATAAAACAGAATTAGAGATATTGACAATTCCCCGACTAAGGTGGAACTCTGCAAGCCTGATCTTAATAATAGTTAAGTTCTTATTAAGATATACTTGCCAATAAGACATTACATTTTCAGTATACTTTACTGATTGTAAAGATATTTTTTTGTTATCGAAATGTTCGTTCTCAATGTTTTTAATTCTCTGAGCTGCTTGGTAAGCTTCTAAAAGTGCTCTTTCTGGTGTATCTGAAAACCAACGGTTAAGCGATCGCAAATATTTTTGGAAATTTTTGCGAAGTAATTTTGCTGTTCTGCTAAGTGAGTTTTTCATTACATATATGACTATTTAGATAATGTGTATTATAGTTATATAATCAAAAAAATGGGTAAGAACAGCTAAATAGTTAGTTTAATCAAGATTCAGGTAATACTCCCTGATGCGATGTCTAAGGACGGGCTACGTCTACCAATTTCATATTACCTGTAAAATCAGATGGATTAGCATAAATTGACACTGGTTATATTAGATTGGCAGTTTATCCGTTACACTGTCATCATTTACACCAATTGTCAGTGTTTCTGCCAAACACAAAAGCCTTGATTGCAACATTTCACAATCGAGGCAAATTTTCCACTATGCAGAGTCTATCACTCTCAAAGAAAATAGTAAGTAGTAAGTAGAGATATTGCTTTCTCATCTCCCTTTATCCCCCTCATTTCCCTCATCCCCACTCCCAATTTTTAAATTATGAGTTTGAGTCTATGTATGATTGTGAAAAACGAAGCAGCAACACTGCCTAAATGTCTGAACAGTGTCAGAAAAGTAGTGGATGAAATGGTAGTGTTGGATACAGGCTCAATCGATCGCACTCCCAACATTGCCCAACAACTCGGTGCAAAAGTCTATCATTTTAAATGGTGTAATGATTTCAGTGCTGCCCGCAATGCAGCTCTCAAATATGTCACTAATGATTGGATTTTGGTATTAGATGCTGATGAAACTCTGACTCCAGCAATTGTACCGCAGTTGCGAGAGGCGATCGCAATAGATGAATATTTGCTCATCAACCTCGTCCGCCAGGAAGTTGGTGCAGAACAATCTCCCTATTCTCTGGTTTCCAGGCTATTCCGCAATCATCCAGATATTCGTTTTGACCGTCCTTATCATGCTTTGGTAGATGATAGTGTGTCAGAAATTTTAACCAGAGAACCTCACTGGCAAATAGGTTATTTACCTGGGGTTGCCCTTGTACACACAGGATATCAAAAAAGTGCGATCGCTCAAAATAACAAATATGCCAAAGCCGCTACGGCGATGGAAGGGTTTCTGGCAACTCATCCCAACGATCCCTATGTTTGCAGTAAATTAGGAGCGTTGTATGTGCAAACTGGGAAAATTTCTCAAGGTATGGATTTACTGAGACGAGGAATCACCGTTGCTGAAGACAACTACGATATTTTATATGAACTCCACTATCATTTAGGCATTGCCTACAGTCGGTTGCAAAAATCCCCACAAGCAATTTCTCACTATCAAGCTGCCATCAAATTGCCAATTTACCCCATGCTCAAACTAGGAGCATACAACAACTTGGGTAACTTACTCAAAGCAGCAGGAGATTTCAACGGCGCGAAAACTGCTTATACCACAGCTTTGAAAATCGATCCCACTTTTGTTTTTGGACATTATAATTTGGCGATGACATTTAAGGCTTTGGGTTTATTTGCAGATGCGATCGTATATTATCAACATGCAATCACCTTAAATCCCAACTATGCCGAAGCATATCAAAATTTAGGGGTAGTGTTGCTAAAAATTGGCAATCATCAAGATAGTTTAACAGCTTTTAGAAAAGCGATCGCCCTTCACGAAAGGTATAATCCCGAAGAGGCGAAGAGACTACGCCAGGGATTGCAGGAGATGCAGTTGATGTAGAGGTGAGGGGGCATTGGGCATGGGGGAGAATAACAAATGACAAATGACAAATGACATTAGGATATTAGTATCAATACTTCAGAGGTTTCGATGAGCCAAACCATTGATGAACGGATACGCTGGACAAGTGCAGACTTAGAGTTATTGCCAGATAACGGTAATCGTTACGAAATTATAGATGGGGAATTATTTGTGACTAGGGCACCTCATTGGGGACATCAAAAAGCCATAGCAAATATTTGTGGAGAATTAAGAACTTGGTCACTCTCAACAGGTCTTGGTGAGGCTGTCCCAACACCAGGAATTATTTTTAGTGATGCAGATAACGTTATTCCTGATGTGGTTTGGGTAAGTAAAGAACGCCTCGCCATTTTACTTGATAATGAAGGACATTTAACGGGAGCGCCAGAACTGGTTGTAGAAGTACTTTCCCCTGGAGTCCAAAACGAGCGACGCGATTGCGAAGTTAAGTTAAAATTATATGCTTCTAGAGGAGTTCAAGAATATTGGATTTTGAACTGGCAATTACAACAGGTTGAAGTGTATCGCCGAGAAAAAGCAGTTCTGAAATTAGTGGCAACATTATTCGCTACAGATGACCTCTCTTCACCTCTGTTACCAAATTTTGTTTGCACCGTGGCGCAGTTGTTTGTGTAGAATGTGCGGAACTTGAGCTTCAGAACACGGAACTTCAAGTTTAGAACACGAAACTTGAGCTTCAGAACATGAAATTTCAAGTTCAGAACACGAAACTTGAGCTTCAGAACATGAAACTTCAAGTTCAGAACACGAAACTTGAGCTTCAGAACACGAAACTTCAAGTTCAGAACACGAAACTTGAGCTTCA
>NZ_CAXTTT010000169.1:6291-12424 GCF_964247315.1 uncultured Nostoc sp.
GAACATGAAACTTCAAGTTCAGAACACGAAACTTGAGCTTCAGAACACGAAACTTGAGGTTTAAAAATGAACTCCACCCGTTCTGAGTCGAAAAGGTGGAGTTAAAAAGTTTAAGAGTTGATAAATTCTCCTCACAAATGACAACTAACTAAATACGCGACTTGACAAATTTCTCTAATCTATCCATTCCCTTTTCAATCGTCGCCATATCTGTGGCGTAGGAAAGACGAATGTTTTCATCAGCACCAAAAGCAATTCCGGGAATGACTGCAACTTGATGTTCTTCCAACAAAGCGTCACAAAATCCTAGAGATTTTAGACCAGTTTTGCTGATATCAGGAAACAGATAAAAAGCGCCATCTGGTGAGGCAGTACTCAATCCGGGAATGGCGTTGAGTCTGTCTAGCATTACCTGTCGGCGTTTGGCGAAGGCTTGGCGCATTTCTTTGACACAATCTTGGGGACTTTGTAGCGCTGCGATCGCACCATATTGGGCAAAGGTACACACGTTAGATGTACTATGCCCTTGGATGGTACTGGCTGCTTTAATGATTTCCACAGGCCCCGCTAAATAACCGATACGCCACCCAGTCATGGAATAAGCCTTCGCAAACCCATTACTAATCAAAGTGCGGTCAAAAATTTCCTTCCCTAGAGAACCGATGCTGATATGTTCTGCACCGTCGTAGAGAATCTTTTCGTAAATCTCATCAGAGACAACAAAGATATCTGCATCAACTACTACCTGCGCCAGTGCTTTGATTTCATCTGGTGTGTAAACCATCCCTGTGGGATTAGATGGCGAGTTGAGGATAAATAACTTCGTCTTCGGCGTGATTGCTTTACGGAGTTGTTCGGGAGTAATTTTATAACCCGTTGTTGCATCTGTAGGGACAATTACTGGAATACCACCGACCAAAGTCACCATTTCGGGATAACTTAGCCAGTAGGGTGCAGGGATAATTACCTCATCACCTGCATCGATCAATGCCACAATTAAGTTGTACAGAGAATGCTTACCGCCATTGGTGACAATCACATTCTCTGACTTGTAATCAAGACCGTTGTCGGTTTTAAGCTTGTGGGCGATCGCTTCCCTTAACTTTGGTTCTCCGGCGGCTGCACCATACTTGGTTTTGCCTTCATCCAAAGCTTTGACTGCTGCGGCTTTAATATGCGCCGGGGTATCAAAATCTGGTTCTCCAGCGCTAAAACTACAAACATCTATTCCTTCCACCTTCAGTGCCTTAGCCTTGGCTGCGATCGCTAAGGTTAATGAAGGTGTTACCTGACTTACTCTTGCTGCCAGCTTCATTCTTACTATTTTTGGCAAATCTTTCACTTATCTAAGGATATCCCAGAATCCCTACCAAGATTTGCTTTTTCTGAATTCGTTGGGGATTGGGAACAGGGAAAGAATTTCTGAACTTTAATTATTGACTCTTAACAATGTATCGTATATAACTTTATTTTTAGTGGAAACTAACTGTTTTTATGCAGATCAAGAAACTTTTGATTGCATCTTCTCTGCTAATTACTGGTCTTTTTATACCTAATGCTGCGATTGCTCAAAATCGCGGTACTCCGGGTAAATTTGATTTTTATGTACTGACACTCTCTTGGTCGCCGGATTATTGTGCGACAAATGGTAATCGTGACCAGCAGCAGTGCGGTTCTGGCAGAAAACTTGGTTTTGTACTACATGGTTTGTGGCCGCAATATCTAACTGGTTATCCTGCTAATTGTTCTACGCAAAAATTACCGTCGGAAGTAAAGCGGCGGTTTCCCAATTTGTATCCTAGTAATAAACTTTACGATCATGAATGGGAAAAACATGGTACTTGTTCGGGGAAAACTCCTGCGGAATACTTGGGATTGAGTAAACAATTAAAAGATGCGATCGCTATTCCCGCAGCTTATAATCGTCCTAATCAACCCGTGCGTACCACAATTACAAATTTTAAAAATTCATTTGTGAGTGCGAATAATCAAATTACTGCTGATGGTGTAGCACCTTTTTGTTCAGGTTCAGGAAGATTTTTGCAAGAAGTCTTCTTTTGTTATTCCAAAAACGGTGAACCTGGTATTTGTAGCGCCGAGATTTTGAAGCGATCGCAAAAAAGTTGTGGTCAGCCGGATTTCTTAGTGAGAAATGTTAGATAACAATGGGGCGTTGGGCATTGGGCATGGGGCATGAAGAAGAGACAAGGTAGACAAGGAAGAGGGGGGAGACATGGGAGAGACTTGTTCAATAATTCCCCCTTGTCCCCGTTGTCCCCCTTGTCCCTTGCTTCTCCTACTGTCTCATCTCCCCACTCCCTAAGCTATCGTCACATCTGGCGACAAGTAAACATCCTGAATGTTATGAAACAGTTTTACACCTTCCTCAAAGGGACGTTGGAAGGTTTTTCGCCCAGAAATTAATCCTGAACCACCAGCGCGTTTGTTGATTACGGCGGTGCGTATTGCTTCGGCGAAATCATTTTTACCAGTCGCGCCACCAGAATTAATCAACCCCACACGCCCAGAGTAGCAATTCAGTACTTGGTAACGAGTTAAATCAATTGGGTGGTCGGTTGTCAATTCTGTGTAAACCCGCTCATCAGTTTTGCCGTAACTCTTACCAGTGGCTTTAGCAACTGCACCGTAACCATTGTTATTTTCGGGTAACTTTTGTTTAATAATGTCGGCTTCAATGGTTACACCCAAATGATTCGCCTGTCCGGTGAGGTCAGCCGCAAGGTGGTAATCTTTGTCTTGTTTAAAAGCGTTATTCCGCAGATAACACCAAAGTATAGTCACTAAACCAAGTTCATGGGCGCGTTTAAAAGCTCGGCTGATTTCTTGGATTTGTCTGGTAGACTGCTCTGAACCAAAGTAAATTGTCGCACCGACGGCGGCGGCCCCTAAATTCCAAGCTTGTTCGACATCAGCAAACAATACTTGGTCAAATTGATTGGGGAAAGTCAGCAATTCGTTGTGATTGATTTTGGCAATAAAGGGAATTTTGTGGGCATATTTGCGCGAAACTATACCTAATGTTCCCAAAGTGGTAGCAACAGCATTGCAACCTGCGGCGATCGCTAATTTGATAATATTTTCTGGATCGAAGTAAATCGGATTGGGCGCAAAAGACGCACCTGCTGAGTGTTCAATCCCTTGGTCTACCGGTAGAATCGAGAGATAGCCTGTGTTTGCTAGACGACCAGTAGAATAAAGTAACTGGAGATTACGCAATACTTGAGGATTGCGATCGCTGTTGAGCCAGATTCGATCAACAAAGTCTGGGCCCGGCAAATGTATTAAATCACGAGAAACTTTTGCTTTGTGGGTAAGTAGGTCTTCTGCCTCTTTACCTAGCAATGACTCAATAGAATTAGCCTCTTTTAGGGTTGTAGTCATAGTATTATCCTCAAAGTTTGAGCAAATGACCTTGCCTTTAAGATAGCATTTCTAATATTGCTAACTTGGTTGTACGGAGATTAATAATATGTCTTCTTTCTGAAGATATAGTAATTTTATTATATAAGTGAAAATCAAAAGGCTCAGATTACCTACTTACTTTTAAGAAGTCGGGAATCTTGTTCTGAATGATTAAGTAGGGCTATACTACCGAAAGTATTCTATCAACTTTTGGAATTGATATTTTCAAATCAGTTATCAACTTTAAACAGTACAATCATACTATCTTGCAATCGTAGTTGAAAATTGAAAACCCATCTTCCCCCAATTGGGGTAATATTTTTGAACAGAAGAAATACAATTTTATGAGTAAGTTTCAAATTGATATCGACTTCAGCAATATAGATTTAGCTTCCCTTGAGACAGAAGAAGATTTTCAACGAGAGGCGAAAATGTTACTCCCAAAAGTACTGGTCAAACTAGGTGAAAGTGTGGGTGAAAAGACTTGGGAAGAATTACAGCAAAAGCTGCAAGGAACTGGAGGTAAACTTAAATCTTCTCCCAGCGAGAAACGTAGGTTTATTCAAGAAACCGGAAGAACTTATCAACGAAATGCTAGTAATAGAGAAAAACAAGAACTGGAAGAATATATAGTAGAGCAATTACGCCAGCACAAATAGTATTTGTCAGAAGTTAACTTATCAGACATGATTCAAATAAACCAGCGGCGAATCAAGTCCACCTGGAAGCTATAGCCGTCGTTAACTTCCTCAATTAACTCACGTTGCAACAGCAATTTGAGTGTAATATCAGCATTAGAAAACCGTTGCAATAAAATTTGGTGGCTAACTATAGCCCCTTCCCCTTGAGCGGCGATAAAACGTAGAATAGCTTGTCCAGTAGCGTCTACTTGATTGTTTTGAATGTCAGCGAAGAAAAAGCCGCCACTTTGCAAAGCTTCTGGTATTGCTGCTTCCACATCCGCGAAAGTTGCTAATCGCCGAACAGAGGGGTCTTGCTCGTTTTTGAGGACAATAATTTCTGCACAGAGTAGTTGTACTAAGAATGGGTGACAACGGGTGAGTTGCAGTACTCGCTCAACGGCGTTGAGTTCATAGCGGAGGGTAAAATCTTTGACAGGACATTCAATTAATTGTCGTGCTTCCGCTTCTTTGAGGTACGAGATATGCACTATTTGGACATTAATTAGATAACTAGCCCAGCGCTGATATTCTTCGATAGTATGAGAGCCAGCCAGTAACACCTTGAAGCGGGGACGATGTTGGATGAGGTGACGCAGCATTCCCAAAACATCCTGTTCATCAAAGCGACCTTTGGCTATGGCGTTGTCTAGCACCTCGAATTCATCTAGCGTTAGTAAGGCGGTATTTTGTTCTAGAGCCTGTTCTACTTTATCTAGCCATTCATCGAAATAGGTGAAGGGGTCGGATTCTATGACTTCGCGGGTTAGGGACGGTAGAGTTACACCTTGCTTTTTTGCTGACTTCTTCATATCTCTAGCCAAGTTGTAGAGCAAACCTGCATGGTCACTAGCTGATGAAGCTGCGCCTTGCAAGTCTATAAACATGGGGATGATGGCATTAGGTAGTAACTTCCCGATGTTATTGAGCAGGGAAGTTTTACCCATACGTCGCTGACCGTAGAGTAGCAGAGGTGGACGACGGCGATCTAAAAGTAACTGCTCAATGCGTAGACCAATGTCATCACGCCCCGTGAAAATTTCTCGCTCTAGTGTAAGCGGTACACCAATAATATAAGGGTTGTCAATTTCTTTATTTTGTTCAACTTTGATAGCTAGTTTTTTTATATATTTGTTGATTATATCCAGCCATTTTTTAGCAAAAGGTAGAAATAAATGAGCATATTTATTATTACTGCGATTAAAGTTTTCTAACTGTTGATTTAAACGGTCTGCTACAGGATTGAGAGCTAGACGTTGGTTGTAATCACTTTTTTGTTCTAATGCTGCGTCTACATCCTGACTGATGCGAGTAAAGATGCGTAGGACAGAATTAATTGAGTTCCCTAATTCATCAATTTCTATGGTGCGATGAACCTGACGTATAGCTTCTACATCACCACATTTTCTTAGGCTTAGTGCATCTTTGCAAATTTGAACAACCCAATTTTGGTTACTTTCATTGAGATAACGAATGGCTGCTTCACCCTCGCTTGGGTTATGTTCTATGACTAAAAGTAAGTACTTATCTAAGCCATATAAAGGTATGCGTTGAAATTGATCCCAAAAGGCTGAATGATAGCGTAATGAACTGGAATACTCATCAGTACTTCTCTCAATTTGTTGAGAAGGCAAAGGTAATATAGATTCTAGAAATGTCTCATTGTTGCGCCTTTGATTAATTCGATCAGGAAATATATTAGACAATCTTAATAAAATAGAAACCTGGTTGATGCGGTTTTTTTCTAACCGATAAAGTGCTAAATTCCATAATTGGAGTGATGGGTATAAAACTATTGGTCGCCATAAGTTGATAGTGATACCCAGAAAGAACAGCACAGCAAAAGTAACACCACACGCAACGCCTAACGCTACACCAAAGCCTAGCCCTCCTGGTATACCGAAGAACAAGCCTGTTATCATCAGCGAATTGAAATATTCATCATCAATTTTTTCTGCTACGCCTGACGCCACGCCTACCGCCACACCAAACGCCATGCCTACCGCCACGCCAAACGCCACGCCAAACAC
>NZ_CAXTTT010000170.1:0-12227 GCF_964247315.1 uncultured Nostoc sp.
ATACACTGATTTATTTTACTTAGTGTACTTCATTAGACTGGTAAACGCTATATATGTTACTGCTAACTGGTTTGCCTGACTTCTTTAGGTTAAATAATGCAATCGTCCATATAAAATCTCTACAGAAAAGCAATTGCCTTTTTACCTTTCAAGTCATCCCCATTTCTGCTAAAGCCACCGCCCCCCACAACGGCGCATCATCCCCCAAAATTGCTGGGACAATTTCAAAATTAACTTCTGGTAAAGCCGTCTCCCGCGTCACCTGACGCACCACCTGCCAAAAATCTGCCCCCGCTTTCGTCACACCGCCCCCCAACACAAAGCGCTGCGGATTCATCAAATTCGCCACATTGCCAATACCCACACCCAGCGCCCAAGCAGCCTTGTGCAAAACTTCCTTCGCCAAATCATCCCCAGCAGCCGCAGCTTCACTTACCAACTGTCCCGTCAACAATGTTAAATTATCACCTACCAAACTCCTCAAAACCTCTCCTCGTCGGCGTCTTGACAGTTCGTTTTCCAAAATTTCCCTAACATTTTGCGCCATATAAGGCCCCGACGCCAAACGTTCCACACATCCCCGCTTCCCACACAAACAAACTGGCCCAGCAGGATCGACAACGATATGTCCAATTTCGCCAGCCATTCCACCAGCACCTCGCCAAGGCTTACCGTTGAGTATCCAACCACCACCCACGCCAGTACTGACAGTAATATAAAACAGGCTATCGTATCCTTGACCAGCACCAAAACGGTGTTCGCCCAAAGCCGCAACATTGGCATCATTATCTACACCAACAGTAACGCCAAACTCCTCTTCCAACAAAGCTTTGAGAGGAATATTTTCCCATCCAGCTACATGATGAGATAGTCGTACTGTCCCCGTGGAAGCGTCAACTGGGCCGCCAAAGCTGACACCGATCGCAGCAGGTTTTGTGTCTTGCAACAGAGAGTAAATGAGTGATCGCATAATTTCCAAGTCAGTATTAGCATCTGCACCTACTGGCGAGAGACGACGTTCATAACACAACCACTTTCTAGAACCGATATTTACTGTTGCTGCTGCCAGCTTAGTTCCGCCAAAATCGAGAGCTAAAATTAATGTCATAGTTTTTTATACCTATACGTGGTTTCTTTCTCAAGAAAGATGTTTGCAAGCAAAATAAATTCAACACTAAAGAAAATGGCATACTAATTTAGTAAATTATGACTCCCGATCAACCCAATCCACTCATTGATTTTTCTCAGGCCAAAGAACCTCCTATTTCCCTTGATGTCGATAAAGCTCAAGAGGCAGATCCCATTGAACCAGAAGAAGTTAGTGGACAGAGTAAGCAAAACCCTACTCCTGATGATTTAAATCAGGAAGATGAAGATCCCAGAATTGGGGGTACTCAAATAATTAATGCTAATATTTCAGGTAGTTAACTAATTGGCATTACTAACCTACTCATTTGTTTGAGAGTTAAGTACTCCATCAATAAACTGTTGTAATCGTTCATAATGTGAACCTTTCCAATAAATGCGATCGCAGTCTTGGCAACGCTGGAATTGATCAATCTGCGATCGCACATTTTCTGGCACTTGATCGATAATGGATTGCTTCTCTACAGATTCTAATAATCCATTACAACGCAAACACCGTTTAAATGGTGAGATTAATTTAAACAAATCAAAGCGTTGCAGTACTTCTAGGATTTGTTGTTCAGGGTTAGTGTTTCTAACATAATACCCATACGTTACCAAACTACGCATCAATAGACCTTTATCACGAGTCAAGAGAATCCGCGCTTGATTATAGGATATTTGGGCTAATTTCTCGTCCTCGTAGTCATTGCGGTATAAAGTATCAAAACCTAAAAGTCGTAAAGATGTCGCAAGCTTCCCTAAATGAATATCTAAAACAAAGCGGATAATACTGAGCGATTTTGGCAGAACAGAAACGGTTGGTATAATAACCTTCCTAGCTGAAATTGGATAGACATTGATAGTGTCTCCATCAGAAACTATGTAAGAAAAATTTACATATTCACCATTAACATTTATAAAATCCACCTCTGGATGAGGGACACCCAACGATTCAATCATGTCCTTAATTGAGGCTTTCTCTTCAAAAACATGAGAGATTCTCACTTGTTTGTGATGCCGTGGTAAAAAATGATTCAATTCTGCATGAAAGTAGAAATATGCGATCGCCATAGCTACAGATATTTGGATTAAGTAGGTCGGTGTAAATATTTATCGTTGCGATGAAGCAGGAGGCAGGAGGGAAGAGGGTTTGAGCCTATTTAATTTTTCTTAACATAGTTTGGTTTTCCCACATCGTTTTACTTAGTAAGTGCGCCTTTCCTAGCAACAATTCGTCACAATTGCAAAACTTTATTTATTAAATTAGAAGCTATCAATGCTTGTTATATTAAGATATCTCTACGATTAAATGCCTGTTCACCTTGATTTAATCAATGTCTTAGAGGCAACAAACTGTAAAGGAGTCATAAAGATTCTTAAATACTTGCATTTCTTATTGACTTCAGTTAAAGTCAAAGCAGATGCCTATCATCAAACCCTGACACTATCTTCGGGAAGTTAGATTAGGTAAAACGCTAAATACCAAATTTGTTAATGTTAATGTCAGTGACGCTGCTAATAATTAGTCACTACTTTTAATTATTAACTTATCGCAGATGGAGTATGGGAAAGTAAAGCATTTACCCCTAATTTGACTTTTTTACTTTTCTTAATCTATTGAGAATTATTTGCAATATGGATATTTTTATAGATACATTGCAAGCAGATAGTGTGGAAGAAGTCTTAAAACAGTATTGGCTTACCAAAGCAATAGCTGCTTGTTAAATTTTTTTTGCATCTACCTTTAGAAATATATTTTTCATAAGAGCAGGACAGAATTATATTTTTATATGTAAAAACAGGATCTGTAACTAACTATGTAGATAATTTCAGCAAAACTTTAAACAACTAGGTTGCTGCTAAGAATATTTTTGATTGTAGTATCAGCTACATCAATATTGTAAGCAAGTTAATCGTTGGTAACTCTCCAAGTCGCTTTGCGTCTATGACCAGATTTAATACAGCAGTTTGCAAGTAAATGAGGTACAAAACGTAGAACTCACTCATCAAATATAAAGAGTTTCTACCTCCTGCCTCCTGCCTCAAAACCCGTAACTTTGTACCTCATGTAAAAGAAAAGTGCTGTATATTTGATTTTGCCAAAGAAACCAAGTTTAAAAAAACTAAGTTTCCGCAAATTAAAATTTATTAAATACCAAATAACAATAAAACTAGATACAAAATTAACGCCACTCATACGGAAAAATATCTCTTGACACTATTTATCTTTATTGTGGAGAATTTATTAACCGGAAAGACCTCAATCAATAATGATGTTATAAAGTAGCTACCTATTTTGAACTGAGAAATAAATATTGTTCTTTTTTTTCTCTTTTAGTCAAGCATATTGTAGCTAAGAACACGATTGTATTTGGGAATACTTTTTGTCTATAAAATATGCTAATGAGTACAGCGAAATGAATACTTTTTTTTGTTCTGACGATTCACTGCAAGTAGGAGAAGATGTTATTGGTAGTGCCACTAATTATCAAACTTATATTTTAGTTGAGTGTCCTTTGCCTTGGACATCAGAAGCCTTTAATTCCAAATGGGTGCCTCAGAATTTGAGGATTTTGGTAGAAGAAGTGAAGCGTGCTAAACTACCGATTAGATTCCTCTTAATTGCTAATGATGTATCACACAAGGTAAATCACACTACACTTTTGATTTATCAAAAACAAGAGGGGCTAAGTAATGGATACCAGAAAAAAGAGTTTAAGCTAGCAAATATTGAGCAAGTAGCAGGAGAAGTCCAAAAATGGATATGGGGTATCAATTTTAATTCTGAAGTGGAAACTACTACAACTAGAGATATTTTAGTTTGTACTCACGGTAGTCATGATAAGTGTTGTGCAAGATATGGCGCTCCTTTTTACTTCCATGTAACAGCGAGTAATGCTGATTTGTGCTTAGATAATGTGCGAATTTGGAAATCATCGCACTTTGGTGGACATCGGTTTGCACCAACAATTATAGACTTGCCAGAAGGAAGATACTACGGTCGTCTCGATCAAGATTCATTTAGATCAATTTTGACTCGTACTGGTGATATTCAATGCTTACATAAAGTCTATCGAGGCTGGGGAACTCTGCCTGCCACACTTCAGGTTTTGGAAAGAGAGTTAATCCTTTGTAAAGGATGGGATTGGTTTAACTACAAAGTTGCAGGCAAAATTTTAGAGCAAAGTTTAGACAATAATACTATCTTAGCTGAACTTAGTTTTGAACAACCTTGTGGTTCTCTCTACACTTACCAGGCTAAACTTGTGAAAGATGAAACCAAGACTCAACAACTGAAGAGTTCATGCAATGCTACACGAGAGTTGGTAGTTACTAAATATGCTGTCGGTAGTTTTTGGATTACCTCTAGTAAGGTAATGAGTTATAGTACATAGAAGTGAAGAGTTTTTAAACGCAGAGGGGCGCAAAGGTAAGCGCAGAGGAACGCAGAATATTACAAAATTTAGTTTGTTACGAATTAATTAAATACTGTATTTAGTATAAAGGTCTAGAAATTCGTAATAAAATCTCTGCGTCTCTCTGTGTTTCAATTCCAAATATTGAATCAAGATGAAACCATATTTAAGACTTTTCGTAACAGTACTTGGTCTTCTAATTTGGCTTTTAAACGACCATTTTCAATATCTCGAATCCAGCTTTGACTTTTACCTGTGAGTTTTGCCAATTCTCTTTGGGAAAGATTCAAATTTTTTCGCGCTTGCAAAATCTGTTCGCCTAGCAAATCGTTTGTAGCTTTGGGCTTCTTTTTGGCTTTGGCAGTTCTTGTTTTCTTTTTTTCCGATTCTGAGATTTGCTGTTCCCATTCTGGCGGGAGTTCAAAAGCCAAAATCCGCGCATTCATGAGCAGATTCCATTTACCACGGGGGCCTGTATCTGTGAGGCGAGTTTCAGCACCACCGTCATTAGTCCAAAATTCTAATGCTTCATCTGGATCTTCGGGAAGATCGATTAATTTCGCCCACAAAGGTTGAATTTCTGGTGGGTAAGTAACTGGATCGAAAAGCGGTTTCATTCCATAGTGATTGAGAATTTCCAAATCGCTTTCAAAGGTTCGCAGCAGACGTTTGCGTTCTTCCCGTTGTCTGGATGCAAGGGCGACTTTTTCTTCGCCGTAAGCAATACGCAGCAAAGTAGGAATGGTAATGCGTTGTTCTTTGCCCATTTTAGTTTTAAACAGCAACCACAGCATTAGTCGAACTGCGCCTTCATGTTGCTGCCAAATGCTCATGACTGTGGTTAGCAATGTTTTGGGTAGACTGCCGTATTGATAGAATGCGGTTCGTTCTTTACATGCTTGTTTGTTTAAGAAATATTGTGCCCAAATACCTGCTTTTACTTTAAAAGTTAGTCCAATCAGATATTTGCATCCGAGATTGTCTTCTTGAAAGTGGTGTTGAATATCTACCAAGTGCCATAAGCGGCTGCCGACAACAGAGAATCCGTTAAGTCGACCTTGTTGGGGCCAGTCAATGGAGATAATTAGGGAGCAAGCTTGCTGAACGATATTTTTCATTAAAGCTAGCTTGGCAGCTTTACTCAAGTCTTTGCGTTTCTCCATCCCCAAATATTTCTCAATTTGTCGCTCATCGATCGCAAATTCTTGCTCCCAAGGTTGCTCTAAGGCTGTAGCATAAGCTGCAAAAATTAGATGTATGCAAGCGGCTCTGATGTCAAGCCCCTCAATTGCTGCTATATCTGTGGCCTTGTCGTTCACTTTGAAGGGATCTTGGATATGAAAAGCGATCGCACCTCGCCCTTGATTGACTTGTCGGCTGTAACTGATGTAGCCTTCTTCATCAGTTTCCCAATGTAGGGATGTGCGCTGCGCTAATACATTACAAGCTTCCCAAATTGCGATCGCTGAGGCAAATGGATTATTCTTGCCATTAGAAAACAAGTCTAAGCTGGTAGCATCTCTTGGTTCAACTTTGCATCTTCCCTTTTTCGCCTGCCAAGGAATGGGAGAATTAGTTGGACAAGCTATTACACATTGCGGTTCTGAATAATAGCCTTCACAATTATTACAAAGACCAGGATCAACCCAGTATTCATTGTCCTCTATTCTGATTGCACCCGTAGGACATTGGGGGCGGCAGTTGTCACATCCAACGCAACTGTTGTTAGGAATTGTATAAGGCATTTGGCTCTTTTCCCACTCTAATCGTTGAGATGTCTGGCTCAGGTCTCCCCTGGATGAGTCCTGTGTTTTCATGACTCGCTACCACATTATCTTTATGGTGAGAATAGTCTTTTCTCACCACATTCAATCACCACATCTACTTGTTAACTTCGCATCCACTTAAAAACTATTTAAGGCTTTCAAATTGAGTTTGACAAAACTTCTTATTAACTATACATTTCATGAATAAAATGATTAATTTGTTCGTACTGAGCTTTAACCATTCTTTAAAATTTATTTAATTAACTACTTAATGAACATTTCAACTTTGACCATAAAACCTTACATAAAGTATTTTTAGGAAATATTTAAGCTTTTTACAATTAGACCTCATCTGATTTGTTAATAATTTTAATATTTAAGACATGATAATATTCTGCCATAAAATTTACAGTTCCTTCATAAATTAATTCTGTTGATTACGACGAAAGAAGAATATTCATTTTGTCATCATTCATCTAAATATTTAAATCAAACTAAATTGAAAATTGTTGCTTTATCAAATACATATTGCATATATCAAAATGTTAGTAACGAACATTTTTTATGGTATATATGTATACTTTTTATCTAAATTTGTTTGCCTAACTCAAAAAATATTTGAAAAATAATGTCATTACTCTTATAGATATAGTTGCATTTGCTGGAAATAATAGTTAAATCGGCAGTTATAAACCACATATACACGAGGCTTTACTCATCTGCATAGGTTTTAAATCCTCAACTTTTTATTTATGCTCTGTATGGAAATGGCCGATTGTGGGCTGCTGCCTCCAGTCAGATATTGAGTCAGAGACTCGGTGAATGCATTTCCATGTAGAGCAGGAGAACGAGGAATACTAAATATTCATAAGAATTGTTTGCAATAATTTTCATCTATAAATTGAAACAAAAAACAATTTACTATTGTGTTCAAAGTCATCGAAAAATGATGTAATAAAAGTAATTTTTGAGTACAAAACAATAAAAAATTAGGATAATATGATGGTTAATGCACAAACAGATTGACAGGCAAAATTGCCGAGGATTTATTCATGGCACAACTAACAGGTTTGACATTTGGCGGTAAAGCTTGGACACCAAAATTTGCTAAAGAAATCGACAAAGAGAAATGTATCGGCTGTGGCAGATGCGTTAAAGTATGCGGGTACAATGTGCTAGGTTTGAAAGCACTGAATGAAGAAGGCGAATTTGTAGAAGACGAAGATGATGAAGAAATTGAACGGAAAGTAATGGCAGTTACTTCTCCAGAAAACTGTATTGGTTGTGAAGCTTGTTCGCGGATCTGCCCAAAGAACTGCTACACCCACGTTGTATTAAATAATTAAGGTTTTTGGAGTTAGTCAAAATTGTTGTTTGTTGTAGGAGGCACTGTTTGAATAAAGCGCAAATGCGCTAGGCAAGGTAACTAGAGGGGAATCTTAAATATTTACTGTAATTAATAAAAAGTTTGCAGTAAACAAATCCGTGGCTCGCAAAATGTTAGCTATTAACAAATTTAAACTTGCTGCTAATATAGCCTAATCAATATTAGGTCTAACAGTGCCCTTTTGAAACAACTAGCTTTGATTGAAGCAGGGGGCTAACTTTGTGGTATGAGTTGAAATATAATTTGTCATTTTTTGGGGGAAAGATATGGAAAAAATCTGGAAGTTTCCCCCATTTTTTATGGCTGCACGTTAGAAAGTTAATAAGTGAAAAGGAAATGGGAAATAGGGAATGGAGAATAGGGAATGGGGAATAGATAACAATACCCAATGCCCAGTGACGCCAGTTGCTTCTCCCTTGGCGCTAGCCTCTCCCTTTGGGAGAAGGAGAGACGCTGCGCGAACAAGTCGGGTATTGCCTGCCCAACGCACTGGCTCCCCAATGCCCAATTTCCAGAAAATAACACCTCAAAAGACTGTTTAGACAGGTAGCATGTATGCAACAAGTTCCTGTTTCACTATGGACTCTGGTTGCTGGGATAGTAGTTACAGCAATCAGCATTTTGATTGGTCAAAACCACACTCTCATGCCCGTACAGGCATCGTTACAAGCGCCTTTGGTAGACGGTTTTTTCAACGTCATGTTTACCATTGCGATCGCACTCTTCTTGGTGGTAGAAGGAACAATTGTAATGTTTTTGATTCAGTTTCGTCACCGTCGGGGTGACGATGGCGATGGCGTGTGGGTGGAAGGCAACGTTCCTTTAGAAATCTTTTGGACAGCAATTCCCACAGTAATTGTCCTCGGCTTGGGCATCTACAGTGTAGATGTTTTTAATCGAATGGGCGGCTTTGAGCCTGCGGGTCATCCTCATTCAGCAGCTCATGTTGCTCATATACCGGGGAGTGCTATTGCAGCTACATTAAGCGATACTTCCCAAGCAACAACTGCCCCAGCAATAGCCCCAACAATTGGCATTGGCGCGTCTCCTCAAACGCTAAACAAACCAGCTGACTTAGTTGTTGATGTCAAAGGCATACAGTACGCCTGGTTATTTAATTACCCTGATAGTGGCATTAGTTCTGGGGAATTGCACATACCCGTTGGTGCTGATGTCCAACTTAACCTTTCAGCACAAGATGTAATTCATTCATTCTGGGTGCCAAACTTCCGCTTGAAACAAGATGCGCTTCCTGGTATCCCTACCGAACTACGATTTGTTGCCACCAGACCAGGTACATATCCCGTAGTTTGTGCTGAGTTGTGCGGTGGTTATCACGGTTCAATGCGGACACAGGTAATTGTCCACACACCAGAAGAATATAATAGCTGGCGGACAGAAAACCAAATTGCTCAACAGCAAAACTTAAATCAAGTCGTTGCAATTAATCCAGCCGACTTATCAACATCAGAGTTTCTCGCGCCCCACACCCATGATATGGGAATTAGTGCAGCAACTCTAGAGTCATTGGTCATTGGTCATTAGTCATTGGTCATTGGTCATTGGTCATTGGTCATTAGTCATTGGTCATTAGTTATTGGTAACTGACAAATGACAACGGACAAATGACAACGGACAAATGACAACGGACAAACAACAAATGACAAAGGACAAAGGACAAAGGACAAAAATATGACGCAGGTAGAATTTCCACGGAATACTCCACCGGAAGAAAATAAACCAGAAATGGTAGCTGGCCATACCTCCCATCCAAAGGCGTGGAAATGGCAGGACTATTTTACATTTAATGTTGACCATAAGGTTATTGGTATCCAATACCTCGTGACGGCGTTTGTGTTCTATCTCATTGGCGGACTGATGGCTGTTGCTCTCCGTGTCGAATTAGCAACACCAGATGCAGACGTACTCGACCCCAATCTGTATAACGCTTTCATGACCAATCACGGGACGATCATGATCTTCCTGTGGATTGTCCCTAGCGCGATTGGGGGATTTGGTAACTATTTAGTGCCGTTGATGGTCGGTGCTAGGGATATGGCTTTCCCGAAGCTGAACGCGATCGCCTTTTGGTTAAATCCACCAGCAGGTGCGCTTATATTAGGTAGTTTCATCTTTGGTGGTTCGCAATCTGGTTGGACAGCTTATCCACCCTTGAGCTTGGTGACAGCACCAATCGCTCAAACTATGTGGATATTAGCGATCGTTTTAGTAGGAACTTCCTCAATTTTGGGTTCGCTGAACTTTGTGATCACCATTTTGATGATGAAGGTTCCTAGCATGAAATGGGATCAAGTGCCTTTATTTTGTTGGGCAATCTTGGCAACCTCCCTGCTGGCGCTTCTCTCCACACCTGTATTAGCAGCCGGTTTAGTTCTACTGTTGTTTGACCTCAACTTTGGCACTTCCTTCTTTAAACCAGATGCAGGCGGTAACGTTGTAATTTATCAACACTTATTCTGGTTTTATTCTCACCCGGCAGTATATTTAATGATTCTGCCCATCTTCGGCATCATGTCCGAGGTAATTCCAGTTCACTCCCGCAAGCCAATCTTTGGTTATAAAGCGATCGCTTATTCTAGTGTAGCCATCTGCGTTGTTGGTTTGTTCGTCTGGGTACACCACATGTTCACCAGTGGCACACCCGGTTGGATGCGGATGTTCTTCACTATCTCCACTCTTATAGTTGCAGTTCCCACCGGCGTGAAGATTTTTGCCTGGGTTGCTACCCTTTGGGGTGGTAAAATCCGTTTCACAGGTGCAATGCTTTTCGCCATTGGCTTGTTGTCCATGTTTGTCATGGGCGGCTTAAGTGGTGTGACGATGGGAACAGCCCCCTTTGATGTTCACGTCCACGACACATATTATGTAGTAGGACATTTCCATTACGTTCTGTTTGGCGGTTCCGTGTTTGGCATCTACGCCGGCATTTATCACTGGTTCCCCAAAATGACCGGACGAATGCTGAATGAAAACTTGGCACGCATTCACTTTGCCTTGACTTTCATCGGTACTAATCTGACCTTTTTACCGATGCACGAGTTGGGTTTGCAAGGAATGCCGCGACGAGTGGCAATGTATGACCCTCAATTTATCGACCTCAATCAAATTTGTACCTTTGGTTCATTTGTTTTGGCGATATCGGTAATTCCTTTCACCATCAACATGCTCTACAGTTGGCTGAAAGGGCCTTTGGCTGGTGATAATCCTTGGCAAGCTTTGACCTTAGAATGGACAACTAGCTCGCCACCCGCGATTGAAAACTGGGAAGTATTGCCGGTTGTTACTCATGGCCCTTATGACTACGGTCATGATAACAGGCTTGAAATAGAGCCATCTGCAACACCGTCAGCTAGTGCTTAATTAGTAGAGTGAGTATTGCGATCGCTCTCAAAGTGACTGCAACTTCTATTCATTTGAGCTGGGAGATCGAAGTTTTGAGCTTGGAAATCGAAACTCCAAGCTCAGAACATGAAAGGCCGAGTTCTGAACTCGAAAGGCCGAGTTTTGAACTCGAAAGGCCGAGTTCTGAACATCAAAGGCCGAGTTTTGAACATCAAAGGCCGAGTTTTGAACTCGAAAGGCCGAGTTCTGAACATCAAAGGCCGAGTTTTGAACTCGAAAGGCCGAGTTTTGAACTTGAAAGGCCGAGTTTTGAACTCGAAAGGCCGAGTTCTGAACATCAAAGGCCGAGTTCTGAACTCGAAACTCGGAATTTTGATAATTCCTGAACAAATGAAGAGTTCGGTTAAATAAGGATTTTGGATGAGGAATGAAAATGTGCCGCTTCAGACTTCATTCTTTATTCAAGCTTCCACAACAGACACAGTGGATAATATTGTCAAAAAATCTATGACTATAGCTACAACCACAAGCAAAGATCACAGTGCAGGACACGAAGAACATCCAGATTTAAGAGTCTGGGGATTGTTGACGTTCCTCGCTTCTGAATCCCTAATGTTTGGGGGATTTTTTGCTACCTATTTGTTTTTTCGGAGCAGTACAGCTGTTTGGCCTCCAGAAGGAAGTGAAGTAGAATTACTCGTGCCGACGATTAACACGATTATTCTGGTGTCTAGTAGTTTCGTGATTCACTTCGGTGATACGGCGATTAAAAAGAATAACGTCAAGGGAATGCAACTGTGGTACGCAATTACCGCAATCATGGGGGCAATTTTCTTAGGTGGTCAAGTTTATGAGTACTCAACTTTAGGATACGGACTGACTACTAACGTCTTCGCCAACTGCTTTTATATCATGACCGGGTTCCACGGTTTGCACGTTTTTGTCGGACTGTTATTGATATTACGTGTATTGTGGCGATCGCGTCGTTCCGGTGAATATTCTGCAACCAATCATACTTTTATCGAAATGACAGAAATTTACTGGCACTTCGTAGACATTATTTGGATTGTGTTATTCACCTTGGTGTACGTTCTTACTTTGTTTTAGGGCATGGGGCATGGGGCATTGGGCATTGGGCATTAATTATTCTGCCTCACTCCCTCATCC